>CAZZKF010000065.1:0-12953 GCA_964654995.1 uncultured Alphaproteobacteria bacterium | reverse complement strand
CCCAGATCGAGGAGACGACCTCGGATTACGACCGCGAGAAGCTCCAGGAGCGCCTGGCCAAGCTGGCCGGCGGCGTGGCGCTGATCAAGGTCGGTGGCGCCACCGAAACGGAAGTGAAGGAGCGCAAGGACCGGGTTGACGATGCCTTGAATTCCACCCGTGCGGCCGTCGAGGAAGGGATTGTTCCCGGCGGCGGCGTGGCGCTTCTGTACGCGACCAAGGTGCTCGACAAGGTGAAAACCGAGAACCCCGACCAGAAGGTCGGTGTCGACATCGTGCGCCGCGCACTCGAGGCGCCGGTCCGCCAGATCGCCGAGAACGCCGGCGTCGATGGCGCCGTGGTGGCGGGCAAGTTGCTCGAGGCCGACGACGAGCGCCGTGGCTTCGATGCCCAGGCCGAAGAGTACACCGACATGGTCAAGGCCGGCATCATCGACCCGACCAAGGTGGTGCGCATCGCGCTTCAGGACGCCGCCTCGGTGGCCGGGCTGTTGGTGACCACCGAAGCGATGGTGGCCGAGAAGCCGGAGCCCAAGGAAGGCGGCGGCGCCCCGGCGATGCCCGACATGGGCGGCATGGGCGGTATGGGCGGCTTCTAGCCTTCGTCCGTCGCAATCAGTTGACAGGGAAGGGGGCCGCAGGGGCGTGCGGCCCCTTTTTCCTTGAAAAGCCTAATCGGGCGATTGATTTTCCTCGACCTTGGCGCGCTCCCACAGGGCATCCATCTCGCTCAGATCGGCGTCTTCCACCGTCTTGCCCTGTTCGGCCAGCATTGCCTCGATGCGCCGGAACCGGCGCTCGAATTTGTCATTGGCGTGGCGCAAGGCGGTCTCCGCATCGATGTCCAGATGCCGGGCGAGATTGACGCAGGCGAACAGGAAGTCGCCGAATTCTTCCCCGATCCGGTCCGAATCGTGTCCGGCCGGGTCCCGGGCGGCCGCCGCCAGCTCGGCCGTCAGCTCGCCGAGCTCTTCCATGATCTTGTCGGCAACCGGAGCGCTGTCCGGCCAGTCGAAGCCGACCCGGGCGGCCCGGGCCTGGAGCTTGCGGGCCCGCAGCAGGGCGGGAAGCGTACGCGCCACACCGTCCAGCGCGCTGACAGTGGCGTCCGAGGCCGACCGGTTGGCTGCCCGTTCGGCCGCCTTGTGGGCCTCCCAGGCGGCGGTCTGGGCGCGGGCATCCGCGACCCGGTGATCCCCGAAAACATGCGGGTGGCGGCGCACCATCTTGTCGCAGACGGCGTCGACCACGCCCGCAAAGTCGAAATATCCGGCCTCCTCGGCCATACGGGCGTGAAACACCACCTGGAACAGCAAATCGCCAAGCTCGTCGCGCAGCTCCGGCCAGTCCTGATTGGCGATCGCTTCCGCCACCTCATAGGATTCTTCGATGGTGTAGGGGGCGATGGTCTCAAAGGTCTGCTCCAGGTCCCAGGGACAGCCGGACCCGGGCGTGCGCAGCCGCGCCATGATCTCCAGCAGATCGTCCATCGTCGGTTTGCTCACGGGAAGATGCACTCCTTTCCTGGCACGACCGGTCAACACGGTGTCGTCCTGCCGTCCTTGTTTTAAGGGCAGGGGCTCGCAACTGACAAGTTCGGGAGCGCTTCGGTCAACACTCTCGAACGTCCGGGCAATGCCTGCCCTTGCCATCGCCGGCAAACCATCCAACCGCTTTCACCGCACGCCCGGCGCGTCAAGCGGCTCCCCCCGAGCTTCGGCCGGACGCGGCCCTTCATCTCCCGCCAGGTTGAGGCCCGGAAAGCCCGCGCAAATCGCTGCCAGCTCGCCGTAATACGCCGGTTTGGTGGGCATTTACCAAAGCGGCAGGGAACCGGGCGACACGGTTTCGGCAGGACACCGAGAAAGCGCATAATATATATTATGGAAAATTATTAACTCCGTTATTACATCAAGAACAAGGCGTATCGCTTTGTTATTGCGCCTTTTTCACTCGATTCGTATATCCCATTCCGCCTGACCGATGTTCGTGGACGCAATCCACCTGCGCAATGCAGTCTGTTGACCCGGCGTACCTCTCCCTCAGTCGTCGATTTCGATCACCAGTCCATCGTAGCCCGGCTCCACGCCTGCCGGCAGCTCGGCTGCAAGCCGCTCGTAATCCAGGTCCCAGGTCATGTGCGTGAGCACAGCGCGCTCGGGCTTGACGCGTGCGATCCACTCCAGCGTGCGGGCCAGATGGGCATGCGTCGGATGCGGCTCGTAGCGCAGCGCGTCGACGATCCACAGCTTGACCCCGTCCAGCGCCTCAAACGCCGCCTCGGACAGACCGTCGAGATCGGTCGAATAGGCCACCGGACCGAACCGGAAGCCGAGCGAGCGCCCGGGTCCGTGCTGCTGCTCGAACGGTACGATGTGCATGGAGCCGATGTGCAACGGCCCGGTGATCTCATGACCCTCGCAGATCGCCGGATAGAGGTTCTGTGACTCGAAAATATAGGCGAAACGGCGTTTCAGGACCGCCAGTGTTTCCGGCGCGGCATAAACGTCGATACGCCGTCCCATCAGATAGGCAATGCCGCGCAAATCATCGATTCCGTGGCAATGATCAGCGTGATCATGGGTATAAAGCACTGCGTCGAGCCGGGTGATCCCGGCATCCAGCGCCTGTTCACGCAGATCCGGCGAGGTATCGACCAGAACCGCCGTCCCGGCATCTTCGACCAGAATGGAGACCCTGCGCCGGCGGTTTTTCGGGTTGGCCGGATCGCAGGCCCCCCAATGATTGCCAATCCGCGGCACGCCGCCCGAAGTTCCGCAGCCGAGGATCGTGACCTTCATGGCCGACCCGCCTCAACCAGACCCTCAAGGGGGCCGAAAAGCGCCTGGAAATTGTCAGAAGAAATGGAGGCAAGCTCTTGTTCTGACATGTTTTTCAGCTCTGCAATGCAGGCCGCGGTATGGGGCAGAAAGGCCGGCTCATTGGGCTTGCCGCGGTGCGGTACCGGAGCCAGATAGGGCGCGTCGGTCTCGATCAGAAGACGCTCGATCGGCAGGCTCGCCACCAGATCGCGCAGGCCTTGCGCGGATTTGAAGGTGACGATGCCGGAAATCGAGATATAGAACCCGATGTCCAGGCAGCGCTGCGCCAGCTCGGGCGACGAGGAAAAGCAGTGCATGACGCCGGCGAACGCCCCCTTCCCCATCTCGTCTTCGAGGATCTCGGCGATGTCGTCGTCCGCCTCGCGGGCATGCACGATCAATGGCAGGCCGGTTTCGCGTGCCGCCGCAATGTGGGTGCGGAACAGGGCCTTCTGCACGTCTGCGGGGCTGTGCATATAGTGATAATCGAGCCCGGTCTCGCCGATGCCGATGACCCTGGGATGGGCGGCGAGCTCGACCAGGCGCGCCACATCCACGTCCGCCTCGGCCGCCGCCTCATGCGGGTGGACGCCGACCGAGCACCAGACGTGCGCATCCGCCTCGGCAATGGCGAGAACCCGGGGAAAGGTGGCGAGCCGGGTGGAAATCGTCAGCATGGCATCGACCCCGGCGGCCCGGGCCCGTGCGAGCACCGCGTCCAGCGGCTGGCGCTCGGCCAGATAGTCGAGATGACAGTGGCTGTCGATCAGCATCGCCACGGGATCGGGCCTAGGCCTCGGGGAACCGCGGAAACACGCCGCGCGGTGCCGGCAAGGCGGTGCCCGGCACCAGGGCGCCCGCCGGGCCGAAGGCGGCGAAGCTGCGCGCGTCTTCCGGCACCGACAATTGATCCAGCAGGCGGCCGGCGGCATCCGGCATGAACGGCTGCACCAGAAGCGCGTAATGGCGAATCGCCTCGGCCGCCACATAAAGCACCGTGCGCATGCGCCCCTCGTCGCTTTTGCGCAGCGCCCAGGGCTGCATCCGTGCGACATAGGCATTGCCCTCGCCGATCTCGCGCCACAGGCTGGCCAGCGCCTGATGAAAGGCCTCCCCATCCATGGCGGCACGAATGTCGTCCAGAAGCGCCTCGGCACGATCCAGCAGCGCCCGGTCTTCATCCGTAAACGGTCCCGGCTCCGGCACCTTGCCATCGCAGTTCCTGGCGATCATGGAGAGCACGCGCTGCGCCAGATTGCCGAAATCATTGGCCAGATCGCCATTGATGCGGGCCACCATGGCGCGGTGCGAGAAGTCCCCGTCATTGCCGAACGGGACCTCGCGCATCAGGAAATAGCGCACCGCATCCAGCCCATAGGTCTCGATCAGGGCGTGCGGCTCGATGACATTGCCCAGCGACTTGGAGATTTTTTCGCCTTCATTGGTCCACCAGCCATGGGCGAAGACACGGCGCGGAGGTGCGATGCCGGCAGCCAGCAGAAACGCCGGCCAGTAGACCGCATGATGGCGCAGGATGTCCTTGCCGATCATGTGCAGATCCGCCGGCCAGAAGGTCCGGAACAGGTCCGATTCGGTGTCAGGATAGCCGAGGTGGGTCATGTAGTTGGTCAGTGCGTCCAGCCATACGTACATGACGTGATCGGGGTCATCGGGCACCGGCACACCCCATTTGAAGCTGGTCCGCGAGATCGACAGATCCCGCAGGCCGGAGCGCACGAAACTGATCACCTCATTGCGCCGCGACGGCGGGCCGATGAAATCCGGGTTCTGGTCGTAGAATTCGAGCAGCGGCTCCTGCCATTCGGACAGCCGGAAGAAGTAGCTCGGCTCCTCCACCCATTCGACCGGCGCACCGGTGGGCGCGCGTTTCTGGCCGTCCGGCCCGTCCATGACCTCGGTGGCGGTAAAAAAGGTCTCGTCGCGCACCGAATACCAGCCGGCGTAGCTGTCGAGATAGATCTGTCCGGCGGCATCCAGCGTCTGCCACAGGGCCTGACAGGCGCGGATGTGGCGGGGCTCGGTGGTGCGGATGAAGCCGTCGTTGCTAAACTTCATGGTGCGCGCCAGATCACGGAAATTCTCGGACACCCGGTCGCAGAATTCCTGCGGCTCCATGCCGGCGGCACGGGCCGACTTCTCGACCTTCTGGCCGTGCTCGTCGGTGCCGGTCAGAAACATCACTTCATGGCCGTCGAGCCGCTTGAAGCGGGCCAGCACGTCGCACGCCAATGTCGTATAGGCGTGACCGATATGCGGGGAATCGTTCACGTAATAGATCGGCGTCGTGACGTAAAAAGATGGCTTTTCGGCCATTTGCGTCTCCCAAGGGCGGATCTCGCGGGGCTCCAGCGCCCTGAGTTTTAGAGCATTATCCCGGCAGGTGGAATGACTTTGATGAGCGTGACAGCGCCTTTAAGGATCACGCCCGGCGGCGGCCGCGGCGGTACTGTGAAACAGCGTCACCACGATCTGGCGGGAATCGAGATTCACCGCTTGCGCCCGCTCGATGAGCGTGCCGGCCTTCTCCCACAGGGCGGTCCAGGGGGCAAGTGCCGGCGCCGGCGCGCTCCTGGTGTCGCCCGCGCAGGCCAGCGCCTTGACATGCCCGGCCAGCCAGGTGGCAAACAGGTCGGTGAACAGGCGAAAGGCCGTATCATCGCGGGCCAGCCGATCGGCAAAAGCATAGACATCCGGGACTCGCAGATCAGGCAGACGATCGAGGATCGCCGCCATCTCGCGGTAAAGCTCCAGTCCGCCGGTGCCTGCCAGCGCCAGGGCGCGGCCTGGGCTTCCCTGCGCCAAAGCGGTGATCAGGGCCTGATCTTCGGCGTTCAGATCGGGGCCATGGGTGGCAACGATTTCGGCCACTTGCGCGTCCGTCAACGGGTGCAGCACCAGGCGCCGGCAGCGCGAGCGGACGGTCGCCGGCAGCCGCCCCGGCGCTCGGGCCACCAGCAGCAGAAGCGCGCGCTGCGGTGGTTCCTCAAGAACCTTGAGCAGGGCATTGGCGGCGTTGCGGTTGAGCTCGTCCGCCGAATCGACAATCGCCACCCGCCAGCCGCCATCGGCCGCCGTGAGCCCGAAGAAACTCTGGAGACGGCGCACGTCATCGACGACAATCTCGCCGCGCAGTTTCTTGCTGCGCGGGTCGACCCCGCGCTCGATCACCATCAGCCCCGGGTGACTGCCGGCACGCACCTGCTCGAAGGTGCGTGAGCCGGGCGGCACATCGAGGCTGGTCGGGGCAGCATCGGCGCCGAACAGGCCGGGCGCCCCCCCGTCCCCGCCGCCGGCCAGCAGATAGCGGGCGAAGCGGTAGGCCAGGGTCGCCTTGCCGACCCCCTTGGGCCCGGTGATCAGCCAGGCGTGCGCCAGCCGCCCGGCCTCGGCCGCCGTCTGCAGGGTCTGCTCAGCCTGCTGGTGGCCCAGCAGCACCGCCGTCTCGCGCGGGTGCGGCGCCACCCGGGCCCCATCCCCCTGATCCGCCGGCCGTGCCATCACAGTCCGAACCGCTCGCTGACTGCCTGCCAGACGCGCACCTCGACCTCTTCGACACTGCCGCGTCCGTCAATCACCTGGCAGCGTGCGGGATCAGCGGCGGCAATTTCCAGAAAGGCGGCCCGCAGGCGCGCATGGAAGTCGTCGCCCATGCGCTCGTAACGGTCTTCGGCCGCCCCATCAGCACTCTTTGGTCGGGCGCCGGCGCGGGCCAGCCCTTCGGCCGGCGGCAGATCGATCACCAGCGTGAGATCGGGCTTGAAATCGCCCAGCACCAGGCGGCCCAGGGTTTCGATCGCCTGGCGCCCCAGCCCCTGCGCCAGTCCCTGATAGGCCATGGTCGAGTCGGTAAAGCGGTCGCTGACCACCCAGCGCCCGGAAGCAAGCGCCGGGGCAATGGTTGCGTCCACATGTTCCTTGCGGGCGGCGAAATGCAGAAGCGCCTCGGTCATCGGCTGCCAGCGCCCTGGTGCGCCGTTGACCAGCAGGCGGCGAATGTCCTCGGCGCCTGGCGCGCCGCCCGGCTCGCGGGTGGCCAGCGCATCGATCCCGGCTGCGGCGAGCCGGGCCACCAGGCGCGCGGTCTGGGTCGATTTGCCCGTCCCCTCGCCGCCCTCAAGGGTGATGAACCGGCCGCACGCCTCGTCCATGGCGGCCTCAGCGGCCGGTGCTGGGCGCGCCCCAGAGCAGATACTGAAAGGCCGCCTTGATCCGCCCCAGCGGGCCCAGCCGGTTGACCGAGACCTTGGCGAGGAGCGGAATGGTGATCGGCTCGGTTTCCGGTGTGGTAATCACGATCCGGGCCAGTTCCTGACCGGCGGCAATCGGCGCCGGGATCGGGTCGGTGCGCGTGAGCGTCACCTTCATGCCGCGCCGTGCCCGCCGGCTCAAGGTCAAATGGACATCCTGGGAGACGATCAGCGGCACGCTGTCGCGATCGCCGAGCCAGACGGTGGCGGTATCGACCACCTCGCCGGCCGTAAACAGCTTGTAATTGCCGAAATTGCGGAATCCGAATTCGAGCAGGCGCTCGGCCTCGTTGGCACGCTCGCGTTCGCTGGACAGCCCGGCAACGACCAGGATCAGACGGCGCCCGTCGCGCTCGGCCGAGACGGCGATGCCGTAGCCGGCCTCCTTGGTATGGCCGGTCTTGAGGCCATCGACGCCGATGTTGCGGAACAGCAGCACATTGCGATTGGGCTGGGTAATCGGCTTGCCGCTGGTTACATCGACGCCGTAGGTAAAGCTGCGCTCGGCGAAATAGTGATAAAACTCGGGGAAATCGCTGATGATCCGCTTGGCGAGCGTCGCCAGGTCGCGCACCGACATGTACTGTTCCGGATCGGGCCAGCCGGTGGAATTGGCAAAATGGCTGTTCTTGAGCCCGAGATCCTTGGCGCGTTCGGTCATCAACTGGGCGAAATATTCCTCGCTGCCGGCCAGGCCTTCGGCCAGGACAACGCAGGCATCATTGCCGGAGGCGACGATGACGCCGCGAATCAGATCCTCGACGCGCACCCGCTTGCCGGCCTCGACAAACATCTTGGAGCCGCCCATGCGCCAGGCCTTGGGGCTGACGGGAAGCGTGTCGTCGAGGCTCAGGCTGCCTTCCTTGAGCCGCTCGAAGACCAGATAGAGCGTCATCAGCTTGCTCATCGACGCCGGCGGAATCGGCGTGTCCGCATCCTTTTCCAGCAGCACGGCGCCGGTGTCGTAATCGACCAGAATCGCATGCTTGGCCTTGGTCTGAACCGGCGGCAGGGCCTGTGCCGGTTCAGGAGCGGCCGTGAGCCCGAAGGCAAAAGCGATGAGGGCGACCGCCAGCCAGCGCAAGGGCCGGCGCGGCATGAAGGATCGGATGTCAAGGAGTCGCTGCACCAAGATCGCTTCCTTTCGTCATATCCGCAGCGCCCGGAAGCGGGCCTGCCATGGTGTTTATCGGCTGTCTTTGGCGCCCAGGCAAGACGTTATTCGACAACGATTTTGGCGGCCGTGTGTCCGCGCGAAAGCACGCCTTCAAGAACCCGATCAGCCTGCTCGACACTGGCCAGCGGGCCGATGCGTACGCGGTAGAGCGGCAGGCCGTCGGCCATCGTGCTGGAGATCCGCGTCGGGCCGATGCCGTTCAACTGGGCGGCGACCTCGAGGGCATTGCGGCGGATCAGAAAGGCGCCGGCCTGCACGAACAGCCGGGTGGACGCAAGGGCTTTGCGCTCGATCCCGTAGCGTGGCGCCGGCGGCGCCTTTACGGCGACGCGGGCAGGTGCTGGCCGTGCCGCCACACGGCGCACCGGACGCGCCCGCGGCCGGCCATCGGGGCCGACCACCTGCACCCGCACCCGGGCGGTGCCCTGCTTGACAAAACCGAGCAATCGGGCGGCCTCGTAAGAGACATCGATGATGCGCCCGCGCACGAACGGCCCGCGGTCGTTGACCCGCAGAATCACCCAGCGGCCGTTCTCCAGATTGGTTACCCGCACATAGCTGGGCAGCGGCAGGGTCGGATGCGCCGCGGTCAGTGCCCGCATGTTGAAACGCTCGCCATTGGCGGTGCGCCGGCCATGAAACTTGCGGCCGTACCAGGAGGCGATACCGGTGCGGTCGTAATAGGGATCGAACCTGGGGTGATACCAGCGCCCGGCCACCTTGTACGGCTTGCCGACCTTGGCCTCGCCGGCGGGGCCCATTGGCGCCGATCCGCGGTAACTCGGCGTCGTCCCGCAGGCGGCCAGAACCAGCATCAGCCCGATGGCGGCAAGCGTGCGCAGACCCCGCACCCCCCCTGCCCGGCCCAGGCCCGGCGGAACCGTGGTCGCTTTGGCTCCCTGCTGGCGGTTCATTGCGCGATCAGATCCGAAAGCCGCCCCACCGCAATGGCGTAATAGTTCGAGCAGTTGTAGCGCAAGATGCTGCGAAAGTTAGCATAAGTGAGGTAACTGGGGCCAGAGGGCCCGTCCGGCTGCACCAAAGAGGCCGCAAGGTCGCGCTGCGGCAGATCGCGGCCGTCCAGGCGACGCACGCCGAGCGCCTGCCACTCGGCGAGCTTGAGCCGGCGTGTATGGTGTTTCAGCGCCCGGGCGCAGACGGTTGGCGGCTTCTCGGGCTTCAACGCGTCGAGGCGCGTCTCAAAACCCGCCGGCAGGCGCACCTCGCGGCCCCAGGTGTGATCGTTGCGCCAGCCGTGGCGGGCCAGATAATTGGCAATCGAGGCAAAGACGTCGACCGGCGTGCCCCAGATGTCGCGCCGGCCATCGCCGTCGAAATCGCGGGCATAGGCGCGAAAGCTCGACGGCATGAACTGGCTCTGGCCCATCGCCCCGGCCCAGGAGCCCTGGAGCTCGGCCAGTGTGATATGGTCCTGATCTACAATCTTAAGAGCTTCGATCAACTCCTTGCGAAAATAGGAACTTCGGCGAGCGTCATAAGCCAGGGTGGCGAGCGAGGCGATGACCGGAAAGCCGCCGGTGAAGCGCCCGTAATTGGTTTCCATGCCCCAGATCGCGGCAATGAACCGGGCCTGGACGCCATAGGCCTTCTCGACGGCGCGCAATGCATCCGCCTGTTCGGCCATCTTGGCCCGACCCAGCTCGATCCGTGCCGGGCTGACCCGGCGCGCCAGATAGTCGGCAAAGGTCTGGGTGAATTCGGGCTGCTTGCGGTCGAGCTCGACGACGCGGGCGAGCGGCTGCAGGCCGTCAAGGGCGCTTGAGAGCGTTGCGGCGCTGATCCCGGCGGCCGCCGCGTCGCGGCGCAGGTCGTCCAGCCAGCGGGCAAAATCGCTTGGGCTCGAGGGATCGACACCGGGTTCCGGCGCAGCCGCCTGCGCGGGCCCGCGGGAGAGCCCCAGGGCCAGGGCCACGATGACGGCGATATGGGCTGCTTTCAATCGTCTCTCCGCGCCTTCCAAACCCGCCCGGCCCCTGTTGTGCCACACTCCTTGGATCGCGCGCAACATGTTGTAGGATAGCGCGCGACTGATTGGCTCAAGCATAGGTCGTTCATGGTGTCGAAATCGTTACCTCCCGCGCCCTCGGATGACGCCGATTTCCATGCCCACGTCTATTACGACGCAGGCGAAAAGGCAGCGGCCGAGATGCTTCGTGCCCGGCTCGAGGACTGGCCTGGCCTGGTGCTGGGGCGCTGGCATGATGCGCCTGTCGGCCCGCATCCCACGGGCAGCTTTCAGATCGCCTTTCGCTCAGAGGATTTCGGCAGGCTGGTGCCCTGGCTGATGAAGAACCGCAACGGGCTCATCATCCTGGTTCACGCGCTGACAGGGAACGATCTGCGCGATCACACCGAGTTCGCCGCCTGGCTGGGCGGCCCGCTCCCGCTCGATCTCAAGGTCTTCGATTAACCGGTGGAAGCGGCCGCAGCGCGCCGGGTGAGCTTGTCGGCAAGGCGCGGGGCGACGCCCGGCCGGCTCCACGGGCAGGCGGCGATGCAGATGCCGCAGCCATGGGTGTCGTTGAAGTAGGGAATGCACTTGTCGAAGTCGACGTACCACTTGCGCACGCCCCGCACCATCTGCTTTTCGCGGAAGATGGCATCCGGCGGACAGGCGTCGGTACACACCCGGCACGACGCACAGAAGTCGTCGGCGCCGAACGATTCCGGCTGGTCGGCAACGAGCGGCAGATCGGTCACCACCCCGGCCAGCCGGAAGGACGAGCCATAGCGGCGATTGATGATCGATCCGTGCTTGCCGAGCTCGCCGAAGCCGCAGGCGAGCGCCGGCGGAATCAGCGTCAGGCTGCCGGCCCACGGCCCGGTATGGGCACGCGCAAACCAGCCGCGCTCGCGGATCCAGTTGGCCAGCGCCCGTGAGGCCCGCGCCCCGCGATTGTACTGGTCCGCCACCTCGAGGGCCGAATCCAGCTCATCCGGCAGCCGGTCGGACTTGGCGAGCCGGGCATGATCCATGGCGACCCCGAGGACGATGACCCACGGCTGCTCGATCTCCGGGTAGCCCTCGAATACCCACAGGGGATCGATGCGGGAAATACCGACCAGATCGGCCTCGTGAGTGAGCGCGAAGTCCTTGACGCGGCGGGCCCAGTTCTCGGGGCTATCGTCCTCGCGGGCCTCGGCAATCGGCACCGGCTGGCGCGGGCCGCGGGCCGCCTCGCTGCCATAGGCCTCGCGCAGCTCCGGGACCTTCTGGAAGTTGGCCACCATCTGATCCATCAGCGGACCGTGCGGAATGCGGTCGGAGCGGTGCCAGTAGATCGGGCTCGGCCGGCGCCGCGCCGTCTCGCCCAGGCCGTTGATGGTATTGCCGGAAATCTCCGGCATCAGGCGCAACTGCTCGGGCCGTGGCTCGTAAACGGGTCGCTGTCTGGCACTCATGACTTAACGCTTACCTCATCTGACTGATGTTTGCGGCGCCGCTGCATCTTGGCGGCCAGGCGCGGCGCCACACCCGGCAGGCTCCACGGGCATTCGGCAATGCAGATGCCGCAGCCCAGGGTGTCGATGAAATAGGGGATGCATTTGTCGAAATCGACATACCACTTTTGCACCCCCCTCACCCACTGCTTGGTCTCGAAAATCGCGTCGGGCGGACACGCCTGCGTACACACCCGGCACGACGCGCAGAAATCATCGACCCCGAAATCACGCGGCGCATCGGCGACCAGCGGCAGATCCGTGTACACCGCGGCCAGGCGAAAGGCGGCGCCATAGGTGTCGTTGATCACCGAGCCGTGCTTGCCGAGCTGGCCCAGTCCGGCGGCGATCGCCGGCGGGATCAGCTGCGCCGCGCCCGCCCACGGCCCGGTCTGGGCATCCGCCGGCCAGCCGCGATTGCGGATCCAGTTGGCCAGCGCCTTGGAGGTGCGCGCCGCCCGGTTGTACTGCTTGCTGACCTCATCGGCCGAGGAAAAATCCGGCGCTCGGGGCGGCAGCTTGGCCAGCGCCTCGCGATCCATGGCGACACCCAGAACGACGATCCAGTCGCCGGAAACCTCGCTGTCGTCGAACACCCAGTCCGCGTTGGCCCGCGCAATGCCGACCAGATCGGCCTCATGAGCAAGCGCGAATTCCTTGACGCGGGCAGCCCAGTTCTCGGGCGTATCCTCCTCGCGGGTCCCGGCCACCGGATCGAGCTCGGCCGGGCCGCGCTCTTCGGCATTTTGCGAGCTGGTCTTGCGGTACTGCGCCACCCGCCCGGCATACTCGTAGAACAGTTCCTGCAGGGGACCGTGGGCAAGCGTGTCGGGCTGGCGCCAGAACACCGGGCTGGGACGGCGAAAGGCACGCTCGCCAAGGCCGTTGATGACATTGCCGGAGATGTCCGGAAACCGTTTCAGAACCTCCGGATTCGGCCGATAGGCGGCCTTGACAGTTTGATCCATCGCGTCTGCCCTTGATCCCGCTTCACATGATTGTGATCATGATAGGGGACATGGAGGCGGCACACAAACCCGTTGCCGATCACCGCTCGTGGCCGGTCGAACTTGGCGACAGGCGAAAGTGGTGATAATCGCTATAGGGCGAGTGGTCGCAAGCAAGCGATTCCCCGGATGGGTGGCCGAGCGGTCGAAGGCACCGGTCTTGAAAACCGGCAGGCGTGCAAGCGCCTCGGGGGTTCGAATCCCTCCCCATCCGCCA
>CAZZKF010000064.1:0-13131 GCA_964654995.1 uncultured Alphaproteobacteria bacterium | reverse complement strand
CCGCCCGCTTCAGATGACTTTCGAGAAGCGTTGTTCGCGAGCCTCGCGCAGGTATTTGTCGAACACCATGCAGATGTTGCGGATCAAGAGCCGGCCTTTGGGCGTCACCGTGATCTCGCGTTCGTCCCGGATGAGCAAACCGTCGGCCGCCATGGCGTCGAGCTCGGCCAGCTCTGCGGAGAAATAATCGCCGAAATCGATGCCGAAGCGGCGCGCCACGTCGTCCATATCCAGCCGGAAATGGCAGATCAGCCGGGTGATCACCTCGCGGCGCAGGCGGTCGTCCTCGTCGGTCAGAACGCCGCGCACAACCGGCAGCCGGCCGTCATCGAGGGCCGCGTAATAGTCATCGAGCGTCTTGGCGTTCTGGCTGTAGCCGTCACCGACCATGGAAATCGCCGAGACGCCCAGACCGACAAGGTCGCAGCCGGCATGCGTCGAATAGCCCTGGAAATTGCGGGTCAGCGTGCCGTCCCGCTGAGCGACGGCGAGCTCGTCATCGGGCCGGGCGAAATGGTCCATGCCGATAAACACATAGCCGGCGGCCGTGAGCTTTTCGATGGTCAGCGCCAGAATGTCGAGCTTTTCGGCCGGTGACGGCAGCGTCGCGGCATCGATCCGGCGTTGCGGCTTGAACAGCTCGGGCAGATGCGCGTAGTTGAAGACGGACAGCCGGTCGGGCCCCATGTCGATGGCCACATCAAGGGTGCGCGAAAAGCTCGCCACGCTCTGGAACGGCAGGCCGTAGATCAGATCGAAGCTGATCGATGAAAAGCCCTCGCGCCGCGCCGCCTCAACCGTGTCGCGGGTGAGTTCCTCGGGCTGAATGCGGTGCACCGCCTCCTGAACCCTGGGTGAAAAATCCTGAACCCCGAGGCTGATGCGATTGAAGCCGAGGCCGCGCAGGCACGCCATCGTGGTCGGGCGAATCTCGCGCGGGTCGATCTCGATCGAATATTCGTGGTCCTCGTCGTCGCCCAGGAGATGGAAGTGGCGCCCGGTCTCGGCCATCAACCAGGCGATCTGGTCGTCATCCAGATAGGTCGGCGTGCCGCCGCCCCAGTGAAGCTGCACCACCGGGCGCGAGGCATCGAACAACTGGCCGGCCAGTTCGATCTCGCGCGCCAGGCGCTCGAGATAGGGCCTGGCACGCTCGCGCTTGCGGGTCACCACCTTGTTGCAGGCGCAGTAATAGCAGACATGGGCGCAGAACGGGATGTGGACGTAAAGCGACAGCGGCCGGCCGCCTTCGTTGCTGGCCCGGGCCTGGGCCTGAAAGTCGGCCGCGCCGAAACGGTCATGGAACTGCACCGCCGTCGGGTACGACGTATAGCGCGGCCCCGCCTTGTCGTAGCGGCGGATCAGCGCGGCGTCGAATTCGGTGCTGTGGTCCATGCCGTATTCCCTGCATCCATGCAACCGCTGCCTATCTGGGCAGGCTGGGACGTATCAGCATGGCACCGTATAGCCACAAATAAATGACAAAAGGCAAGGCCCATAAAATGCTCGATGCCGCCATCAGGGCGGCACCGCCGATGCCGAACGCGGCGATGATGCGGGCCAGCGCCGCCAGGAACATGATCCCGAAGCCGATGAGCATGGCGACATGGGGCTCGAGCGGGCGGCCCGTGTGGCGCAGCGTCACGCGGGTGAAGAAGCCGATTTTCATCAGGCCGAAGGCGCCGACGGTAAAGGCATGCACCCAGGCCATCGGCGGCGCCCAGGCGAACAGGTCCGAGAGCGCGCGCAAGGCGACGCTGGCCAGGAACCAGGCGTAGGAGAGATGCATCACCCAGACCAGCGGGATGGGGGCGGTCCGCAAGCTCTGCCAGCGGGCCATGCGGGCCATGTGGATGGCCAGCGTCGCCAGCGCCACGCTGCCGCGCACCACGCCCGAGTCGGTATAGAGCCCGGTCGCCGCATAGGCCAGGATGCTGAGGATGGCGAGCGCTTCGAGGCTCCGGTTGAAGCCGATATAGCCCTTCCAGCCGAGTTCGTGGAGCTCGCCCTCGGTAAAGATCGGGGTAAGAAAGCCTCCGACCAGGGTGTAGAGAATGATCAGCGTATAGAGGAAGGCCAGCATGCCCCACGAGGCCAGTTCCGGCTCACCGACGATCCAGCCGGCGAAAAACATCAGATTACCGTAAAAGAAGCCGACGAGGATCGGCAGGATCGCCATGTAGCGCTTTTGCCGCGCCTCCAGCAGCGACGGCGTGATCAGCACGGCGAGAAGCGGGAAAAACGCCAGATCGGCGGCCGCCACCAGCGGCGCCGGCAGAACGGCCGAAAACCACATCGCCGCCCGGCCGATCAGCCAGGTCGCAAACAGGGCGGCGAGACCAACGCCCGTGATCGGGCGGGTCTCGGCCCAGCTCGGAATGGCGGTGATCACGAAACCGGTGACCACCGCGGTGCCATAACCGATCAGCAGCTCGTGCCCGTGCCATGAGATTTCGCCGAACGCGCCGGGGATGGTGCGGGCGAGGCCGAGGTGAGCCAGCAGCCACAACAGGATGACGGTCGGGGCATAGATGGCGCCGGCCAGGAAAAACGGGCGAAAGCCGGCCCGCCAGATCGGCGCCCGCAAGATCGCCGGCAATCGGCGCGTCTGGTCCGCTGCGCTCATCTGCGTTACGCCTTTCGCTGCGGTTCGCCGATCTGTCCGGCGAGCCCCTTACATCAGCAGCCCGCCGCTGACCAGAACCACCTGGCCGGTGATATAGTCGGCCTCGGGGCTGCACAGAAGATAGACGGCGCCGGCGGCATCCTCGGGCGTGCCGGCGCGCCCCAGCGGGATCACTCCGGTCATGGCCGAGAGCATCTCCGGCTGGATGCCCATGCGAATCTCGCGCTCCCCGATCTTTGCCACTTCCTCGCCCGATCCGATCGGCCGGGTCATGCGGGTCTCGATCAGCCCGAAGGCGGCGCAATTGACGTTGACGTGATAGCGCCCCCATTCCTTGGCCAGCGAGCGCGTGAGCCCGATCACCGCAGCCTTGGCGGCGCCATAGCCGACCTGGCCGGCATTTCCCGTAAGCCCGGCGATCGAGGTGATGTTGACCACCTTGCGGTGCCTGATGGTGCCGGATTCCTTTTCCTTCTTGGCCGCCGCGCGGATGAAGTCGGCGGCGGCGCGCAGGATGCGGAAGGGCGCGGTCGCATGCACGTCGATCATCGCGTACCACTGCTCGTCGGTCATTTTCTGGATGACCGAATCCCAGGCATAACCGGCGTTGTTCACGATGATGTCGATGCCGCCGAACGCATCGATGGCGGTCTGCACAAACCGGCCGGCGAAATCGGGCGCGGTAACGTCGCCGTTGCACGCCACCGCCTCGCTGCCGGCGTCCGCGATGGCGGCGACGGTCTCGCCCGCCGGGCCGTCGTCGAGGTCGTTGACCACCACCTTCGCCCCTTCGCGCGCCAGTTTGAGCGCAATCGCCCGGCCGATGCCGCGCCCCGAGCCGGTGACCAGGGCAACCTTGCCGTCGAGTTTCGTCATGCTTCTCGGGCCTCCGCTGTGCTCAATGATGGATCGAAAATCACGCCTTCGGCGTTGAGTGCTTGCAGCTCTTCACGCGCCAGGCCGGCCTCTTGCAGAACGGCCGCCGTGTCCGCCCCGTATTTGGGCGGAAAGGCAAGCTCGCGCACCGGCGCCACGGCATCGACCGCGGGGGGCTGCATGCGCACGAGCTTCCCGTCCGGTGTGCGGGTGGTGGTGAGCTTGTTGGCCACCGCGTCCAGCTCGCGCACCTGCGGCACGGTGAGGATCGGCGCATGCGGGATCCTGGCGGCGGTGAAATCGGCGGTCAGCTCGTCGCGGGTATAGCGCCGGGTGATCTCGCCGATCTCGGCATAAAGCCGGGGGCACTCGGCCAGGCGGCCGTTGTTGGTCTTGCGGGATTCAGACGCCAGAGACGCGAACTTGGGAATGTCGACAAGCCGCTGCCACTGCAGATCATTGCCGATCGCCACATAGATGAAGCCGTCCGACGTCGGGTAGGCATTGGTCGGAATGAACTTGCGGTGGGCGTTGCCGGCGCGCGTGATTTCCGAATAATCGCAGTCGAAGTCAATGAGCGGCAGCGTCGTGATCAGCCAGCTTGCCGCCGCCTGCAGCATGGACACGTGAATTTCCTTGCCGGTGCCCGATTCGGCCCGCTCTGCCAGCGCCAGGCAGACGCCGGCGAAGACCTCGTCGCCGGCCTTGAGATCGATCAGGGGAATGCCGGAGAGCGTCGGCGGGCCGTCCTCGAAGCCGGTGACCTCCATGAACCCCGACATCGCCTGTATCGCCGGATCATAGCCCGGCACATCCGGGTAATCGGGGCCCATTGCCGAGATGCCGGCCCAGATGATGTCCGGCTTGATCGCCCGCAGCGTCTCGTAATCGATACCGAGCTGAGCGTAGCGGCCGGGCAGGGTGTTGCAGCAGAAGATGTCGACGTCGAGCTCGCGGATGATCCGGTGCAGGGCCTCGCGCCCGCGCGCATCCTTGAGGTTGAGGGCGATTGCCTCCTTGCCGACATTGGGGGCGATGAAATAGGTGCGCCGGTCCTCGTCCACCACCCGGGCGCCGATATGGCGGTTGGGATCGCCGGGCAGGCCGCGCCCGGTGGGTGTGGACTCGATGCGGATCACCCGCCAGCCGAGCTGCGCAAAGCGCAGAGTGGCGGACGGCAGGGACAACGCCTGTTCGAGCGAAAGAACGGTCTGCCGTTTCATGGCCGGTACATTCGCTCCCGCCCTATTCGGCGGCCTGCGCGAGGCGCTCGGGATGCAGCGCGCGGTAGACCTTCTCGGGCGTAAACGGCAGTGCGGTAATCCGCACGCCGGTGGCGTTGTAGATCGCATTGGCGGTCGCCGCCGCCATGCAGATCGCCGGTGACTCGCCCACGCCCTTGGCCCCTTGCGGGCCTTCGCCGTCCATGGTTTCGATGAAATGGATGTCCATCTCGGGGATTTCCGGGGCGGTCACCAGCTTGTAGTCGCGGAACGCCGGGTTCTGGCAGACGCCGTCCTTGATGATCAGGTCTTCGGTCAGCGCATAGCCCTGGCCCATGACGATGCCGCCTTCGATCTGGCCTTCGATGCCAAGCCGGTTGAGCACCCGCCCGACATCGTGGGCCGAGGTCACTTTCAGCAGCTTGACGATGCCGGTCTCGGTATCGACCTCGACCTCGACGATCTGCGTCGCCCAGGCGTAAGCGGCCGAGACGTCTCCCTTGAAATGCTTGTCCTGATGCTGGCTCGGCGGCTCGTAGTAGTCGGTGGTCATGACCAGCTCGGCCTTGTCCTGGAAGTGCAGCGCGCGGATCATCTTGCCGAGTTCCATGAGCGCCTCGCCGTCGGCCGCGCGAACGATGAAGCCGGCCCGCAAATCGAGCTCGTCAGGTGCCAGATTGGTGACCTTGGCGGCGGCATCGAGGATCTTGGCGCGCGCCTTGCGGGCCGCCCGGATCGCCGAATTGCCGGCGATAAACGTGGTGCGCGAGGCATGCACGCCGACATCCCAGGGCGTGATGTCGGTATCGTTGTTGACGATGGTGACGGCCGACAAGGGCACGCCGAGCTCTTCGCAGACGAGCTGGGCGATCACGGTTTCCGAGCCCTGGCCGATCTCGGAGGCCCCGGTCATCACGGTGACATGGGCGAAATCATCGAGCTTCAGGATCGTGCCGCAGCCGTCCGACGGGTAGATCTTGGCGCCGCCGCCGACGTGCAGCATCGAGGCCATGCCGATGCCGCGCTTGACCGGGCCGCAGGTTTCGCGGGCTTGCGCGTAGGCCTTGTGCCTGGCCAGAAAATCGCTGTGTTCGGCGGCGATCCGCAGGCAGTCCTTGAAGCCGCAGGACTTGAAATGCATGCCCTGGCCGGTGACTTCGCCCGCTTCTTGCGCGTTCTTGAGGCGGAATTCCAGCGGGTCCATGCCGATTGCCTCGGCCAGCTTGTCCATGTGGATCTCGACCGCAAAGGTGCCCTGCAGATTGCCGTAGCCGCGGAACGAGCCGGCGTACGGGTTGTTGGTGTAGACCACGGTGGTGTCGTAGGAACAGTGGGGCACCCGGTAGAGCGACGAGATCGTCTGCATCATCACGAACGGGGTCGATGCCCCCCAGGACGTATAGGCGCCGTTGTCGTGCAGGGTCCGGCATTCGCGAAAGGTCAGCGTGCCGTCCTTCCTGACGCCGCTCCTGAGCGTCATTTTCACCGGCTGGCGGGTCGGCGAGGCGATGAATTCCTCCTCGCGGGTGAACACCAGCTTGACCGGCCGCTTCGCCGCCTGGGCAAGGAAAATGCAGATCGGCTCGAACGGATAGATGTCGAGCTTGGAGCCGAAGCCGCCGCCGATGGGCGGCTGAATGATGCGGATCTGATCCGGCTTCATGCCCAGAACCTGGGCGAACTCGCGCTTGTGCAGGAACGGGACCTGGGTGTTGGAGTAGAGCAGCAGATTCCCGTTGGGCTCGAAGGTGGCGATGATCCCGCTCACCCCCATGCAGCAGTGGGTGACATAGTGGAGCGAGAATTCATCCTCGATGATGATGTCCGATTCGGCCTCACCTTGGCTGATATCGCCATGATCGTAATGCCAGGTCATGGTGATGTTGTCGGGATGGCTGTCGTGGATCACCGGTGCCCCTTCGCGCAGGGCCTCTTCCGGGTCGGTGACGATCGGCAGGTCCTCATATTCGACCTCGATCAGGCGCACCGCCTCTTCCGCCAGCTCCGGGGTTTCGGCGGCGACCGCGGCGATCTCGTCGCGCTGGCTGCGCACCTTGTCGGTTTTCAGCGGCGGATTGTCCTGGCTGTGGCCCAGCGGGTGGTTGTGGGGCACGTCGTTCCCCGTCAGCACCACATGGACGCCGGGCAGGGCCCTGGCCTTCGAGGTATCGATGTTGACGATCCGCGCATGGATGCGGTCGGAGCGCTTGATCTTGCCGTAAAGCTGGTTGGGCAGATTGAGGTCGTGAATGTAGCGGGTCGCCCCGCGCGCCTTGTCGGGCGCATCGAACTTGGTAATGCGCTTGCCGATCAGGCTGTCTTTCTCAATGACGTTCATCAGAGCCGTCCTCTCTTCAGTCATTGGCGCCGCTGACGCGGGCAATGGCATCGATGATCTTGGTGTAGCCGGTGCAGCGGCAGATGTTGCCCTCGATGCCGCGCTTGATCGCCTCGCGCCCGGCATGCGGGTTGGTGTCGAGCAGATATTTGGCCTGCACCACGAAGCCCGGCGAGCAGAAGCCGCACTGCACGGCGCCGCACTCGGTAAATGCGTCGAGCAGGGGCCGCGCATCATCATTGACGGCGAGGCCCTCGATGGTGGTCACCTCGCGCCCGTCGCAGTCGACCGCGAACAGCAGGCAGGAACACACCGAGCGGCCATCGACGAGGATCGTGCAGGCCCCGCATTCGCCTTCGCCGCAGCCGTATTTGGTGCCCGTCAGCCCCAATTCCTCGCGCAGCATGTCGAGCGCGCTCCGCGTGACCGGCACCCGCACCCGCTTGGGCGTGCCGTTCAGGGTAAATTCGATATCGCGTTCAAGAGACATCGCTCAAAATCCTTTTCATCACGTTGTGGATCAGCTCGCGGCGGTACCAGGCGGTGGCGCGCACGTCGTCAATCGGCGAGATTTCGTCGCGCGCAAGGGTGGCGATCTCCTCGATCGCCGCCTCATCGAGCGTCCGGCCCTCGATGGCGCGCTCGGTCCCGGCGGCGCGAATGGGGGTCGGCGCCACCGCCCCGAAGGCGACGCGCACGTCGGTGAGCGCGCCCGCCTCGGGCACCCCGGCAACGCCGATCGAAATCGCCGAAATGTCGAGCGCGGGGCGCGTGCCGAACTTGTAGAAGCGGGCGAAATGGGGTGCGGGCGGCACCGGCACATGCACCGCGATCAACAGCTCGCCGGGCTTGGCATGGGTGCGCCCGGGGCCGGCGAAAAACTCCCTGATCGGCACCCGCCGGGTGGTGAGCGTGCCGTTCGGCCGCGAGGCCAGCTCGACCTCGGCATCGTAGATCAGGAAGGGGATGAGCGTATCGCCAGCCGGGGACGCGTTCATGATGTTGCCGCCGATCGTTGCGGCATTGCGGATTTGCGACGAGGCGAAATGATCGCCACATTCCACAAGCGCCGGCAGATGGCGCTGCACCACCTCATCATTCATGAAGTCGGTCACGGTGGTGAGCGCGCCCAGCCGGATGGTCTCGCCCGCTTTCGAGATGCCCTTCAGCTCGTCGATACGGGTGATGTTGACCAGCGTGTGCCCGAAGGTGACGCGCCCGGCCTGGCTTTGCGGCATCAGATCGGTGCCGCCGGCCAGCACCGTGGCGTTGCCGTCGGCCAGGATGGCGGTGGCCTCGTCGATCGAGGCCGGCACTTCGTAGCGTTGAACCGGATGTTCCATATCCCTTTTCCAGATCCTTTGCTGATGTGTCAGAACCGCACCGGCTCGCGGTAGCGGCCATAGACTTCGATCAAGGTCTCCTGCATCTCGCCGACGGTGGCGTAGGCCTTGACCGCCGCCATGATCGCCGGCATCACGTTCTTGCCGGCCCTGGCGTCGGCCTTCAGCTCGGCGAGCGCCTTCGAGACCGCCTTGCCGTCGCGGCTGCGGCGGACCTCGTTGAGGCTCTCGACCTGCGCGCGCGCGCCCTCCTCGTCATAGGGGTGGTAGGCGACCTCGCGTTCCTCTTCCTCGTCGAGGCGATAGCAGTTGACGCCGACCTTGCGGAATTCGCCGCTCTCGATCTTGCGCTGCATCTCATAGGCCTGGCGCGAGACGCGGGCCTGAATGGTGCCGTCCGAGATCTGCTGGACGATGCCGCCTTCCGCCTGCGTCTCGGCCATGATCTCTTCCATCTTGTCCCGCATCTGGTTGGTCAGCGTCTCGACGTAATAGGCGCCGCCCAGCGGGTCGACCGTATCGCACAGGCCCATTTCCTCGATCAGAAGCTGCATGGTCCTGAGCGACAGGCGCTGGGAGAACGGGGTGGGGATGGTATAGGCCTCGTCATAGCAGCACAGCGCCATGGTCTGGGCGCCCGAAAGCGCACTGATCAGCGCGTAATAGGCGCCGCGGACGATGTTGACCTCGGGCTGCTCCAGGGTCAGGCCGGAGCCGCCGCCGCCGGCGATCATCCGCAGCCACATCGAGCGCGGGTCCTTGGCGTCGTAATCTTCCTTGATGATCTTGGCCCACAGGCCGCGCCCGGCGCGGAACTTGCACACCTGCTCGAAGATGTTGCCGTAGATGTTGAAGTTGAACGACAGGCGCGAGGCGAAATCGTCGATGTTCAGCCCGCGGGCCAGCACGTCGTCGATATAGGCCTTGGCGATCAGGAAGGCGTAGGCCATTTCCTGGGCCGGGTTGGCCCCGGATTCGCGGATGTGATAGCCGCAGACCGACACCGGCGAATATTTGGGCGCATATTTGGCGCAATATTCGATGGTATCGCCGACCAGCTTGATCGACGGCTCGACCGGAAACACCCAGGTGCCGCGGCCGATGAACTCCTTGAGGATGTCGTTCTGGGCGGTGCCGCGCATCTTGGCGATGTCGTAACCGCGCTTTTCCGCCATTGCCAGATACATGGCGATGAGGATCGCCGCCGCCCCGTTGATGGTCAGCGAGACGGTGATTTTTTCGAGGTCGATGCCGTCGAAGGCGATCTCGAAATCGCGCAACGAATCGACCGCCATGCCGACGCGCCCGACCTCACCTTCGGCCATCGGATGGTCGGAATCATAGCCGATCTGGGTCGGCAGATCGAAGGCGACGTTGAGGCCGGTCTGGCCGTTGGCGATCAGATAATGGAAGCGTTCGTTGGTGTCGCGGGCATTGGCGAAGCCGGTGTACTGGCGCATGGTCCACGGCCGCTTGCGGTACATCAGCCGGTGAATGCCGCGGGTAAACGGGTATTCGCCGGGCTCGCCGATGAAATCGAAGCCGCCGGACTGCTTGACGTCCTCTTCCGTGTAAAGCGGCTTGATCTCGATGCCGGACTCGTTGACAACGGGCTTCAGGTCCGGGTCCTCATAGACGGTCATTTGACGTTCTCTCTGATAAAGGCGGCGATCTCTTCGAGCCTGGATCCGGTGGCGAACACCGCATCGACACCCAAATCGCGCAGCGCCTGGTGATCCTGGGCCGGGATATTGCCCCCGACAATCCATAACTTGTCCTGCAAACCGCTTTGTTCAAGCAACGGCTTGAGCTTGCGGCAGAAGGCGAGGTGCGCACCGGCCATGCTGGACAGGCCGATCACGTCAACGTCTTCTTCCAGTGCCGCCTGGGCCACCGCCTCGGGGCTCTGGCGCAGCCCAGTGTAAATCACCTCGAAACCGGCATCCACCAGGCCGCGGACCACCACCTTGGCGCCCTGGTCGTGGCCGTCGAGCCCGGGTTTGGCGATCAGCACCCTGATCTTGCGCTCGCTCATGACGACAACCCCCGTGCAATGGTGAGTTTGAGAATCTCGCTGGTGCCGCCGCCGATCAACGTAAAGCGGACGTCGCGCAGAAAGCGCTGCACCGGATATTCCATGGCAAAGCCGTAGGAGGCGAGCACGCGGGCCGCCTTGTCGCAGACGCTGGCTGCGGCCTCGGTCGCGAACAGCTTGGCCATCGCCGCCTGTTGCAGGTGCGGCCTGCCGGCGTCATACAGCCAGGCGGCGTAATGGACCAGATGCTCGGCCGCCTCGAGATCGGTGGCCATTTCGGCGAGCTTCAACTGAATCGCCTGAAAGCGGTTGATCGGCCGGCCGAACTGCTCGCGCTCGCCGGCGTAACGCACCGCCTCATCCAGCGCTGCCCGGCCGACGCCCAGGGCCATGGCGCCGGTGATGATGCGAATGGCGGCGAGAATTTTGCGCAAATGGTCTTCGCCATCGCCTTCCTCGCGGCTCAGCCGGTGCGTATCGGGCAGGAAGCAATCGTCGAAGGTGACTTCCGAGGTGGGCAGCGCCCACACCCCCATCTTTTCGATCGGCTTGCCGATGATCAGGCCCTCGAAATCCTTTTCCACCAGGAAGATGGTGAGCTTCTTCTCTTCCCCCGCCTTGGCGAAGACGGTGAAGAAATCGGCGATCGGGGCCGAGGTCACCCAGGTCTTCTGGCCGCGCAGGATATAACCGCCATCGACCTTTTCGGCATGCGTCCGGATGCCTTTCAGATCACTGCCGGCATTGGGCTCGGTCATGCAGATGCCGCCGATCTTCTCGCCCTTGAGCGCCGGCTTGAGCAGGCGCTCGCGGATGTCCTCATTGCCCAGCATGTAGACGAAATGGGTGCCCATGAGCGACTGCATGGCGACGCAGCCGGCCAGCGACATCGAGCCCCGGGCAATCTGCTCGAGCGCCAGGCAGAACGAGGTGAGGTCCATGCCGGCACCGCCGACGTCCTCCGGGTAACGCATGGCGACAAAGCCGAGGTCGGCGAGCTTGCGGAAGAGCTCCCAGGGGAATTCGTGGGCTTCGTCGATGGCCGCGGCGCGCGGAATGATCTGTTCGTCGCAGAAGCGGGCGAAGGTATCGCGCACCGCGCGCTGCTGTTCGTTGAGTTCAAAGTCCATGGCTCAAGCCACCTTGTCGAGGTCGAGGCCGTAAATATCGCGGGCGGCTTCACGGCTGATCAGGCCATCGCGGACCTCGCGGGCCAGGACCTCGCGGTCGCGCTTCTTCGGATCGCCATAGCCGCCGCCGCCCCCGGCGAACTGGTGATAGACGGTGCCCTTGGGCACGCCCTTGATCAGGTCCTTGTTCCTGGGCACGACCTTGGTGCCGTCAGGATAAATGAGCGTGATCGAATTGAGGGTGCCGTCGCCGCCGCCGAACAGGCCGAAGGCCGGCTCGAAGTCGCCGTCGCCGAAGGTCACCACCTGGGTGTCGTCCGAGCCGAGCTTGAAGATGGTCTCGATGCCGATGCCGCCGCGCCACTGGCCGGGGCCGGCGGAATCGGTCCAGTATTCGTGCTTGATGAGCAGGTGCGGGGTCTGCTGCTCAAACATCTCGTAGTCCTGATCAAGCACGCCGCCGGAGGCATCGATCATGCCGATGTGGTCGTAGCCGTCGACGCCGCGCATGGCGCCCGAGCCGCCCTTCATGCCCATGAACACGATATCGACGTAGTTGTCGCCGCGTTCCTCGTCGATGCCGGTGGTCAGCGCACACAGCAGGTTGTTCCAGCCGGCGGTGACGCGATCCGGGATCACCGGGGCGAGCGCCCGGATGATGGCGTCGGCATTGGGCGGGCACAGGTGATTGCCGAAGGTCGTCGCCTTGGGGTACGAGGCATTCAGGATGGTGCCTTCGGGAATGACGATGTCGATCGGCGCGACCATGCCTTCGTTGTGCGGGATGTCGGGATTGACCATCTGCAAAAACGTCAGGATGGTCGCCGAGGCGCTCGACGTATAGGTGCCGTTGACAAACCCGTTGGTCTCGGCATCGGTCTCCGAGTAGTCGAAGGTGATGTGGCTGCCGTCGACCTTGATGTTGACCCGGATGGTGAATTCGGTGTCTGGATGACGACCGTCATAAAACACATGCCCTTCGCCCGAATAGGTGCCGTCGGGGATCTGGGCAATCTCCGCTTCCATCATCTTGCGGGTGGCTTCGAACAGCGCCCGCTTGTGGGTCTCGAAGCTGTCGCGGCCGTATTTCCTGAGCACCTCGATGAGGCGCCGCTCGCCCACCGTGCAGGCCCCCATCTGGGCCTTCAGGTCGTGCTGGACGATGTCGAAGCGGATGTTGGCGAAGATCAGGTTCCACACGTCCTGGCGCAGCTTGCCCTTTTCATAGACCTTGACCGCCGGGATGCGCAGCGCCTCCTGCCAGACCTCGGTGGCGTCCGGGTTGTAGCCGCCGGCCACCGCCCCGCCGATGTCTGCCTGATGGCCCTTGACGGCGGCCCAGGCGACCAGTTCATCCTCGAAAAAGATCGGCTTGTAGACGGCGACGTCGTTGTTCTGGTTGCCCATCGAGAAGACATCGTTGTGAAAGATCACGTCGCCGGGATGGATGTCGCCGGCAAACGTCTCGACGATGTGCTTGCATACGGGCGCCAGCGAAAAGGCGAGAATCGGCAGATTCTCGGTCTGCTCCAGCATGTTGCCTTCGGCGTCGTACAAGCC
>CAZZKF010000063.1:8719-13879 GCA_964654995.1 uncultured Alphaproteobacteria bacterium | reverse complement strand
CGGCCGCCGGCCACCAGGCGCATGTTGTCGATCAGCACCCCTTCCTCTTCGACATGGGTGGAGCCCGGCGGCATCGAGCCCGGGGCAATGCCGCCGATGTCGGCGTGATGACCGCGCGACGCGACAAAGAACAGCGGTGCCGGATCGGCGGGCTTCAGGAACACCGGGGTGACCACGGTCACGTCCGGCAGATGGGTGCCGCCGTTGTACGGAGCATTGAGCGCGAAGACGTCGCCGTCGGCCATCTCCGGGTTGTCGCGCAGCACCGCTTTCACGCTCTCGCTCATCGAGCCGAGGTGCACCGGCATGTGCGGCGCATTGGCGACCAGCCCGCCTTGGCCATCGAACACCGCGCATGAGAAATCGAGGCGTTCCTTCATGTTGACCGAATGCGCGGTATTGCGCAGCACCTCGCCCATCTGCTCGGCGATCGCCATGTAGAGATTGTTGAAGATCTCGAGCCGCACCGGATCGACGGCGGCGCGCGTCTCGGCCACAGGTCGGGCCGCCTCGGCACGCTCGAGGATCAGATTGCCGGTGCTGGACAAGCAGGCCCGCCAGCCGGGCTCGATGACATTGGTTCCATGGGCCTCGGCGATGATCGCCGGGCCGGTGATTTCGGTTCCGGGGGCGAGGCGTTCGCGGGCATAAATCGGTGCCCGGTGCCAGGTGCCATTGCTGAAAAAGCGATGGTCGGGGATCAAGGGCACCGGCGGCTCCGGGGTCGACGATGCCGGATCGGGCACCGGCAAGGCATCCTCGTCGCCGCTGCCGCCGACGGCCTCGACCTGAAGGGTCTGGACGATCAGCGGCTTGTCCGGCTCGATGAAGCCGAAGCGCGCCCGGTGCCGGGCCTCAAACGCCTGGCGCATCTCCTCGGGCGCGCCGAAATCGACCAGCAGCGTGGTGTCCGAGCCGGCATAGCGCAAATGCGCCCGGCGGATCACCTGCTGCTCGGCCGCAGCTACGCCCTGATCGGCGAGGGCTGCTGTTGCCTCATCGACCAAGGCATCGAGGCCTGTGACCAGAGCGGGCTGCGCTGTTTCATCCAGCGCGATTTCGGCCGTGCGCTCACGCACCACCCGGATCCGGGCGCGACCGATGCCGAGTGCGGACAAGAGCCCGGCCAACGGATGGATCAGAATCCGCGACATGCCGAGCGCGTCCGCCACCCGGCAGGCATGCTGACCGCCGGCGCCGCCGAAGCAGACCAGAGTGTAGTGGCTGACGTCATGGCCCTTTTGCACCGAAATCTTTTCAATCGCCCGGGCCATGTTGGCGACCGCGATGTCGATGAAGCCCTCGGCCAGCGCCTCGACGGACAGCCCCTTGCCGGTGGCGGCTTCGACCTCGCGCGCCAGGTCCCTGAATTTGGCGGCAACCACGTCTGCATCGAGAGCTGCATCGCCCTGCGGTCCGAACACCTTGGGGAACAGGTCGCCATGCAGCTTGCCGAGGATCAGATTGGCATCGGTGACGCACAACGGCCCGCCCTTGCCGTAGCAGGCCGGGCCCGGATCGGCGCCGGCCGATTGCGGGCCGACCCGCAGGCGCTCGCTGTCGAAATGCAGAATCGAGCCGCCGCCGGCCGCCACCGTGTGGATGTGCATCATCGGCGCCTGCAGGCGCACGCCGGCGACCTGGGCCTCGAAGGTGCGCTCGAAGGTGCCGGCATAATGGGCGACGTCGGTCGAGGTGCCGCCCATGTCGAAGGCGATCAGTCGGCTCACACCTTCCTGTGCCGCCACCTCGACGGCGCCGACGATGCCGCCGGCCGGACCGGAAAGGATGGCGTCCTTGCCGGCGAAGCGATGGGCCTCGGCCAGCCCGCCGTTCGACTGCATGAACATCAGCCGCGTGTCGGAGAGCTCGGCCCGCACGGCATCGATGTAGCGATTCAGGACCGGGCTCAGATAGGCATCCACAACGCATGTGTCGCCGCGGGCGACCAGCTTGATCAGCGGGCTGGTGACATGGCTGACCGAGACCTGGGTGAAGCCGACCTCATGCGCCAGCGCCGCCAAGGCCCGCTCATGTTCGGGAAAGCGATAGCCGTGGACCAGCACGATGGCGAGCGCCCGGATGCCGTCCGCAAAGGCCGCCTCGAGCCCCGCCCGCGCGGCCTCCAGATCGAGGGGTTTGAGCACCTCGCCGGACGCACTCACCCGCTCGTCGATCTCGATCACCCGCTCATAGAGCGGCGCGGGCAGCCTGATGTCGAGCTCGAAGAGATGCGGCCGGTTCTGATAGCCGATCCGGAGCGCATCGCCGAAGCCCCTGGTAATCGCCAGCGCGGTGCGTTCGCCGGTGCGCTCCAGAAGCGCGTTGGTCGCCACCGTCGTGCCCATCTTGACGACTTCGATGGCGTCGGCCGGAATCGGCGCATCGGGCGCGAGGCCGAGAATACGGCGAATGCCGGCAATCGCCGCATCGCGGTAGCGCCCGGGGGCTTGCGAGAGCAGCTTGGCGGTGACCAGCCGACCGTCGGGTGTGCGCGCAATGACATCGGTAAAGGTGCCGCCGCGATCGATCCAGAACTGCCAGCGGCTGGTCGGGGCGGCATCGGAAGCGGGCTGGGCCATCGGCGTTTCCGGGGTTTGTCCTGGCGGCGTTCGAGCGTCGGCGCCGAGGCTATCAAATCGGCCGCTTTCCGGCTATGGTGCTGCGGTTTTGGCGACATGTTCGTTTCCCAAGAGGGTGAACCGTGAGCATCTGGGGCAAACTGCTGGGCGGCGCGGCCGGCTTTGCGCTCGGCGGGCCGATCGGTGCGCTGATCGGCGCGATCGCCGGCCACGCCTATGACAAGACCAAGGAAGGCGGTGCCGGGCTGAGTTCGGCGGCGCGCCAGTCGGCCTTTGCCATCGGCGTCGTCGTGCTCGCCGCCAAGATGGCCAAGGCGGACGGCCGCGTCACCCGCGACGAGGTCGCGGCCTTCAAGCGAATCTTCCGGGTCTCCGGCCATGAGGCGGCGGCGGTGGGGCGCATCTTCAATGAGGCCAAGCGCGAGGCCACCGGCTTCGAGCCCTATGCGGCGCAGATCGCCACCCTGTTCCGGGCGACGCCCGGCGTGCTCGAGGAACTGCTCGATGCGCTGTTCGTGATTGCGCTGGCGGATGGTGAGCTGCATCCGGGCGAGCTCGACTATCTGCAGCGCGTTGCCGCCATTTTCGGCTTCTCGCAAGACCAGTTCGAGAGCATCCGGGCCCGCCACAAGGTGGCCGAAGATGCCGACCCCTACCGCATCCTCGGCGTGCCCCGCGACATATCCGATGCCGAGCTCAAGAAAACCTACCACAAGCTGGTGCGCGAGCATCACCCCGACCGGCTGATCGCCCAGGGCCTGCCGCAGGAATTCGTCGAGGTGGCGACCGAGAAACTGGCGGCGATCAACGATGCCTATGACCGCATCGCCAAGGCGCGCGGGCTCAACTGATTGGCTGATCGGCGCGTGCGCGAGGTGAGATCATGATCCGCTGCCCCAGCCCCAATTTCGACGATCGCCCCGAGGGCCGTACCCCCGACATGCTGATCCTGCATTACACGGGGCTCCCCAGCCTCGCCGAATCAATTGCCCGCCTGTGCGATGCGGCGGCCAAGGTGAGCTGCCATTATCTGATCGATGAGGAGGGCGGCGTCTATGCTCTGGTCGACGAGGACAAGCGCGCCTGGCATGCCGGCGTCGCCTTCTGGGCCGGCGAGCGCGACATCAACGGCTGCTCGATCGGCATCGAGCTTCAGAACCCGGGCCATGAGTTCGGCTATCGTGCGTTTCCCGAGCCGCAGATGGCGGCGCTGGAGGACCTGGCCGGCGATCTGGTCACGCGTTACGCCATCGCGCCATCGCGTGTGCTGGCCCACTCGGACGTCGCACCGATGCGCAAGACCGACCCCGGCGAGCTGTTCGACTGGGCGCGGCTGGCCGCCGCGGGCATCGGCCGGTGGTGCGAAACAGTGGATCCGGAAGGTGACGATATCGCGCCGCTCAAGCCCGGGGATACGGGTCAAACGGTGCGGGAATTACAGGACGAACTGGCGCGATTCGGTTACGGCATCGAGGCAACTGGCGACTACGACGTTCAGACCCACGCGGTGGTGGCCGCCTTTCAGCGCCATTTTCGCCCGTCCAAGGTGGACGGCATTGCCGATGCCGCTACCCGGGCTTGCCTTCGATATTTTGCGGGGTCGTGATCGGGGTCAGCGCCGGCAGGGCCGGGCGGTCGCCGCGCAACTCGTCCTCGGTATGGCGGGCGTGCTCGATGTCGGGCGGCAGGCCCGGCTGCTTCTTGGCGATCGCTTGCGCTTCCGGGCGCGGCGTGCCGGTATTCACCACCGGCAGGCTGCCTTTCTTGCCGCCGAAGATGCCGCAGCCCGAGAGCAGCAGCGCCGGCAGAACAAGGGCCGCGGCGATGCGGGCCGCGCGCCGCATCCTGCTCGCAAACATCTGGTCGCCAAGCTCGATCATCTTTCCTCCGTGCGCCGCGCTCGCTGCCGGCGGGCGCCACCCGCAATCTTTCAGATTTCGGCCCTTGGGGCAAGGGGCCGCGCATGGGCCTGTACCCCTTGACGATGCCGGGGGCATGGCCTTATCTCAAAGGCGTGCCAGATGGCCGGATGGCCGCTGCCCGCCGCTGGCGGGGAGAGGAAAGTCCGGGCTCCACGGAAACACGGTGCCGGGTAATTCCCGGCGGAGGCGACTCCAGGGAAAGTGCCACAGAAAGCAAACCGCCCGACGCGTTCGGGTAAGGGTGAAAGGGTGCGGTAAGAGCGCACCGCGCCCCCGGCAACGGGGGTGGCAGGGTAAACCCCACCGGGAGCAAGACCAAATAGGGACGGCACGTGGCGCAAGCCACAGGTGGGTTTCCGCACCGCCGTCCGGGTCGGTCGCTCGAGGGGTCCGGCAACAGGCCCCCTAGATGAATGGCCATCGCCCCTTATCGGGGTACAGAACCCGGCTTACAGGCCATCTGGCACCTGCTTTTCTTGTTTTTACGGTGTGGAAAACCCGGTTGACAGCCGCGGCATGATATGGAAAAGTCCGGGCCGTCATGACGATGTGTGCATTTCATGTAACCAACTGGTGGTGGCTGCTCTAGCGGGCGGCCGGCACGACTTCGTCTGAGTCACGAATGATCGATGGGCCGCCTCGGCTGAGGGCGGCCT
>CAZZKF010000063.1:6343-8619 GCA_964654995.1 uncultured Alphaproteobacteria bacterium | reverse complement strand
CGGACTCGTGCGACACATTTGTCCAAACGCCGCCGCCCCCGGTGGCACGGCCGCCCGATGTGGCGGCGGCGCTTGGCGACCTGCTTGCTGGTCGCGATTTGGGCGTTGAGCACAGCGAGGTGCTGTTCACCGCCCTGGTTCATGGCCGGCTGGACGCCATCGAGATCAGCGCCCTGTGTGCCGCGCTCAGCGTCAAGGGCGAGACGGCGGACGAAATCGCCGGGGCGGCTCGGGCGCTGCGCCGCGCCGCCGCGCCGTTCGACAGGCCGGATTACGTCTTTGCCGACAGTTGCGGCACCGGCGGTGACGGGGCCGGCACGATCAATATCTCGACTGCCGTCGCCTTTGCCGCCGCCGCCTGCGGCCTGCCGGTGGCCAAGCACGCCAACCGCTCGGTATCCTCCGCCTGCGGTTCGCTCGATCTGATGAAAGCGGCCGGTGCCCGCATCGACGTGCCGGCACAGGTCGCCCGGCGCTGCCTCGATGAGGTCGGCGTGTGTATCCTGAATGCGCCGCAGTATCACCGCGGCATCCGCCATGCCATGCCGGTGCGCCGCACATTGGGCGTGCGCACCATCTTCAACCTGCTGGGTCCGCTGATCAACCCGGCGCGGCCCGCCGTTCAACTGGTCGGCGTGTTCGATCCCGGCCGGTGTCGGCCGCTGGCGCAGACATTGAGGGCGCTGGGGGTCAAGGCGGCGCTGGTCGTCCATGGCTCGGGCCTTGATGAGATCGCCATCCACGGCCCGACCCGGGCGACGCTGCTGCGCGACGGCCGGTTGACGGATCTGGAAATCACCCCGGAAGACGCCGGGATTGCGCGCGCGCCGCTCTCGGCACTGGCCGGCGGCGACGTGGCGGCGAATATCCGGCGTGTCCTGCGCATCCTCGGCGGCCAGGGGAGCAAGCCGGAGCGGGCCGCGATTGCAATCAACGCCGGGGCGCTGCTGTGGCTGGCCGGGCGTGCCGGGAATCTGCGCGAAGGGGCGGCGCGTGTGCTCGATGTCCTTGGCAGTGGTGCGGCGTTGGCGCGGCTCAACCGCTATGTGGAGATGAGCCATGGTGCTTGAAGCCATCGTTCTCCACAAGCGCCACGAGATCGGCGTGCGGGCGCGGCGCCGGCCGGTGGAGACTCTGGCCGCGCAGCTCACCCCCTCGACCCGCAGCCTGTGTGCGGCGCTGGCCCGGCCCGGGCTGCGCTTCATTTTCGAGTACAAGACCGCCTCGCCGTCGGCCGGAACCATCCGCGAGGATCTCTCGCCGGAGGCGGCGGCAGACGCCTTTGCCGGCGTCGCCGATGCCATCTCGGTGGTCACCGACTTCCGCTTTTTCGATGGCGCGCCCGAGGACCTGGCGCGGGTCCGCGCCCGCGTCGATTGCCCGATTCTGGCCAAGGACATCGTCGTCGATCCCTATCAGGTCTTCGAGGCCCGCTTCTTCGGGGCGGATGCGGTCCTCCTGATTCTCTCGGTCCTCGATGATGATGCTTATCGCGCCTGTGCCGAGGTCGCCGAGCGGCTCGGCCTCGACGTGGTGACGGAAGTCCATGATGAGGCCGAACTGGACCGGGCGCTGGCTTTGGGCGCGCGCATCATCGGTATCAATAACCGCGATTTGCGGGATTTTTCGGTCGACCTCGGGGTCACCCGGCGGCTGGCCCGGCGGGTGCCGGAGGACCGCCTGGTGATCTCGGAATCGGGCATCGAAGGCCCGCGCGACGTGCGCCGCCTGTCCCGCCATGTCGATGCCTTTCTGATCGGTACCGCGGTGATGACGGCACCGCGCCCGGATCTGGCCGCCCGGCAGATGGCCTTCGGCCGTGTCAAGGTCTGCGGGCACCGGGTGCCGGAAAGCCTCATCCGTGCGCACGCCGCCGGTGCAAGCTGGGGCGGGCTGGTGTTTGCGCCGCACTCGCGCCGGCGCGTGACCCTGGCACAGGCCCGGGCGCTGGCCGCCACCAGCCCGCTGCCGCTGGTCGGCGTGTTCGTAAATGAACCGGTCGAGCAGGTGGCGGACATCGCCCGCGAGCTCGGTCTTGCCGCCGTCCAGCTTCACGGCGATGAGACCGCTTCCTACCGCCGCGATCTGCGCCGGCGCCTGGGCGACGACTGCGCCCTGTGGCAGGCGGTCCGGGTGCGCCGCGATCCGCCTGAACGCCTGCCGGCGGACGCCGACCGGGTGGTGCTTGACGGCTTCGTGCCGGCGGTCTGGGGCGGCGGCGGCCGGCGCTTCGACTGGCGGGATCTGTCGACACGCCGCGACAAGCGCCGGATCAT
>CAZZKF010000063.1:0-6243 GCA_964654995.1 uncultured Alphaproteobacteria bacterium | reverse complement strand
GCCGGCGCTTCGACTGGCGGGATCTGTCGACACGCCGCGACAAGCGCCGGATCATTCTGGCCGGCGGGCTCGATGCCGATTGCGCCGCCCGGGCCGCCGCCATCGGCACCTGGGCGCTCGATATCAGCAGCGGCGTCGAGCGCACGCCGGGCGTCAAGGATGGCGAGCTGCTCGCCCGCTTCTTCGCCGCCTTGCGGCCGCCGGCACGCGCCGAATGGCGCCAGCGCGATGCCGCCTGAGGGACCATGCCGCGCCCGCTTCGCCGCTCGGCTGGACGCGCTGGCCCGGCGCGGGGAAGGGGCCTTCATGCCCTTCGTGGTGGTCGGCGACGGCGGGCCCGAGGCCTTTCCGAGCCTCATCGACGTACTGGTGGAGGCCGGTGCCGATGCCCTGGAACTCGGCCTTCCCACCGCCCGCCCGGCCGCCGACGGACCGGCGATTGCGCGGGCGCACGGACGCGCCCTGTCGGCCGGCACGAGCGCGGCTGCCGCCTGGCGCCTGATTGCGGATGTGCGCGCCCGCCATGCCGATCTGCCGCTGTGTGTGCAGGGCTATGCGGACGCGGTGGCGGCGATGGGCGGGACGCGGGCCTTCCTGCAAGCTTGCCGCGCAGCGGATGTGGATGCGGTGCTGATCCTCGATGAGGGCGGCAGGCCGGCCTCCTCGCTGGTGCAAGCAGCTGGCCGGGAGGGGCCGGCACCGGTGGTTGTGGTAGCACCCGACGGAGCGGGTCCGTCTCTGCCTGCGTCGGCCGCCTTTGTCTATCTGATCAGCCGCCCCGGGCCGACGGGGGCGGACATTCCCATGGAGCCGCCGAATCCGGCGCGGGTGGCGGCCCTGAGGCGCCGGCTCGGCCTTCCGGTGCTGCTCGGCTTCGGGATCTCCCGCCCCGATCATGTCCGGGCGGCGCGGGCGGCCGGCGTCGACGGTGTCATCGTCGGCTCAAGCCTTGCGCAGAAGATCGAGGCCGGCGCCACCGCCTGCGATCATGGGCGTGACAGCCTTGCGGCCTGGGCCCGGGCGATGAAACAGGCCACCCGATGCCCGGCCGTCACCGGGGTTTGACGCCGGCGTCCGACACCGGTGTCGATTGACCCGGATTCCCGAGTCGCGCCCCGCGTTCGCGCCAATGCCACGGTGTTTCCCGCCGGGCTCCACAATTCCGCCGTGATCTTGACCTAGTCTTAATCCATTATTTACGGTTCGATCCCGTTTTGTTCTTTTTTCGAGGGCAGGACGAAGGAATTCGCGCAGTGACTTGCAGATTATCCGGTTTTTGCGGTGTGCTCCCATTGACGCCCATATTATCCCATGATATCCCATATTGTCCCAAAAGCGCGATGCGCACTGACGCGATCCGCACGCGTCCGGGACAGGTAGGAAGCGATCAACCGGGGGGCGGGCAGTGGCGCTATTCCTGTCCACATTCACCAACAAGGTCGACCGAAAGGGCCGGGTCTCGGTGCCGGCACCGTTTCGCGCCGCCATGACCGGACAGGGCTGGGCCGGTGTCATCGTCTTTCCCTCGTTCGTCAACGCCTGTATCGAGGGCTGCGATCTCGCCTATATGGAACGCCTGTCCGACAGCATCGAGGAATTCGCCCCCTTCGCCGAGGAACGCGACGCCTTTACCACCTCGATCCTCGCCGCCAGCCATCAGCTCGGGTTCGATGCCGAAGGCCGCATCACCCTGCCCGAGCGCCTGATTGCCCATGCCGGCATCGACGGACAGGTGACCTTCGTCGGGCGCGGCCGGACGTTCCAGATGTGGGAACCCGAAGCCTTTGCCCGGTTTGATGCCGAACAACGCGAAATTGCGCTCAAGCAGCGCTCCGAGTTGCGCCTGCGTCCACGCAGGTCTGGAGATGGACAGTGACCGGCCCGCGGGCCATCAAACCCTCCGAACCCGCTCGTCCGCGGGCCGGTCACGTCCCGGTTCTGTGCATGGAAGTGGTCGAAGCCCTGGCCCCGAAAGACGGCGCCACCTATGTCGACGGCACCTTCGGGGGTGGCGGCTACGCCCGCGCCATCCTCGAGGCCGCGGCCTGCACCGTCTGGGGAATCGATCGCGATCCTCATGCCGCGGCGCGCGCCGAGGCGTTGGCGGCCGAATTTCCCGGCCGGCTGCGCTTCGTTCAGGGCCGTTTCAGCGAAATGGACTCATTGCTCAGGCCTCACGGGGTGCACACGGTTGACGGCATTGCCCTTGATCTCGGCCTGTCCAGCCATCAGCTCGACGATCCGGCGCGCGGCTTTTCGTTCCGGCTCGACGGGCCTCTGGACATGCGCATGGACGCGGACGGTGAATCAGCCGCCGATCTCGTCAACCAGGCGGACGAAGACATGCTGGCCGATCTCATTCGCCGTTATGGTGAGGACCGCAAGGCGCGGGCGATCGCCCGCGCCATCGTTGCCGCGCGGCATGAGGCGCCGATTACCTCCACGCGTCAACTGGCGACAATCATCGAGCACGCCGTCGGCCCGGCCCCGCGGCGCCCCGGCGCCATCCATCCGGCGACCCGCACCTTTCAGGCGCTGCGCATTGCCGTCAATGACGAACTGGGCGAACTGGCCCGCGGCCTGGGCGCGGCCGAGCGCCTGCTGGCACCCGGAGGGCGGCTGTGCGTCGTCTCCTTCCACTCGCTCGAGGACCGTATGGTAAAGCTGTTCCTGCGCAGCCGTTCGGGCCGGGCACCGCGGGCCTCGCGTCACGAGCCGGAGCCGGTGCGGGCCGAAGCGGCGCGCGAGCCGAGCTTTCGCCTTCTCCATACGCGGGCGCGCAAGCCCGGGGCCCAGGAGATCGCCGCCAATCCGCGCGCCCGCTCGGCCCGGTTGCGGGCGGCCGAGCGGACATCCGCCCCGGCCTGGCCCGAACAGGCGGCGGCGTGATGAATACGGGGATCACAGTCAACCGCCTGGCCGGGCTGGTGCTGACGGTTCTGGCTGTCGCGGCGGCCGTGGGCCTTTACCGGATCAAGTACGAGGTGCGGGCGCTGGAGCGCCACGGCGCCGAGCTTGTTGCCCGGATCGATCGCGATCGCCAGGCGATCGAGGTGCTGCGGGCCGAATGGACCCATCTCGCCCGCCCGCAGCGCCTCGAGCGCCTCAATCGCCGTTTTCTCCGGCTGCAGCCACTGGGCCGCGATCAGTTCGCCCGCCTGGGCGATCTGCCGCTGCGCACCACACCGCCACGCAATGACGAGGTGAAGCGATGAAACCGCGTCGCAGCGAGCCGGCTCTCCGCACCCGCAGCCGCCCCGCCTTTGCGCCGCGTCGGGCGGCCGGGACCATCCGCCTTCAAGGTGCCGGCCAGCGGGCCATCGAGATCGGCTATCAGCGCCTGATCGTGATCGGCGCCCTGTTCGTGCTGGCGTTCCTGGTGCTTGCCGGCCGGCTGATCGATCTGGCGACCGGCGAGGCGGTCACCGTCCGCGGCCGGCCGATCGCGCAAGCCGCAGCGCCGCAGCCGCGCGCCGATATCGTCGATCGCAACGGCGTGGTGCTGGCCACCAGCCTCGCCACCGTCTCGCTGTATGCGCGTCCCGCCCTGGTCCCCGATGCGGAGGCAGCGGTGGCCAGACTGGCGACGGTGCTGCCCGATCTCGATGCGGCGCGCACATTGCGGCTGTTGCGTTCGAACCGCCGCTTCGTGTGGATCAAACGCAAGCTGAGCCCGCGCGCCCACCGGGCGGTGCTCGAGCTCGGCATTCCCGGTCTCGATTTCCGCCGCGAATACCGCCGGGTCTATCCGCAAGGGGCGCTGGCCGGTCATGTGCTGGGTTACGTCGACGTTGACAACCGCGGCCTCGCCGGCATCGAGCGTCATTTCGACGACCGCCTGCGTGACCGGCAAGACCCGGTGCAGGTGTCGCTGGATCTGCGGGTTCAGCACGCCCTTCGCCATGAACTGGGCCGCGGCATGGCGACCTTCTCCGCGCATGCCGCAGTCGGGCTGGTGCTCGATGTGCGCAATGGCGAGATTCTGGCCCTGGTTTCGCTTCCCGATTTCGATCCCAACCGTCCCGGCGCGGCACCGGCCGGGGCGCGCTTCAATCGCGCCACCCTGGGGGTTTACGAGATGGGCTCGACGTTCAAGTCGTTCACCATCGCGCTGGCCCTGGATTCAGGTGTCATCAACCTGCGCTCGGCCTATGACACGACCCAGCCGCTGCACCTGGCGCGCTATGTCATCCGCGACGATCATCCGCGCAAGGGTCGGCTGTCGGTGCCCGAGATTTTCGTCTATTCGTCGAACATCGGTGCCGCCCAGATCGCCATGGATGTCGGGCCTGAGGCCCAGCGCGCCTTCCTCGATCGCCTTGGCCTGTTGAGCCGCCCGACCCTGGAGCTGCCCGAGATCGGCACGCCGCTGGTGCCCGAACGCTGGCGCCAGGTCGAGGCGGTGACCATATCCTACGGCTACGGCCTGGCGGTCAGCCCGGTGCAACTGGCCCGCGGCATCGCCGCCTTGGTCAACGGCGGGGTGCTGCCGGAGCCGACGCTGGTCAAGCGCGCCCCCGGTACCGTGCCAGCCGGGCAGCGGGTGATTTCAGAGCAGACCAGCCGCACCATGCGGGCGCTGATGCGCCGGGTCGTCGAACAGGGCACCGGCAGCCGGGCGGACGCCCGCGGCTATCTGGTCGGCGGCAAGACGGGCACCGCGCGAAAGGCTGGGGGGCGCTCGGGCGGTTACCGCGACGGCGCCCTGCTGTCGTCCTTTGTCGGGGTCTTTCCGGTCGATGCGCCGCGCTATCTGGTGCTGGCGATTCTGGACGAGCCGACCGGCACCGAGGCGACCCACGGCTTTGCCGGTGGGGGCTGGACGGCGGCGCCGATCACCCGCGCGGTGATCACCCGGATCGCGCCGTTGCTGGGCGTCATGCCGACCTATACCGAGCGCAAGGATGGCGAGCTTCTGGCCGCTGCCGGCGGCTAGGGCAGGGCACAGGGAACAGGGAACCGCATCGATGCTTCTATCCGAACTTGCAGGCGGAAACGGCGCGGCCGAACGGATCGATATCGCCGGCCTGGCGGCGGACAGCCGCGAGGTGCGCCCGGGATACCTGTTCGCGGCCCTGGCCGGCAGCCAGGCGGACGGCAGCGCCTTTATCGACGATGCCATCCGCCAGGGTGCGGTGGCCGTTCTTGCCCGGCCCGGCCTCGCGCTCGAGGGCCAGCCGGTCCACGTGCTGACCGACGTCAACCCGCGCCGTCGCTTCTCGCTGATGGCGGCCCGGTTCTTCGGTCGCCAGCCCGAGGTCATGGCGGCGGTGACGGGCACCAACGGCAAATCCTCGGTGGCCAGCTTTACTCGCCAGATCTGGCGCCGGCTGGGGATGAAGGCGGCCAGCATCGGCACGCTGGGCGTCAAGGCGCCGGACTTCGAGGAACCGACGACGCTGACGACGCCGGATCCGATCACCCTCTATCGCACGCTCGCCGATCTTGCCGCCCAGGGCATCGATCATGCGGTGGTCGAGGCATCGAGCCACGGCCTCGATCAGTACCGACTCGACGGCCTGCAGCTGAAGGCGGCGGCATTCACCAATCTCACCCGCGATCATCTCGACTACCACGCCAGCGTCGAGGATTATCTGTATGCCAAGCTGCGCCTCTTCGGCGAGGTCATGGCGCCGGGCGGAACGGCGGTGCTGAATGCCGAAAGCCGCTATTTCCGAGAGGCCGAGGCCCTGTGCTGGGCGCGCGGCCACCGCATCATTTCGGTCGGTCTGACGCGCGGCGACCTTCGTCTTACTGCGCGCAAGCCGCTGGTCAATGGCCAGCGGTTGCGGATTTTCTACGGCGGTCGGGAATATCCCGTGATTCTGCCGCTGATCGGCGATTTTCAGGCCAAGAATGCGCTGATCGCGGCGGCCCTTGTGATCGCCTGCGGGGGTGACCCCGCGGAGACCCTGAGTACCCTCCCCCAACTTGCTGGCGTGCCGGGGCGGATGCAGTTGGTTGCCAAGCATCCCTCCGGCGCGCCGGTCTTTGTCGATTTCGCTCATACGCCGGACGCGCTGGAAACCGTGCTGCGCAACTTGCGCGCCCATATCATGGGACGCATCGTCCTGGTGTTCGGCTGCGGCGGTGACCGCGATGCCGGCAAGCGGCCGCTGATGGGGGCAGTGGCGGCCAAACTCGCCGATCGGGTGATCGTCACCGACGACAACCCGCGCAGCGAGGATCCGGCCCGCATTCGCGCCGAGATCCTCGCCGGCTGTCCGGATGCCGAGGAAATCG
>CAZZKF010000062.1:0-14397 GCA_964654995.1 uncultured Alphaproteobacteria bacterium | reverse complement strand
GGGCACAAGAAACACCATGAAAGTGAGGAATCCCCCCGACCAGGCGGCGGCGGCCAGCACCAGCGCATCCGGGGCCGCGCCGAGCCAGCCGAAGGACATTCGCGCCACCGCCGCCACCGTCAGGGCGGCAACGGCGGCGATGACCATCGCCGGCATGGCGATGGCGCGTCGCATCCGCTGCAGCGTCGTGCGCGCCATCATGACCATCGTCAGCGTGCCCAGCCCGCCGACCAGGACCCCGTGAACCGCGTCGCGCGGTGCGATTCCGAGGCCGGCCTGTCCGGCTGCGAGGAAAAGCAGCCCGATGCCGAGCCACGCATAGCCGAGATGGAGCAGTGAAACGGGGGCATCGCCGATCACCGTCCAGACCCGCCAGCGCAGCAGCCGCACCAGAATCACCACGCCGGCAAGGGCGGCAGTGACGCCGCTCACCGCCGGCAGGGTCGCGGCATCGCCGGCCAGCATGGCGATCAGCGCCAGAACGCCGATGCGCTCCAGCCGCGGCTGCGCCACCCCGGCCAGATAATCGCCGCGACGCTGGATCGCGCCCGAGGTCGCGGCGGCGATGACCCGCCCGCCCATCACGAACAGCAGCAGAATGATGAGATCGACACCAAGGCCCAGCCCGACTGCTTCGCCATTGGCGAGAATCCCGAGCCGACCGCTTTGATAGAACGCCTCGGCCAGGGTAAAGGCGCCAATCACCAGCCCGATGATCGCGTTGCGCATGGTCTTGGCGGAGCGCAGATACTGGCGCCCGCCCAACTGCAGCAGCGCCAGCGGAAAGGCGAGCCCGGCCGCCGCCTCGAGCGCGCCCGGCATCGCCAGGCCCCAAGGGGCCGCCCGTCCCACCAGCCAGGCAATGAGCGCCAGCGCCAACGGGCCGCGACCGACCCGGGTCAGAAGGTAGCCGCCGGCCACCGCCAGGGCGTAGCCGAACACCATTTCGTGGCCGTGACGCAGCGTTCCGCCATCCGCCGGCGGCGCCAGGACGCCGGCATATTCGAGCACCCACAGAGGCACGGCGATCACCGCGAAGATGCATGCCAATGGAAAGAACACGGCAAAGGCCGGGGCTGGACGCGCCGGTGCCGTCGCCATCAACCGAGCACCCCTGGTGAGCCGGCAGCAGCCTGGCGGATGTCAGGAGGGGCCGCTCCGTTCCGAGAGCCGACACAGACCACTGCGGGTCCGGCCGTGGCCAGATCCCGGTAGCGTCGGTGGTGCCGCGTCTGCCCGATCACCTGGATTAAACAGTCTGCAAACAAGGAATGGCCCGTGCTCGGTTACCCAATCATATGGGGTTCTGTTTACCACATCCTGCTTACCATATCCGGCAACCGCGGTGGAACGGGCCGGTAGGTAGCGGCAGGCCTCTCCCGACTCTCACGAACAGGTGATTTTGGGGGCAAGCGTCGGCTCCCTATGCTGATCGCTCGTCAGATCCGTCTGGCGCAATAATAAGGAGGCCCCATGTCTGTGCTCGTGCTGGCGGTATTTGCCGCCACCCTGTTTCTCGCCTATGCCAACGGCGCCAACGACAATTTCAAGGGCGTCGCCACGCTTTACGGCAGCGGCACGCTCGGCTATCGCACGGCGCTGCTGTGGGCCACCGTCACCACCATCGGCGGGTCGCTGGCGGCGGTGTTTTTTGCCCGCGAGCTGATGACCCTGTTTTCGGGGCGCGGACTGATCGCGCAAGCCCACCTCGGCGAGCCGGCGCTGGTGATTGCGGTGGTACTGGCGGCGGCGCTGACCGTTTTCCTGACCGCACGCGTGGGCCTGCCGATTTCGACCACCCATGCGCTGATCGGCGGCCTGGTCGGCGCCGGGCTGGTCGCCGATTTCCAGGCCTTTCAGGCCGGCACCCTGTGGAGCGGCTTCCTGAAGCCGCTGGTGGTGGCGCCGCTCATTCCGATCCTGCTGGTCGGGCTCTTGTATCCGATCGTGCGCTGGATCGTGCTCGCCACCTTCGGCTATTTCAACCTCGGCCATCTGCTGGGTGGTGGCGGCAATGCCGTTCCCGCCCCGGCCGACGGCCCCGCATTCATCGCCGCAAACGAGCCGGCAGGCCCGCCGCCAACCGCGGCACAGGCCGCCGCACAGTCGCCGGCGATCGCCTGGATCGCGCGGCTGTGCCAATTTGCGCATGTGCTCAGCGCCGGTGCCGTGAGCTTCGCCCGCGGCCTCAATGACACGCCCAAGATCGTCGCCATCGCGCTCACCCTGGGCGCGGCTTCGCGCGATGCTGGCATCATCGCCATTGCAGTGGCGATGGCGCTGGGCGGCCTGTTGCACGCGCGCAAGGTGGCGATCACCATGGCCAGAAAGATCACGCCGCTCTCGCCCGGCCAGGGGACGTTCGCCAATCTGGTGACCAGTTCGCTGGTACTGTTTGCCTCGGGCTCCGGCATCCCGGTGTCGACCACCCATGTCTCGGTCGGCGCGATCTTCGGCATCGGGATTACCCAGCGCCAGGCCAACTGGCCGTTATTGGGCGGCATTGTCTCCGCCTGGGTGCTGACGTTGCCGGTCGCCACGGCGCTTTCCGCGGCGCTGTACGTTCTGTTGCGGGCGCTTTAGCCGCCGGCGCGGCGCGGCACCAGCACGACACCGCGACCGGACGCGACTGCCTGAATGGCAAAGGATTCCTCGAGCGCCCGGACCACCGCGTCGGTATTGCCGATGCGGAACGAGCCGGAAATCCGGATATCGCGCAGAACATCGTCGCCGATCACCACCTTGCGCGGGCTGTAGCGGTTGAGCTCGGCCACCACCTCGGCCAGCGTCGCGGCGTCGAATTCCAGCCAGCCGGTGCGCCATGCCGTAATGCGGTCGATATCGGCCGTCTGCTTGGCCGAGACCCGGCCGGCAACGTCATAGGTCACCTGCTCGCCGGGTGCCAGCCGCGGCCCTGGTGCCACGGTCGTGCCGGCGGCCGGTTTGACCGCCGGTGCCGAAATCTCGACGACGCCTTTGAGCACTGTCACCTTGACCTTGCCATCGATCTGCAGCACGTCGAATTCGGTCCCCACCGCCCGGACCTCGCGCTCACCGGCGGCAACCACGAAGGGACGCACCGGGTCTTTCTCGACCGAAAAGATCGCCTCGCCCCGGCGCAGCCGGATGCGGCGCAGACGGTCATCGAAGGCAACAGATATCTCGGTGCCGGTATTGAGATGGACGGACGAGCCGTCGGCCAGATGGACGAGCTTCTGTTCCCCCACCGCGGTCCGATAAACGGCACCGCCGGGCCCCGACCACAGGCCGACCGCAACCAGCACGAACAGAATCGCCGCCGCCGCCGCCAGGCCGGCGCCGTGCCGGCGCAACAACTGTGCGATGCCCGGCTGGATCGCCGGTGGCGCAAGCGGTTCCTCCAGATAGGCGATGAATTCGGGGTCCGATTCGAGCGCCCCGGCGAGCTCCCAGCTGGCCTCGATGCGGTCGAATTCGCTTTGGTGATCGGGGCCTTGCGCCAGCCAGTCGAGAAAGGCGACATGGTCTTCCGCCGTTTCCCGGCCCGAGCGCAGCCGCACGAACCAGTCGGCCGCCTGGGCGGTGGCCGCGTTCCATCGTTTTCTCATGTTCAATACGGTCATTGGCTGTTCTCGAGTCGGGTCCGGCAATGGATCAGCACCGCCCGCATGTGGCGTTCGATGGTGCGCACCGAGATGCCGAGCTCGTCGGAAATCTCGGCATAGGTGAGCTGTTTGATCCGATGCATCAGAAAGATCTTTCGCGGCAGCGGCGCCAGTTCGCGCAGCGCCGCCTTGAGAAGCTCGAGGCTCTGTTTCCACTGCAGGCTGACTTCCGGCGACGGTATCGGGCAGGCGATGTCCTGCTCGCGCAGGGGCACCTGGCGATCTGCCATCCGCACCCGCTGGCGGCGCAGGCGGTCGCGCACCAGATTGGTCGCCGTCCGGAAGAGATAGGCGCGCGGGTATTCCAGCAGCTTGTCGAAGTCGTCCTGGCCGATGATGCGCAGGTAGACGTCCTGGGCAACTTCCGCCACATCCTCGGGCGAGCGCAGCATATGCCCCAGGAACCGCTGCAGAGCCTGATCGTGACGGGTATAGAGCCGGCGCACGAATTCGGCGCGCTCATTGGGAATCACCTCGTCGCGGGGCAGCGGCAGATGCGGCCTTTCCTGTTCGCCCGGCATGGTCATCCGTCTCCGCCCTCGCCGCCGGCGCGGCGCCGGGCGGTGACTTCGATCTCGATCCTGGCGCCGTCGACCGGCAGGGCGACGATCACGGTGGTATTGGCCGGGCGCACATCGCCCAGATATCGGCGCAGCACCGCAGCCATGGCCGTAATGTCGGCCGCATCGATCAGATAGCAGCGGGTCCGCACGATGTCCGCCAGCGTCGCCCCGCCAGCCGCCAGGGCGTTCGAAATGCTGGCAAAAATACAGTCCATCTGGGCTTCCAGCCCGTCGGGCACGGTGCCGGTTTCCGGGTCGAGGCCAAGGGTGCCGGAGACGAAAATCCAGTCACCGTCAACCACCGCCCGTGAATACGCCGCCATCTCCTCGAATTTCGAGCCCGAAGAGATCAGGCGCCGCCGGCCGGCGTTTCCAGACATGTTCCGGTCTTCTGCCATGACCTGTCCTTTAATCCGGAGCGTTGCCGAAAATGCGGGCCAGAAACACCACGGCGATGGCGATCGGCACCACATAGCGGACCAGAAAGCGCCAGCACCGATAGGCCGGCCCGTCTCCCAGATCCAGTTCCTCGCGGCTCGAGGTGGGCGCCACCATCCAACCCGCAAACACCGCCATCAGCCCGCCGCCGACGAGAAGCAGAATGTTCAGCACCAGATACATTACCAGATCGAACAGCGTCATGTCGCGAAAGGCGGCGAACATGTCGAGTGGCGTGAAATCGGACAGGACGTTGAACGACAACACGGTTCCCAGCGCCAGCACGCCGGTCACCCCGCCGACCCACACCGCCATCGGGGCGCGCCTCAGTCCCCGGTGCTCTTCGGCCCAGGAGACGATCGGTTCGAGCAGCGAAATCGACGAGGTAAAGGCCGCCGCGGCCAGGAACAGGAAGAACAATGTGCCGAAGAAGGTGCCCCCCGGCATGTGGCCGAAGGCGATCGGCAAGGTGACATAGATCAGCCCGGGGCCGCCGGCGGGCTCCAGGCCATAGGCGAAGACGATCGAGAAGATGGCGATGCCGGCGAGAATGGCAACCCCGGTATCGGCCACGGCGATGGTCAGGGCGGCGCCCGGGATCGAGGCCTTGCGCGGCATGTAGGCCCCATAGGTCATCATCGAGCCGACGCCGACGGTGATCGAGAAGAATGCCTGTCCAACCGCCATCAGAACCACGTCCGAGTTGATCTTGGAAAAATCGACGGCAAACAGAAACCGCACGCCGGCCCCGAAATCGGCGGCCACCAGGGCATAGCCGACGAGCGCCACCAGCAGCACGAAAAGCGCCGGCATGATCCACATCACGGCACGCTCCAGGCCGCCGCGGATGCCGCGGGCGACGACATAGATGGTCGCCGCCATGAACAGGGCATGCCAGATCGTGAGGCGCAGCGGATCGCCGAGCAGGGCATCGAAATTCCTTTGCGAGCCTTCGGCGTCGATGCCGGCAAAGGTGCCCGAGACCGCCTTGACGATATAATCGAGGGTCCAGCCGGCAATCACGGTGAAGAACATCAGACCGAGAAGCGCGGCGATGATCGCCAGCCAGCCGATGATCTGCCAGCCCGGGCTTCGCCCTTCCCGCTCGGCCAGGTCGCGGGTGGCGTTGATCGGACTTTGGCCGGCCCGCCGGCCGATCATGATTTCAGCCATCAGCAGCGGCACGCCGATCACCACCACGGCGGTCAGATAGACCAGGACGAAGGCGCCGCCACCGTTTTCACCGGCCATGTAGGGAAACCGCCAGATGTTTCCCAGGCCGACGGCGGCGCCGATTGCCGCCAGCAGGAAGGCGGCCGGCGAGGACCAGGCTTCATGGCGTTTGATCGACTGCATGGCAGAACCCGCGCTCTCGTCGCCGCTAGCGCCGGCCGTCATGCCAGCGCCCATAGGCAATTGCCAGTTTCGCCGCGTGCCTGACCAGGCTGTGGGGCCACAAGGGCCTGAGCGGGGTCACTGGCACCGGCAGCCGGTCATCCGGCGCACCGAGAGCGGCATCGGCCAGCACCTTGCCCAGCACCGTCGACATGGCGATACCGCGCCCGTTGCAGCCGATCCCGGCCATCAGACCGGGCGCGAGATGATGGAGCCGGGGCAGGAAATCAGGGGTGATCGCCGCCACCCCGTCCCACACATATTCGACCTCGGGGACCTGCGGCAGACGCAGCATGCGGGCCAGGCGGCGCACCACATAGTCAGCCATGCGCCGCCGCGCACCGGTCTGGAAAACCGCCATGCCGCCGCTGATCAGACGCCCGTCGGCGTCAAACCGATAGGTGAACAGATTGTCGCCGGTATCCGACAGACACCGCCCCGGGGCCAGCAGGTGGCGACGCAGGTCGGCATCCAGAGGCGTCGTGGCAATCTGGTGGATGGTGAGCGGCACGAAGGACCGCGCAAGTCGCGGCCACAGGCCATCGACATGGGCGTTGGTGCACAACAGCACCCGCTCGGCGCTGACCCGGCCGAGCCCGGTGATCAGACGCCAGCGACCGCCACTGCGCACCAGCTTGCGCACCGGCGATCCGGCGTAAACCCGGGCGCCGGCGGCAGCCGCGGCCGTGGCCAGGCCATAAGTGTATTTCAGGGGATGCAGGGTGCCGCCCGAGCGATCCATCCAGGCGGCCGGATAATCCGGGCAGCCGGTCAGGCGGGCGGTGGCCTCGGCATCCAGCAGCTCGACCGGCCGCCCGCGTTCCGCCCATTGCGCGCAGCGGCGCCGGACCAGGGCAACGGCAGCCGGGCTGTGGGCTGGCTGGATCCACCCGCCCTGCTCGGCCTCGCAAGAGATGCCGAGGCGATCAATCAGCGAAAAGACGAAATCGCCGGCAGCACCGATCAGACGCACCAGCACCTCGCCGGTGTCCGGCCCGAGCCGGGCGAGCACGCCGTCCGGATCGACCTTGGCAAAATTGGGCACCACGAAGCCGCCGTTTCGCCCCGACGCCCCCCAGCCGATCTGGCGGGCCTCGAGAACGACGACGCCGACTCCGGCTTCGGCCAGGTGCAGGGCAGCGGAAAGGCCGGTGAAGCCGGCGCCGACGATGGCGACATCAGCCGCTACATCTTCGTCGATCTGCGGAAATTCCGGCGCCACGGCGGTCGCCGCCCACAGGCAGTCCGACAGGCTGTCGCCGGCCATCGCCGTTATCCCGGCGCACCGACGCGCGGCGGGGCCCATGGTGGCGCCGGCCGGATCAGCGCGCACCACCCGGCCGGCAGACGGAAAAGTCGATTGGTCGGCACCGATCAGTCCTGCCATGACACCCATCGGAATGCAACTGCCGGCCAGCAACCCGGCGATGGCACTGTCTCCCTAGAACCGCTTCTTGATATTGACGCCCGCGGTCCGCGGCCGGTTGGTGAAAATCTGCAAAGTGTCGGCAAAACCCTCGACGATGTTTACGTCGGCGCGCTTGTCAAACACGTTGTTGATGAAGATCGAAGCATTCCAGTCGTCGGCCTCGACGCCGATCCGGAAGTTCACCAGGGCATAGGAGCGTTTGATGTGGAAGAACGGGTCGTTGGGCCGGAACTTGGTCCGCGACGAGCCGACATAGGAAATATCGGCGCGCGCAATGCCATCCCAGTCGCCGGATTGTCCCAAGGGGTGGCGGTACTGAATGGCCGCGCTGCCCGTGAACTTCGGCACATGCGGCATGCGATCGCCCTTGAGCCCGGGAACGCCGCCCTCTTCCTCTTCTTCCTCGTCACCGCCACCGCCGCCGGCCGGCTGATCCTGGGTCAGCCGGGCGCGCTGATAGCCGCCGGTGAGCGTGATATCGAGACCGCGTGCCGGGCGGCCAACGATTTCGAACTCGAAGCCGTCAACCTGGGCCTTGCCGGCATTGTTGATGAAGGTGAAGCCACCGGTGGGATCGACGTCCGAGACCTGAATGTCGCTCCAGCGGATCGTGTAGATGGTGCCATTGACGATCAGCAGGTTTTCGAACCAGCTCGTCTTGGTGCCAATTTCATAGTTCCACAGACTGTCGGCGTTGAACTGCGAGACGACATTGGAGATGCCGGTGTCGTTGGTGCCGCCGACCCGAAAGCCCTGGGCCGCCTGGAAATAGATCAGGGCATCTTCGCTCGCCTGGTAGGACAGGGCGAATTTCTTGGTGAACTTGCTTTCCTTGGCCTTGAGCGTCGGCCCCGGCCCGGGTTCGCCGCCGAACAGGAAGAACGGAACGATCAGCGCCGAGGTATCGGTTTGCGAGACATGGAACCAGCGGCCCCCGAAGGTCGCCGTCAGGTCTTCCGTGATGTCGTAGGAAATCTCGCCGAAGATCGCCTGCTGCTCGAGCTTGCCGTTGGTCGAGCGCGAAAACAGGTCGTTGATCGGATTGAGCGGCAGGCCGTTGTCGCCGACCTCGGGAACGGTCGAGAAAAAGCTCTGCCTCTGGCTCTGAATAAAGACCCCGAGCACGGCCTGCAAAGGCCCCTGCCATTTCGACGTCATCCGGGCTTCCGAACTCCAGATGCGATTGGTCTGCGGCTCGCTGGTGCGGGCCTTGTTGGGGACCCCGAGGAACGCCAGAATCGGGGTGGTATCGAAGGTCAGCACGAGATCCCGCTCGAACCAAGACGTGGTGGCGACGAAGTCGGCGAAGCCAAAATCATAGTCAGCGGTGAAATTATAGATTTGCAAGTCTTCCTTCCACGGCAGCACCGCATTGGCGGACTGCTTGAGGTCGCCGTCCTGAGGAAAGTAGCTCTGCCGCCCGCCGGTCTTCAGGTTCTGGAAAACCACCGACGCCGTCAGCGTCAAGTCCTCGCTGGCGAACAGGCGCAGCAGGATGCGCCCGCCCTCGGTATTCTCGGTGTTGACGTTCTTGTTGCCGAGCCGGACGTTGTCGATAAAGCCGCTTTCGTCACGGATCCAGCCAACCAGCCGAATCGCCAGCTTGTCGCGGACGATGGGAAAGTTCAGCATGCCGTTGAGCTGAAGGTTCTCGCCGCCGAATCGGGTTGTCGATCCGGTGACGTCGATCTTGCCGGCGGTGCGGGTCGGGTCCGGCTTGTTGGTGATGAAGCGGATGGTGCCGCCCATCGACCCGGCACCGTAAAGCGTTCCCTGCGGCCCGCGCAGCACTTCGACGCGTTCCAGGTCGAACAGCTTGATGTCGGGCTGGCGGCCGCCGCCGTCGCCGTCGGTCTGGGTGGAGCTGGTAATCACCGCCTCGTCGAGATAGACGCCGGTGGTCGCCTTGCCCTTCGATTGCAGGCCGCGAATGATGTAGAACTTGTCGCCAGGACCCTGATCCTGAAAGGTGAGGCCGGGAACCGAGCGCGCGAAATCGACAAAATCATCGGCCCCCATCGCTTCCAGCGCGCCCTCCGGGATGGCGGTGATCGTCATCGGCACGTCCTGCAGACGCTGTACGCCGCGTTTGGTGCCGGTGACCGTGACTTCCTCGATGCCGACGTAATCCTGGGCGCCGGCAAGATCAAAGGCGACGGACACGCGGCCCTGGCGCGGCACCGTGACCGTGCGTGTTTCGCTGCGGCCATCGACGGTCACGGTCACCCGGTAGAGGCCAGGGCCCGCCCCTGCGGCAATCACGATAACGCCGTCGCGATCGTCGTCGCGGGCGGTCTCGATGCGGCCGTTGGGCGCAGTCAGTGTCACCGTCGCCGCATCGCGGGCGGCACCGGCATTGCTGACGGTAATCACCACCGTCGGCACGGCCGTCGCGGCCGCCGGCGAAACAGACTCGACCTGCGCGACCTCGCTGACCGCCGGGTTGCGGGATCGCAGCATGCTTTCCTCGACCTTGCGGACGATTACCGTCTCGTCATCGGTGTATTTATAGATGAGGCCTGAATCCTCGAGCAGAATCTCCAGCGCCCGTTCCGGCGTATGGCGCCCACGCACCCCCTTGGTGGTCAGGTTCTTGACCGCCTCCGGCGAGTACATGAGCTGCATCTGCGACTGTTCGGCAAAGGTCTTGAGGGCCGAGTCCAGAGGCTGTGCGGCGATCTCGAATTCGCCCGGTGTGTTCGATGGCGCTGCCTGCGCCGTCACGCCGCCGGCGATCAGGACCGTAACCGCCAGGACCCCGACCAGAGAATACCAGGCCTTGCGGATGACCGCGAAGCCAATCGCGGCGCTCAAAGTCGATGTGAATTGCAGCATGGACCGTCCTCCCAGCCAGGTTATCGCGATTTTATTGGCCACGGCCTTATCCAGACCGAACGGCCGCTTCACCTGTACCTAACGCAGGAAAACGCAGAGCCCGCCAAATCGCCGATTTGGCGCTCGCCTGATATCGGCCGCCGGGGGCCCGGCGCCGGCGCCCCAAACCGTCGTCAGACAGAGGGATCCAGGCAGTCTCTACCGGCCAGGTTCGGTTGCCGGCCCGGCACGGTGACGGCGCAGTGCGGTGACCTCGATCTCGATCTTGGCGCCTTTCGCCGCCAGGCCGACAATGATCGTGGTATTCGTCGGACGCACGTCGGCCAAATACTTGCGCAGGCCCCGCGACATTGCCTCGACATAACGCGCGTCGACGAGAAAGGCGCGCAGTCGCACGATATCGCCAAGGCTGGCATCGGCCTGGGCCAGGGCCGCCGAGATATTGGCGAAAATCCGATCCATCTGGGCATCGAAATCCTCGGGGATGCCCCCGGTTTGGGGATCGAAGCCGACGGTGCCGGAGACGAAGATCCAGTCGCCGTCGACCACCGCTCGGGAGTACGCCGCCATCTCCTCATACTTCGAGCCCGAGGAAATCAGCCGCCGCCCGGACGCACCATCATCGGCAAGACCGACACCGGTCCAAAGCCCGACGATCAGCGCCGCGCCGAGGCCGATGGCCGCCGCCACAAGACCCTTCCGCATCCGCCCAAGCCATGCCGACATCATGATCTCCCTCTCGCAAGCTGGCCGCCCGAAATCGCCGCCGGTCGAGTCCCGTGGCACCGCTCCGATCGCCGCCACATTTTGTTGACCGTAGGCGAATTGTTGACGGTAGTCGAAAGACCGGCCGGATGATAGGCCTCGGGCTTTCCGGCGCTCTACGAAAGAAACGGGCGGGAGGCCTGATCGGCATCCCGCCCCGGAGGTGTCTGGGAGGTTGTGGAGGCCGGCGCTACCAGTCGACCTGGGCGCGCAGGCTCAGCGCATCGACGTTGTTCTTGCCGTCCACGCCGTTGGCGGCGACATTGAAAGCCTTGGAAATGTCGGAGTGGGCGAAATTCACCATGAACCGGGTGTTCCGGTTCAGGTACCAGTTGATCCCGACCAGATAGGTGTCCTGCTCGCCGCCCATGAACGTCTTATCGGACAGATCGATCATGTCATAACGCACGGCGAGCTGAACCGCGCCAAAGCCGCCTTCGAACACCGGGTTTCTGACCTTGGGGCGGCCGAAGGCACCTTTGCTGGCCGAATAGGGTCGGCTCTCGCCGGTCAGGAACCAGCTTGCCTCGACGTAACCGCCGGTAAAGGTCGGATCCGAGGGGGCGAGCGCGCCGACATTGGCGTTGAGCCAGCCATATTCGGCCTGCACGGCGACAGGGCCCAGAATGGCGGCCGCCTCGACCCCGTAGAAATCGTCCTTGCTGGCGATGTGGTCGGTGTTGATGAAGCGGTCAGCGAGGTGCGCATGCGGGCGCTGGCGATAACGGAACAGGGCCTGATCCTTGCCGGCCTTGCGATGACGGAACGAACCACCGAGGTGAAGCTGGGCAGCGCCGAGCTTCGGACCAAAGGTGATGCGCCCGGCCACCGTCGAGCCCTCGTCCTTGTTGCCACTGCTCGCATTGCCGCGGAAGACGCCGACGTTGGCCGACCAGATCTTGCCGGAGGTGCTGATGCCGGCACCAAGCTGGCGGGCAAAGCCGAAGGCATCGGTAAAGGCCGCACGCTCCATGAAGCTGGTGTAGCGCGAGCTGGTCTGTTCTTCGAGCGAGTTCGGCGTCTTGAACTGTCCGAAGGTGAACTTCGCCGGCCCGTGCCACTGGATGTAGCCGTCCTTGATGGTCGTCTTGTTGCCGGCAAAATCGACCTCGAACTTGTACTTGATGTCCTTCCAGGCCTTGCCCTCGATGCCGAGGCGCGCGGTCCGGAACTCGGTGGCGTCGATGTTCGGGCTGCCGTCCTTGTCCGACACGAAGGCGGCATCGGCATAGATGCGGCCACGCAGGTTCATCTCGAACCTGCCGTCGGGGCTCTTGATCGACGGTGCCGGTTCCCACTTCACCTTGATCGGATCGCCGGTCGGCTTGGCCGCCTGTTGGCTGGCGGCGATCTTTTCCACCCTATTTGCAGCCGCAGCACTGGCCTTTTCGGCCTCGGCCTGACGGGCTTCAAGGGCTTCCAGCTTCTGCTGCAGGAGCTGAAGCTGTGCCTTCAGCGCAGCGATTTCATCCGTCTCCGACGCCAGCGCCGGAAGCGGGCGGACTGCAAGGCTCAGGGCGAAGAGGATCAGAACGAGGACGCTCCCCCTGCGGGCATGTCTTGCGATTACGGAGTCCAAGACCTTTCTCCTTTCTTGTCTCAATTCAATGTTGCCAGTCGCATCCATTTTTCGACCGGTCGTCGGCAACCGGTGTAAGCTCGGCAAATGACGCGGAGGTGACTTGCAGGTTACGGTTTTGTTACGGTGCATCTGTCTGCGGGGCTGATACGCCAGGGCGTCCGGTCGGGATTCGGCATCAGAGGATACAAGTGACGCGCGACAATGCGAGCGATAATTGGGGAGGCGAACTTTCGTCCCGGCGTCTGCTCGACGCCCTGCCGCTGCCGGCCCTCATCGTCGACGCCGCCCGCCGGGTGGCGATCGCCAATACGGCGGCGCGTGCGCTTCTGGGCCACACCCTCGAAGATCGCGATCTGGTGTTCGCCCTGCGCGACCCGCAGGTGCTGGCCAGTGTTGACCGGGCGCTTGCCGGTGAGCGCAACGATGCGTGCGAATGGCAGCATGCCGGGCCGGGCCGGCGCATCTTTCAGGTGCAGGCACAGCCGCTGTTCGATAGTGACGGCGAAACCACCGCCGCCATCGTGACCTTTTCCGACATCACCCTCGCCCGCGAGGCCGAGCGGGTGCGCTCGGCCTTTGTTTCCAACGTCAGTCACGAGCTGCGCTCGCCGCTGTCCACCCTGATCAGCGCCATCGAGACATTGGCGACGACAGCCCGCAACGATCCACAAGCCCGGGCCCGGTTTCTCGATCTGATGGCGACGGAAGCCCAGCGCATGCGGCGGCTGGTCGACGATCTCCTGTCGCTCTCCAGGCTCGAGACGCTTGAGCATATTCCGCCCCGCGATCCGGTCGAGCTGGGACCGCTGCTCGACGATGTCGCCCGGGCGCTTGCCAAACGGGCACAGGCGCGCGACATGACCATCGATGTGCGCGTGCCTGACGATCTGACACCGGTCGCCGCCGACCGCGACGAGTTGATCGAAGTGTTCGACAACCTGATCGACAACGCCATCAAATACGGCGAGGCCGGCACGACGATTACCGTCGCGGCGCAAACCGAGGGCCGCTCGGCCGAACTCGGCCGCGCCGGCGTGCGCCTCACTGTCCACAATCTGGGCCGCCCGATCCCGCCCGAGCATCTGCCGCGCCTCACCGAACGTTTCTATCGGGTCGACAAGAGCCGCTCGCGCGAGCTCGGCGGTACCGGCCTTGGCCTCGCCATCGTCAAGCACATCGTCAACCGTCACCGCGGCCGCCTGATTCTCGAAAGCAGCGCCGACCTCGGCACCCGCATCACCGTCCTTCTGCCGGTCCAGCCTGCCTGAACATTTCCCCAAAGCGGGTCGGGGCCGGCTGTCACGAAGCTGTAACATAACAGTCATAAAACCGACCCCGCGCCGGTTCACACTCGCGGCTCGTGACAAGGGGGCCGCCGTGCCCCGCCCGATCAAGGAGGAAAGGCATGAACCTCAAGACCACAGCCGCCGCGCTGATCCTGGCCGCAAGCCTCAGCGCCCCGGCGTCGGCCCGCGACGTGATCCGAATCGTCGGTTCGTCAACGGTCTACCCGTTCGCAACCGTCGTCGCCGAGCGTTTCGGGCGCACCACCGGATTCCGTACGCCGGTGGTGGAAAGCACCGGAACCGGAGGCGGATTCAAGATTTTCTGCGCCGGTGTCGGCGACAGCACACCCGACATTGCCGATGCCTCGCGCAAGATCAAGCCGTCCGAGGTCGCCCGCTGCAAGTCCAACGGCGTGAGCGACATCATCGAGGTGAAGATCGGCTACGACGGCATTGTGCT
>CAZZKF010000061.1:0-14425 GCA_964654995.1 uncultured Alphaproteobacteria bacterium | reverse complement strand
ACCGCCAGCGCCGGGATCGTCCAGAACGGCTGGATCATGTTGGTCCAGCCGTCGCCCATCGCCACCCCCATGGCGACACGCGGGATGTCGGCGCCCAATTCCCTGGCGGCCTCGATGACGATCGGGCCCTGCACCGCCCACTGGCCGCCGCCCGAGGGGATGAAGATGTTCAGCAAGCCGCCGCTGATCATGCTCCAGAACGGCAGAGTGTGGGCGCTGGCGATGGCGGTGAACCAGCCGGCGATCCGCACCGCGAGCCCGGAGTCCAGCATCATCCCCATGATCCCGGCATAAAACGGGTATTGCAGCAGGATGGGGCCCAGGGTGCGCCCGCCATCGGTGATCAGATCGGCGTAATGAAGGGGCGAGCGGGCGAGCAGCAGCCCGGCCACCAGAAAGACGAAATTGACGATATTGAGGTCGAGCCCGCCGCCATGGACGAAAAAATGGCGGCCCAGAAAGATCAGTCCGCCGAGGCCCAGCAGTCCATTGAGCCAGCGCGCCTGCTCGATGCGCCGGGCCGGGCTCAGGGTGTCCGGTTCTGGCCGGTCCGCATCGTCACCCGCTTCCGATTGTGCCACCGTGACCAGATGGTCGGGAATTTCAATGCAGTCCCCGGGTTCGGGCCGCAGCCGCGCCATCAGGAATGGCAGGCTGACCAGCACGGCAAGTGCAGTGATCACGTTCCACGACGCGAAAATCGTATCCGAGGTCGGGATCAGGCCGATCTGCTGGCTGAGAAAATGGCCCGGCGTGGCGATCACCAGACCGATCGAGCTCGACAACCCGAGATGCCAGATGACGAAGCCGGCGTACGCCGTGGCGACGATCAGCGGGTAATGCACGACAATGCCGCGCTGGCGGCAGACGATCGCCGTCTGGCGGGCGATCAACGCCCCGACGATCAGGCCGACCGCCCAGGACAGCAATGAGCCGAGGCCGGCGGCCAGACCGACGATCACGTAGGCCGAGGCGGGGCTGCGGGCGAGCCGGGCAAAGCGAACAAGCAGTCGGCGGACCGGATCGGTATGGGCCAGCGCATAGCCGGTGATCAGGGTGATGGCGATCTGGCCGGAAAAGGTGAGCAGCCGCCAGAAGGCGCCGCCCCAGGCATCGACGGTGAGAACCGGTGCGTAGCCGACAAGCCCCCAGGCGAGCCCGAAAGTGAGCAGGGTCAACAGCACGGCGAACAGGAACGGGTTCGGCATCCACCGCGCGAACAGGGCGACGAACGGCTCGGCAAGGGCTTTCAACATGGCATGCGGCTCCCCCCTTGATCGTCGATAGCAAGCATCAAACAGGCCGGGCCACGGGAGGTCAAGGCGCGGCGCGCGCCAAGGCAATCCCGTCGCATTGCGTGCTTTCTTAACCTCGGGTTCAGCGTGGCCACGATATCGTGGCCTTCGGATGCTGGGGCCCGGGACGGAGGATGCCGCCATGATCTCACGGTTATCTCGCTGGTCTTGCTGGTTATGGCTTGGTTGGCTGGTGTCGGCTCCGGGGGTGGGTGCGGCCGGCAGCTTCGGCGACGGTGCGGCGGCCTATTCCCTGCAGGATTACGCGAAAGCGGCGGCCGAATGGCGCCCGCTGGCCGAGGCCGGCGATGCGCGCGCCCAGTTCCGGCTCGGCGATCTCTACGAATCCGGGCGCGGGCTGCCCCGCGACCCGGCCCAGGCCGCACAATGGTATGAACGTGCGGCGCAAGCCGGCCACGCGCAGGCGGCCCTGCGCCTCGGCGATCTCTATCGCCAGGGCCGCGGGGTGGTGCAGGATGCGGGCGCCGCCGTGCAATGGTATGAACGCGCGGCGCGGGCCGGCGATGGCGCTGCCGCCTATCGTCTGGCCGAGATGCTGGCCGCCGGCACCGGCATCGCCCGCGATCCGGGGATGGCGGCTGCCTGGCTCAAGGTCGCCGAATGCCGGCTTTCCGCACCGGCTCAGGTGCGCCAGGCTGCGGCCGCCCGGGCGTTGCTGGAAGCCCGGCTTTCGCCCGCCCGGATGGCCGCCGCAGAAGCCGGATTTCGGGCCATTCTCGGCGATCAATCCGGCGACGGGAGCTGCCCGGCCGAGCGCCCCTGAAGCCGCCCGCCGTCAGGACAAATATCGATTGGCTCCAGTCTCCGGCGGGCCGCCCGGCGCGGTGATTTGACGGTGACCATGTAATTATTTCATTTTTCGCGCCAAAGGATTACAAGGGCAATGTTTTGTCAATATCCGGGCATTAATGTCGTAGATGCGCAAGACGCGAACTCTACGACGGTCAGGGAAGCGGCGCATGACGCTCAAGTCCTGGGAACAGAAGGCCGCCCATATCCAGAAGGTGGTGGCTTATGCCCGCGATCACCTCGACAAAGAGGCCGCCGACGAGCTCACCCCCTTCATCGAGCTGTTCTGCGAAACCCTGTCCCCGGACGAAACCCTCGAATGCGCGATCGAGGACATCTACGGGGCGGCGCTGGCCGCCTGGGAATTCACCGCCGAGCGCGCCCCCGGCGAGGCCAAGGTCCGGGTCTACAACCCGACGCTCGAGGCTCACGGCTGGGAGTCCTCCCATACGACGATTGAAATCGTCAACGACGACATGCCGTTTCTGGTCGATTCGGTGACCGCCGAGCTGACCCGGCTGGGGCGCGAAATTCATCTCGTCAACCATCCGGTGATGTCGGTCATTCGTAACGCCAAGGGCCGGCGCACCGCCTTTCTCGGCTCCGGCCGGGTGGTCAAGGACGGCCCGGCGCCGCCGGAAGGCGCGATTGCCGAATCCTTCATGCACATCGAGATCGACGAGCAGACGGCGCCCGAGGTGCTGGCCGAGATCAAGGAGCGCATCGAATCGGTGCTGGCCGATGTGCGCGCCGCGGTCACCGACTGGAAGCCGATGCTGCGCGAGCTCGAGCGCACCATGGAGATCCTCTCGGAACGGCCGCCGCCGATTTCCACCGAGGACCTCGGCGAGGTGCTGGCCTTTCTGCACTGGCTCGGCGACGATCACTTCACCTTTCTGGGATTTCGCGAATACCGCTATTGCGGCGAGGAGGGGCGCGATCTGCTCGAGGTGGTCGAGGGCTCCGGCCTCGGCATTCTCGGCGATCCCGACTTTCATGTGCTGAAAGGACAGGAAGGGCTGGCCGCGATTTCCGCCGAGGTGCGCGATTTTCTCCGGCTTCCCGACCCGATCATCATCACCAAGGCGAACGTGCGCTCGACCATCCACCGGCCGGTGCACCTCGATTACATCGGCGTCAAGGTGTTCGACGATGATGGCAACCTGGCCGGCGAGCGCCGCTTTGTCGGGCTGTTCACCTCGGTTGCCTATTCCGGCAGCGCCTCCGAAATCCCGCTGCTGCGCCGCAAGGTCGAGCGGACTCTGGAGCGGGCCGGCTTTCTGCCCAGCTCACACGATCGCAAGGCGCTCCTCAATATCCTCGAGACCTATCCCCGCGACGAGCTGTTCCAGATCGATGACGACGATCTGTTCCACACCAGCCTCGGCATCCTGCGCCTGCAGGAACGCCCGCGCCCCAAGGCGTTTCTGCGCTACGACCGGTTCGAGCGCTTCGTCTCGGTCCTCGTCTTCGTGCCCCGCGAGGTTCACGACACCCGGCTGCGCACCCGCATCGCCGGGCTGCTTGCCGAGCTGTTCCATGGCAGCGTCTCGGCCCAGTACACGCTGATCGGCGACGAGGTTCTGGCGCGCCTCCACTTCATCATCCGCACCACGCCGGGCCAGGTGCCGGACGTCGACCCGGACGAGGTCGACCGGCTGATCGCCGAGGCGGCGCGGACCTGGCAGCAGGACCTGCGCCAGGCGCTGATCGAGCACTGGGGCGAGGAAAAGGGCAATCGCCTGTGGCACGATTACGGCGAGGCCTTTTCGCTGGCCTATCGCGAGGCCTTCCGGCCGCAGCTCGCGCTGGTCGACATCGACAAGCTCGAAGAGGTCATCGCGTCGAACCGGGTGAGCTTCAACATCTACCGCCTGCCCGGCGACGGCGCCGACCGCCTGCGCCTGAAGATCTATCATCCCAGCGCCCTGATGCCGTTGAGCGACTGCCTGCCCAAGCTCGAGCACCTGGGCCTCAAGGTCCTGGAGGAACAGGCCTATAGCGCCCAAAAACGCGATGCCCAGCAGTCTGCCTGGATGCATGATTTCCTGATGATCGATGCCTCCGGCGCGGGGCTCGAGATCGAAACCCTGAAGCCGCGGCTGGAAGAGACGCTCACCCACATCTGGAACGACGAGGTCGAGGACGACGGCTTCAACAGCCTGGTCCTGCGGGTCGGCCTCGACTGGCGCGAGGCGATGGTCCTGCGCGCCTACGCCAAATATCTGTGGCAGACCGGCACGACGTTCAGCCAGAGCTACATGGAAGCCACCCTGGCCGGCAACCCGGCGATCACCCGGCTGCTGGTGGATCTGTTCCTGACCCTGTTCGATCCGGATCGCGCCGCCGGCGAAAAGGCCGACGAGCACCAGACACCGGAACAGATCATCGCCGCCATCCGCCATGAGCTCGAGGCGGTTGCCAGCCTCGATCAGGACCGCATTCTGCGCCAGTTCCTCAATCTCATTACCGCCACCTTGCGGACCAACTATTTCCAGACCGGCGACGACGGCGGGCCCAAGCCCTATCTGTCCCTGAAGCTCGACAGCCAGGCGATCAAGGATCTGCCGCTGCCCAAGCCGTTTGTCGAGATTTTCGTCTATTCGCCGCGCGTCGAGGGCGTGCATCTGCGCGGCGGCAAGGTGGCCCGCGGCGGCCTGCGCTGGTCCGACCGGCGCGAGGATTACCGCACCGAAATTCTCGGCCTGATGAAGGCCCAGATGGTCAAGAACGTGGTCATCGTTCCGGTCGGCGCCAAGGGCGGCTTCGTGCCCAAGCGGCTGCCCAGTGACGGCGGCCGCGAGGCGATGATGGAAGAGGGCATCGCCTGCTATCGCCTGTTCATCAGCGGGCTCTTGGACCTCACCGACAATCTCGTCGGCGGCGAGGTGGTGGTGCCCGATCGCGTCATCCGCCGCGACGGCGATGATCCCTATCTGGTGGTGGCGGCCGACAAGGGCACGGCGACGTTTTCCGATATCGCCAACGAAATCTCGGCCCGATACGGCTTCTGGCTCGGCGACGGATTCGCCTCGGGCGGCTCGGCCGGCTATGACCACAAGAAGATGGGGATCACGGCGCGCGGCGCCTGGGTCTCGGTGCGCCGCCATTTCCTGGAAATCGGCGTCGACGTTCAGACCACGCCGTTCACGGTGATCGGCATCGGCGACATGTCGGGCGACGTATTCGGCAACGGCATGCTGCAATCGCCGGCAATCCGGCTGCTCGGCGCGTTTGATCACCGCCATGTCTTCATCGACCCGGATCCCGATCCGGAGACCAGCTTTGCCGAGCGCAAGCGCCTGTTCGAAATGGCGCGCTCGTCCTGGGCCGATTATGACGAAAGCCTGATCTCGGAAGGCGGCGGTGTGTTCGACCGCCGCGCCAAGTCGATTCCCCTGAGCCCGCAGATGAAGGCGCTGCTGGAGTGCGACGAAGAGGCGCTGGCGCCGGCCGAGGTGATCCGGGCGCTGCTCAAGGCCAAGGCCGATCTGCTGTGGGTCGGCGGCATCGGCACCTATGTCAAGGCCCGCGACGAGACCAATGCCGAGGTCGGCGACCGCGCCAACGATGCGCTTCGGGTCAATGGGCACGAGCTGCGGGTCCGCGTCGTCGGCGAAGGCGGCAATCTCGGCTTCACCCAACGCGGGCGCATTGAATATGCGCGGGCTGGCGGGCGCATCAACACCGACGCGGTCGACAATTCGGCCGGCGTCGACTGCTCGGACCACGAGGTCAACATCAAGATCCTGCTCAATGCCGCGGTCGCCGAAGGCCGGTTGACCATGGAGGCGCGCAACGCGCTCCTTGAGGAGATGACCGACGAGGTTGCCGAGCTGGTGCTCGAAGACAACCACCGTCAGACCCAGGCGATTTCGATCACCTGTGCCCAGGGCGAAAATCTGCTTGAATCCCAGGGCCGGCTGATGCGCCGGCTGGAGCGCGCCGGCCGCCTCGATCGCGATATCGAGCATCTGCCGGAAGACGAGGACCTGGCCGAGCTGGCGGCCCGGCACAAGGGGCTGACGCGGCCCGAGATCGCGGTGCTGCTGGCCTATGCCAAGATGGCGCTCTACGACACGCTGCTCGACAGCGACGTACCCGACGAGCCGTTCCTCGAGCGCGAGCTGGTCGAGAGCTTTCCGCCCCGCCTGCACGAGCAGTTTGCCGAAGCGATGGCCCGCCACCGGCTGCGGCGCGAGATCATCGCCACCCGGCTGGCCAACGACGTGCTCAACTGGGGTGGCCCGTCCTTCGTCGACCGCATCGAGGAAGACACCGGCATGGCGCCCCCCGATATCGTCAAGGCCTTCGTGGTGACCCGCGAGGCCTTCGACCTGGCGCGGCTGTGGCGCCAGGTCGACGGGTTGGGCACCGACGTGCCGTCGGCGGTGCAGACGTCGCTGATCCTCGCCATCATCACGCTGTCTTATAATCAGACCCTGTGGTTTCTCACCAATGTGCCGCAGCCCTTGGACATGCGGGCGACGATCGAGGCCTATGCGCCGGGCATCGAGGCCCTGCGCCGGGGGCCCGAATCCCTGCTCTCCGACTTCGAGGCCAAGGCGTTGCGCCACAAGCGCGCCGAATATGTCGAAAGCGGCGTGCCCGAAGACCTGGCCCACGAGATCGCCAGTCTCGAGCCCCTGGAGGCGGCAACCGACATCTGCTTTGCCGCCAACAAGACCGGCCGCTCGGTCGAGGACGTGGCCGAGGCCTATTACGAGCTCGGCAGTTATCTCGGTCTCAACTGGCTGCGCACCGCGGCCGAGGACATCGAGGCCGACGACTATTGGGTTGAGCGCGCCGTCGCCTATCTGATCGACGACCTTTACGGCCAGCAGCGGGCGTTGACCATGCGGGTTTTGACCTTGCACGCCCAGGACAATGTCAAGGATGCTTTGGCCGACTGGGCGGAACGCAATGCCGCCACCATCAAGCGCAGCCAGAACATGATCAGCGAGATCCGGTCCAGCGGCATGATGACGGTGGCCAAGCTGGCTTACGCCAACCGCCATGTCCGCGGCCTGCTGCGGAACGGGCTTGGCACCTGATCGTCCCGTGACGCATGCGGGCCGGCGCGCCTGGCTCGCCTGGGCCCTGTTCGACTGGGCCAATCAGCCGTTTTTCACGCTGATTACCACCTTCATCTTCGCCCCCTATTTCGCCACCGTCGTGGTTGGCGATGCGGTCCGCGGTCAGACCCTGTGGTCCTACGCGCAAGCCGCCGCCGGCTTGCTCATCGCCATATCTGCACCGATCGCCGGGGCGATCGGCGATCAGGGCGGCCGGCGCAAGCCCTGGATTGCCGCCCTTGCCGGCATCGCCATGGTCGCCATGACGGCACTGTGGCTGGCGGCGCCGGGTGGCGGTGCAAACGGGCCGATCCTGGCCGTCGTGGTGGTGGCGACGGTGGCGGTGGAGCTGGCCATCCTGTTCAACAACGCCATGTTGCCGGGGCTCATCGATGGCCGTGCCCTGGGCCGTTTGAGCGGCTTCGGCTGGGGGCTCGGCTATGTCGGCGGGCTTCTCGCCCTGGTGATCCTGATCGCCGGGTTGGGTGCCGGCGGCGACGGCGCAGCCAGCCATGTCGCCGCCCGGCTCTCGGGCCCGTTTTCGGCCCTGTGGCTGGCACTGTTCAGCCTGCCGCTGTTCCTCTGGGTACCTGATCGTGCACGCCGCGCGAAACGGACACCGGCGGATGCCGTGGCCCAAGGGCTGGCGGCGCTGAAGACGACGCTCGGGCAATTGATCGAAAGGCGCACGATCCTGCGCTTTCTGGTTGCCCGCATGCTCTATTACGACGGGCTTTCGGCGATTTACGCCTTCGGCGGGATTTACGCTGCCGGCCTGTTCGGCTGGCAGACCCGCACGCTGGGCCTGTTCGGCATTCTGCTCATCGTGTTCTCGATGGTCGGTGCCTTCGCCGGCGGCTGGCTGGACGATCGCATCGGGTCGAAACGCACCATTCTTCTGGGCCTTGCCGGGCTGATTGCCGGCACGCTCGGCATCGTTTCGCTGACCGCCGACAGCATGCTCTTCGGTCTCGCCGTGGCGCCCGGCACGGGCGGCCCGTTTTCCGGCGGCGCGGCGCGGGCGATGCTGGTTTTCGCGGCCCTTGTCGGCCTGTGCGGCGGCCCGGTGCAGGCGGCCAGCCGGACCCTGATGGCGCGCCTCGCCCCGCCGGGCCAGGTGGCCGAATTCTTCGGCCTTTATGCGCTCTCCGGCAAGGCGACGGCCTTTGTCGCGCCGCTGGCGGTCGGGGCGATGACGGCGGCACTCGCCAGCCAGCGGGCCGGCCTGGCCATCATTCTGGTCTTTCTCGGCGCCGGCTGGGCGCTGCTCTGGAGGGTTCGCGAACCGCGGCGGGAATAATGTTTCTCTAGTGGCGGAAGTGGCGCATGCCGGTGAACACCATCGCCAGCCCGGCCTCGTCGGCGGCAGCAATCACCTCATCATCGCGGATCGAGCCGCCCGGCTGGATGACCGCGGTGGCGCCCGCCCGGGCGGCCGCCAAAAGCCCGTCGGCAAAGGGGAAGAAGGCGTCGGATGCGACCACCGAGCCCCGGGTTGCCGGGACCTCCAGGCCGGCGGCGCGGGCCGCGTCCTCGGCCTTGCGGGCGGCGATCATGGCCGAATCCACCCGGCTCATCTGGCCGGCGCCGATGCCCACCGTGGCGCCGTCCCTGACGTAGATGATGGCGTTCGATTTCACGTGCTTGCACACCCGGAAGGCAAAGATCAGGTCGGCCAGCTCGCGCGCGTTGGGCTGGCGTTTGGTGACCACCTTCAGATCCGCCGCCTCGATGCGGCCATTGTCACGGGTCTGGACCAGATAGCCGCCGGCGACCGAGCGCAGCACCAGGCCGGGCGCGGCCGGGTCGGCAAGCCCGCCGGTCTCCAGCACCCGCAGGTTCTTCTTGGCGGCCAGCACCTCGGCCGCCGCCGGCGTGATCTCGGGCGCGATGACGACTTCCGTGAACCGCTCGGTGATCGCCCGGGCGGTGTCTTCGTCAAGCCGGCCGTTAAGCGCCACGATGCCGCCAAAGGCGCTCACCGGGTCGCAGGCCAGCGCCTTGCGGTAGGCCTCGATCGGACTCTCGGCCACCGCCACGCCGCAGGGATTGGCGTGCTTGATGATGGCAACCGCCGCCCCGTCGGCGGGGGCGAATTCGCTGACCAGCTCGAAGGCGGCGTCGGTATCGCCGAGATTGTTGTAGGACAGCGCCTTGCCCTGAAGCTGTCTGGCGCTGGAAACCCCGGGTCGCGGCGTGCCCGGAGCGATGTAAAAGGCGGCACTCTGGTGCGGGTTTTCGCCGTAGCGCAGGATTTCGCGCCGGCTCGCGGTGAGCGTCAGGGTCTCAGGGAACGTCTCGCCCGCTTGGCCGGCGAACCAGGCGGCGATGGCGGCATCATACCGGGCAGTGCGGGCATAGGCCCTGGCGGCCAGGCGGCGGCGCAAATCGAAGCTCACCGCCCCGTCCAGCGCATCGAGATCGGCAATCACCGCCGGGTAATCCTCAGGGTCGACGACGATGGTCACAAAGGCGTGGTTCTTGGCCGCCGAGCGGATCATCGCCGGCCCGCCGATGTCGATCTGCTCGATGCAGGCCTGCGGCGCGGCGCCGCCGGCCACCGTGTCCTCGAAGGGATAGAGGTTGACGACCACCAGATCGATCGGTTCGATGCCGTGCGCCTCCATGGCCGCGCGGTGCTCGGGATCATCACGCAAGGCCAGCAGGCCGCCGTGAACCTTCGGGTGCAGGGTCTTGACCCGGCCATCCATCATTTCCGGAAAACCGGTGTAGTCGGAGACTTCGCGGGTCTCGATGCCGGCGTCCGCCAGGGCCTTTGCGGTGCCGCCGGTGGACAGGATCTCGACGCCGCGGGCCGCCAGCGCCTTGCCGAGATCGACAAGGCCGGTCTTGTCGGAGACCGAGATCAGGGCGCGGCGAAGGGTCACCGCGCCGGGGGTGTCGGATTCGCTGGTCAACATCTCGTTCGTGGTCACCGCGCCTGAACTCCTGCTGTCGGGTCTGTGGCCCCGCTAATAGCGTCTGGCGTGGCCGGGCTCAAGCGGCGAATCGGCGCAGCGGCAAAGATTTTCGGTCAGGCGCCCGGCTCGACCCGCTTGAACGACCAGTTGATGCGGGTCTCGCCGCCCTCCAACCGGCCGGAGACGACGATCTGCTCGCATTTGCGGCTGACCCCGCGCCGACCCAGGTAGACGCTCTCCTCGATGCTGACGCGGCCGCCGCGGGCCTCGAACCGCCAGCCCTCGCCGCGGCGCAGGCGCAGCAGCACCGACTGGCCGTTCTGGACGATCGAGCTGCGCACCCGGGGGTGGAGATGAAAGCGGACATCGAACTCGAGGCCGCGGCTGCGCGCCGCACCCGGCCCCATGACCAGATCCTCGCCGCGCAGGTCGTCGCCCGACGCATCGAGATAGAGGCGGCGGCGGTGAATGAGGCCGCAGGCGCTCATGTAGCCGTCGTGGCTGGCATCGAGCCAGATCGCGCCGCCCTCCTCGTTGCGCTCGACGGTCACCGTTTCCGGGCCGTCCGCGATCCGCCCGCTTTCCAGCAGAACCGCCGAATTGCGGTTGTCGATGACCAGCGTCGAATGGGCGGCGCTGGAGCGGCTGACCCGGTCCCAGGCCCGGGCCCGGGCGGGGACCTCGATGCTGCCGCAGTTGACCACCAGGCGGGCCTTGCCCGAGCTCATCTCGAAGCCGAGCACGCCGGCATGCGCGCGCAGGCCGAGATCGCCCTCGGGCGGGGTGCCGGTATCGATCAGCACCTTGGTGCGCCCGGCCTCGAGGTTGTGATAGCCGCTGACCTGCGCGCTGGCCGGCGCCCGCGCCCGGGTGCGGGCGAGCTTGAGCACCCGGCCCACCTCTTCGGGCGATTCCTCGAAGCCGCCGTTGAACAGGGCGAGGCCGCCGTCGGCATGACGGAACAAGCGCAGCATGCCGGCCATGCGGTCGATCGCCGTCTGGATGGTGACCGCTTCCTCGCGATCGGCCTTGAGCAGGGTTTCGCGCAGGCCGACCAGCAGCCGCAGGGCGGCGAAATGGTCGGACGGATTGCGGCTGGCAAAGCCGCCGTCGGCGAGGATGAGGCGCTCCAGCTCGCCCTCCAGCAGGGTCATTGCCCGAGCCAGGCGCCGGTCGCCGTCGGGCAGGCAGAGGCCGCCATAGACGGCGCCGATGAGCGCCGTGAGCCGCGGCAGGCCGGCCGGGGCCTGCTCGGCGACGCGGATCAGATGGCGGGCCTGACGGGCGATGCTGTTGAGCACGGCGCTGCGATAGACCAGATCGGGGCTCGATATGGTCAGCGGCTCGTGGCACATCCAGGCGATCAGGCGCGTCGCCAGCACTGGCGGGCGCCAGGCCAGCGGGTGCCAGGCATTGTAGCCTTCCAGCCACGAGCGGATCAGCGCCTGCACGTGGCGGCGCGCGGCATCGCCTTCGCAGGCCCGGAAGTGGCGCAGCCAGTCGAAGCCGTGCAGCGCCTCGAGCCAGGCCTCATCGGCGCCGTCGGGCGCCCAGGGCGGCGTGTTGGGAAGCGAAACGGTCAGTCCGGCGAGCTCGTAATCGCCGCGAAACAGGGCGTTGCCCATGCGCTCGGCTCCCGGCCACAGGTCGACCGGGCGGACCCGCAGATGGTTGGGGTGGCGGCCCTTGAGCGAATAGTTGTACAGCCGCGAGGCATAGACGACATTCCTGGCGCCCTGCCAGAAGCTTCGGGCGGCTCCGCGCGCCGGATCGACAAGCCTGTCAGGAACCCGCGCCGACATGATCGTTCCCGCCTACCCGCGTCGGGGAAATGGAGCCGCGCGCAGGCTCACGGCGTGCCTCGCAGGGCCCGGATGTTGCCGGCGTACGCTTGCGCTCCGCCGGCAAAGGTGGCGGTGCCGGCGACCAGCACGTCGGCGCCGGCGGCGATCGCCTTGGGCGCGGTCTCCGGGGTGATGCCGCCATCGACCTCGAGGTCGATGGCGCGTCCCGAATCGTCGATCAGCCGGCGCAGCCGCGCGATCTTGTCGAGCTGGCTGTCGATGAACGCCTGGCCGCCAAAGCCGGGGTTGACCGTCATCACCAGCACCAGATCAACGTCGCCCAGCACCTCCGTGACGGCGTCGATGGGCGTTGCCGGATTGAGCGAGACGCCGGCGCGCACGCCGGCGGCGCGGATCAGCTGCAGGGTGCGGTGCAAATGCGGGCCGGCCTCGGCATGAACGGTGATGATGTCGGCGCCGGCATCCACAAAGGCGGCGATGAAGGGATCCACCGGCGCGATCATCAGATGCACGTCGAAGGGGCGATCGGAAAAGGGACGCAGGGCCTTCACGACGCCCGGGCCGATGGTCAGATTGGGGACGAAATGGCCGTCCATCACGTCGATGTGGATGTAATCGGCGCCGGCCTCGCTGACCGCGCGCACCTCTTCGCCGAGCCGCGCGAAATCGGCCGAGAGGATCGACGGCGCAATGCGGACCGGCTGCTGCATGTTCTGCTCTTACCAGCTTGGCGCAGCCCCCGCAAGCATGTGCCGGGGTGTGGTGCCGCGCCCGCCGCGGCTCACCGGCTGCGGCGCAGCCGGGCGATGAAGAATCCGTCCATGCCGCCGGCCTCTTCCAGGTGGCAGGGCAGGGTACGCACGTCGCCCTCAGGCGTGATCAGCTCGTTAAGCCCGGCACACTCGCGGGACGCAATCGCCACCCGCTCGAGCCCGCCGGGTTCGGCCAGCACGGCGTCAACGACGCCGGCACCTTCCTCCGGCTGCAGCGAGCAGACGCTGTAGATCACCAGCCCGCCGGGGCGCACCATGTCGGCCGCCGCCTGCAGCAGCCGGTGCTGAACCGCGGTCATGGCGGCAACGTCAGCGGGCGTCTTCAGATGGGCGATGTCGGGATGGCGGCGCAGGGTCCCGGTGCCGCTGCACGGCGCATCGACGAGGACCGCATCCACCGGCGCGGGCGGGCGCCAGTCGAGGGCGTCGGCCACCACGCAGGTGGCTTCGAGCCGCAGCCGGGCGAGATTGTCTTGCAGCCGTCGCAGCCGGGATTCCGAACGATCGACGGCGATCACCCGGGCACCGGCGGCCGCCAGTTGCGCGGTCTTGCCGCCGGGCGCGGCGCAGAGGTCGGCGACCAGGCGCCCGTCCATCTCCCCGAACAGCGGCACGGCCAGCGCCGCGGCCATGTCCTGCACCCACCAGGCGCCTTGCGAAAAACCGGGAAGGTCCTCGATACGCCCGCCGGTGCGCAGCCGCAGGCTGCCGTTCGGCAAGGGCCGGGCGTCCAGCCGCTGCGCCCAGAGCGCACGATCCGCCGGGTTGCGCAGGGTGACATCAAGAGGCGGCTCGCCGACGTGGACACGCGCCATGCGGGCCGCCGCATCCGAGCCATAGGCGGCCGTCCAGCTGGCCCACAACCAGTCGGGCACATTGGCCTGCGGCGCCGCCAGATCGCCGGTCAGCAGATCCAGCCGGTTTCGGGCAATGCGGCGCAGCACCGCGTTCACCAGCCCGGCCAGCCGGCGCCCGGCGGCCTCAGGATCACGGCGCGCCAGCCGCACGGCGGTATCGACGGCGGCATGCGGCGGCGTCTCGAGAAACAGGATCTGGGCGACGCCGAGGCGCAGAATATCGACGATCCGGGCGCGCGCCGGCTTCAGCGGTCGCTCGAGGCAGGTGGCGAGAACGCCGTCGATCTGGCCGAGGCGGCGAAAGGTGGTGGCGGCCAGCAGCCGGGCAAAGGCACGGTCGCGGGGTGCCAGCCGGGCCAGGGCGCCGGATGCGGCCCGGGCATCGGCCAGCGCCTCATCGAAGGGCCGGCGGCTGCGCAACACCGCCTCGATGAGCGCCAGGGCGGCGGCCCGGGCCGCCAGTCCGGCGTCGGGCGCCTGCGACGCTCTTGCCGCCCTTGCAGTTTGCCTGTGTGTGGCTTTCCGGTCGCTCACCGCTTCAGGCCCCTCGATCATGGGAGCCTTCCTTAGCAGGTCTCGCCAACGCCGGCCAGCCTTGCAGGCGGCGCTCGGCCGGCTATGATGACGGGACTCAGATGTCGATCGCACGGAAGGCAGCCGATGACCGAGCCCAAGGACACCCAGCCTACCGAAAAATCCGGCGAGCGGAAGACCCCCGTGGATGAGACTGCGGCACCAGCGGAGGCAAGGGCGCCGGACACCTCAACGCCGGCACGCCGGCGCGGCAAGCCGGCCAACTGGCCGAAGGAAATCGGCGGCCCGTCGGGACCCGAGCCCACCCGCTACGGCGACTGGGAACGCAAGGGCATCGTCAGCGACTTCTAGCCTT
>CAZZKF010000060.1:0-14490 GCA_964654995.1 uncultured Alphaproteobacteria bacterium | reverse complement strand
GCGCTGATTGCCGCGGTGCTGGTGCTCGGCGTGGTGCTGGCCGGGCTCAGACTCACGACCCGGTTGCGCGATGCCGGTGAGCAGGCGACAACCCGCAATGCCGAGTTTCAGACCAGCGCCCGGCTGTTGCGCCGCCTGATCGCCCGCACCGCGCCGGTCGCCTTCGGCGATGAGGACAGTGCCCGCTATGTATTTTCGGGCACGCCCACGTCGCTGCGATTCGTAACCTTCATGCCCGGCTATCCGGGCCAGCCGGGGCCGCATCTGTTCGTTCTGGAACAGGCGGGTGGGGGCGAGGCCAGCTACCTGCGGCTGCGTCGAACCCCGCTGCCGGACGATGAAAATCCCCTGCAGACAGCCGATTTCGAGGAGGACCTAGTCCTTGTCGAGGGACCCCTGAAGCTGGCGTTTTCCTATTTTCGCGGCCCCCGGGGCGGCAAGCCGGGCGAATGGCTCGATCAATGGGATACGCCCACCGACTTTCCCCGCCTCATCCGCCTGCATCTGGAAAAGACCGGGCCGCAGCGCCGGGTCTGGCCCGACATCATTGTCCGGCTGGCCATCGACATGGACGGCGCCTGCGTGCTGGCCCGCAAGAGCCCGGGGCAGATATGCCGCCTCGACCAGGAGCCGGCACCATGACCGGCCGCCGTCGCAATACAGCCGATAGCCAGGAGGCGGGCGCGGTTCTGGTGATCGTGCTGTGGCTCCTGGCGGCGCTCGCCCTGGCAGCGGTGACGTTTGCCGCCACCATGCGCACGGAAGCCACCATCGGCCGCAATACGCTTGTCAATGCCCAGGCCCGGGCAGCCGCCGATGCCGGCATCTACCGCGGCATCCTCGCCCTGTTCGGCGGCCCGCCGGAGCGCCGCTGGCAGGTCGATGGCCGCAGCTACGACCTGCGTTTCGGCGACGCACAGGTCACCGTCTCGCTGACCAGCGAAAGCGGCAAGATCGATCTCAACACCGCGCCTGACGAACTGCTCGAAGGCCTGTTCCGTGCCGCCGGCCTGGCGCCGGCCGAGGCGCTGCGCCTGGTCGACGCGATTCGTGACTGGCGCGACGAGGATGACACGCCGGCGGTCAACGGTGCCGAGCTCACCGATTATCAGGACCGCGGTCTTCCCTATGGCCCGCGCAATGGCCCGTTCGCCAGCGTCGAGGAGCTGGAACAGGTGATCGGCATGACCCATCGCCTCTATCAGCGCGTCGCACCGGCACTGACCGTGTTCTCGGGCAGACGCGGGATCGATCCTACCTACGCACCGCGCCTCGCTCTTCTGGCAGTGCCGGGCATGGACCCTGACGATGTCGAGGCGATTCTGGCGACGCGCCGGCAAAATCAGTATGCTGAGCCGGCGCAGCCGCTGCCGCTTCCCGGCGACCTCGGCGACTGGCTCATCAGCAGTGTTGGTCCGGTCTACACCGTCCGCGCCGAAGCGAAACTGCCGGGCGGCGCCACCTTTGTGCGGGAAGCGACGGTGTGGCTGGCGAACGAGGGGCGCGTGCCCTACTGGATTCTGGACTGGAAGGCCGGGGCGCCCGCGCCCCGGGACGGTGACAGCGAACCATGAGTTTGCCCGAACCATCACCATCATCCTGGCTGGCTCTGCCAGGCCGCTTTCTCGCCTGGTGGCTGGGCGAGCTCGCCGGCCTTGCCGATGCGATCACCGGCGGCCGCCTGACGCGCCGCCGCCTGACCCTGATCGTCGGTTCCGAGAATGGCCAGATGACGTTCCGCCTGCGCAGCAATGGGGACGAGCGGATCGTCGGGCAGTGCGAGCCCGAGGCGCCCGCCCTGCCCCCGGACCTGACCGCGAAAGTTTCCGAGACCGCCGACAAGCCGCCGCCCGTGGTGCTTGAATATCCGGCCGACAAGGCCCTGATCCGCGATATCCGCCTGCCGCTGGCAGCCGAGGCGACGCTTGACGATGTTCTTGCCTTCGAGGTCAGCCGGCAAACACCGTTCCGCGTCGATCAGGTGTTCTGGGGCTATGGCGGGCTTGCCCGCGATGCCGTCTCCAAGCGCCTGTCCGTGCGGCTCGCCGTCATCCCCAGGGCGGCGCTCGACGCCGATATCGAGCGGTTGAAGCGCTGGGGCCTCACCCCCCACGCCATCGTCCTCGCCGGCGCGCCGGAACTCACCCTGTCGGTGGCCGGGCCTGCCGGACGTGACGATCACCGCGCGGCAACGCTGGCACGCCCCGGCCTGGTCGCCCTGGCGGGCGCTCTGGTCATCGCCCTTGCGGTGCTGCCGCTGTTCCTCAAGGCGCGGGAAAAGGCCGATCTCGAGCGCCGCATCGAGCTGGTCCGCGACGACGCCCGCGCGGCGGCCGAGATCCGCCGCAAGCTGGCGCGCGCCATGGGCCATTCGGCGCGCCTGCAGGACCGCAAACGCAGCCGCCCGGTGGTCACCGCCGTGGTCAACGAGGTGGCGCGGATCCTGCCTGACGACAGTTGGCTCGACCGGCTGGAAATTCGCGATTTCGACCTGCAGATGCGTGGCACCTCGCAGCAGGCGACGCGGCTCATCGGCCTGTTTGAGGGCTCGCCCTATTTCTCCGACGTGCGGTTTCGCGCGCCGGTCACCCGTGACGAGCGCGCCGGTGCCGACCGGTTCGCCATTTCCGCCACCCTTGCGCCCGGATTGCAGCGACCATGAGAGCGCTCACCCGCCGCGAAAGCCGGCTTCTCGCCGTCGCCGTTCTCATCCTGGTGCTGAGCGCCGCCTACACCCTGGTGATTGCGCCTGTGTGGTCGGCCTATCGCTCCTACGATGTCGCCATCGAGACGCTTCAGGATCAGCTTGCCCGCTATACCCGGATCGCCCGGACCCGCGGCACGCTGGAGGCCCGCCTGGCGGCGATCGGCGACCGGCCGGCCGCGGGCAGCGACTTTCTGGAAGGCGAAAGCGACGCAATCACCGCCGCCGGGCTGCAACAAAAGGTGTCCGACATCATCGCCAGGGCCGGCGCGCGGCTGCTGGTGGCCCAGGTCCTTGACCCGGATACCGAACAGGGCCTGCGCCGGATCGGCCTTGCCGTGCAGTTCGAGGGCGACAGCAATGCCCTGCGCCAGGTCCTGTATGCGCTCGAGGGCGGACAGCCGGTCCTGTTCATCAACGCCCTCGAGGTTCGCGAGGCCCGTGCCTTTGGCCGGCGGCGGGCAAAGTCAGGCCCTGAGCGCCTGCATGTCAGGATCGAGCTTTACGGCTATCAGGAGGTTGCCGGTGGCGACGACGCATAAAGTCGGACGGCGGAGAGACGGCCCGGGCGGCCTGTGTCGCGGCGCCCTCGGCGCGATGCTGATAGTGGCCTGTGTGCTGGGCGCCGGTCTCGCCGTGGCGGCGCCGGCCGGCGATCAGGCGGCGCCGGCGCCAACGGACACGGGCATGGCAGCGCCGTTCACACTTGGCCCGCTCAGCGATTATGCCGACATGGTGACCCGGCCTTTGTTTTCGCCGCAGCGTCGTCCCCCGGCTTCGGCGCCGGCCAATTCACGTGCCACTTATGCGCCAGCCTCGGTGCAGCGCGGCCGCTTCAAGCTCGCCGGCGTGGTGATTTTGGGCGAGACCCGTTATGCGCTCCTCAAGCACGAATCCGACCAGGATTTCGTGCGCATCGAAGAAGGCCAGACCATCCATGACTGGACGGTCACCGCCATCCGCCCCGGCGAGGTGGTGCTCGATCGCCGCGGCGTGCGCGACATCGTCGAGCTCAGCGCCAACAAGGCCCCCGCCCTCGACAAGCGCAAGGCGGCACGGCGCAAGGCCCTGGCCAAGAGCAAGATCGCCAAGGCCCGACGCCGGGCTGCGCAGCGCCAGCGCGACAATTACGTGCGCCGGCTGCGCCCCGAAGAAATCGAGCAAAGCCGACGCCTGCGCCAGAATTCGACCGTCACGCCTCGGCCGGCGCCGCGATCGCGAGGCGCGTTGAACCGTGCCGAGGAGCGCTGATCCCCGCCCGCAATCCCGCTGCCGGGTCGCCGTCTCCCGCGGCCACTGGCCGAGCATGATCGCCCCCACATGCCGTCAGACCAGAAGAGCAACACTCTTTACCTGTGCATAAACGGCGACCCCGGGCTTCAGGCCAAGGTTCCTGCACGACTTTCGGGTGATGCGTGAAAGCAGGGTCGCAGATCCCACTCTCAGCCGCACCGTTACCTGTGCCGCCCCTTCATCGGCAAGCTCTTCAACAGTGGCAGGAAAGATGTTGAGGATGCTGGTCATCTGCTGGCGCTCCAGGGTGAGACTGACATCGCGGGCCAGCACCTGCAGCCGTGCATGACTTCCCACCGGCAGCGGCCTGCCCGCCACCGCAAAGCGCCCGCCGGGGAAATCGAGCCAGGTCAGGTGATCGGTCTCGTCATGCGCCGCAACGACGGCTTCGATGACCGTCTGGGTATCCGGTTCATGCGCCAGCGCCAGATCAAGCCGCGAAAACAGCTCGCTGACCGTTCCGGTCGCCTTCACCCGTCCGTTTGCCAGCAGCACCATATGATCCGCCAGCCGAGCGACCTCATCGCATGAATGGCTGACATAGAGCACCGGAATGTCCAGTGCGCGATGCACCGATTTCAGAAAAGGCAGGATCTCCTCCTTTCGCTGCCGATCGAGGGCGGCCAGCGGTTCGTCCATCAGCAACATGGCGGGGCCGACCGCCAGTGCGCGCGCGATGGCGACGCGCTGTTGTTCGCCACCGGAAAGCTGATCGGGCCTGCGGCGCAACAGGTGACCAATCCCCAGCAGTTCAATCGCCCGATCGAGCAACAGCTTTTGATCCCCTCTCCTGAGCCGTTTGAGGCCATATTCAAGATTGCGCTGGACGTTGAGATGGGCGAACAGGCTGGGCTCCTGAAAGACGTAACCGAGCGGTCGCCGGTGAGGCGCCAGGAATTGCGCAGGGCCTTGCCAGACCTCGTCGCCAACCCTCAGAAATCCGTCCGGCGTCCGCTCCAGTCCGGCGATGGCGCGCAACAGCGTTGTCTTGCCGCAGCCTGACGGGCCGAACAATGCCGTCACCCCGCGGCCCGGAATTTCGACGTCTACATCCAGGGAGAAGCCCCCCCGGTCGATGCGAAAGCGGACTGCGATGGTCATGGTTGCACGACCACGAAACGGCGGTTAAAGGCATAGACGGCGACCAGGAGGACAAAGGAAAACACGAGCAGCCCGCCCGAGAGCCAGTGCGCCTGCGCATATTCCAGGGCTTCTACATGATCGTAGATGGCAATGGAAATCACCTGCGTGCGGCCCGGGATGTTGCCCCCGATCATCAGCACCACGCCGAACTCACCCAGGGTATGGGCGAACCCGAGCACGGCCGCGGTCAGGAACCCCGGCCTGGCCAACGGTATGGCGACGGTGAAAAAACGGTCCAGAGGTGAGGCTCGCAAGGTGGCGGCAACCTCCAGTGGCCGGCGGCCAATGGCGGCAAAGGCACCCTGCAAGGGCTGAATGACGAAGGGCATGGAATAGAAGACCGAGCCGATCACCAGCCCGGTGAAGGTAAAGGCCAGGGGAGCACCGCCGAGGGCCTCCATCAGGGCGCCGACAGGACCGTGCGGCCCCAAGGCGACCAGCAGATAGAAGCCGATGACGGTGGGCGGCAGGACGAGAGGCAGGGCCACCACTGCCTCGACCAGGAATTTCAACCGCCAGCGGGTGCGGGCCAGCCACCAGGCAACCGGGGTACCGATCAACAGCAGGATGAGCGTCGTCAGTCCCGCCAGTTTCAGCGAAATGAACAATGCCGTCAGGTCGTGCTCGTTGAGGTTCATGGCGTGTCGTACCCGTAGCCCTGAATGATCTCCCGCGCCTTCCCACTCTTCACGAAACTCAGGAACCGGCGCGCCGCCCGACTGTCCTTCAGCAACACCGCCTGTTGCTCGATCGGGCTGTAGAGCGATTGTGGCGGCCGCCACAGGGAGCCCTTGATCGAAGCCCCCGGCCGCCTGATCTGGGCGTAGGCGACAAATCCCAGCTCGGCGTTGCCGGTCTTGACGAACTGGAAGGTCTGGCCGATGTTCTCGCCGCGCACCATCCGGCCCTGCAACGCATCCCAGACGCCCAGGGCCCGCATGACCTGTGCGGCCGCCCTGCCGTATGGAGCAAGTTTCGGATTAGCCAGGGCCAGGTGACGGAAATCGCCGGTGCTCAACACCCTGCCATGCCCGTCCACGCGTTCGGGATCGGGGCTCCACAGCACAACCTTGCCAATGGCGTAGGTGAAGCGGCTGCCTGGCCGGGCAATGCCTGCCTCTTCAAGCAGTTTCGGTCGCCTGACATCGGCGGCGAAAAAGGCATCGAATGGCGCGCTGTTCCTGATCTGGGCGTAATGCTTTCCGGTGGAGCCGAAAACAAGGGTTATCCTGTGGCCCGTCTGTTGCTCAAAGACACGGGTGAGATCCCTGATCGCGTCGGAGAAGTTGCTCGCCACGGCGACATGAATCTCGTCAGCCTGCGCCTGTCCGACACCGAGCACCAAGGCCCCCGCCAGCATCAATACGTGTTGCATTCCCGTCATTGCGACCTCGAGGTTTCGCCGTTCGCTATTCTCCACAGGGAACAACGCGTGGCAAAATATTTTACAGCTTCAGTTGCCCGGCCTGGCATGACGACAAGGCTTCGAAATCCGGGCAGAGCGTCGACAATGTTTCGATGGCCTGTTCTCTTTCCTTGGCCAGTTCAGCCCCGCCGCCGGCCGCCCAATCGGCCGGTTCCCCGCAGAACGGACTGTATCATCAGGAGGGCGGCGACGGCCTCGATTCGCGCCGTCGCAAGCCGTACGACCACGATGATCAGCGGTTAGATCAGCCGCGCCACCGGCGCCCGGGCGTTAACCATGGTCCGCCGCGCCATCCTTCAAATCTCCGCCATTGCCGGCCGGGTCAGGACCCGTGGAGTGGCGGAAGTGTCAGAGAAATCCACTGCTTGTGGAAAATCCTGTGGTATTCTTCGGCCTCGAGGTTTGGTTCAAGAGTATCGTGGCCGGTGAGCCAAGTCACGCGCAGGCACAGGTGGCTGGCCCGCTGTGACCCGGCGAGGCCGGGCGGGGCCCAATAAGAAAGACCCATGGGGAGGAGATGACCAAAGGGATCGGTTTTGCCGTCCGCCGGGAGCGGGCGGCTGTCAAGAAGAGTATCGTTTTAGTCGGTATCCTGTTGCTGGTAACGCTTGCGTCGTGCGAGTCGATGCGCACGCCGGAGCGCGAGTTCGGGGCGCTGACCAATCCATCCCGGGCCGATCAGAACATCAAGATCGAAGGCGGCGAGCTGCTGCCCAAGGATCAGCCGCTGCCCGGCGAGACCGGTCAGGACCTCAATGAGCCATTGCTGTTCAAGGGCAGCGACCAATTCGTCAAGCCGCCTGCAGGGGGCGCTCATGAAGTCGGCACGCAGGGCGACATCGTCCTCAATTTCGAGAACGTCGGCCTGCGCGACGTGGTGCGCGAAATCCTCGGCAACATCCTCAAGGTCAACTATCTTTATGATCCGCGCGTCGACGGCACGGTCAGTCTGCAGACGGCGCGCCCACTGCCGCGCGACGCCGTGATGCCGACGCTGGAGATGATCCTGCGCCAGAATGGCGCGGCGCTGGTCAAATATGATGGCGTCTATCGGGTGATCCCGGCGGAAGAGGCGGTGCGCAGCCAGGTCAGCCCGATGCTCGGCAGCGGTGGTGCCCCGATCCGCGCCGGATACGGGGTGATCATCGTGCCCCTGCGCTATATCTCGGCGGTCCAGATGAGCCGGATTCTCGACCCCCTGCTGCCGGCAGAAGGCGTGCTGCGGGTCGATATCGACCGCAATCTCTTGATTCTCGCCGGCACCAGCCCCGAATTGCGGTCCCTGAAAGAGGTGATTGACATCTTCGATGTCGACTGGCTGTCCGGCATGTCGACGGGGCTGTTTCCGCTGATGAACGTCAGCGCCGAAACCGTCGCCGAGGAGCTTGAAAAGGTGTTCGGCGATCAGGCCGAAGGGCCGCTGGCCGGCCTTGTGCGGTTCGTTCCGATCCAGCGGCTCAATGCGCTGCTGGTCATCACCCAGCGCTCGGAATATCTGGACCGGGCCCAGACCTGGATCGAGCGCCTCGACCAGGGCGCCGAAGCCGGCATTGGGCTCTATGTGTATTACGTCCAGAACGGCCGCGCCGCCGATCTTGCCAGCACGCTCAACCAGATCTTCGGCAATCCGGAGGAAACATCGGCCGCGCCCCGCGCCAGGGTGGCGCCAGGCCAGCAGCCAGTAACGCTCCGGAGCACGCCCACGCCGCCGGTCGGGGCCGCGGCACCGGCCACACCGCGGCCGGCCCCGCCAGCACAACGCCCGAATGCCCCGGCATCGGCAGGCCGGGCCAGTGAGGGGCTGGCCTTTTCAGCCGGCGTCAACATCCGCATCATTGCCGACGAGATCAACAATGCCCTCCTGATCCTGGCCGCACCGCGTGATTACCGCATGGTGCAGGCCGCCCTGCGCAAGCTCGACATCGTGCCGTTGCAGGTGCTGATCGATGCCACCGTCGCGGATGTCACCCTGAACAACGACCTGCGCTACGGGGTCCAGCATTTTCTCAGCCGCGGCAACAACACCATCACCCTGAGCACGGCATCAAGCGGCACCGTCTCGTCGACCTTCCCCGGTTTCTCCTACTCCTTCGTCAACGGCGATTCGGCGGTGGTGCTCGATGCCCTCGAAGGGGTGACCAAGGTGCAGATCAAGTCGTCGCCGCGGCTCATGGTGCTGGACAATCAGACGGCCCGCCTGCAGGTCGGCGACGAGGTCCCCGTCATCACCCAGCAGCAGCAGAGCACCCGCGATACCGCCAATATCATCAACAGCATCCAGTTCCGCGAAACCGGGGTGATTCTGGAGGTTACCCCAAGGGTCAACTCCGGGGGGCTGGTCACTCTGGACATCCAGACCGAGGTCAGTAACGTCTCGGAATCGGTCAAGACCGGGGTGCTGACGCCGACGATTTCGCAGCGCAAGATCAAGAGCTCGATCGCCGTGCAAAACGGCCAGACGGTGATTCTCGGCGGCCTGGTTCAGGAAAATGCCACCGAATCGCGGTCCGGCCTGCCGGTGCTTTCGCGCATTCCGGTGCTCGGCGCCCTGTTCGGCAATGTCCAGAAAAGCCTGCGCGGGACCGAGCTGATCATCCTGCTGACCCCGCGGGTGGTGCGCAACCCGGCCGACGCCCAGGCAATCACCAACGAGATCCGCCGCCAGATGCGGTCGTTTGCACCTGTTGACGATTCGGACGGCAGCAAGGGGATTTCGAGCCAGCGGTAGTTGCGCTTCGCCGGTCCCGAATAAAGTGCGGCGACCCCGAAACCGGGGCCGCCGCCCGATCCGGCGGGTTTGGTCGGATCGGCAGAAAATAGCTGTTATGTCGACGCCGGCGGGCCATCGAGCCCTGTCAAACTGAAGCCAGATACGCCTGACAACCGCCGCTTTCCGGACTGCGCCACGGGGTGCCAGCGGGCTCCGCCACCGCATCTTGTCGTTCGCGCGCGCCGGGCTGATCCCGGCATAAGCACTCACTTGTCGTCAAGAAAAAAGCAAAAGGCGTGCCATGTTCCTATTTAACATGATTTTTCAATAAGTTGGCGGATCTACCCGCAGCCACCCCTCAACCCGATGCTAAGATATGTAAGGTTTTCCGACACATTGAGACCGAATCTGTCCCGATTCGGGGCAGTTCAGGGCCGATCGGAGAACGGGTATGCGCCGCCGGACCAGGCACTCTTGCACCGCGGCGTCAGGCCGCGTCGGTGAGCCGCGAGAGGGTCGAGATCAGATAGTCGCGATCAGCCTGGCTGAACGGTGCGCCCTCGTCGCGCAGACGCTCGATCATGCACTGGCAGAACCGCTGGCGCGTCGCGGTATCGAAATCGAGGGCGATTTCGTTATACACGTCGACCGCCAGCCGGAAGATCGGGAACAGGGCTTCGGGCAGCCCGGCGCGCTCATAGATCGCCTGCAGCCCCAAGGGCCCGGGGTCGTGGATCAGCTTGCGGGCGTCGTCCACCGGCACGGCGGCGAGATGCGAAAACGCCTGCTCGCAGAATTCCATGTCGCCGAGGCACAGGGCACGCAGCACCAGGGATGGGGTCAGGCGCCCGCGCCCGTAAAGACGGGAGACGAGACGCGCGGTCTCTTCGCACGAGGCGTCGTCGCCGACCATCTTCATCAGCGCGCTTTCGCGCGTCTCGAGAATGATCTCGGTAGCCAGCTCCTCGGGCAGATCGTGATGGACGACCAGATATTCGCGAAGCTGGTCGGAGACCATGGCCACCAGTTGCTCGGCGATCACCAGGGGCAGCTCGGAGCGATGCACCATCGCCGACTTGACGTCGTCGTGATCGCCGTAGAAATCGAGAACCTTGCTGAGCAGGCGCTCGTCCAGCGCCGCTCCCTCGTTCTTGACCAGGGCGACGGCGGCATCGGCATTTTCCAGCTCGATGATGGCGTAGGCGACGACTTCCGAGACAGTCTCGCGGCGCGCCACCGCCACCTGCTTGGCGGGGCTGCCGATGCGGACCAGTTCGACCAGGTCGGCGTCGGTGAAGACCGGCGAGCATTCGAGTATCGGCAGCGCCACCGATTCGACATCGCGGGCCAGCGTCATCGCCACGTCGTTGGGCAGCTCCTTGGCCCGGCGCACGTGCTGGGCCAGCGTTTCGCGGACCACCAGCGCCACGTCAAGCGACAGCTTGCGCAAAATATCGTTGGCGATCTCCCGCTCGGATTCGCTGAGTACCGGGTCGCTGATCTGATGGGCGACCTTGGCGGCCAGCTTGGCCCGGATCTCGGCCACCGGGTTGTTCATCAGCTCGACGACATCGGCATCGGTAAGTTCTTTACCCATCCTCAAACCTTTGTGACGGCCGGCATGCGGCCGGCCGCGGATGTTGCCCTTCGGCTCCAATGCGTCTCCTCGACAGTAGCTTCAAATCCTTAACAAATGGTTCGCCGGGAAGTTAACCATTAAGGTAAATAAATATAAAACTTTCCTTAAATCTTAAGGAGGCCAAAAAGCACGTGATTTCATGTTACAATTTCATGTAATACGCATTCATGAATGGTAAAAATACAGCAAAACCATACCACTTGGCCGCGATATGACAAATATTACGAAAAAATGCGCAGGAATTTCTGTAACGACGCCCTGATCCGGGTCGCCGCTCCGCGGCGCCAGCGCAGGATCCGCGACGGCGCCGCCCCCAGGTGCCGGATCGGGCTCGGGAGCGGACCCGCGAACGGCCGGGATCGGGCCGATCAGGTGCGGCCCGGTCGCCCGCCCTTGACGGCCTGCAGGCGCGCCTCGGCGCGGGCGGTTGCGGCCAGCCCGTCCTTGCGGCGCACCGGTTCCGGTGTCGTGCAGTCACCGGCCGGCTGGGTATCGACCTCGAAGATGGCAATTTTCTCATTGCCCTTGGGCGTGGTGCGATCGAGTGTCAGATCGCGCTCGCTCGATCGCGCCGGGCGGACAATGCGGCCGGCGACAGTTTCGAGATCGAGCCACCACTTCTTGATCGGATTGCGCCGGCCATAGCCAAGCCGGTCATCGAGCCAGATCAGCAGCCGGCGGCTTGCCGGCCATCTGATCGCCAGCCACAGGGCGAGGCGGTGGGTGAGCAGCCCCTCCTTGTTGAACGGGCACATCTTCATGCATCGCCCGCAGGCCGAGCCCTTGGGATTGGTGACCCGGTACTTGGTGCATTTCTCGACGTCCGGCTTCCAGATCTCGTAGCCGTTGTACAATACCTTGTCGCCGTAGGGGATCGCCTGGGCCGGGCATTCGCGGGCGCATTTGCGGCACTTCGAGCAAAAATCCTGAAGGCCGAAATCGATCGGCTTGTCGGGAGTGAGCGGCAGATCGGTGGTGATCACCGCGGTCTTGTGGCGCGGACCCAGAAACGGGTTGATGACGACCTCGCCGATACGGCTCATCTCGCCCAGGCCGGCGAGCAGCATCAATGGTACCTGCAGCACGTCGCCGTCGGCGTTGGAGTGGCTCTGGGCCGGATAGCCAAGGCGGCGGATGTAATCGGCGACGATGGTGGTCACCGTCGAGCCCTTGAGATAGGCACGATAGCTCTGGGTGGCGCTCACCCAATCGTCGCCGGACGAGGCCTCCATGGTCTCCCAGTCCTGGTCGATCACCACGACGATGGCATATTTGTGCCGGGTGGTGATCGGTGTGCCGTCGCGGTCATGGGAAAACCACGCCCAGTCCGGCATTTCGCATATCCCGACCATGTCGGCATCAAGGAAATGACAGAGCGCCTTGATATGCCGGGTCATCGCCTCCGGGTCGTTGGGGATCGGGGCTTTTTCCGGAGCCGCCTCGCCGCGGTGCAGGGGCACCTGCTTCCAATGCAGGCGCCCGATCGCCGCATTGAGCGGGTGCTTGACCACGAAGCGGCGCACCTCGCGCTCGGCTGTGGGACCGAGATCGCCGTAAAAGGCGCGGACGAAAAAGCCCGCGCGCTTGGGCACCGGGCGCACCTCATCGGTGATCAGGGTGGTCGGCGTATCCACCCGTTTGATCTTCTCCATCGGGTATTTGCCGAGATGCAGCGGCCGCTTCTTTGCCGATAAAAGCCTCATGCGTCTGGTCCCTTTGCCATTCGGGGCTGCCCCGACGCCAGCGCGGACGGCCAACTGTTCGCCCGGCCGCCGCGCCGCGACAGGATAACTATTATCATGTGATATTAATTGCCGGTTTGGCGGTCAGGTCAAGCCCAACACCGCGACGGAGCACTCGCGAGTGACGGCCCCGCGGTGCCCCTTGCCTCGCCGCCGGGGCCCAAAGGCGGTTATATGGCGGTCGTCATATCGATAGATCGCGGGCCCGGTCGATGAGCTTCTGGAGGCCCTTGCGCAGTGCCGCCAGCTCCGATTTGTCGAGGCAGGAGACGATGTCGTGATAGCGGGCATTGGCCCGCGGGATGATCTTCTCGAACAGCCGGCGACCGCGCGCCGTCAGCGACAGCAGGTAGCTGCGCCGATCCCTGGGGTTGCGCACCCGGCGCACGTGGCCGCGGGCCTCGAGCCGGCGAATGGCGCGGCTCACCGCCATTTTCTCCATCGCCCAGCGGTTGGTGATCTGGTTGGCGGTCATCTGCGGCGCCTGGGCGAGCGTCAGCAACACCCGCCATTCCGCCAGGCTGATGCCAAAGCGCGCCTCGATCTCGCCATAAAACGCCCGGCCCGTGCGGTTGGACATCATGTGGATCAGGGTGAGGATGTTGTCGATCGGCGGATCCTCCCCGTTGCCCGGAGCAGCCGGCCGCGGCCGGTGTCGGCGCGCCGGTGCCGGGCCTGTGGTGGTCTGATCCGGCGACTTGTCCATCACGCCGCACTCCCCTCTTCCCAGCGGCAATCGGAGAGCCGGAATCTAGAGCATTTTCCGGAATGAGGGAACCCGGCGCCGGCAATGGCGCCGGCGACGGGCGTAACGCACCGTCCGCTGGAACCGCGGCAATGAACCTACAGCTCGTCGATTTCGCGGCGCAGCCGATACTCGCTCGAGGTCACATGGGCCTCGGCTGCCCGCAATCGGCGCTCGAGATCGCGAAAGCGGTAGCGCAGGTCGCGAACGCTGCCTCGAGGGTCGGCCCGTACATCGCGCCAGAACGCCCGCTCCTCGGGGCTTTCGTCGAAATCCGCGGGTTTGTCCTTGAGCACGAAGCCGAGCACCAGATAGACCAACACCGTCGGCCCGGTGAACAGAATGCCGGAGATCACCGTGGCGATCCGCACGCCCTTGACCGAGAAGCCGAAGTGATCGGCAATGCCGGCGCAGACCCCCATCAACCGCCCGTTGGCGCTGTCGCGATACAGCCGCAGGTGGCTGGGAGGCCGGGCCCGGGTTGAGCGGGATGATTCGGTCATTGCTCAGCCCTCCAATCCCGCGATTCGGCATCGAGGATGCGTTCGATGGACCGCATCCGGCTCTCCAGACGGTCGGCAATGCCGTAAAGCTCGGCCAGCACCTGCTGATCCTCCTCCGACAAACCTTTCAGGGCGCGGCGCCGGGTGACATAGTGGGCAATGATCCAGATCGGCGCCACAATCACCAGAAACACGACCAGGGGCACCATGAAGGCCAAGGCAATATTGCCACCGTCGAGTGATATTGCTACGGGGTCCATGTCCACTGCTCTCCCGATCGGGACCAGAGCCGTCCCGGTCATCCTTCCGCTCGGCCATTTTAGCGCCGGAGCGGTCTTTGGGGACGGTTATTTTTTGGCCTTTGTGCCGGACTTGCCCTTGGCCGAGCCAGCCGGCTTCTTCGCCGGCGTCGAACCGTCTTTGCCGCCACCACCTGCGCCGGGTGATTTCTTGACCACCTTGCGCTTCAGCTCTTCGAGCTCGGTCTGGATTTTGTCTTCGGTCTCCAACTCGGCGATTTCCTCGGCCAGGGTCTTGGGGCGGCCGAGCTCATGGGCTTCGGCCTCGCCCTCGATGCCGTCGATG
>CAZZKF010000059.1:0-15332 GCA_964654995.1 uncultured Alphaproteobacteria bacterium | reverse complement strand
GGTGACGAAGCCGCGATCGACGACGTCGGAGGCCCCCGCCACCTCGGTCAGGCAGCCGATCACCAGCCCGCCGGTGCACGATTCGGCGGTCACCAGCCGCAGCCCGGCCTGGCGCGCCGATTTCACCAGTTTTTCGGCCTTGCGCAGCAGCGCCGCCGGAAAAGGCGTGGTCTCTGTCATCCCATCAGCCTCAGGCCCGCGCCGAGGATCGCGGCCGCGATCGCCCCGGCGATCACATCATCGAGCATGATCCCGAGCCCACCGCTGAACTTGCGCTCGATGAAGGAGACGGGCCAAGGCTTGAGGATATCGAGGATTCTGAAAAACACAAAGCCGATGGCAAAGATCACCGGGTCGAGGGGCGCAACAATGAGTGTCAGCCACAGGCCGACGACCTCGTCGACCACCACTTCGCCGGGATCTCCGCGCCCCAACCGGCGGGCGTAGGCGCTTGAGACCGGCCAGCCTATGGCGAACAGCGCCAGGGCCGCTGAGGCCAGCGCCAGCGGCCCACCCGCACCCATAATTACCCAGGCGAAGGGCAGGGCGGTGAGCGAGCCCCAGGTGCCCGGGGCGCCGGGCAGCCGGCCGCTGCCGAACCAGGTGGCGATCAGACTCAAGGGGTGCCACAGGGGCGGGCGCTTAAGGTCCTGTTCCATCCGCATCTTCCGCGCCCGAAGGCGCCACGGCGATGGTCGCTGCGGCCTGGGCGACAATGCCTTCGCCCCGCCCGGTAAAGCCCAGCCCCTCGGTGGTGGTGGCCTTGACGCTGACGCGGGCCGGCGAAATCGCCAGAATCTCGGCGATGCGGGCAACCATGGCCGGGCGATGCAGGCCGATTTTCGGGCGCTCGCAGACGAGGGTGAGATCGAGGTGCAGGATGCGGCCGCCGCGCGCCGCCACCCGGGCCCCGGCTTCGGCCAGGAACAGGGCCGAATCGGCGCCGGCCCAGCGGTCATCGTCGGGCGGGAAAAGGGCACCTATGTCACCTTCGCCGAGCGCCCCCAATAGGGCGTCGGTCAGCGCATGCAGGCCGACGTCGGCATCCGAATGACCGGCAAGCCCGCGCTCGAACGGGATACGGATGCCGCAAAGCTGCACATGATCGCCCTCGCAAAAGCCGTGCACATCGAGGCCGGTGCCGACCCGGACCTCGGTTGCCGCCTCCTGCACGCGCCGCCGGGCGCGTTCCAGATCGTCGCCTGTCGTCACCTTGAAGTTCTCCTCGTCGCCGGCCACCAGACGGACATCGAGCCCGGCCCGCTCGGCGACCGCCGCATCGTCCGTGAGCTGGGCTCCGCCGGCCGTCCGGTGGGCCTCGAGTATCGCCTGAAAATCAAAGCCTTGCGGAGTCTGCGCCCGCCACAGGCCGGCGCGGTCCACGGTCCCGGATATGCGCCCGTCGGCCGCCCTCTTGAGCGTATCATTGACCGGCAGGGCGGGGATGGCGCCGGGCGCATCATCGAGAGCATCGAGCACCCGGTCAATGAGATCGCCGGCCACAAAGGGGCGGGCGGCGTCGTGAATCAGCACCTGCGTCGGCGCCGCGTCTCCCACCAGGCTTTCAAGCCCGAGGCGGACCGAGTCCTGGCGGCTGGCGCCGCCGGTCACCGGGTCGAGCAGGGAGAGCCCGGCCACCGCCTGCTCGTACAGGGCGCGATCATCGGGATGGATGACGACGCGCACCGCATCGACGCGCGGATGGCCGACAAAGGCGCTGGCCGTGTGCCACAGCAGCGGGCGGCCCTGCAGGTCCAGGTACTGCTTGGGCATCGGCGCATCGAGGCGCCGGCCGCGCCCGGCGGCAACGATCAGGGCGGCGACCGTCATCTGCGCTCCTCATGCATGGCTTACCTTCGTGGCCGGTGGGGCCGGGGCCTTGGGCCCGGTCCCCGGCCCAACCTATCGCCGGCGCTCCGCCTTGCCAAGCAGATCGACGCCCACTTGCGCAATAGCGCACATTCGCGTAGGGTCGTCACGGAAATGCCCAAGAATTAAGCAGCGCGATTGAGTGCTTAAAAAATGGTCACACGACTGGCGCCGATAACCCTGGATGATGTCCGGATCGACGATCCGGTGCTGCTGGCACCGATGTCGGGGGTCACCGATCTGCCGTTCCGGCGCCTGGTCAAGCGTTTCGGCGCCGGTCTGGTGATTTCCGAGATGATCGCCAGCCAGGCGATGATCCGGGCCACCCGGCGATCGATGAAAATGTCGACGAATTGCGCCGAGGAAGCGCCGATGGCGGTTCAGATCGCCGGCTGCGAGCCGGATATCATGGCCGAGGCCGCCCGCCTCAACGTCGCCCGCGGCGCGGCGATCATCGACATCAACATGGGCTGTCCGGTCAAGAAGGTGGTGAACGGCCAGGCCGGTTCGGCGCTGATGCGGGATTTGAAGCTGGCGGCGCGCCTGCTCGATGCGGTGGTCCGGGCGGTGCCGGTGCCGGTGACCCTGAAAATGCGCACCGGCTGGGACGAAAGCAACCGCAATGCGCCGGAGCTCGCCCGCATCGCCGAGGATTGCGGTATCCGCATGATCACCGTTCACGGCCGCACGCGCTCGCAGATGTATCGCGGGCGCGCCGACTGGGCCTTTGTTGCCCGGGTCAAGGATGCGGTGGACCTGCCGGTGATCGTCAACGGCGACATCGGGTCATTTGCCGAGGCCGAGACAGCGCTGGCGCAATCGGGGGCCGACGGGGTGATGGTCGGGCGCGGCGCCTGCGGCCGCCCGTGGTTCCCGGCTCAGCTTATCCATTACTTCAAGACCGGGCGACAACTTCCTGATCCGCCGTTGGAAGAGCAGCTTGCAACTCTGCTCGATCATTATCGCGCGATGCGCGCCCATTACGGCGACGCGACGGCCGTGCGCCTGGCCCGCAAGCATATCGGCTGGTACTCCAAGGGGCTGCCAGGTTCGAGCGACTTTCGCAACCGCATCAACCGCCTCGACGATCCGGACGAGGTGATCGCCGGGATCGAAGCCTTTTACACCGCCGCCATGCAGCGGCAGGCGGCATGACCGCCAAGCCCAGGCAAACCGCCGCGGCCGAAACGGCTGGCCCATTGGCGGCGGCGGTTCTCGGCGCCGTGCCCGACCCGATCCTGGCGATCGGTCCGGACAACGAAATCGAATTCGCCAATGCCGCCGCGGAAACCTTTTTCGATGCCGGCACGGCGGTGCTGTGCCGGCGCCGGCTCGACGACCTGGTGCCGCCGTCGAGCCCGATCCTCGGACTCATCGCCCAGGTGCGCAAAAACGGCCACTCGATCAGCGAATACGGCATCGAGCTGAGCTCACCCAAGCTCGGCAGTCGGCGCGTTGACCTGCGCGTCGGGCCGATCATGGAGCGCGACGGCAGCCTGGTTCTGGTCTTTCAGGAACGCAGCATGGCCCGCAAGATCGGCGATCAGTTCGTCCATCGCGGGGCGGCCCGCTCGGTCGCCGGCATGGCCGCGGTGCTGGCTCACGAGATCAAGAACCCGCTCTCGGGCGTGCGCGGCGCGGCACAGCTGATCGAACAGCGCGCCGGACCGGAAGATCGCCAGCTTACCCGCCTGATCTGCGATGAGGCCGACCGCATCTGTGCGCTGATCGACCGCATGGAGCTGTTTACCGATCCGCGGCCCTCGGAAGGCCGCCCGGTGAACATCCACGAGGTCCTCGATCACGTCCACCGGCTGGCCGAAGCCGGCTTTGCCGCCGGCATGCCAATAGAGCGCGACTTCGACCCGTCGTTGCCTCCGGTTCTAGGCAATCGCGATCAGTTGATCCAGATCTTCCTCAATCTCATCAAGAACGCCGCCGAGGCGGTGGCGGATATCGAGGGCGGGGCCATCACGCTCGCCACCGCCTATCGCCATGGCGTGCGCCTCGAGGTGCCGGGCTCGCGCGCCCGCATGAGCCTGCCGATCGAGGTGACGGTCACCGATAACGGCCCCGGCGTGCCCGAGGACCTGAAACCGCACCTGTTCGAGCCCTTCGTCAGCACCCGGTCGGGCGGTACCGGCCTCGGCCTGGCGCTGGTGGCCAAGCTGGTCGGCGATCACGGCGGCATCGTCGAGTGCGACAGCCGGCCGGGCAAAACCGTGTTTCGGGTGCTGCTGGCGGCCTGCAAAGACAGGGGTGCGGAGGCGTCGGCATGAGCCCCGCGCGCACCATTCTGATTGCCGATGATGACCGGGCGATCCGCACCGTGCTCAACCAGGCACTGACCCGGGCCGGCTATGAGGTCCGGGCGACCAGCAACACCGCCACCCTGTGGCGCTGGGTCTCGGGCGGCGAGGGCGATCTGGTGATTACCGATGTGCTGATGCCGGACGGCAATGGTCTTGATCTGCTGCCGCGCATCCGCAAACTGCGCCCCGATCTGCCGGTCATCACCATGAGCGCCCACAACACCCTGATGACGGCTGTGCGCGCGACCGAGCGCGGGGCCTATGAGTACCTTCCAAAACCGTTTGATCTGAATGAGTTGGAGCGCGTCGTTAAACTGGCACTGTCGCGCCAGAAACGCCCCGAGCCGCGGCCCTCGCCGGGTCCGGCGGAAGATGAGGACGATTCGATCCCGCTGATCGGCCGCTCGCCGGCGATGCAGGATATCTACCGGGTGCTGGCGCGGCTGATGCCGACCGATCTGACGGTCATGATCACCGGCGAATCAGGCACCGGCAAGGAGCTGGTGGCGCGCGCCCTGCACGATTTCGGCAAACGCCGCGACGGCCCGTTTGTGGCCATCAACATGGCGGCAATCCCGCGCGAGCTGATCGAAAGCGAACTGTTCGGCCACGAAAAGGGCGCGTTCACCGGTGCCGATGCCCGCAAGATGGGACGATTCGAGCAGGCCCAGGGCGGCACCGTTTTCCTTGATGAGATCGGCGACATGCCGCCCGAGGCCCAGACCCGGCTGCTGCGCGTCCTCCAGGAAGGCGAATACACGCCGGTCGGCGGCCGCAGTCCGATTTCCACCGATGTCCGGATCATCGCCGCCACCAACAAGGACCTGCGCCAGCTCATCCACCGCGGCCTGTTTCGCGAGGATCTGTACTACCGGCTCAACGTCGTGCCGGTGCGCCTGCCGCCGCTGCGCGAGCGCCTCGAGGACATTCCCGATCTTGCCCGCCATTTCCTCGAACGCGCGCATAACGAGGGTCTGCCGCTGAAATCCCTGGATGCGCGCGCCCTCGAGCGGCTGGCCCGCCATCGCTGGCCCGGCAACGTGCGTGAACTGGAGAACCTGATGCGGCGTCTCGCCGCGCTTTACACCGAGGAGGTCATCGGCCCCGAGGTCATCGAGGCGGAACTGGCCGAGGCCGAACCCGAGCCAGGCACGTCGGGCGAGGGCGATGACAGCCGCAACCTCGGCGAGGCGGTGGAGCGTCACCTGAGCCGCTATTTCGCCGCCCATGAGGACGAGCTGCCACCGGCCGGACTCTACGCCCGGGTGATCCGCGAGGTCGAGCGCCCGCTGCTCTCTATCTGCCTGGCCGCCGTGCGCGGCAACCAGCTTCGCGCCGCCGACCTGCTGGGCCTCAACCGCAACACCCTGCGCAAGAAGCTGCGAGAGCTCGACATCCGCGTCGTGCGGGGCTCCAAATAGACCAGCGCACCGTGGCGTGACAGTCACAGGTGATGCGATTTCGCAACAGGTCTCCTGGCTTGTCTTTGGTGATGTAATTTTGCAACAATGTGGTAGGATGGCCGCGACGGGGTGCCAGCCAGGCTGCGGCGATCACGGTTTTTTGGCCGCGATCATGGAGATCGTCGGGGCATGAACGTCCAAGCTGTGGAGGACATGGTCACGCTTTCCCAAGATATCGGCAGCAGCCTGTTCAGGCGTTTTCATGTCTGGGCGTCGCGGGTCGGTCTCGGCACCAAGCTGGCCATCGCGCTGGCCGTGGCGGCGGTGATTTCGGTGATTGCCACCTATGTGGCGCTGACCGATGCGACCTTTTCCGCCAGCCGCAAGACCATCCTGTCGCTGCTGCTCGTCAATCTGGTGCTGCTGCTGGCGCTCGGCGCGGTCATCGCCCGGCGGCTGGTGCGGCTGTGGGCGGCCCGGCGCAGCGGGCTGGCGGGCTCCGGGCTGCACACCAAGCTGGTGGCGCTGTTCAGCATCATCGCCATCGCCCCGACCATCGTGGTGGCGAGTTTTTCGGCCCTGTTTTTCGAACTTGGCGTCCAGTCGTGGTTCAACGACCAGGTGCGCACGGTGCTGGACAAGTCGCTGACCGTCGCCGAGGCCTACACCGACGAGCACCGCAAGGTGATCCGCGCCGACATTCTGGCCATGGCCAACGACCTCAACCGCCAGGCGCCGCTGCTGGCCCACAATCCGGCGCGCCTCGAGCAGGTGGTCACCGGCCAGGCGGCGCTGCGTTCGCTGTCGGAAGCGATCATGTTCGATTCCACCGGCCGGGTGCTGGCGCGGGCGAATCTGACCTTCAGCCTCGGCCTCGACCGGCTGCCGACCAGCGTGCTGCGCCAGGCGGCGAGCGGCGAGATCGTCGTGCTGACCAACAACAATGACGACCGGGTGCGCGCGCTGATCCGCCTCGACGGCTATTTCGACACCTATCTGTACGTCAGCAGGTTCATCGATCCCCAGGTTCTCGGCTATGTCGAGGATGCCCGCGCCACGGTTCAGAATTACGAGGAACTGGAAGCCAACCTGGGCCAGGTCCAGACCATCTTCAACCTGATCTACATCGTCCTGGCGCTGCTGGTGCTGCTGGCCGCCGTGTGGACCGGGCTGTGGCTGGCAACCCGGCTGGTGGCGCCGATCTCGAATCTGGTGATGGCCGCCGAAAGGGTCCGGGGCGGCGATCTCACCGCGCGGGTTTCGGAAGACCTGGACGACGACGAACTGGGGATGCTGTCGCGCTCGTTCAATCGCATGACCCAGCAGCTGTTCGAGCAGCGCACCGAACTGATGGAGGCCAACAAGAAGCTCGATGCCCGGCGCCGGTTCACCGAAGCGGTGCTCTCGGGCGTGACCGCCGGGGTCATCGGGCTCGATCAGGACGGGCGGATCAACATGCCCAACCGGTCGGCCGCCAAGATGTTGGGGCAGACGCCAAAGGAACTGATCGGGCGTCTCCTGGCGGAAGTCGTGCCGGAGATGGCGACGCTGGTCGAGGACGCCAAGAACCGGCCGCGGCGCATCGCCCAGGGCCAGGTCAATATCGAGCGCGGCGGCAAGACCAAGAACCTGCTGGTGCGGGTCTCCGCCGAGACCTTTGCCGAGGACATCGGCGGCTTTGTCGTCACCTTTGACGACATCACCGATCTGGTGGCCGCCCAGCGCACCGCCGCCTGGGCCGACATCGCCCGGCGCATCGCCCACGAGATCAAGAACCCGCTGACCCCGATCCAGCTTTCGGCCGAGCGGCTGCGGCGCAAATATGGCCGCGAGGTCTCCAGCGATCCGGCAGTGTTCGAGCAGTGCACCGACACCATCGTTCGCCACGTCGGCGACATTCGCCGCATGGTCGACGAGTTCTCGGCCTTTGCCCGTATGCCGGCGCCGGTGTTCGCGCCCACCGACCTGTGCGAGCTGATCCGCCAGGCGGTATTCGTCGAGGAAATCTCGGCCAGCGAGGTGACTTTCCGCACCGAAATCCCCACCGAGGCGGTGATCATCCGCTGCGACGGCCGTCAGATCGCCCAGGCGCTGGCCAATCTTCTCAGGAATGCCGTCGATTCGATCGCCGCCCGCCATCACTGTGCGGGGAACGGCGACGACGAAGGGACAGCCCGGGCGCCCGCCGGCCTGATCGAGCTTCGCCTGATCGAGGAAGCGGAGCGCACGGTGATCGAGGTGGCCGACAACGGCTGCGGCTTGCCGGCCGACTTGAAACACCGCCTGACCGAGCCTTACGTCACCACCCGCCTGAAAGGCACGGGCCTGGGGCTGGCGATCGTCAAGAAGGTCATTCAGGATCACGGCGGCGAGCTTGAGCTGGACGATCGGCCCGGGGGCGGCGCCGTGGCCCGGCTGACTTTCCACCTCACGGCACTCAAGGGCGTGACCACGCCCGAGGCCACAAGAACTGCTGACAGGCGCGAGGCCAGCGCCCGGAAACACAGAGAACCGAAGGTGTCCCATGGCCTGTGACGTTCTGATCGTCGATGATGAGGTCGATATCTGCTCCCTGATCGCCGGGATTCTGGCCGACGAAGGATTTGCGCCGCGCTGCGCCGGTGACAGCGATGCGGCGCTCGCCGCCATATCGCAGCGCCGCCCGCAGCTCGTCATTCTCGATATCTGGCTTCAGGGCAGCCGCCTCGATGGCCTGGAGTTGCTCAACGTCATCAAGGAGGACCATCCCGACCTGCCGGTGATCATGATCAGCGGCCACGGCAATATCGAAACCGCGGTGGCGGCGGTCAAGCGCGGCGCCTTCGACTTCATCGAAAAGCCGTTCGAGACCGCGCATCTGCTGCATGTGGTGGCCCGCGCCACCGAGGTCGAGCGCCTGCGCCGCGAAAACCGCGAGCTGCGTGAACGCGCGGTTCATGAAAACGAGCTGATCGGCTGGTCGCCGGCAATCCATGCCCTGCGCCAGACGCTGGAGAAAGTGGCGCCGACCAACAGCCGGGTGCTGATCTCGGGGCCGGCCGGCTCCGGCAAGGAGGTCACCGCGCGCCATCTGCACAAGTTGTCCAAGCGCGCCAACGGCCCGTTCGTGGTGGTCAATGCCGCCAGCATCGATCCCGACCGCATGGAGCTGGAGCTGTTCGGCGTCGAGCCGGACGCGCAGGCCGCACCCGGCGAGCGCCGCATCGGCCTGTTCGAGCGCGCCCATGGCGGCACCCTGTTCCTCGATGAAATCGCCGAGATGCCGCTGCAGACCCAAAGCAAGATCCTGCGCGTTCTGGTCGATCAGACGTTCGAGCGGGTCGGCGGCAACACCCGCGTCGAGGTCGACGTGCGCGTGGTCAGCGCCACCAGCCGCGACCTGCGCCAGGCGATCGAAAGCGGGCGTTTCCGAGAGGACCTCTATCACCGCCTCAATGTCGTGCCCATCCGGGTGCCGCCGCTGGTCGAGCGGCGCAGCGACATCCCCGTGCTGGTCGAGCATTTCATGCGCCGGATCGGCGCCGCCACCGGCCTGCCGCGGCGCGAAATCGATGATGATGCGATGGCCGCGCTGCAGGCCTATGACTGGCCCGGCAATGTCCGCCAGTTGCGCAATATTGTCGAGCGCCTGCTGATTCTTGCCAGCGACGATGTCATGGGCTGCATCCGCGCCGACATGCTGCCCACCGAGTTCCTGTCGCCGGCCACCGGCAACCTCAAGGCGGCCAACGGCGAGGCGATTACCTCGGTGCCGCTGCGCGAGGCCCGCGAAGCCTTCGAGCGGGAATACCTGCGAACCCAGATCAGCCGCTTCGGCGGCAACATCTCGCGGACTGCAGAATTCGTCGGCATGGAGCGCTCGGCGCTGCACCGCAAACTCAAATCACTCGGCCTCCACAACGGGGGCCGCGACAAGAGCGCCTTCGGCTGATCGCCGCCAGGGCCGTTTTCCGGAAAATTCACAAGCAGGATCGACGTCATGAAGGTCATCGTCTGCGGGGCCGGCCAGGTCGGCTACAACATCGCCAAGCAACTGGCCGCCGAAAACCACGATGTCGCGGTCATCGACTGGGCCCCCGATCAGGTTCACCGGGCGGCTGATTCGCTCGATGTGCAGGCGCTCTCGGGCTATGCCTCGCACCCGGATGTGCTGGAGCGTGCCGGCGCCGAAGATGCCGACATGATCATCGCGGTGACGCTGTCGGACGAAGTCAACATGGTCGCCTGCCAGGTGGCGCACTCGCTGTTCAACGTGCCGACCAAGATCGCCCGCATTCGCGAACAGAGCTATCTGCAGGCCGAATGGCGCGGCCTGTTTTCACGCGACCATCTGCCGATCGACGTGATCATTTCGCCGGAGTTCGAGGTCGCCAAGACCATCGCCCGGCGCCTCGAGCTTCCCGGCGCCATCGATGTGGTGCCCTTTGCCGACGACCGGGTCCGCGTCGTCGGCGTGCGCATCAACGAGGACTGCCCGATCATCGATACGCCGTTGCGCCAGCTCACCGAGCTGTTCCCGGTGCTCAACATCGTCGTCGTCGGCATCTCGCGCGACGGCAAGCTGATCACGCCGAGCGGCGGCGACCACATGCAGGTCGGCGACGAGGTCTATTTCCTGACCGAACGCGACCATGTTCAGCGCTCGCTCGCGGTCTTCGGCTACGGCGAGCGCGAGGCGCGCCGCGTGATCATCGTCGGCGGCGGCAATATCGGGCTGTTTCTCGCCCGCGAGCTGGAATCCGAGCATCGCAACGTCAACGTCAAGATCATCGAGGCGCGCAAGGAGCGGGCCGAAAAGATCGCCGATCAGCTGAGCCGGACGACGGTCATCCTGGGCGACGCGCTGGACCCTGACATTCTCAGCGAGGCCAATGTCCGCGAGGCCGAGGCCGTGGTCTCGGTGGCCAACGACGACGAGGTCAATATTCTTTCCGCCATGCTGGCCAAGCGGGCCGGCTGCCGGCGCACCGTGACCCTGGTGAACAATCCCACTTACGGGCCATTGATCGGGTCGCTGGGGATCGACGTGTTCATCAATCCGCGGGCGACCACCGTCTCAACCATCCTGCAGCACGTGCGGCGCGGGCGCATCCGCGGGCTTTACACGATTGCCGACGGCCAGGCCGAGGTGATCGAGGCCGAAGCGCTGGAGACCTCGGAGCTCACCAATGTTCCGGTGCGCGACATGCATCTGCCCTCGGGCATCCTGATCGGGGCGATTGTCCGTGGTGACGAGGTGATCATCCCGCGCGGCGATACGGTGATCAAGGTCAACGATCGGGTGATTCTGTTCGCGCTTGCCGACATGGTGAAGAAGGTCGAGGAACTGTTCTCGGTCCGCCTCGAATTCTTCTAGACTTCACCGATATCACCGGATACATCACCGGCGCGCCTCGGGCCGGGGCAGGGAAGGAGCGAGACGTCTTTCATGTCGAGAATTGCTTACGTCAACGGGCGCTATCTGCCACACGCGGCCGCCCGGGTGCATATCGAGGATCGCGGCTATCAGTTCGCCGATGCCGTCTATGAGGTGATCGCCGTGCGCAACGGGCGGCTGCTCGATCTCGCTCCCCATCTTGAACGTCTGCGCCGCTCGCTGGCCGAGATGCGGATCGACCTGGCGCTCTCCGACCGGGCGCTCGTCATCATTCTGGCCGAAACCGCCCGGCGCAACCGGGTGCGCGACGGCATTGTCTATCTTCAGATCTCGCGCGGGGTTTCGCCGCGCGGCCATGCCTTCCCGAATCGCGCCCGGCCGGGCGTCGTGGCAACGGCGCGGTCGCTTTCCTATGCGCGGCTTGATGAACAGGCGCGCCAGGGCGTGCGGGTGATTACCCTGCCGGACATGCGCTGGCGCCGCTGCGACATCAAGACCGTGGGGCTGACCGCCAACGTGCTGGCCAAGCAACAGGCGCGCGAGGCCGGTGCCTTCGAGGCGTGGTTCGTCGATGAGGCCGGCAGGATCACCGAAGGCAGCTCCACCAATGCCTGGATCGTTGATCAACGGGGCCGGCTGATCACCCGGCCCTTCGACCACGGGATTCTGGGTGGGGTGACCCGCGGCATCATTCTCGATCTGGCACGCGCCGCCCGGATCGAGGTCGTCGAGCAGGCGTTTTCACCCGACGACGCAAAGGCGGCTGCCGAGGCCTTTCTGACCAGCACCACGTCGCAGGTCATGCCGGTGGTCGCGATCGACGATACGGCCATCGGCGACGGCCGCCCGGGCCCGGTTACCCTGCGTCTGCGCCGGCTTTACCTGGACCGTGAACTGATTTAACGAACAGGCGTCCCGTTCGCCCGGAGCCCATCAGGGTCACATGGAATCAATTCTGTTGCCGCTTTGGCGCGCCAGTCCGCCAGGCGCCGTCCGAAGGGCGATGCGGGGACATCGTGCAAGGACGGCAACGCCGCGGATGGCCGTCAAAGCGCAACCCCTTGGGTCGGGGCCTTGTTCGCGTGGGCGGCGCCAGGCCCCTTGCCATATTCCCTGATACGCCCTCCCGCGTCCTTCTTGGGTCTCACGAAAAATCCCACCGGCAGAAGGATTCCATATGACCGTGATGGGCTCTGAAACGTTGATGACTTGTAGAAAAGGGGTTTTCATACCATTTTGTAAGGTGCGGGCTGGCGCGCTGGATTGCGTCGCCCGCGGGATATGGCTGCTTTCAAGCGAGGCAGACGGTAACCCCGGGTGCCATTTGGGGCCCGGCGGTGATTGCTAATACCAATAACAACGAGGCGACTCATGCCTGCAGAACGATCACAAAACGTCCAAGACGTGTTTCTCAATCACATTCGCAAGAACAAGACGCCGGTCACGGTGTTTCTGATCAACGGCGTCAAGTTGCAGGGAACCATTACCTGGTTCGACAATTTCTGCGTCCTGTTGCGCAGAGACGGGCACATTCAGCTGGTTTACAAGCACGCCATTTCGACGGTGATGCCGACCGTGCAGATTCAGTTGTTCGAGCCCGAGGCTGGAGAGGCCGCACAGGCCGAAAAGGTTGACGCGTAACATTTCGAGGGTCGAGCACGGCGCGGCCGGAGCGTCCGGCCGCGCCGGTGGAAGCGGTGAGGGGCCACGGCCAGAAGGTCTGGCCGTGGTGCTTCATCCTGCGATCTCGGGCCCGGCATCGAGCGATGCCGGGCCCGCGCGCCGCCCCGAAGCCCGCCTGGCCGAGGCCGAAGGGCTGGCCGCGGCGATCGGCCTCGAGGTCGTGAATTCGGCCGTCGTGCGCCTGCGCCGGGCTCGGCCGGGGACCTTGTTCGGGCCCGGCAAACTGGCCGAACTCGAGGCCCTGGTGGCGGCAACCAGGGCCGATCTGGTGATCATCGACGGGGCCTTGAGCCCGGTCCAGCAGCGCAATCTGGAGCGCGCTCTGGGCACCAAGGTGATCGACCGCACCGGCCTGATCCTGGAGATTTTCGGCGCCCGGGCGCGGACCCGCGAGGGGCGGCTTCAGGTGGAGCTTGCCCATCTTACCTATCAGCGCAGCCGCCTGGTTCGATCCTGGACCCACCTGGAGCGCCAGCGCGGCGGCTTCGGCTTCCTCGGCGGGCCGGGTGAGACCCAGATCGAGGCCGACCGCCGGCTGATTTCCGAGCGCATCACCAAGATCCGCCGTCAGCTCGATCACGTGCGCCGCACCCGTGAACTGCACCGCAAGAGCCGGCGCCAGGTGCCGCACCCGGTGATCGCCCTGGTCGGCTATACCAATGCCGGCAAATCGACCCTGTTCAACCGCCTCACCGGCGCCCGGGTGAGTGCCGTGGATGCCCTGTTCGCGACGCTCGATCCGACCATGCGCGGGCTCAATCTGCCATCGGGGCGGCGCGTCATCCTTTCGGACACGGTGGGATTCGTCTCCGATCTGCCAACCCATCTGGTGGCCGCCTTCCGGGCGACGCTCGAAGAGGTGGTCGAAGCCGACATCATTCTGCATGTCCGCGACATCACCCATCCCGAGACCGAGGCGCAGAAGCAGGATGTGCTCGGCGTTCTCGCCCAACTGGGGATCGATGAGAGCGATCCGCGGCCGGTGATCGAGGCCCTGAACAAGATCGACCTGCTGGACGCGGATGCCCGTCAGGTGCTGGCCAACCGGGCCGCCCGCCACGATGACCAGGCGCCGATTTCAGCCCATGACGGCACCGGTTGTGCCGAGCTGCTGGCCAAGATCGATGGCTGTCTGGCGCGCGCCGAGCGCACCCACGAATTCACCATTCCCCAGGAACACGGCGCCCTGATCGCCTGGCTCTACCGCCACGGCGAGGTCGTTGCCCGCCAGGATGAGGAGGGGACGGCGCATTTGCGCGTGCGCCTCAGCACCGCCAATCTCGGGCGCTTTCGCAAGAAATCGTCCGGCGGAATCGAGGTCGGGGCGTAAAACCGGCGGCCGCGCAAGTGACCGTCCACGCTCGCCCACAGTCGCCATGGCGAAGTGCCACAGCTTGACAGGCTTTCCCCCCCTCCCTATATAGCTGGCACTCCCAATGGAGGAGTGCTAATTCAGGCAGGGGACTCGCATCAGGCGATCCGGGGGCTTCTGCCACGACTTGTGGAGGAACGGAATGAAACTCAGGCCTTTGCACGATCGGGTGCTGGTCCGGCGCATCGAGTCGGATGAAAAGACCGCGGGCGGCATCATCATCCCCGATACCGCCAAGGAAAAGCCTCAGGAAGGCGAAGTGGTCGCCGTCGGGGACGGCGCCCGCAAGGAAGACGGCTCGATCCAGCCTTTGGACGTGAAGGCGGGGGATCGGATTCTCTTCGGCAAATGGTCCGGCACCGAAGTCAAGCTGGACGGCGAAGAATATCTGATCATGAAAGAATCCGACATCATGGGTATTCTCGATTAGGAAGGACGAGAAATGACAGCCAAAGAAGTCAAATTCAGCGGAGACGCCCGGGCCCGTCTGCTTAAAGGCGTGGACATCCTGGCCGATGCGGTGAAAGTCACGCTGGGGCCCAAGGGCCGCAACGTCGTGCTTGAGAAGTCCTTCGGGGCGCCGCGGATTTCCAAGGACGGGGTGACCGTCGCCAAGGAAATCGAATTGCCCGACAAGTTCGAGAACATGGGCGCCCAGATGGTCCGCGAGGTGGCATCGAAAACCAACGACATCGCCGGTGACGGCACCACCACGGCGACCGTTCTGGCCCAGTCGATCGTGCGCGAGGGCACCAAGGCGGTGGCCGCGGGCATGAACCCGATGGACCTGCGCCGTGGTATCGATCTGGCGGTTCAGGCGGTGGTCAAGGACCTCGAGAAGCGCAGCCATCCGATTTCCTCGGAAGAGGAAGTCGCCCAGGTCGGCACCATTTCCGCCAATGGCGAGCGCGAGATCGGCGAGATCATCTCGCAGGCCATGCAGAAGGTCGGCAAGGAAGGCGTCATCTCGGTCGAGGAGGCCAAGGGCCTCGAGACCGAGCTCGAGGTGGTCGAGGGCATGCAGTTCGACCGCGGCTATCTGTCGCCCTATTTCATTACCAATGGCGAGAAGATGGTGGCCGAGCTGGATGATCCCTACATCCTCTTGCACGAATCCAAGCTGTCCAGCCTTCAGGCCATGCTGCCGGTGCTTGAATCGGTGGTGCAGTCGGGGCGTCCGCTGCTGGTGATCGCCGAGGACATCGAGGGCGAGGCGCTGGCCACTCTGGTGGTCAACAAGCTGCGCGGCGGCCTCAAGGTCGCGGCCGTCAAGGCGCCGGGCTTCGGCGACCGGCGCAAGGCGATGCTTCAGGACA
>CAZZKF010000058.1:0-15489 GCA_964654995.1 uncultured Alphaproteobacteria bacterium | reverse complement strand
CCGCCGTTACCGCCATTGCCGGGGCCGTTGCCACCACCGTTGCCATCCGTGGGTGCCTGGGCCAGCAGGAAGCCGCCGGAGCTGCGGACGTTGGGCGGGCTGGGCTGACGCCCGCGCGGCGGGCGCGGCGGCAGGAAGGGTTGCAACAACGGTATCTGCTGGGATTGGGCCATGCGTCCGCCGGCCGGCGCCAGGCGCATGAGCAGGCTGGCGATTTCGTCGGCCAACTGGCTTTCAAGATCGCTCGGCGTTGCGGGTGCAACGATGATCCCGGCAATGAATGTTGCCGGCTGAGCGCCGTCGAACTCCAGCCGCAGGACGCCACCGGTCACTTCAGCCTGAACGGACAGCATCCAGCCACTGGGCGGCGACGGGCGAAATGCCGCTGGCCGGTCGCCTTCGGCGATCACCACTTCGCGCAGGCCGGCGGTACCCATGCGCCCCTCGACGGTGATCTGCGCCGGTGTCGCCGGCACGATCGCGTGGGCAACGCCATTGATCCGGATCTGCGGCCCGAACGGCTGATCCGGTGGATCCGCAAGCGCAAACCGGCTGGTCAACAGATGGATCCGATAAAACCCGTCCGCCAGTTCGGTGGCAAATCCGGTGACCCCGCGCAGGCCGTCACCGAACAACGGCTCATCATCGTTTTCGATCGCTTCGATGGCGCGTCCCTCAACCAGGCGGGACGCGGGCCCGACGCGCACGAATCCGGGGCAGGTCAAAGCATCCGCGGGGCCAAAATCCCAGCCCTGCATCCCGGTCGGCAGGGCGACCTCGTCTTCGAAATAAACGCGCCGCATATAAGCCGCCCCGGACACCGCGGATGCGGCCTCGGCGATCCGCGAGGCCACCGTGTTGACAACCAGAACATCGGCCCCGTCGGTGCTGCTCAGCAGGCGCAGCAGCTCGACGGTGCGCAGCAGCAGCTCTTCCGAATTGCCGGCGGCGCCATAGAGGTAATCGTAAAGCGTGGCGAGGCCTTCCGAACCGCCGTCCATGGCGCCGGCGATCGCCTCGTCAATGCTGACCGGCTGCGCCGGATGCAGGAAGCCGGCTTCCGCTGTCACCCGGGCATTGGCGTTCCCGGTCGTCCGGCACCGGGCATAGGCCGTTTCAGGTGGTACCGGCGGCTTTGTTGCCACCACGCCGGGGCGCGCGGCGCCGCCCGGACCACCAGGGCCAGCGGCCGGCCTGGTGGCGGGTTCTCGTTCCGGAGCGAGCTGCGCCCGTGGCCCGGATTCTTCCGGAGCGGCGGGTCCCGTGGCTTGCGATGGCGCCACCTCGGCGACCGGCGCGAGCGTGCCGCCAAGCCGCCAATCGGCCGACGGACCGACAACGACAAGGTAAAGAACACCGCCCGCCACCAGGACGGCGAAGGCCGCGATCGCCAGAATTGCCGCCTTGTAGCTCATGATCCGTTGTCAGGTTCTCCAGGCACAGCCCATCGCTGCTCCAATTTGACACAAGGCGTCTCAAATCGGGACAGGAAACGGGCAGTCATCGTGTCAATTGGATGGCGGCGCAAAAATCGGGCCAGATTCGCCATGAACTCATTTAATCAGAGGCGCTGGTCCGGACCTAGCGTCTTTTCCGATCGGACCGGATCAAATCTATGCGAGCGCGTTGTCGCGCCCGGCGATCATCCGGTGTGGCGGTGCCGGCGTATTGCGGAGTCGTGAAATCAACCGCGCCCGTAAGTGTCCTCGAGGCGGACGATATCGTCTTCGCCGAGATAGCTACCCGACTGGACCTCGATGATGTGAAGCGGAATCTTGCCCGGGTTCTCGAGCCGGTGCGGGGTGCCCAGCGGGATATAGGTGGACTGGTTCTCTTCGAGCAGCAGCGTTTCCTCCCCGCGGGTGATCCTGGCGGTGCCACGGACCACCACCCAGTGCTCGGCCCGGTGATGATGCTTCTGCAGCGACAGCTTGGCGCCGGGCTTGACGACGATCCGCTTGACCTTGAAACGCGGGCCTTCGTCGATGGTCTCGAACGAGCCCCACGGGCGGTAGACGGTGACATGGGCGATGTGCTCTTCGCGGCCCGAGCGGGCGAGCCGTTCGACCAGCTGCTTGACGTCCTGGGCCCGATCCTTGGCCGCCGCCAGGACGATGTCCTTGGTCGCGACAACGATCACGTCGTCAAGCCCCAGGGCGGCGATGGCCGGCCCCTCGGAGCGCAGCAGGCTGTTGCGCACGTCCAGTGTCAGCACATCGCCGGAGACGGCCGTGCCGGCCTCGTCCTTGTCGCTGATCTGCCACAGTGCCGTCCATGAGCCGACGTCGCTCCAGCCCATGTCCACCGGCAGCACGGCGGCACGCTCGGTATGTTCCATCACCGCATAGTCGATCGAGATCGATGGGCTGGAGAGAAAGGCGTCGTCGTCGAGGCGCTCGAAAGCGAGGTCGGGGTGCGCCCCGGCGATGGCACGGCGACAGGCTGTGAGAACCTCCGGTGCGAACTGCTCCAGCTCCTCCAGATAGGCGGTCACCGGAAACAGAAAGATGCCGCTGTTCCAGAAATAGTCGCCGGAAGAAAGATAGCCGGCGGCGGTCTCGGCATCGGGCTTTTCGGTGAACTCGGTCACCGCGTAACCGTCTTGGCCGCCATCGAGGGCGGTGCCGCGACGGATATAGCCATAGCCGGTCTCCGGCGCGTCCGGCGCAATCCCGAAGGTGACCAGCCGACGATCGTTGACGGCGATTTCGGCGGCCCGGGTGATCGCGTCCAGAAATGCGGGGGCATCAGTGATCACGTGGTCCGAGGGCATCACCAGCATCAGCGCATCGGGCGCGCTTTCGGCGATCCGCAGGGCGGCGATGGCGGCCGCCGGCGCCGTATTGCGCCCTTGCGGCTCGAGGATGATGGCCTGCGGCTCGATCCCGGCGGCGGCCAGTTGCTCGGCGACGATGAACCGGTGCTCGGCATTGCAGACGACGATCGGCGCCGCGAAGCGGGCGCTATCCGAGACCCGGGCCGCGGTTTCCTGGATCAGGGTCCGATCCGAGGTCAACGGCAGAAGCTGTTTCGGGTAAAGCGCCCGCGACAGCGGCCACAGCCGGGTGCCGGCACCGCCCGACAGGATCACCGGGTGGAGTCTTGGTTCAGGCATTGCAGAAGATCTCCCGGCCATTGAGCCCCAGCCTGCATCCTGGCTTCGGGTGCTTTGGTAAACAACAAATCTTAAGACTCCATTGCCGGGGTTGAAAGGATCATGCGCATCTGCGAGCGCATCTGTCTTGTTTGCGACTGTCGCGCCCGGTTTTTAGGGAATATTAACGCCGCAGCCGTTAATGATGATGGGGATGTTCAAGATCCCGGCGCGCCGGGATCGGGCATCGGTTGCGTATGTTCTCGGAGCACCAGTATGTGCGGCCGCGGCGGAGGCCAATGTCATGACAGTGGAAGATCGTGTGCAGGTCAAGGAACTGGTCGACCTTGCACACGATAAATCTGAACGGGGGCGCAAGCTTCTCGTAGAGAACATCACCGATCTGTTCCTGTCGCCGGAAGGGCGCCTCAACGATCACGAGCGCGCCCTGATGAGCGATATTCTGTGCAAGCTGATCGAGAGCATCGAAAGCAGCATCCGGGCGCAGTTGGCCGAGCGCCTGGCATCGATCGAGGATGCTCCGCCGGAGTTGATCCGTCAGCTCGCCCAGGACGAAATATCGATTGCCCGGCCGATTCTCGAGCGTTCCAAGGTGTTGCGCGATCCTGACCTGATCGAGATCATCAAGGAGAGAACCAAGGAACACCGCTTGAGCATCGCCTTGCGCGAACAGGTCAGCCGCGACGTCAGCGACGCGCTGATCGAATATGGCGATGAAGACGTGATCGAAACCCTGCTCAAGAACGCAGATGCCGAGCTGTCGGAACGGGCGATGGAATATCTGGTTTCCGAATCACGCCGCGTCGATCGCTTCCAGGAGCCGCTGGTCCATCATTCGGACCTCGATCCCAAGCTCGCCTATCGCATGTTCTGGTGGGTTTCGGCGGCGCTGCGCCATCACATCGTCACCCATTACGAGGCCGACGAGCTGCAGCTCGACCAGGCGATCGAGGATGCCGCCCGTCAGGCGATGGAGGAGCACGATCCGGAGTCCGCTGTCGCCAGCCGCGCCCAGCGCTTGGTGCATCGGCTCCTGCAGCAGGGCGAGCTCAACATACCCTTTCTGATTCAGGCTCTGCGCCAGCACCGTCTGCCGGTGTTCGCCGCCGGTTTTGCCGAGCTCGCCAACATCTCGCACCGTATGGTCATGCGGATCATCACCGATCCCGGCGGTGAAAGCGTCGCCATCCTGTGCAAGGCGATCGGCGTTGAGCGCAGCGATTTCACCACCATATTCCTGTTGCTCGAACAGGCCCAGGAAGGCGGCCGGCCAGTCGATCCGGGAACCCTGAACCGGAGCCTCAAGCTGTTCGACCGGATTGAACGCTCGAATGCCGAAGCGGTGCTCGGCTACTGGCGACGCGATGCCGGGTTCCTGGCGGCCATGGACGATGTGGAAAAAACGGGAGCATAAGATCCCTCCGTCCACCGAGATCGCGGTGGTCGAGGAGGAGGACACGATCGGCGAGGATACGCCGGTGGTGCGGCTCGAGCGCCTGCTCACCCGCGTGCGCGCCGAAACCCGGCGCAGCCGCGGCCAGCAGGAGGGTCCCAGGACGCTGGCCCAGGAAGCGGCCGCCGACATTGTCAGCCGCCTGATCCTCGACGAGACGGTGCCCTTCTATCTGGCATCACCCGACGGCGAACTGGTCTATTCCAATCGCGGTTTTGATGAACTCGTGCGCCATTTCGTGTCGCTCGAAGACGGCGAGGCGGACGGCGAGGGGGGCTCGCGCCTGCCTCTGGCGCTCAAGGTGGTGGTCGATGAAGTCCTGGCGGTGCGGCGCAACGTCACCCGCCAGGATACCATTCGCATCAGCGGACGGCCGCGCCATTTTCGCTCGCGCCATTTTCCGGTCACCGACGACTCTGGCACCCTGATCGCGGTCGGCGGCACCTATATCGACAGCACCGACGAAGTCAACGCCCTGGAGAAAGCCCGCCGTGCCCAGATGCGGTTCAACGACTTCGCCCGGGCGACCTCCGACTGGTTCTGGGAAACCGACGCAGACGGCCGGCTGCTGTCGCTGTCGCAGCGCATGACCGATCTTCTCGGCACGCCGGTCGCCAAGTTCCTGGGCCAGAAGCTGGAGCAGTTCGGCCGCTTCGTCGCCGATGACAAGGGCGAGATTCCGGCGGTCCGCGCCATGACCCTGCGTGCGCCCTTCCGCGATCAGGCGTTCGAGGTTCATACCGCGTCCGGCGAAAGCCGGCTGATGCACCTTTCCGGCGTGCCGGTGTTCGATCCGGCGGAAGGCACGTTTGCCGGCTATCGTGGCGTCGGCACCGATGTCACCGCGCGGCTGCGGGCGCAACAGGAGGCGGAGAAATCACGCCGCGAGCTGGAAGACGCGCTGGAAGCGCTGACCAGGAAGAACATGCACCTGGATGTGGCGACCGCCGAGGCCGAGGCGGCACTGAAGTCGAAAAGCGATTTCCTCGCCGCCATGAGCCACGAGTTGCGCACACCCCTGAATGCGATCATCGGCTTCGGCGAGGCCATGTCGATGCAGGTGTTCGGCAAGCTCAACGAAAAATACACCGCCTACAGCAAGGACATCGTCAATGCCGCCCAGCATCTGCTGGCGCTGATCAATGATGTGCTTGACGTTGCCGTCATCGACAGCGGCAAGCTGTCGCTGAACCCCGAGCCGCTGGATCTGCGCGATGTCATCGGCCAAGCCGTCAACCTGGTGGTTCTGCGTGCCAAGGACAAAAAAATCGATCTCTCTGCGACCGAGATCGAAGGCGACTGGACGGTTCTCGCCGATGGCCGCCGCCTGATCCAGATTTTTGTCAATCTGCTGGGCAATGCCGTCAAGTTCACGCCCGAAGGCGGGCAGATCGGCATCGATGTGGAGCGCACCGACGATGGCATGATCGCCGTTACCGTCTGGGATACCGGCATCGGCATTCCCGAAGAAAAGCAGGATCTGGTGTTCGAGAAGTTCGAGCAGGTCACCGACGACGTGTACTCGCGAAAGGAACCGGGAACCGGCTTGGGCCTGCACATCTCGCGCCGGCTGGCGCGGATGATGGATGGCGACATCACCTTGACCAGCGAGCCCGGCAAGGGCAGCCGCTTCACGGTCACCATGCCGGAGACCTCACTGCCGCCGGTGGCGGCCGGCTAATCCAGGAACTGCTCGCGCAGCACCCGCTCCTCGAGGCTGTGACCGGCGTCGAACAGCAGGTAAAGCTCGACCGAGCGGTCCTCTTCGACGTCGACGCGTGTGACATCGCGCACTTCTGTGGTGTCGGCCACCGCACTGACCGGCCGCTTGTCGCTCTCCAGAATGACGAAACGGACCTTGGCGTCATGCGGCAACAGCGCGCCGCGCCAGCGCCGCGGGCGAAAGGCGCTGATCGGGGTAAGCGCCAGAATGCCGGCATTGAGGGGCAGAATCGGGCCGTGCGCCGACAAATTGTAGGCGGTGCTGCCGGCCGGTGTGGCCAGCAGAATGCCATCGCAGACCAGCTCGTCCATGCGCACCCGGCCATCGATCTCGATCCGGATCTTGGAGCTCTGACTGGTCTCGCGCAGCAGCGAGACCTCGTTGATCGCCAGCGCCTCGTGCTCGCCGCCGTCCTCGGTCACCGCGCGCATGCGCAGCGGGTGCAAGGTTGCGCGCTCGGCCTCGTTGAGCCGGCGCACCAGGTCGTCCTCGCGGTATTCGTTCATCAGAAAGCCGACCGACCCGAAGTTCATGCCGTAGATCGGCACGCCCCGGCCCATCGTGCGGTGCAGGGTCTGCAGCATGAAGCCGTCGCCGCCAAGCGCGACGATCACGTCAGCTTCATCCACCGGCACGGCGCCATAACGCGCGCGCAGGCGGGCGGCGACGTCCTGCGCATTGCCGATGTCGGCGGCGATGATGGCGATCTTCTCGAAGCTCATGCGGGCGTCATCCGGGGCTGATCCGCGGCCAGTATAGACGGGTGGTTCTGCTGATCGAAAGAGGCAGACGGAAAAAGCGTAAAGACTCAGCCCCCGGTGACGCTCATGTGACGTGCGACCGCCGGGCGCTGGCTGCGCCGGTCGATGGCGAAGTCGTGACCCTTGGGCTTGCGGCCGATGGCCTCGTCGATGGCCGCATGCAACAGGCCATCCGTCGGGTCGGCCCGCAGAGGGGCGCGCAGATCCGCCGAATCATCCTGGCCCAGACACATGTAAAGCTGGCCGGTGCAGGTGATGCGCACCCGGTTGCAGGACTCGCAGAAATTGTGGGTCAGCGGCGTGATGAAGCCGAGCCGGCGGCCGGTCTCGCGCACCGTGACGTAACGCGCCGGCCCGCCGGTCTGATAATCGCTGTCCTCGAGCGTCCAGCGCCGTGACAGATTGGCCCGGACCAGCGAAAGCGGCAGATAATGCTGGGTGCGATCCGCATCCACCTCGCCCAGGGGCATGGTCTCGATCAGCGTCAGGTCGAAGCCCTGCTCGCCGCACCAGGCGATCATGCGGTCGAATTCGTCGTCATTGACGCCGCGCAGCGCCACCATGTTGATCTTGACCGCCAGGCCCGCGGCCCGCGCTGCCTCAAGCCCGCCGAGCACCTGTTCCAGACGGCCCCAGCGGGTGATTTCATGGAATTTCCCGGCATCCAGCGTGTCGATCGAGACGTTGATGCGCCGCACCCCGCAGCTCGCCAGCTCGTCGGCGAAGCGCGCCAACTGGCTGGCATTGGTGGTCAGCGTCAACTCGTCCAAGGCGCCGCTCTCCAGGTGGCGGGCAAGGCGGTGGAACAATTCCATGATGTTGCGGCGCACCAGCGGCTCGCCGCCGGTGATCCGGAGCTTGCGCACGCCGCGTGCGACGAAGGCGGTGCACAGACGGTCCAGCTCCTCGAGGGTGAGCAATTCGGACTTGGGCAGAAAGGTCATGTCCTCGGCCATGCAGTAGACGCAGCGGAAATCGCAGCGGTCGGTGACCGAGACGCGCAAATAGGTAATCCGGCGCCCGAACGGATCGATCATCGGCTGGGTGCTCGGTTTCAGGTTCTGCTCCATGGCCTTACTCGCGCCTCTGATCGTTGACTTTCGGCCGCTGGCCGGTGATCGGCCATATAATACCAAATTAGTCCGATTTGGGCACCGTCCAAGCCGACGCGGCCATGAGCACCCAGGATCGCCGAACCGCCCGTACCTTAAGGGCGAAAGCCCATCGATGCAATCGAGGGCGTGCAGGCGACCGATCGGTGGCTGAGCAGGTCCTTGCCGCCGCCTCTCCCTGCGCCGGTGGGCGGAACATGATACTCTGAGACGTTCCAGGCGGCGATTTTCAGGGAGAGATACGGTGAGCGAACGCGAAAGGAAGGCTTTGCCGGCCCAGGGGCTGGACCCGGCACGGATCGCGGAGCACTTGAGCACGATCGAGATGAAGGAGCCCTATGCCCATTTCGCCCGGGCCTTCCGCGGCCCGCCGGACGTGCAGGAGATCGGCAAACGGGCGTTCGAGCAGTTCATGTCGGACAACGGGTTTTTCTCGCTCTATCTGCCCTATATGCAGACCATCGAGCAGGAGGTTCTGCAGATGGGGGTGAGCCTGCTCAACCCGGAGCCGGATTCCTGCGGCAATTTCACCAGTGGTGGGACGGAAAGTAATTTTTCGGCCATGCACGCGGCCAAGGAGTGGGCGCGCGAGCATCTGCCGCAGGTGAAAAAGCCGAATATCGTCGCGCCGTTCACCATCCATCCGTCCTTCAAGAAAGGGGCGCATTATCTCGATATCGAGGTCATCACCACGGATTTGCGCGATGACGGGCGCGGTGATGCCGACAATATCCGCGCGGCGATCAATGAGGACACCATCATGATCGCCGCTTCGGCACCGTCCTGGCACTATGCCAACATCGATCCGATCGAGGGCATCGCCGCGGTGGCCCGGGACTTTGGGCTGTGGATGCATGTCGATGGCTGCATCGGTGGCTATATCAATCCGTTTCTCGAAAAACTTGGGCAAGACCTGCCGGTCTGGGACTTCCGGGTGCCCGGCGTGATGTCGATTTCGGCCGACCTGCACAAGTTCGGCTACTGCCCCAAGCCGGCCTCGACGATCTTCTGGCGGCGTGAAGAGCTGCAGAAGTACCATTATGTCGAAATCAACGACCCATTCCTTGGACCTTACAAGATGGCGGGCTTCGCCGGGTCGCGCTCGGCCGGGCCGATCTTTGCCGCCTGGGCGGTGATGAGCTATCTCGGCGAGGCCGGGTATTTGCGTCTCACGCGCCGGCTTCTCGAGCTCAAAGAGCGGTTTACCGAGGGCGTGAACGCGATCGACGGGCTCACCATGTGGGATGTCGATGTCATGCCGTTGCACTTCAGCTCGCATCTGGCGCCAACCCCGGCCATCTATCAGGGCATGACCGAGAAAGGCTGGTGCATGCTGGGCCTGGTCGAACCGGAGGCGTTGACGATCGCCGCCGATCCCGGCATCACCGACGATATGGCCGATCATTTTCTCGGTGACCTCAAGGAGGTGACGCTCGCCATTCTGGCCGGCGGCGGTGCCGGCGAAGGCCAGATCCGCTATAGCTGACCGCCCGCTGGAAAGCGAATGCGAGCAAGAGGCAATCGCGTCTTGCCGGCCTCGGCTGGCGTCGTTATCGTCGCATCCCGGATTGACCACGGAGCACGGGTGCCGACGCCGGACCAACCGGCCTGGGGCAAGAACAGGAAGGACGGGGTGGACGCATGGGAGAATTCGGTATTGGCCAGCCGTTGAGGCGCGTCGAGGACGTCCGTTTCGTCACCGGTCGCGGACGCTATACCGACGACATCAATCTCGACGGCCAGGCTTGCGGCCTGGTCGTGCGCTCGCCCCACGCCCATGCCGAACTGGGCACGATCGACGTGCAAGCCGCGCTTCAGGTTCCCGGCGTTTTGGCCGTCTATACCCATGCCGACCTTGCGGCCGATGGCATCGGTGACATCGAATGCGGGGTCGAGATCGAATGCAAGGACGGCCGGCCGCAGAAAAAGACGCCCCGTCCGGCATTGGCGAACGCCCGGGTGCGCTATGTCGGTGACCCGGTGGCCTTTATCGTCGCCGAAAGCGTCACCGCGGCCCGCGATGCCGCCGAACTGCTGGAGATCGATTATCGGCCGTTGCCGGCCGCCGCCCGGCTCGAGGAAGCGAGCACCGAAGGCGCGCCGCTGATCTGGGATCACGCGCCCGGCAATCTGTGTTTCGACTGGGACATGGGTGATGCGCAGGCGGTGGACGAAGCGATGGCCGGGGCCGCGCATGTCACGCGGCTTGTGCTCAAGCACAATCGGCTGGTCGCCAATGCCATCGAGCCGCGCGCCGCCATAGGGGCATATGATCCGGCAAGCGGGCGCTATACGTTGTACACCTGCTCGCAAAGCTCGCACGGGTTGCGCAACAAGCTGGCCGAACAGGTGTTTCACGTGCCGCATGACAACATCCGGGTGGTCACCCCGGATGTCGGCGGCGGCTTCGGGGTCAAGGGATTCCTCTACCCCGAACAGATTCTGGTCATGTGGGCGGCCAGGAAGCTCGGGCGCCCGGTCAAATGGACCGGCGAGCGCTATGAGGCTTTTCAGAGCGACAACCACGGCCGCGACCTGATCACCGAAGTCGCTCTGGCGCTGGACGCGGACGGGCGGTTTCTCGCCCTCAGGGTGACCGGCAAGGCCAATATGGGGGCCTATCTGTCGCCGTTTGCGCCGTTCATCCCGACCCGGGCGATGGCGCGGGTGCTTGGCGGCGCCTATCGCATCCCGGCCATGCACATCGGCATGAAAGGCTATTTTTCCAACAGTGTGCCGGTCGATGCCTATCGTGGCGCCGGCCGGCCGGAATCCGCCTATATTACCGAACGCATCGTCGATGCCGCTGCCCGCGAACTGGGCCTCGGGCAGGACGAAATCCGGCGCCGCAATTTCATCCCGCCAGAGGTGCTTCCCTACCGCCATCCCTTCGGCTTCAGGTATGATTCCGGCGATTTCGTTCGCAACATGGAAGATGCCATGCGGGCGGCCGACTGGGCCGGCTTCGAGGAGCGACGCCGGGCCGCACAGGCCCGTGGCGCCTTGCGCGGTATCGGCATGGCCTATTACGTCGAGAGCACGCTGGGCGCGCCAATCGAACATGCCCACATCCGCTTTCTCGAAGACGGCCGGGTGACGCTGGGTGTCGGTACCCAGTCCAACGGCCAGGGGCACGAGACCACCTTCGCCCAGTTGCTGGCCGACCGGCTGGGGCTGTCGGTCGGCGATATCGAAGTCGTCCAGGGCGACACCGACATGATCCCGGAAGGCGGTGGCACCGCCGGCTCTCGCTCGCTTCATCTCGCCGGCAACGCCATCGTCGATGGCGCCGAGAAGGTCGTCGAAAAGGGCCGAGAGCTGGCCGCCCATCTGCTCGAAGCGGCGGCCGCCGATATCGAGTTTTCAGACGGGCGCTTCGTCATCGCCGGCACCGACCGGGCGATCGACCTCAGGCAAGTGGCGCAAAAGGCACGTACCGCCGATCTGCCCGAGGAGCTGCGCCGCCGCTACCCGGATGGCCTCGATACGGACGGCATTTTCGAGCTGCGCGCCCCGACCTTTCCCAACGGCTGCCATATCTGCGAGCTGGAAATCGATGCCGAGACCGGGCATATCCGGGTTTGCGGCTACTCGGTGGTGGACGACTTCGGGTTGGTCATCAATCCGCTGGTGGTCGAGGGCCAGGTCCATGGCGGCATCGCCCAGGGGCTGGGGCAGGTGCTGCTCGAGGACTGCATCTACGAGGCGGGGACCGGGCAGCTGGTGACCGGCTCGCTGATGGATTACGGCCTGCCGCGGGCCGACGATCTGCCGGCGATCCGCTTTGCCTACAACGAAGTGCCGTGTCGCACCAATCCGCTTGGCATCAAGGGCTGCGGCGAGGCCGGCACCATCGGCGCGCTGCCGGCGGTGGCGATTGCCGCCATGGATGCCCTGGCGCGCGCCGGGGTCAAGGATGTAAGCCTGCCGCTCACGCCCGAGCGTGTCTGGCGGGCACTGCACGAAGCCGCCTGAGACTCCAACCGATTGATTTCGGTTTACGAACGGGCGTCGATCAGCTCGCCGATCACCTGATTGATGATTCTGAGCACCGCGAGATTGGTGCGGTAGCTTTGTGCTGCCAGCTTCAGCTCCAGCACCTGTGAGACCAGCGAAACGTTGGGCGCGGCCACCAGCCCGTCGTCATTGGCCAGCGGATGGCCGGGAGCGAAGCGCGGCACTGTCGCCGGCTCGACCGGCACCTCACGGGTTGCAACGCCGCCGTTCGCCAGGCTGAACTGCTGGATCCGGCGCGGCTGATAGGCTTGCTGGGCGCGCAGGGATTCGCTCGGGCTGGGCCCGGCATCGAGCTTTCCCACCGTATTGGCATTGGCGATGTTGCGCGCCGCGGTTTCCAGACGCCGCGAGGCAGCGATCATCGCGCTCACCGAAATGCTGGCGATATTCGTGACCATAGCTTTTCCACCGTCCCCCATATTAGTGAGGCGGCGTTAGGGTCTTGTTAAGGAAGGTTAAAGTTTGATGTAAACTTTAAGCCGGGTCCTCTGTGGCGCTCAGGCCAGCGACTGACCGTCATCCACCGTGATGGTCGTGCCGTTGATGAAGTCGGAGGCATCCGAGGCGAGCAGCAGAATCACCCCGTCGAGATCCTCGGGCTTACCGATGCGCCGGCGCGGAAATCGCTGCACCAGGCGCTGCCCGGCTTCGCCGGCGAAGTAGTCCTCGTTGATCTCGGTCAGAATCCAGCCCGGGCAGATGGCGTTGACATTGATCCCGTAGCGCGCCCATTCGAGCGCCATGCACCGCGTCAGATGGGCAATCGCCGCTTTCGACGTGCAATAGACGGAGATCTGCTTTTCCGGCCGCTCGGCGGCGACCGAGGCGATGTTGATGATGCGCCCGCCGTGGCCGTGCTGAATCATCCGCCGGGCGACCTCCTGGGCGACGAAGAAGGGGGCCCGGACATTGGTGTTCATCACCCGGTCGTAGTCGGCCTCGGTAATCTCGGTCAGCCATTTGGCCAGCGTGATGCCGGCATTGTTGATCAGGATGTGGAGGGGTCCGAGGTCGGTTTCGGCCGCCGCGATGGCCTTGTGCACGGCCTCGGTATCGGTGACATCGAGGGCGATCGGCATCGCCCGGCCATCGAAGGATTCGATCTCTTCGGCCAGCGCCTCCAGCCGCTCGATACGGCGCCCGGTGATCGCCACCCGTACCCCGGCGCGTGCCAGAGTCAGGGCGAACCGGCGCCCCAGGCCGCTTGATGCCCCGGTGATGAATGCGTTCTTGCCGTCAAGGTCCGCTCCTGCGTTCATCTCGTTTCCCCATCGCTGTCACTGCCGGCATGCGCCCCCGGTCGGCCCAAAAGAGGTGACAGGGCCCCCATTCTGCTATATTTCGGCAAGGCCCTTCGGGAGGGAGCATTCATGTCGGTCAAGGCTCGCATATTGATTGTCGGCAACGGCGCCAAGGACACCAAGGCGCTTGCCGCGACGCTTTCCGCTGCCGGCTACGATAGCCGATCCGTGCAAAAAGCGAAGCAGGCTCTTGTTGCGGCGCGCAAGGACCGGCCCGACGTGGTGGTGATCAACAGCAACGGCGGTGCCGGTCTCGATCACGCCGCGGCGGTGGAATTTCTGACGGCGCTCAAAGGCGATCCCGAGACGGCATCGATTCCGGTGGTGCTGATCGGCACACCGGCCGGCGCCGAAGACGAGGCCAAGGGCTTCGCCGCTGGCGCCAGCACCTATCTGTCGCGTCCCTATCATGATGTCCAGCTTCTGGCGCGCCTTGGCGCCCTGGTGCGAATCGCCACCATGAAGGCGGAGCTGGAGCGTCGGGCCGAAACCACCCGGCGCTATGGCCTCGACGATCTCAGCCCGGTGCCGCAACGCCGCGACGCCGGCGATGTCAACGTTCTGGTGCTGGCCGGGGATGCCGGCAGTGTCCAGGCGATCGAGACCATTCTCGGGCGCGACGCGGTCCTGACCTATGCCTGGTCGACCGCGACGGCGCTCGATTATCTGGTGCGTCGTCGCTTTGATGCCATGGTCATCAGCATCGAGCGCGATGATCCGGACATTTGGGAACTGTGTGCCGATATCCGTCACAATGCCCGGCTGTACAACCTGCCGATCGTAGTGATTGCCGCCCGCGAAACCCTTCCCGATGCCGAAAAGGTGTTCAAGGCCGGGGTCAGCGACCTGCTGTACCGGCCGCTTCAGGGACAGGAGCTTTCGGCCCGCATCGACGCCTTTGTCCAGGAAGAGCGCTATCGCGCGGCGATGCATCGGGTCTACCGCGAGGCCCGCCATTTTCTTACCAGCGACGCGCTGACCGGCCTCTACAGCTACGGCTTCGCCATGGACCATCTGGGCCGCGCGATCGAGCACGCGGCAAGCCGCGAGAAAAGCCTGACCGTCGGCCTGTTCGACATCCGCAACATGGCGACGATCAACGCCGAATACGGCTATGCGGCGGGAGACAAGATTATCCGCCAGATCGGCAATCTGATTGCCAATCTGGTGCGCGGCGAAGATCTGCCGGCGCGGCTCGGCGGCGACGAATTCTGCGTGATTCTGCCGGATACCGATCGTCAGGCGGCATCGGTGGTGATCGATCGCATCGCCAACGTCATTCAGGTGACCGAGTTCCTGTTGCGGAATTCCGACGACCCCATCCACGTTCGGGTGCGCTCCGGTGCGGCCGGCTACGAGGACGGAGATACGCCCAAGTCTCTGATCACACGGGCCCGCGCCGCAATGGGCTGAGCCGGGCCGGAGAAACCCCATGCAAATCGACATCATATCCGACACCGTCTGTCCGTGGTGCTATATCGGCAAAAGGCGCCTCGAGCAGGCGATGGCGATGTCGGGGGACGAGGACTTTGCCGTCGCCTGGCATCCGTTTCAGCTCAATCCGGAGGTGCCTGCGGGCGGTGTCGATTACCGCGAGCACATGGAGGCCAAGTTCGGCGACCGTATCGAGGCGATGATTCGCCGGGTCACCGATGCCGGTCGCTCGGCCGGCATCGAGTTTGCTTTCGATTCCATCACCCGCACGCCGAATACCATCGACTCCCACCGCCTGATCCGCTGGGCCGGCGGCGCCGGCGTTCAGAGCGAGGTCGTCGAGGCGCTGTTCCAGCGCTATTTCGTCGAGGGCGACGACATAGGCGCTCGCGATGTGCTGGTTGACGTCGCCTGGAAGGCCGGCATGGACCCTGAAATCGTCACCGACTTGCTGGATAAGGGCGCCGATGTCGAGCGTGTGCGCGAGGAAGACGCCTTTGCCCGCGAGATGGGCGTGACCGGCGTGCCCTGTTTCATTTTCGACCAGCGTTACGTGATTGCCGGCGCCCAGGA
>CAZZKF010000057.1:0-16564 GCA_964654995.1 uncultured Alphaproteobacteria bacterium | reverse complement strand
TGTTTCGGGCAGCCAGGGGCTTATTCGGATTCGGTGGGTGTTTCGGGCTCGGAATCGGGTTTTTCGGCCTGTTCGGCCTTGCGGAGTTCCGCCTTTTCCGCCTTGGCTTTCAGGCGCGCGGCCTTCTTGGCTGCCTTGGCGCGCTCGCGCTCAAATCGTTCATAACGGTAGTTGGGCTTGCGCGCCATGGATCTCCCCCATTGATGGCCGCGGGCTGGCCTGTCCGCGTACCGTTCGCCGCCTTCGCAGCACCTGAATCGCGCCGGCCGGACCAGATGCGCCGCACGGCCAAAACAAAATCACTCGCGCCCGCACCCCGCCACGGCGCCGGGCCCGCACGAACAAAGATCGCGTCAACGCCAGCCGGCGCAGACACAGGCTGTCAGTCAGTCGAGAGCGACCAGGTTGTCCGCAGACGAGCGACCGTTGCGACCGGCAACAACCTCGAACTGGATCTTCTGGCCTTCCCGCAGGCTCGCCATGCCGGCGCGCTCCACGGCCGAGATGTGCACGAAAACGTCTGACGACCCGTCGTTGGGTTGAATGAACCCATACCCCTTCTTGGGGTCGAACCATTTTACCGTTCCGGCAGCCATGGCTACTCCCTTTCAGATATCAAAGACGGCACACCGCAATGCACGCGGCAGCCTTGGTCGTGGGGCCACAAAGTTCAGGAGTAACTCTGCGAGGCTGGAAGCAGCTGCGAGGATACACCAGGAATTATGTGTCACCGCCTCCGTAAAACTGGGGCAGCCGGCGCCGACATGCAAGCAAAAACGACATGCCGCGCGCCCCTGATGGCGCCCCTGGTCGGCCGGCGCACCGTTATCGGTGGGCGAAGAGAAGCCCCAGCAGACGCCGCGTCGCCGGCGAATTGGCGACATTGCGCCGGGCCACCCGGCTGGCCGGGCCCAGGCGACCGCGCCAGCGGACCGCCGGGTCGGCGCGGTACATCGGTCCGGCGCTGTAATCGGGCGTCAGATCGTCCACGGCCGGAACCAGAAGCTGTCCGGGCTCAATATGGAAGGGCACCTGCGTCTGCGGCGTGGTCGCGCCTGCGGGAGCCTGCGGCAAGGCTGCGACATGCAACGCCCGGGCGGCGCCGGGAAGCGCAACAATCGCCGCCCACAGGGCAATGCCGAGCCCCACGTGCCGCCACCGCGTCGAGGCGGAAGCAGCGCCCGCGCGCCTAGTACCAGACATTGATCGGCACCATGCCGGCAAACAAGGCAAAAGAAAGGGAAACCGAAACAATATTGGTGATCATGTTGCTGTCTCCTTGGGGTTTCCCCGACGTTCCCGTTGGGGGAAGCGGCTTATGGCGCCGAACGGCAGGGAAAAGGAGCGGCTATCCTGAGTTCAAGCATAGAGCCGGGCGCGGCGCCAAACCAATCAACACCGGTCAACCGGCGTGACGTTGTGGTGAGGCTCCGGCGACAGGGAAATCGCAAGGTTCCCGGCGATTCCGGACGCTTTGACCGCTGCCCCCAAGACCACCGACGATCGCGTTTCGTGAACCGCGGTGACGGCGGATCAAGATCCCGTGAGCGGTTTTGCCCGCGGCGATTGTCCGGTTGCCGGTTTTCCGGTTGCACAGCAGCATTCACGCCCTGCTCACTTGACCTCAGTCAACGCCGGAAACGCCGATATCGGCTAGAAATGAAGCATCGGAAAAAAAGAAAATCGTGACGGGGCACCCTCCGGCTCCGGTGTCGTCTTGTGCTTGCGCCAGGCTGAGACCGGCGCATGTGACTATCCAGCCCCGTCCCGAATTACAGCGCGCCCTGGCAATCAGGGCGGCGCCCGTGCATCCGGAGCGCAGAGGGATGCCATATCGATCCGTTTCGACCGGACCAGTCCGGCCCATGACAGGAGGGAAAGAATGGCGATCACAATCAGTGTCATAAAGGCCGATATCGGCTCCATCGGCGGCCACATCCGGCCCTCGGACCCGCTCGTCGAGACGGTGCGCAGCCACGTGCGCACCGAAGGGCGCGACCTGATCATCGACAGCTACATCAGCTCGACCGGGGACGACATCGCGATCCTGATGACCCATGAGCGCGGGCCCGGCGATGACCGCATCCACAGGCTCGCCTGGGATGCCTTCGTCGAAGGCACCGAAGTCGCGAAATCGCAAGGACTTTACGGTGCCGGCCAGGACCTGCTCAAGGACGCGTTTTCAGGCAATGTGCGGGGCATGGGCCCGGCGGTTGCCGAAATCCAGATTGACGAGCGGCCCAGCGAGCCGTTCCTGTTCCTTGCTGCCGACAAGACCGACCCCGGGGCCTTCAATCTGCCCCTGTTCCTGACCTTTGCCGACGTGATGACGACACCGGGGCTCATTCTCTCGGCCAACCTGGGCAAGGGCTTCCGCTTTGTCATCCTCGACGTCAGCCACGCCGAGGCCGACCGGGTGATCGAGCTCAGCACGCCGGAAGACATCTACGACATCGCCGCGCTGCTGCGCGATCCCGAGCGCTACGTCATCGAGTCCATCTGGTCGCGGGCCACCGGCGAGCAGGCAGTGGCGGTAGCGACCTCGCGGCTTCACAACATCGCCGGAAAATACACCGGCAAGGACGACCCGGTGATGATCGTACGGGCCCAGATGAACTTCCCGGCGACCGGCGAGATTCTCGCGCCCTATCACATCGGCCATTATGTCGCCGGCGGCATGCGCGGCTCCCACAACCTGCCGCTGATGCCGGTGCCGCTCAACGCCTCGGTGAGCTTCTTCGACGGCCCGCCGGTGGTCAGTTGCGCCGCCTTCTCCATCCACCGCGGCGTACTCACCGGGCCCGAGGACGCCTTCGCCCATCCGTTCTGGGATACGGTGCGCGATCACGTCGCCGAAAAGACCATCGAAATGCGCCGCCAGGGCGTGTTCGGGGCCGCCATGCTGCCGATGTCGGAGCTCGAGTACACCGGCGTCGTCGACCGGCTGGCCGCTCTTGACGAGCGCTTCCGGATTCGCGAAGCCCCGGCCGAGACGGCCGCCGCCTGAGCTGCGAGTGCGGGCTTGCCAGGGCTCAGTCGCCGGCCTGCGGGCTGCGGGCAGAAGGGATCGCGCTTGTGGTCGTTGTTGGTGTGAGCTCGGTCAATCGATCGAGAAAGGCGGCCACTTGCGCCACCCCGTCGAGGCGGAAGCGGGCGGCGGTCGGGCGCGGCTGATCACGGACAAGGATGCCGACATCACCATCGCCCAGCCTGCGAAAGACGTCCTCGTCAGTGGTGTCGTCACCGACGAACAGGACGGTGGCACCGGCCGGCAGCCAGGTTTGTCGCAGCCAGTCGACGGCCTTGCCCTTGTCCCAGTCGGTGCGTGGCTGAACCTCCTCGACCCGCTTGCCGGAAAGCACCCGCACCTCCGGGTGCTGCGCCGCCGCATGGCGCACGATCTGGCGAACGTGATCGACATGCGCCGCGGCCACCCGCCGGTAATGGACCGCCAGGGAAAACCGCTTGCGCTCCAGCAGCACACCGTCGATATCGGCGAGGCGGGCGGTCAGCGCGTCGGCGATGCTCTCAATCGCCGGGGCGGCCGTTTCCCTGCCCTCGGGGACGATGCGCCGGCCGTCGGCAAGTGCGATGTCGAAGCCATGCTCGCCGGCATATGTGAGCCCGTCGAGACCCACCAGACGCCGGATGGTCTCGACGTCGCGACCGCTGACGATGGCCACCGGAAAGTACCGTGCCAGGCGATCCAGACGGTCCCGCATGGCCGGCGACAGTCGGGCGTCCTGGGGACGCTCGACAATCGGTGTCAGGGTGCCGTCGTAATCAAGAAAGATGCCCACCGGCCCAACGCCCAGAACCCGCGCGATCGCGGCAAAGTCAGAGAGCGCGCAGGCCAGGTCGCGGACCTCGATCTGCGCGAGATCACTGACCACGACATCGGCCCCGTGGTCAATGAGATCCTCGCCGGCTCCGGCGCGATCGATGCCGATGACCAGGCCAAAACCGGCCGAGCACGCAACCGATACGCTCGCCACCGAGCCGGCAATCACCGCCGCCCGGTCCGGCAAGATGCCCCGGCGCCGCACCGCCTCCAGAAAGGACCCCGGCGGGCCGGCGGCCGCATCGCCCGGCGGCACCTCGGCAAGAGGAAGGCCAACGCGCGCAAGGCGCGCCCCCAGATCGGCAGCACCGGCATCAACGTTGCCTGCCAGGATCACCAGATCGAACCGGCCGGCAGCAATCACTGGCTTGTCCACCCTGCACTCTCCACGACGGCGCATGCAGCGCCCTGTTGCTCGGCTGTTGCCGGGGTCAATCTAGTCCATTTTCCGCGCCCGGATCACGGTCTTGTTTTCCGGCCCCACGATCATTCGCGCCAGGTCACCGCGGCCTGCGCAAGTTATTTCAACACTGCCCACAATGCTCTAAGGTTTGGGAACTCGCTTCCGGCCTTTCATCGGCCGGCAATGGTCATTCGCAAGCATGGCAAGAACGGTCGGTAACGGAGCCAAGGATCATGGTCAATCTTGATCTCGGGGTGATCGGCAACTGCTCGTTCGGCGCCCTGATCGATGCCCGGGCGCGATGCGTCTGGTGCTGCCTGCCGCGCTTCGACGGCGATCCGGTGTTCAACGAACTGCTGAACGACACCAGCGAAGCACCCCCGGAGGATGGCAACGGGAAGGAGACGCACGGCTTCTACGCCATCGAGATCGAGGATTTCGCCGGCAGTGAACAAAGCTATCTGTCGAATACGGCGATTCTTGTCACCCGCCTTTACGACCGCCACGGCGGCGCCATCGAGATCACCGATTTCGCGCCGCGATTCGGCCAGCTCGGCCGCATGTTCCGGCCGACCATGATCGTTCGGATCGTCCGCCCGCTCGAGGGTTCGCCGCGGGTGCGCATCCGCCTGCGCCCGACCTTCGAATACGGCGCCACCCGGCCCCAGATCACCCACGGCAGCAACCATATCCGCTATGTCGGCACCGGGCTGACCCTGCGCCTCACGACCAATGCGCCGCTCGCCTATGTGCTCGAGGAAACCCCCTTTCATCTCCACGACACGCTGACCCTGATCCTCGGGCCCGACGAGACCTTCACCCGCCCCATCCACGAGGCCGGCCGCCATTTTTTCGAACAGACGCGCAGCTACTGGCGCTATTACGCGCGCCAGCTCGCCCTGCCCTTGGAGTGGCAGGACGTGGTGATCCGGGCGGCGATCACGCTGAAGCTGTGCAGCTTCGAGGAAACCGGGGCGATTGTCGCCGCCATGACCACCTCGATCCCGGAAAGCCCGGACAGCGGGCGCAACTGGGATTACCGTTTCTGCTGGCTGCGCGACGCCTTCTTTGTGGTCCGGGCGCTCAATCGCCTGAGCTCCATCGGCACCATGGAGGACTACCTCAAATATCTGATCAACATCATCTCGGCCTCCGACGACGGCCGCCTGCAGCCGGTCTATGGTGTCGGGCTGGAGCGCACCCTCGATGAGCGCGAAATCACTTCGCTGGCCGGCTATCGTGGCATGAAACCGGTGCGCGCCGGCAACGCCGCCTACGCCCAGGTCCAGCATGATTCCTACGGCAGCGCGATTCTCGCCGCCGCCCAGGCGTTTTTCGACCAGCGCCTGCTCAGCCCGCCGGGCATCGCCGATCTTGTCCGCCTCGAGGCAGTCGGCGAGCGCGCCTTTGCCGTTTATGACCAGCCGGACGCCGGCATGTGGGAGCTGCGTACCCGCAGTCATGTCCATACCTCGTCGGCCATGATGTGCTGGGCGGCCTGTGATCGTCTGGCCAAGATCGCCGCCCATCTGGCCGATACCCAGAAAGATGCCCAGCCGGCCGAGGAGCTGCGCGAGCGCGCGTCGTTGTGGCGCCGGCGCGCCGATCAGATCGCCCGCACCGTCACCGAGCGCGCGTTTAACGCCCGGACCGGTACCTATGTCGACCGCTTCGAAGGCGACGCCGTCGATGCCGGGCTGCTGTTGATGCCGCAAATCGGCTTCCTGCCGGCCGATGATCCCCGCTTCGCGGCCACCGTCGACAAGATCGAGACAACGCTGCTGCGCGACGGCCACATCCTGCGTTATGCCGAAGCCGACGATTTCGGCGTACCCGAAGTCGCCTTCAACATCTGCACCTTCTGGTATATCGAGGCGCTGGCCGGGCTCGGGCGCATGGAAAAGGCCCGCGAAGCCTTCGACAACATTCTCAGCCAGCGCAATCACCTCGGCCTGTTGTCCGAGGACATCGACCCGGTGACCGGCGAACTGTGGGGCAATTATCCGCAGACCTATTCGATGGTCGGGCTCATCCACTGCGCCATGGTGCTGACCCGGCGCTGGGAGGACATCGTCTGATGGCCGCGCCGCGCCTGCACCTGGTCGCCGACATCGGCGCCACCCATGCCCGGTTTGCGCTTCTCGATTCGCATGGCCGGCCGGACCGGGTGAGCGTTGTCGCCACCGCCGATCATCCCGGCCTTGGCGAGGCCATTGCCGCCTTTCTGGCGGCCCGGCAGCTGGACTCTCAGGACCATCAGGAGATGCACGCGGCCATTGCCGTTGCCGGGCCGGTCACCGGCGACCGGGTGAGACTGACCAATCACCCCTGGACCTTTTCCATCGACGCGGTGCGCCGGCAAGCGGGGTTTGCGAAGCTCGTCGTCATCAACGATCTCGAAGCGGTGGCTCTGGCCCTGCCCGAGTTGCCCGAAGACGCCTACGAGGTGATCGGCACGGCAACGCCGACCGCCGATGGTCCGAAAGCGGTGCTGGGAATCGGCACCGGCTTCGGGGCTGCCTATCTGGTTCCCGCCGGGCGCGGCGAGCCCGACGCCTGGCGCGCCTTTGCCAGCGAGGCCGGACATGCCGCGCTGCCTCCTCACGACGCGCTCGAGATCGAGCTGTTGAGCCGGCTGTCGCAGGGTCCGGAACCGGCAACCATCGAACACGCGCTGTCCGGCTCCGGCCTGGTGACGCTTTATCGGGCCCTGGCCGAACAGGCGGGCGATGTCTCCGGACAGGCGCCGGCCAGCCCGCGGGCGGTGGTCGAGGCGGCCGGATCGGGCGATGACAGACTGGCGGCCCGGACCCTGAGGATCTTTTCCGGCCTCCTGGGCGGCGTCGCCGGCGATCTGGCCCTGTGTTACGGGGCACGCGGCGGCATTTACCTCACCGGCGGCGTGCTGACCCGTATGGGACCGCTGTTCGATCGCGCCGAATTCCGCGTCCGGTTCGAGGCACGGGTGTCGATGCGCGCCTATTTGAGCGGCATTGCCACCTGCCTGATCCGGGCCGAATACCCGGCGCTTCTTGGTCTTGCCCGGCTTCTGGATCGCGAGAGCCGATTGTAACCGCGCCTTCGGCTCCTATATTCAAACTGTAACAGCCGAGCCGTATTCGGGCAGGAGACGCCGACGGACCCAGCGGAGGTCGGTTTTCCCGGGCACCTATTCCGCCTTGGGCCCAAGCCCCCTGGTCCGTCCGCCGAGGCAAGGGAGACGTTGTGGGCAGGCTGGTCATCGTATCGAACCGGGTTCCACCACCCGATACGACCGCCAGCGCCGGCGGCCTGGCGATCGGGCTGAAGCTGGCCCTGGCGCGCGAGGGCGGGATGTGGTTCGGCTGGAACGGCAAGGCGGCGCCCGAGGCGTCGAACAAGCCGACGGTGGTGACCAGCGACGGCATCTCATATGCGACCCTCGATCTGTCGCGCCGCGAATACGAAGAATATTACTGCGGCTACGCCAACCGCACGCTTTGGCCGGTGTTTCATTATCGTGTCGATCTCGCCACCTTCGACGACGGCTTTCGCCGCATCTACCACCAGGTCAACGACCGTTTCGCCCGTCATCTCGGCGCCCTGATCGAGCCCGATGACATTGTCTGGGTGCATGATTACCACCTGATCCCTTTGGGCGAGCGCCTGCGCGCCCACGGCCATCAGGGACGGATCGGCTTTTTTCTGCACATTCCCTTCCCGGTGCGTGAAATTCTCAGTGCCCTGCCCGGACACGACGGGCTGGTACGCAAGCTGTTCGCCTATGACCTGATCGGCTTTCAGACCGAATCCCATCACCGCGCCTTTTGCGATTACGTGATCCGCGAGCTCGGCGGCTCGGTATCGTCGGCCGGCACCGCCCGGGTCGGGACCCATCAGGTACGCACCGGTGTCTTCCCGATCGGCATCGACCCCGACCACTTTGCCCGGCTGGCGGTCTCGTCCGGCGGGCGCAAGCTGGCGCGGCGCATGAAGGACAGCCTGCACGGACGCGACCTGGTGGTTGGCGTCGACCGGCTGGATTACAGCAAGGGGCTGCCGCAGCGCCTGCAGGCGTTCGAGCTGCTGCTCGAGCGCCACGCCGCATTGCGCGGCCGGGTCTCGATGCTGCAGATCGCCTCGCCGTCGCGCTCCGACGTGCCCGAGTACACCGAGATTCGCCAGGAGCTGGAGCGCGCCTGCGGGCACATCAACGGCCGCTATGCCGACTTCGACTGGGTGCCGGTGCGCTATGTCAACAAGGCCTATGGCCGCGAGGCCCTGGCCGGCCTGTTGCGGGTCGCCCGCATCGGCCTGGTCACACCGCTATATGACGGCATGAACCTGGTGGCCAAGGAGTATGTCGCCGCCCAGGACCCGGACGACCCGGGTGTCCTGGTGCTGTCCAAATTCGCCGGCGCCGCCCATCAGCTCGACGGCGCGCTGATCGTCAACCCTCACGATATCGGCGAAGTGGCAGACGCCATCCGCCGCGGCTTCGAGATGGACACAGGCGAGCGCCGGGCGCGCTGGGCCCGGATGATGGTCTCCCTGCGTCGAGACACCATTCACCGCTGGCGCGACGACTTTTTGGGCGCCCTGACCGGCGAGGCGGTGGCCCTGCCGCTGACAGCGCGGCGCCCGGCACGGTTGCGCGCGGTGTGAGCCTGCGGCGCCGTGACTGCGCCCCCACTGGCAGCAGCAGGACCAGCCCTCTGGAAATCACCGGGCGCCGTCGCTATGTTCAGAGCCATGATTTTGCCGGTTCGGATTTCCCTCACATGCGCGTTTGTCATCGTGGTCGCCCTGGCGGCTTTGGTGCCGTCAGCAGATGCGGCCGCCGACCGCAAGCTGCTGGGCAGCTTTCGCGACTGGGACGCCTATGTGCTGGACACCGGCGGCAAGCGCGAATGCTACATGATTTCGCTGCCCAAGGAGACCCGGCCGCACAATGTGCGGCGCGGCAAGATCTACGTCATGGTCGCCCACCGCCCGGCCGCCGCGGTGAGCAACGAAGTAAGCGTGATCGTCGGCTACCCGTTCCGCAAGAACTCCACCGCCACCGCGATCGTCGACGGGCGCAGCTTCCAGATGTTCACCCAGGGCGACAGTGCCTGGCTCTATGACGCCAAGCAGGACGCCGCCATGGTCGCGGCGATGAAGAAGGGCGCCCGCCTCACCGTCAAGGGAACATCCAGCCGCGGCACCCGCACCACCGATCGCTATTCGCTGATGGGGTTCACGGCTGCGTACAAGGCGATCTCCAAGGCCTGCAAGGTGAACTGACGATGGCTGCCGATAGCGCCGTCGTCTCCTCTCCGGCCGACACCGATCTGGCCGGCCTCGACCGCACCGGACTCGCGGCAGCACTGTCCGAAGCAGGCGTGCCCGAGAGCGCCCTGCGCATGCGCGTCAGCCAGCTCTGGCACTGGATCTATCATCGCGGCGTGCGTGACTTTGCCGTCATGACCAACATATCCGGCGCCTTGCGCGCCGCGCTCGCCGAGCGTTTTGCCATCGGCCGGCCGGAGATCGTGGCCGACCAGCTCTCCGCCGACGGCACCCGCAAATGGCTGCTGCGGTTCGCCGACGGGCAGGAAGCCGAATGCGTGTTCATCCCCGAAGACGACCGCGGCACCCTGTGCCTGTCCAGCCAGGTGGGGTGCACCTTGAACTGCCGGTTCTGCCACACCGGCACGCAGGTTCTGGTGCGCAACCTGACGGCGGCCGAGATCGTCGGCCAGGTTCTGGTCGCCCGCGATTCCTTGAGCGAATGGCCGACGCCGCGCGAGGGACGGCGGATTTCCAACATCGTCATGATGGGCATGGGCGAGCCCTTGTACAATTTCGAGAATGTCCGTGATGCGCTGGCCGTCATCATGGACGGCGACGGCATTGCCATCTCGAAGCGCCGGATTACGCTCTCAACCGCCGGGGTGGTGCCGATGATGGACCGCTGCGGCGCCGAGATCGGTGTCAATCTGGCGGTCTCGCTGCATGCCGTGCGCGACGAGGTGCGCGACGAGATCGTGCCGCTCAACCGCAAATATCCGATTGCCGAACTGCTCGCCGCCTGCGCCGCCTATCCCGGCGCGAACAATGCGCGGCGCATCACCTTCGAATACGTCATGCTCAAGGGGGTGAACGATTCACTGGCCGACGCCAAGGAACTGGTGCGGCTTTTGCGCCATTACCGCATCCCCGCCAAGATCAACCTGATCCCGTTCAATCCCTGGCCCGGGGTCATGTACGAATGCTCGGACGCGGCCACCATCGACCGCTTTTCCGAATATGTGTTTGCCGCCGGCATCTCGGCGCCGGTGCGAGCCCCGCGCGGGCGCGACATCCTCGCCGCCTGCGGCCAGCTCAAGTCGGCCAGCCGGCGGACGCGCCGCACCGCCACGCCCTGAGACTGGTCGGCCAACAGGCCGCCGCTTGTCGGGCCAGGTTCGGTCCTGTATGGAAGGCAGGTCATGAGCGGATCGCTGACAGCCCTGTGGATCGCCCTGGGCAGTGCGCTGGGCGGAGTGGCACGCTACTGGGTCTCGGGCCTGGTGGCGCGCACCATCGGCGAGACCTTTCCCTGGGGCACGCTCACGGTCAATGTGACGGGGTCGTTTCTGATCGGTCTGTTTGCGGCGCTTTCCGGGCCTGATGGTCGATTGCTGGTGGCCAGTCCGGCGCGCCAGTTCGTCATGCTCGGGCTGTTCGGCGGCTTTACCACCTTTTCCTCGTTCAGCCTGCAAACCTTGAGCCTGGTTCAGGACGGCGAATGGCTGGCCGCCGGCACCAACGTCGGCGCCTCGCTGGTCCTGTGCCTCGTCGGTGTCTGGCTGGGCTACGCACTGGGCGTGGCCATCAACCGCTAGGGAGGGCGGGATCATGAGCATCACCCGGGATGCCGTCTTGTTGCGCATTTTCATCGGCGAGGACGACCGCGCCGACGGCCGGCCGCTTTACGAGGCAATCGTGCTCAAGGCGCGCGAAATGCACCTCGCCGGCGCCACCGTGTTGCGCGGGCCGATGGGTTTCGGGCACTCCAGCCGGCTGCACACGGCAAAGATCCTGCGGCTTTCGGAAGACCTGCCCTATGTGATCGAGATCGTCGATACCGAAGAGCGCATCAACGACTTCCTGCCCGAACTCGAGGCGATCATGGGCAGCGGCCTGGTGACACTGGAGCGCGTCCAGGTGATCCAGTACGGCGAGCGCGAATAGCGTATTCAAGACGCGTTGATTCCGGCGCGCCCTTGCCTATACTCGCGGCCACACGCGCAGCAGAGAGCACAAGGGAGCAGCGATGATGGCGGAGCCGGTCAAGAAAGTCGTCCTGGCGTATTCCGGCGGGCTCGATACCTCGGTCATCCTGCGCTGGCTCCAGGAAACCTACGGCTGCGAGGTGGTCGCCTTTACCGCCGACCTCGGCCAGGGCGCCGAGCTGGAGGAAGCGCGGGCCAAGGCCGAAATGATGGGCTGTGCCGAAATTTTCGTCGAGGACCTGCGCGAGGATTTCGTCCGCGATTATGTCTTTCCGATGTTCCGGGCCAATGCGCTTTACGAGGGAACCTATCTGCTCGGCACCTCGATCGCCCGGCCGCTGATCGCCAAGCGCCAGATCGAGATCGCCCGTGAAACCGGTGCCGATGCGGTGTGCCACGGCGCCACCGGCAAGGGCAACGACCAGGTCCGCTTCGAGCTCGCCTATTACGCGCTGGCGCCCGAGATCAAGGTGATCGCGCCGTGGCGTGAATGGGATTTGGGCTCGCGCAGCAAACTCATCGCATTCGCCGAGGCGCACCAGATCCCGATTGCCCGGGACAAGCGCGGCGAAGCCCCGTTCTCGGTCGACGCCAACCTGCTGCACACCTCGAGCGAGGGCAAGGCGCTTGAAGACCCTTGGATTGAGCCGGAAGACCATGTCTTCAGCCGCACGGTGGCGCCCGAGGCCGCCCCCGATCGGCCGACCTATGTGGAGATCGCCTTCGAGAAGGGGGACGCGGTGGCGATCGACGGCGAGGCGCTGAGCCCGGCGCGCCTGCTTGCGCGCCTGAACGAGCTTGGCGGCACCAACGGCGTGGGCCGCGCCGATATTGTCGAGAACCGCTTTGTCGGCATGAAATCGCGCGGCGTTTACGAAACCCCGGGCGGCACCATTCTGCTCGCCGCCCACCGGGCGATGGAAAGCCTGACGCTGGATCGCGAGGCCATGCATCTCAAAGACGAGCTGATGCCGCGTTATGCCAAGCTGGTCTACAATGGCTTCTGGTTTGCACCCGAGCGCGAAATGCTGCAGGCGCTGATCGATGCCAGCCAGGAGAATGTCACCGGCACGGTGCGCCTCAAGCTTTACAAGGGCGGCGTCCATGTGGTCGGGCGCAAGTCGCCGTGCTCGCTGTACTCGCAGGAGCATGTGACGTTCGAGGAAGACACGGTCTACGACCAGCGCGATGCCGAAGGCTTCATCAAGCTGAATGCGCTGCGGCTACGCCTGCTCAAGCGCAACGACTAGACCCGAGAGGACGACCATGGATCAGGAATGGACGGTCTATCTTTCCGGCGAAATCCATACGGACTGGCGCGATCGCATCTCGCAGGGCGTTCGTGATCTCGACCTTCCGGTCACGCTGACCGGGCCGGTGACCGATCACGCATCATCGGATGACTGCGGCGCGGTCATCCTCGGCGAAGAGGACAAGCCGTTCTGGCGCGATCACAAGGGCGCCAAAGTGAACGCCATTCGCACCCGCACACTGATCGAACAGGCGGATGTCGTGGTGGTCCGCTTCGGCGACAAATACCGGCAGTGGAACGCGGCGTTTGATGCCGGCTATGCAGCCGCCATCGGCACCCCGATCATCACGCTGCACGATCCGGCGCTCACCCATGCGCTCAAAGAAGTCGACGGCGCCGCGCTGGCGGTTGCCGAGACGCCCGAACAGGTCGTCCGCATCCTCAAATATGTGATCCGCGGCGAGCTCTAAGCAGCCGCCATGGTCAACCCTCACGAGCTGGTTGCCGGGAAACGGAAATTCCAAGGATGAAGGCCTCGGTCCAGCACTTCCTCAACGAACACACGCCCTATAACAAAACACGCATAGCTGGCGGGAACGAAGTGGATATTGTAACCGGAGAGGTTTTTCTCTTTGAAAACAGTGCGTGTCAGGACTGTGATTGGCAACTGAGCGTTGAGACGATGGCTGTTGGTATCGGCAAACGCGAAAACCGCGTTCAGTTCCTCAGGGTGATTGGCGATCCGGTCTGACCATTTGATTTCCATAATCCATCGGGGCTGCAACCCGGTTTCATCGACCAGCACAACATCGACCTCACCTTTGCCACCCCGCCATCGCGCATAATGAAGATAATCGGCGATACGCGCCTGTGACCACTGGCCAATGATCGCCGTTTCAACGAGCTTGCCCGTTGCCGGATCGTCGAATCCCACGGGCCCGTAAAGCGCTGCCCTCAAGCATGGATTCGTCAAGTACACCTTAAAATGGGTCTCGCGCTGAAAGCGGCGAGCGTTCTTATCGATACGGCTGATGCGTTTGATCAGAAATGCTGCCTCCAAGTATTCGAGGTATCTTTTCAGCGTATTTTTCGCCACACCGGAAGCCTGCGACAGACCTTCCAGACTGACTTCCTCGCCACTGTTGTAGGCAAGGACCGCGAAAAACCGATGCAGTTCCCGGGTATCGTGAATGCCGTAAAGTGTGGGCAAGTCGCGCAGCAGCACTTTGTCGATGATATCTTGACCGACAAACCGACCGAAATCCTTCTGGATTTCATCGGACAGAACCGCTTCCGGGAAGCCACCGAAATTTATATAGTTAATGAACTGTTGGTTCAGCGTTTCCACTGCCGTTTCAACCAATAAATCAGTTTCCAAAGTAGGGTCCGGAATATCCTTGAAGTAGCAAAACTCAGGAAACGTCAGCGGCGGCAAAAGAAAGTCAGTAAACCTGCCAGCGCCCGATTCACGGCTGCGCAGTCTCAATGCGGCAGCCGCCGATCCGGATGCAATAAAGCGCATATTCGGGAAGGAATCGACAAGAGTTTTAAGGTGAATCTCCCAGTCGGGCAGGTACTGAATTTCATCGAAAATCGCCGTAAGCGGCGTTGTCAGATCATGGCCGCGCTCTTCAATGAATAGCGTCAGCAGCTTTTCCAGGGACAGCCCCGTGTAAACGGGTTGATCAACAGAGACATACAGGATGCGATCGGGCGCCGCACCTTTCCCGATCAACCATTCGACAAATTGGCGCAGCAAAACCGTTTTACCAACACGTCGCGGCCCCATGAGAACGATGGCCCGGTTGACGGCCTTTTGACCGACGAGGGCGCAAAAACTGTCGAAATATATCCGTCGAAGCTGGTATCCTGATGTGTATCGAAACCCTGATTCCCACCAAGGATTATCGAAACGCATCCGGAATCGTATTTCTTTATCAGTAACTTGACGCATGACCCACCATTAAGATCAAGGCCTTGATCTTAATGATAATAGCGGCGTACTATGTTAAGATCAAGGTCTTGATCTTAGTGAGTCGCCTCGCTGGATTCAGGCACCTCCACCCCGGCGGCGCGGCAGGTGGCGGTGAGCGTGTTGAGCAGCAGGCACGCGATCGTCATCGGCCCGACGCCGCCGGGCACCGGCGTGATCGCGCCCGCAACTTCGCGCGCGGCCTCGAAATCGACGTCGCCGACCAGCCGGGTCTTGCCCTCGCCCTTTTCGGGGGCCGGGATGCGGTTCATGCCGACATCGATCACCACCGCGCCCGGCTTGATCCAGTCGCCCTTGACCATCTGCGCCCGCCCGACGGCGGCGACCAGTATGTCGGCACGCCGGGCCTCGCCAGGCAGATCGCGGGTGCGCGAGTGCGCAATCGTCACCGTGCAGCTTTCGCGCAGCAGAAGCTGGGCCATCGGCTTGCCGACGATGTTGGAGCGCCCGATCACCAGGGCGCGGCTGCCCGAGAGATCGTCGCCCAGCACATCCTTGATCAGCATCAGGCAGCCGACCGGCGTGCACGGCACCAGCGCCGGAGCGCCGACCGCCAGACGTCCGGCATTGACGACGTGAAAGCCGTCGACATCCTTGTCGGGATCGATGGCGTCGATCACCGCCGCCGCATCGATCTGGTCGGGCAGGGGAAGCTGCACGAGAATGCCGTTGACTTGCCCGTCGCCGTTCAGCCGGTGGACGAGATCGAGCAGTTCGTCCTGGCTGGTGGCGGCCGGCAACCGGTGCTCGAACGACTTCATGCCGACCTCGAGCGTCGCCCGGCCCTTGTTGCGGACGTAAATCTGGCTGGCCGGGTCCTCGCCGACCAGAACCACGGCAAGGCCCGGGGTGATTCCGTGCCGCTCCTTCAATTGTGTCACCTGACCGGCAATGCGGCCCCTCAAACCAGCGGCAAAGGCCTTGCCGTCGATGATTCGTGCGCTGGTCACCGCGCGTCTCCCTTCTTCTTGGTTTTCGAGTCTTGCTGATGATCGCGCAGCCAGCGCTCGAGCCGGTCTTGCAGGGCGGCACCATCGCCGGCGATGCGCAGCTCTTTATTGCGATCCCTGGCGCCGCGCGCAACCGAAATGGTGGTCGGTGCCAATCCCCAGGTCTTGGCCAGCAGGCGAATGAGCGCCGCGTTGGCCTTGCCGGACTCCGGCACCGCCGTCACCCGCACCTTGAGCCGGGGGCGTCCGGTTGCATCCGTCTCGATGCCGGCGATGGCATTGGCGCCGGCCTTGGGCACGATGCGGACCGCGACCACAAGCGCGTCGCCGCGCAGCGCAAACGGCGAATCGGGGTCACAAAAGCGCGCGGGCAAGGTCAACCATGATGAGATTGCGCAGGAAAATCAGCAGCAGAATCAGCACCAGCGGCGACAGATCGATGCCGCCCATGGCGGGGAGAATGCGCCGGATCGGTCGCAGCGCCGGCTCGGTGACCTGATGGAGAAAATAGGACACCATGCCGACAAACCGGTTATACGTGTTGATCACGTTGAAGGCGATCAGCCAGCTTAAGATAGCGGCGATGATCACCAGCCAGATGTAGAGGTCGATGACGGTCCCGATCAGGTGAAGAAGCGCATACATGTCCGTGGCATTTCCCTTTGCGCACCGGCCGAAGGGGCCAGCATCGGTCTGGCAAGAGGTTTACTGGTTTCAAACAGGCAGCGCAAGCCGGCGGCAACCGCCGGTCTTGACAGAATCCGGGCTTGGGAGCAGATTGGCGCCCGCCAGCCGGCATCCGGGGCCGTAGCTCAGTTGGGAGAGCGCGACGTTCGCAATGTCGAGGTCAGGGGTTCGATTCCCCTCGGCTCCACCATCCCCCCGGC
>CAZZKF010000056.1:0-16778 GCA_964654995.1 uncultured Alphaproteobacteria bacterium | reverse complement strand
ACGGCCCGCTGGAGCGCGCCGTCGCCGCCTTTATCGCGGTGCTGCGCAGGCCCGCGAAGGCAACATGATCGGGGCACCCATGCCCTGTCCCGACCACGGGCCCGATGCGCCGATATAATCCACGAATGGATGGCCGAGGTCTGCCTGTTCCCGCTGCAATTCGGCGTCCCTGTACGGGATTTTCACGGACCACCGAGTCGGCCCTCCGTTTATCCTTGTATTTCTGGAAAATATATCCATAATTACAAGGATGATATCGCGTCGGCAACAACGGGTCGTTTGCGACCGGCTGGATCAGTTTCCGGCCGTGTGTGTCCTCGGTCCAAGACAGGCGGGGAAGACCACGCTCGCCCAGCAGATTGCCGCGGAACGGCCGAGCGTCTATCTCGACCTCGAGTCTCCCTCCGATCGAGAGAAGCTCGCCGATGCTGCGCTTTATCTTTCCGGCCACGAAGACAAGTTGGTGATCCTTGATGAAGTGCAGCGTGTGCCGGCACTGTTCGAAGTCCTGCGTGGCCTGATCGACGCGGGACGGCGGCGTCATCTCGGGGCGGGAAGATTTCTGTTGCTCGGCTCGGCATCCGTTGATTTGCTCAGACAATCGGGTGAAAGTCTGGCCGGGCGCATTGCCTATATCGAGCTGGGGCCGTTCGACGTGCTCGAAGTCGATGGCGCTCAGCGTGACCGGCTGTGGATTCGCGGCGGCTTTCCCGACAGCTTCCTGGCCGCCACGGATAAGGCCAGCGCCATCTGGCGCGAGAATTTCATCCGCACCTATCTGGAACGCGATATCCCGCAGTTGGGTCCACGTATTCCGGCCGAAACATTGCGCCGTTTCTGGACGATGCTCGCCCATGTACAAGGCAGCACGCTGAATGCAGCGCAACTTGCCCGCGCGCTCGGTGTCGATGGCAAGACCGTCGCCCACTATCTCGACCTTCTGGTCGATCTTCTTCTGGTGCGCCGGCTTGCACCCTTTCATGCCAATGTCGGAAAGCGGCTGGTGAAATCGCCAAAGGTCTATGTGCGCGATAGCGGCATCGTCCATGCCCTGCTTGGTCTGGACGATCGGGAAGCCGTGCTCGGCCACCCGGTGGCAGGCGCAAGCTGGGAGGGTTTCGTCGCAGAAAACCTGTTGCGGGTTGCGCCCGAGCGTACAAACGCCTTTTTCTACCGGACCGCCGCCGGTGCCGAAGTCGATCTGGTTCTGGACATGCCCGGCCACGAGCTCTGGGCCATCGAAATCAAGCGCGCCCTCGCCCCGAAGCTCGAAAAAGGATTTCACCATGCGCGGGCGGACCTGAAGCCCGCGCGCTGTTTCATCGTGTACCCCGGGGACGAACGCTACCCGATGGCGCAAGGCGTCGAGGCCATCAGCCTGCAGGACATGGCCGGGGTTCTGGCAGACATCTGAAGACGGCTGCGCGGCGCTACTGGACGCCCATGAAGCCGAGATGCTGGCGCACCTGGTCAAGGCCGCCTTCGCCCTTTTTCCAGGTAATCCTACCATCCTGGTCGGCATCGACCCCGACGGTGATCGCCTGGACGAGCTGAAGCGCCTCGCTGGCCAGGGCGTAGGCGACCATGGCGTCCTTGGCCTTGCTCACGCGGTCAACCAGAGCCAGCACCTGTTTGCACCGGGCCACGACATTATCGGCGCTGGCCGTCACATGGACGGCATGGGTCTTGATCGCCGGCGTCGCATCCGGGGCATCCGCTGCCAGGCTGACGTGGGCAATGATGCCGGCCGCGGCGCGCATGACGCCGTAGCCGAGGCCGGGCCCGGCCCCGCGCCCGGCCGGATCGAGAGCATGGGCGACATGGCCCATATGGGTCTTGATGGCCGCCAGATTTGTCGGATCAATGATCGCCAACTGGGCATGTTGAAGCGCGATGGCGGCTTCAGCATCCGCCGTCGGCAGCAGGCCCTTGCCATCCGGCGTATCGTTCCAGGCAGCGACCACATGGCGGATGTGGGCCGCTGCGGTATTGTCCTGAGCCAATGCCTGGCCGGAATTCAGGCTCGCCAGCACCAGACCGGCCAGCACCAGATAAATGCGAATGTTCACCGTTCCCTCCCTTGTCCTCGCCCCCGTTGGCGACAGCATCGCGTGATTGCCAATCCAGCCTATTCCCCGATCAGGTGGAGCGCAATCCTGCGCCGGTGGGGGCGCGTCCGGTGCTCGAAGAGATAAATCCCCTGCCAGGTGCCAAGCTGCGGCCGCCCGCCGGCCACTGGAATGCTCAAGTGGGTTTGCGTCAGCGCGGCGCGGATGTGGGCCGGCATGTCGTCCGGCCCTTCCGAGCGATGGCGGTAAAGGGCCGCGTCTTCGGGCGCCAGGCGGGCAAAGACATCGTCGAGATCGGCGAGCACATCGGGGTCGGCATTTTCCTGAATCAGAAGCGACGCCGAGGTATGGCGGATGAACAGGGTCAAGAGCCCGTCGCGCACGCCGGTCCCGGCCACCCAGGCGCAAACGCGCGCAGTGATCTCCATCAGGCCGCGGCCGCGGGTCTCGAAGGTCAGCTCGCCCGTGTGCTGGCGCATGGTCATATCATGCCCACCTGCACCGCCGGGGGCCGGGCGCGGCGCACCCGGCCTATGCGGCTTCCTGGCGGTCCTGGTCTTGCGCGTAGAAGGTCTCGCCCTTCTCGGCCATGTCGCGCAACAGCCGGGGCGGCGCAAACCGTGGGCCATAGGCCTCGGCCAGACGGTCGCATTCGGCGACGAAATCGGCCACCCCGATGGTATCGATCATGGAGAGCGGCCCGCCGGTAAAGGGCGCAAAGCCCCAGCCGAAAATGGCGCCAACATCGGCCTCGGCCGGATCGGAGAGCACGCCCTCTTCGACACAGCGGGCCGTCTCGATCGCCTGAATGTACAGGAAGCGGGTGCGCAGCTCGCCCGGATCGGGCTGCTCATCCGCCGGCGGAAAATGCTCGGCGAGGCCCGGCCACAGGTGCTTCCTGGCGCCTTCGGGGTAGTCGTAGAAGCCCTTGCCCGCCTTCTTGCCGGGGCGTTTCAGCTCAACGATCATCTTGTCGATGACCGCCTCGCCGGCGGGCGCGACAAAGGCCTCGCCGAGGTCCTTCCTGGCCGCCTCCTTGATGTGATAGGCAAGCTCGATGCTGACCTCGTCGGCGACCGCCAGCGGCCCCACCGGCATGCCGGCCATGCGCCCGACGTTTTCGATCAGCGCCGGCTTCACCCCTTCGGCCAGCATCGCCATGCCTTCGGAAACATAGGTGCCGAAGACGCGGCTGGTGTAAAAGCCGCGCGAATCATTGACGACGATCGGCGTCTTTCTGATCTGACGGACGTAATCGAGGGCGCGCGCGAGCGCCTCATCGCCGGTCTTTTCGCCGAGGATGATCTCGACCAGCGGCATTTTCTCGACCGGCGAGAAGAAATGAATGCCGATGAAACGCTCGGGCCGTGCGGAGGCCTCGGCAAGGCCGGTGATCGGCAGGGTCGAGGTGTTCGACGCGAACACCGCCTCATCGCCCAAAACCGCTTCGCTGCGCCGGGTGACGTCGGCCTTGATGTCGCGGTCCTCGAACACCGCCTCGATCACCAGATCGCAGCCCGACAGGTCGGCGAAATCGGCGCTCGGCGTAATCCGCGCCAGCACCTCTTTGGCGGCTTCCGCGGTTATCTTGCGCCGCTTCACCCGCTTGTCCAGAAGCGCCTCGGCATGCGCCTTGCCCTTTTCCGCGAGGGCCACTTCGCGATCGATCAGCACCACCTCCATGCCGGCCATGGCCGAGACATGGGCGATGCCGGCACCCATCATGCCGGCGCCCAGGACGCCGAGCCTGGAAACCTTCATCGGCGGCACATCCCTGGGGCGGCGCTTGAGCTTGTCGGCCGCGCCCTTGTTGACGAACAGGGTGCGGATCATGTTGGCGACCTCGGGGCCGAGCAGGATCGAGGTCACATAGCGGGATTCCACGGTGAGCGCCCGGTCGATCGGCAGTTGCAGGCCCTCGTAAACGCAGGACAGGATGGCCTCGGCAGCCGGATAATTGTGATAGGTGCGCGATGCCAGCATGGCGTTCGCGGCCATGAAGGTCTGCATGCCCGACGGGCTCTGGACGCGCCCGCCGGGGATCTTGAAGCCCTTCTTGTCCCAGGGCTGGACCGGATCGCCCTTTTCCAGCAGCCAGCTGCGGGCTTCCTTGAGCAGATCGTCCACGGGCACCGCCTTGTGGAAGACGCCGAAGGAGACGGCTTCGGCCGGCGACATGCTCTTGCCCTCGAGGATGTACTGGAGCGCCGCCTGAATGCCCATGAGGCGCGGCAGGCGCTGGGTGCCGCCGGCCCCCGGCACCATGCCGACCTTGACCTCGGGAAGTGCGAGTTGAATCTTCGGGTCATCCGCCACCAGCCGGTAATGGCAGGCGAGCGCCAGTTCCAGCCCGCCGCCCATGGCGAGGCCGTTGACGGCCGCCGCGAACGGTTTGCCGCAGGTCTCCAGGCGCCGCAGGATGCGGTTCATGCGCCCGACCTCCTCCATCACCCGCGCGGGCGTCTCGGTCCGCGCCGCTGCCGAGAGGCGTTGCAGCATGGACAGATCCGCTCCGGCAATAAACGCCCGCTTGCCGGACGTGATGATGGCGCCCTTGACCGCCTCGTCGGCAGCCACCGTTTCGATCAGCTCCTCGAGCCGGGCGATCAGCGCTTCGTCGAACACGTTCATCGAACGGTCCGGCATGTCGATGGTCAGCGTTGCGATGCCGTCGGCATCGACCTCATAGGCAATCATGGTGTTGCTTTCCCCTGACTAGGTGATGTCGTTTCGCTAATGGTCCTCGGGCCGAATTCTAGACGCGCTCGATGATGGTGGCGGTGCCCATGCCGGCACCGATGCACAATGTGACCACGGCGGTGGCAAGATCGCGGCGTTCCAGCTCGTCGATCACGGTGCCGAGGATCATCGCCCCGGTGGCGCCCAGCGGATGGCCCATGGCGATCGCCCCGCCGGCGACGTTGAGCTTCTCGGGCGGGATATCGAGGGCGTCGCGATAGCGCAGGACGACGGAGGCGAAGGCCTCGTTGATCTCGAACAGATCGATGTCGTCGAGCGTCATGCCGGCGCGCTTCAGGGCCTTTTCGGTGGCGAAGGAGGGCCCGGTGAGCATGATCGTCGGCTCCGAGCCGATGTCGGCGAAGCCGACGATGCGCACCCGCGGCTTCAGGCCCAGCGCCTCGCCGATCTCGCGGCTGCCGACCAGCACCGCGGCGGCGCCATCGACGATGCCGCTGGAATTGCCGGCATGATGGACGTGGTTGATGCGCTCCAGTTCGGGATATTTCTGAATGGCCACCGAATCGAAACCGAAGTTCTCGCCATAGGCGGCAAACGACGGCTGCAACCCGGCCAGCGACTGCATGGTGGTCTCGGGCCGCGGGTGTTCGTCGCGCTCCAGCAGCGTCACCCCGTTGCGGTCCTTCACCGGAATGACCGAACGGGCGAAATGGCCGTTGTCCCAGGACTCCTTGGTCCGGCGCTGGCTTTCGATGGCATAGGCATCGACGTCGTCGCGGCTGTAGCCGTATTTGGTGGCGATCAGATCGGCGCTGATCCCTTGCGGCACGAAATAGGTCTTCAAGGCCACCGCCGGGTCCACCGCCCAGGCGCCGCCGTCGCTGCCCATGGGAATGCGCGAGAGCGATTCCACACCGCCGCCGATCGCCATGTCGGCCTGACCGGCGATGATCTTGGTCGCCGCCATGTTGACCGCCACCAGGCCGCTGGCGCAAAACCGGTTGACCTGCATGCCGGCGACCGATTCGTCGTAATCGGCGTTGAGCACGGCGGTCCGGGCGATGTTGGCGCCCTGCTCGCCGATGGCGGTGACGCAGCCGAGAATCACATCATCGACATGGCGGGTGTCCAGCGCGTTGCGCTCGCGGAGCGCCTCGAGCGTCTGCGAGGCAAGCTCGACGGGGGTCACGTCATGCAGGCTGCCATCCGGCTTGCCGCGCCCGCGCGGCGTGCGCACGTGATCGTAGATATAGGCTTCGGTCATCTTCCTCTTCTCCTGCGAAGGGCCGTTGTTCTTGCGCCCGGCGGTTTACTCAAAAGGCCTCGGCGTCGAGCGCCATGATCGTCTCCGCCCCGGCGCGGATGCGGGCCAGATGGGCGGCCGCGTCCGGCATGCGTCGTTCCATATAATAGCGGGCGGTGATCAGTTTGTTCTGATAAAAGGCCGCGTCCTCGGCCCCGTCGGCGAGTTTTTCCTGCGCTGTCTTTGCCGTTTGCGCCCAGATGTAGCCGAGGCTGACCAGCGCCATGAGGTAGAGATAGTCCATCGAGCCGGCACCGGCGTTGTCGGGATTGGTCATGGCGTTCTCGACAAACCACATGGTTGCCGCCTGCAGGTCCTTGAGCGCCGCGCTCAGGGGTGTGACGAAGGGCGCCATGTCGTCGTTGCCGGCATGCTCCTTGCAGAACCGCTCGACCATCTCGAACAGGGCCCGCACGGCGCGCCCGCCGTTGGCCGGCAGCTTGCGGCCGACCAGATCGAGGGCCTGAATGCCGTTGGCGCCTTCATAGATCTGGGTGATGCGGGCATCGCGGACGAACTGCTCCATGCCCCATTCGCGGATGTAGCCGTGGCCGCCATAGCATTGCAGCGCCAGGTTCGCCGCCTCGAACCCCTTGTCGGTGAAATAGGCCTTGATCACCGGAGTGAGCAGCGCCACCAGATCGCCGGCGCGCTCGCGCACGCCGTCATCCGGATCGCGCAGCGACAGATCGATCTGCACGCCGATCCAGTAGGCCAGCGCCCGCGCCCCTTCGGTAAAGGCGCGCACCTCCATCAGCATGCGCCGCACGTCGGGATGAACGATGATCGGATCGGCCGGTTTGTCGGGCGCCTTGGGGCCCGAAAGCGCGCGCCCCTGAAGCCGCTCTTTGGCGTAAGCAACGGCGTTCTGATACGCCGTTTCGGCAATCGCCAGCCCCTGCAGGGCGACGCCGAGGCGGGCGGCATTCATCATCGTGAACATTGCCCGCATGCCCTTGTGCGGCTCGCCGACCAGATAGCCGGTGGCGCCGTCATAGTTCATCACGCAGGTGGAATTGCCGTGAATGCCCATCTTTTCCTCGATGGCGCCGCAAGCGACCGCGTTGCGCTCGCCCAGCGTACCGTCTTCGCCGACCAGAAACTTCGGCACGATGAACAGCGAGATGCCCTTGGTCCCTTCCGGCCCGCCGGGGATCTTGGCCAGCACCAGATGGATGATGTTCTCGGTGAGGTCATGCTCGCCGCTCGAGATGAAAATCTTGGTCCCGGTGATCCGGTAGGTGCCATCGTCGGCCGGTTCCGCCTTGGTCCGCATCAGCCCCAGGTCGGTGCCGCAATGGGGCTCGGTGAGGTTCATGGTGCCGGCCCAGACGCCGTTGATCAGCTTGGGCAGATAGATGCGCTTGAGTTCGTCGCTGCCGTGGGCCTCGATGGCCGCCACCGCGCCTTCGGTCAGCCCCGGATACATGGCGAACGACAGATTCGCCGAGATGCACATCTCGGTGAACGCCAGGCCGAGCACATGCGGCAGCCCCTGGCCGCCGTATTCGGGATTGGCGGTCAGCCCCACCCAGCCGCCTTCGACATAGGTGTTATAGGCATCCGAAAAGCCCGCCGGCGTGGTCACCGCGCCGTTCTCGAACCGGCAGCCCTCGCGGTCGCCGACCATGTTCAGGGGGTGGAGCACCTGTTCGGCGATCTTGGCGCCTTCTTCGAGGATGGCGTCGATGATGTCGGGCGGCGCATCCGAGAAACCCGGCAGGTTGGCGTATTTCTCGAGCTGCAGGAATTCGTGCAGAACGAAGCGCATGTCGCGCAACGGGGCATTGTAGGTGGTCATTGGTCCAGGTCCTCCTTCTCGGGGCCGTCCGTCCGGGCCGCAAGGATCAGGGTTCAGGCAATCGCCCGATAATGAACGAGATCGTCGAAATGGCGGTGCGCCCAGTCCTGATCGGGCAAAATGCCGTGACGCTCCGGGGGCGCCAGCCGGCGCTCGACAAACAGCCGGGCGATCAGCGCCTTGCGACGATCGCCGGTCTCCTTCAGGGCCCGGGCCGCCTGCTCGATCAGCAGGGCGGCGGCCATGGTCTCGGACATGAGCGCCAGCAGGCGCCGGGCATGGCGCCGGGCCTCAAGGGCATCGGCGCGCAGGAAGTCGACGGCCTCGCGGCAATCATCGACGGCAGCGCCGAGGCATCCGGCGAAGTCGATGCCGGCGGCGCGCGCCAGCGTCTCGTCGGCAGCGTCGAGGCAGGCCTGGGTGCGCTCCATGAAGGATTCGAAACCGGGATAGCGGTTGCCGAGCAGGCGCAGGAGCTCCAACGCCTGAATATTGGCCGGGCCTTCCCAGACGGTCAGCACCTGGGCATCGCGCAGCAGCCGCGGGGTGACCCGCTCGTTGACATAGCCGTTGCCGCCGATGATCTCGATCGCCGCGGTGCACGAATCGATGGCTTCCTCGGCGGTGAAATATTTGGCCAGCGCGGTCATCAGGCGCAGCCAGACGCGGGCCGGATCGGTGCCTTTTTCAAGGGGAATGCCGCGCGCCGGCTCGAACGCATGCGCGGCCGCAAACGCCAGCGCCATGCCGGCCTCGAGACTGACCAGGATTTTCAGGATCTCGTCCTGAACCATCGGATAGCGGGTGATGATCTCGCCGAAGGCGGCGCGCCGGCTGGCGAAGGCCATGGCTTCGAGAAGCGCGCGCCGCTGAATGCCGACCGAGGCCATGGCATTGTGAATGCGGCTGAATTCCAGCGCCTCCATCATCAGCTTGAAGCCGGTGGGCGGCGGCGCCACCTCGAGGGCCCAACTGTCGATCAGATCGACTTCCGCCGTCGGCACGCCGCGGGTGCCGAGCTTGTCCTTGAGCCGGCGCACCCGCATCGCATTCGGGGTGCCGTCGTCGAGATGGACGGGGACCAGATAGAGGCCCAGCCCCCTGGAGCCCTCGGGCGCGCCTTCGGGGCGCGCCGTGGCCAGCGCCAGGCCGCCATCGGCGTTGCTGGTGAACCACTTGAGCCCGGTGAGCCGGAACACGCCCGGCGCATCCGGGTCGGGCCGCGCCACCGTGGTGGTGGCGCCAACGTCGCTGCCGCCGTGAAGCTCGGTCGCCCAGGTGCCGCCGGTCAGCGCCTGGCCGTCGCGCCGGATCAGTTCCTTGAGGTAACGCGCCCGCACCGATTCGGGCGCAAAGCGGTCGATCACATAGGCCAGGGCCCCGGTCATGGTGACCGGGCAATGCAGCGACGGGTTCGCCTGCGAAAGCAGATAGCCCATGGCGAAGGTGATCAGGAACGAGGCCGGATCCTCGCCGTAATTGAGGCCGACGACGCCGCGCTCATAGACCTCGCGGGCGGTGGCGTCCCACAGCGGGTTGTGGACGATGCGGTTGACCAGATTGCCGTCGCGGTCATAGGGCTCGAGCCGGGGCGGCGCATGAAGATCGGTGTATTCCGCCTCTTCATCGGCCGGTCCGCCGGCAAACGCCCCGAAGTCGAAGAGCGTGTCGCGCCATTTCTCGGCCTCGGCCGGTTCCAGCGCGGCAAGCAGCGCGCGCAGCTCGCAGTCGAGCGCATAGAGGTTTTCGCCCCGCACGATTTCGGGATAGACGGCCTGTGCTTCTGTCATGACGTCCCCGCTTCTTCCAGAGCTTCGTCCAGACGAGCGCCCTTGTCGGCCAGAATCCGGCGAATCTCGGCGCAATACTGTTCGAGCTCGGCAATCGTCGCATCGATATCGCGACGCTGGGCCAGCAGCGCGTCGATGCGCTCCCGGCATTTGTGGAAAGTGGTCTTGAGCTGCGCGACCTGATTGTCCCCGAGGTCGTAGAGATCGAGCATGTCCTTGATCTCGGCGAGGCTGAAGCCGACCCGCTTGCCGCGCAGAATCAGCGCCAGACGGGCCCGGTCGCGCGGACTGTAGATGCGATTCTGGCCGTCGCGCCGGGGACACAGAAGATCCATGTCCTCGTAGAACCGGATGGTCCGCGGCGTGATCCCGAATTCCCGGGCGAGATCGGAGATCGTGAATGTGGGCGGTGCCGACATGGAATGCGCTGCTCCGGCCAAAGGGCAAGCCCTGGGAACACCTGAGTCCTACTTGACGTTTACGTAAACGTCAAGTGCGGCACCTTTGCATTTCGCCCGATCCCGGTATCATGGCCGCGAAACAGCGCCTGGAGAGTCGCGTCTGCCGTCCGGCACGGCGGAACTGTGGGGATTTCGCCCCTACAGCGTTGCGCGAGCGGCCAGACAGCATAGGGGGATGAGGCACGATGAACCGCGACGGAAACGGCGAGCCTTTCGGCCACACGGCACACGACTCGGCGGAGATCGACTCATTCGCCGGCTTTTTTCCCTATTACCTGCGGGCCCACAGCCGGCCCGGCACCCGGGCGTTTCATTATGCCGGCACGCTGGCGGCAAGTGCCTGCGTGATCGTCGCTCTGCTTGGCGGCGGCGCCGGTTGGCTTCTCGCGGCACTGGCAATCGGCTACGGCCTGGCCTGGATCGGGCATGCATTGATCGAGCACAATCGCCCCGCAACCTTTGGCCATCCATTCTATTCGCTCGCCGGCGATTTCGTGATGACGGCGCTGTGGCTCGGTGGCCGGCTGGGCGGCTACCTGCGCCGCGCCGGGGTCGAAAGCGATTAATCGCCCCGCGCGATGCGGAAGATGTAGATGCCGTCTTTTTCCTCGGCGTTGACGAGCGTATGGCCGGCGGCCTCGCAGAACGCCGGAAAATCGCGCACCGACGCCGGGTCGCTGGCGTGGACTTCGAGAATGTCTCCGGGTGCCATGGATTTGAGAACCTTGCGGGCCCTGAGAACGGGCAGCGGACAAGTGAGACCGGTGGTATCAAGCTGCTGGGTCATGGTGCAATCGGGGGCTAAACCAGGGGGCGTGACCGAGCTTATATCGCGAGCGTAAAGAAAATACCAAGCACCGCCTGGCGACCTCACCGAGATGTGACGACATCACGCATGATGGGCGCCCGGATTTCGCTTGCGCCTGCGTGCGCAGGCGGGGATAAGAGCGCTGGCGGGATTTTATGGAGCTCTGCCGATGGATTCATCCGTCATCGCCTTTCCGATCGCGTTCGGTGGCGGCATCATCAGTTTTCTTTCTCCCTGCGTTCTGCCGCTGGTCCCGGCCTATATGTCCTATATCACCGGCCGCTCGATCGACGACCTGATGGCCGAGGACGGGGCCAGGAATTTCTCGATGGCCGGCCCGATGATTCCGGCCACCGCTTTCGTGCTCGGCTTTACCACCATCTTCGTGATCCTCGGTGCCTCGGCGACCGCGATCAGCCGCCTGCTGCTGTCGCAGTTGGATGTTCTGTCCAAGATCGCCGGCGGCATGATCGTGCTGTTCGGCCTTCACTACATGGGGGCGCTGCGCATCCCGTTTCTCCATCGCCAGCTGCAGCTGAAAATTGGCCGCCCGGGCGGCGGCGTGGTCGGGGCTTATGTGCTCGGGCTGGCGTTTGCCGTCGGCTGGACGCCCTGCATCGGGCCGGTGCTGGGATCGATTCTGGCGGTCGCTGCCAGCCAGGCCGATGTGACGCGCGGGATTGCCCTGCTCACCATCTATTCGCTGGGACTGGGCATTCCGTTCCTCGGCGCCGCCGCCGGAGTCGGCAAGTTCGCCAGCGTCTCGGGCCGGATCCGCCCGCATTTGCGAAAGATCGAGGTCGGGGCAGGGCTTCTTCTGGTCGGCACCGGGGTGCTGATCTTTTCCGGCATCTTCACCCGGCTCGGCTTCTACCTTCTCGAGGTCTTTCCATGGCTTATCAATATCGGCTGAGTGTGCTTTTCTAGGGCCGGGAAAAAGGTTCGTCAGGCACAGGAGAAACGTCGATCATGCCTTCTTTCGATATCGTCTCACGGGTCGATCTGGCCGAGGTCGCCAATGCGGTCAACGGCGTGCTGCGCGAGATCAGCCAGCGTTATGACTTCAAGGACTCCCGCTCGACGCTCGAGCACAAGGATGGGGTGATCACCATCCTCGCCGATGATGAGATGAAGCTGCGCCAGCTCCAGGAGCTGCTCAAGGGCCACTGCGCCCGGCGCAAGGTGGATGCAAACGCCCTCGACTTCGCCAAGCCGGAACGCGCCGCCGGCCAGGCGTTGCGCCAGACGGTGACCCTGAAGCAGGGCATCGACCGCGAGCTCGCCAAACGGCTGATCAAGGACATCAAGGGCCTGAAATTCAAGGTTCAGGCGTCGGTCCAGGGCGATGAGCTGCGGATCAGCGGCAAGAAACGCGACGAACTGCAGAAGGTCATCGCCCACGTCAAGGGGCTGGATGTCGACCGGCCGCTGCAGTTCCGCAATTTCCGCGATTAAGGCATATCCCTTTAGTGAATGGCGCGGCTTGGCGTTTCTCTCCGGGCGTCGAGCTCCTCGATCAGCGCCGCGGCGATGCCGCGCCACAGATACAGCCCCTCGGCATGGCCGAGCGCGCTCATGCGGGCGATCGCCGCTTCCGTCACCCCGAGCGCCTCGCGGCCGTAAAGCTCGGCGAGATCGCGGGCCGCCGTCCTGAGAAACGGGGCGGGATCGAAATCATAGTCTGGCGTCATCAACCGGTCTCCTTGAGCGTCGCAGGACATTTTCAGGGGAAGCAAAATCCGCGCCATTCCCAATGGCCGCGCGGCATGTGGCCAAGTTGCTGATTTGCAAGGGGAACGGCAATTTCCGGCGGGATTGGCACGATTGACGTGCCGCCGCTTGCCGAACGGGTCTGCCCGGCACCCGGCAGGATCTGCCGGCTCCGCCAGGCGCCGTGGCAATTGATCGGCCGCCACGAGGCTGATAGTGTCGCCTCGCCTTGAGACCTTGTGCGCGAGGAGCGCCCGATCATGCCGCTGTCACCCCCCGCACCCCGGCGTCACCTGCACACCCGGCGCATCGTCTGCGAGGGGTTTGCCCGCGACGACGGCCTGTGGGACATCGAAGGCCGGCTCACGGATGCCAAAACTTACGATTTTCACAATCGCTGGCGCGGCGAGGTCAGCGCCGGCACGCCGGTCCATGAGATGACCGTGCGCCTGACCCTCGATGATGCCCTTACCATCAAGGCCATCGAGGTGGCGATGCCGGCGACGCCGTTTGCCGGCTGCGCGGTGATCGAGCCCGATTTCCAGGCCCTGGTCGGCGAGCGTGTGGGGCCCGGCTGGAACCGCCGGCTGGCCGAACTGGTCGGCGGCATCAAGGGCTGCACCCATATGACCGAGCTGCTGGGCCGCATGGCCATGGCCGCCTATCAGACCATCCCGATCGAGATGTGGCGGCGCGCCAAACAGGCCGCCAAAAACGACCCCGAGCTGGCCGAGAAACTCAAACGCGGGCCGCTCACCCGCCCCTATTTCATCGACGGCTGCCACACCTGGCGGCGCGACGGCGAGGTGGTGCGCCAGGAATTCCCGCAGTTCTACAAAGCGCCAGACGAGACCGCCCCATGACCCTGGAACAAGAATTGCGAGCATCAGACACGCCCGGCGTCGCAACGTCCGACGGGCTGCGTCACGACTGGTCGCGGACCGAGATCGAGGACCTGTTTACGCGGCCCTTTGCCGATCTGATCCATCACGCCCAGAGCCTGCACCGGGCGCATTTCGATCCCAACCGGGTGCAGCTTTCGACGCTGTTGTCGATCAAGACCGGCGGCTGTCCCGAGGACTGCGCCTATTGCCCGCAATCGGCCCGTTTCGACACCGGGGTTGCGGCCGGGCGTCTGATGGAAACGGACGAGATTCTGGCGGCGGCGCGGCGCGCCCGCGATGGCGGCGCCACGCGCTTCTGCATGGGCGCGGCCTGGCGGGCACCCAAGGACCGCGATCTCGATCAGGTCGCCGAGGTCGTCCGCGCAGTCAAGGCCCTGGGGCTCGAGACCTGCGTCACGCTCGGCATGCTGAGCCCCGATCAGGCCCGACGCCTGCGCGACGCCGGCCTCGATTACTACAACCACAACATCGACACCTCGCCCGAGTTCTACGGCCGGATCATTACCACCCGGACCTACGCCGACCGGCTGGAAACGCTCGACGCCGTGCGCGAGGCGGGCATTCATGTCTGCTGCGGCGGCATTGTCGGCATGGGGGAATCGCGGTCAGACCGCGCCGGCATGCTGCAGACGCTGGCCAACATGGAGCGCCATCCCGAAAGCGTGCCGATCAACATGCTGGTGCGCGTCGAAGGCACGCCGCTCGAAGACGCCGAGGCACTCGACGGCATCGAGTTCGTGCGCACCATTGCGGTGGCGCGCATCCTGATGCCGCGCTCCTTCGTCCGCCTCTCGGCCGGGCGCGAGGCGATGTCGGAGGAGTTGCAGGCGCTCTGCTATCTCGCCGGCGCCAATTCGATCTTCGTCGGCGAGAAGCTGCTGACCACCGCCAATCCCGAACGCGACGCCGACGTGGCCCTGTTCGAAAAACTCGGAATCGCGCCGCTGTAGCCCTCACGCGTCAACAAGAGCCGGCCAGTCGAGGGCCGTCGCACAAGTCATGAATCCGGTGATGAGATCGGCGCGCTCGCCATCGCCGGCATGGGGCGATTCGATCAGCCCGACGGTGCGGACATAGTCGAAATCGCGCAAGGGCAGGCGCACCACGCCGTCGGCGCGGTAACAGTCCGGCATGGTGGTCACGCCGATGCCGGCGGCAACCATGGCCAGGGCCCGCTCGTCCTGATCGCTGCGGTACGAGATCGGCGGGCGCAGGTTGTGGTCGGTGAAAAAACGGCTGGTTTCGCTCAGCACCTCGCAGCGCGTGCGGATGATCACCGGCTCCTGGGCGATCTGCTCGATCTCGACGCGTGTGCCGCGGGCCAGCGGGTGGCGGGCCGAGAGCGCCAGCGTGTAAGGCTCGGAAAACAGCGCCGTCCCGGTCCCGCGCAGAACCGTGAGCGCCACATCGATCTGGCCCTGATCGAGGCGGTTGATAAGCTCCTGCTCGGTGCCGTCGAACAGCTCGACCCCGACACGATCGCGCGAGTCGCGATAGGCGGCGATGAGGCGGGCGACAAGCCGCGCCGGGATGGTCATCAGGGCGCCGAGGCGCAAAGTCCGGGGCTCCTCGATGGCGCCGAGCTCGCGGCTCGCCAGGCTGCATTCATGGAGGATGGTCTTGGCGCGGACCAGAAACCGGGCGCCGGCACGGGTCAGCGCCACCCGGCGATTGCCGCGATCGAACAGGCGCGCGCCAAGGCCCGCTTCCAGCTTGGCGATGCCGGCGGATAAGGTCGGCTGGGTGACATAGACCCGCTCGGCCGCGCGGGTGAAGCTGCCGGTCTCGACCACGGCGAGAAAATAGCGAAGCTGGTAGAGCTCGAACATAGATGACATCTATCGAAAAAATCCAAACAATTGATTTTGTCTATTTCTGCACCCGTCGTAAAGTCTTGTTCGCAAAAACCGGTCCGTGGGCCGGCGGGGTTTGCTCAAGGCCGCGCCGCGCACGGGTTTTGATCGGGGTTGGAGATGACGGTCCTCAAGAGCGCCGTAAACACGAGCGCGCCGGAGTTCGCCGAAAACATGCGCGCCATGGAGGCCCTGGTCGCCGACCTGCACGCCGAGGTCGCCCGGGTCAAGCAGGGCGGCGGCGCGCGGGCGCGTGAAAAGCACGAAAGCCGCGGCAAGTTGCTGCCGCGCGAGCGTGTGCGCCTGTTGCTCGATCCCGGCGCACCCTTTCTTGAACTGTCACAACTGGCGGCCCATGGCATGTACGGCGACAATATCGCCAGCGCCGGGCTGATCACCGGCATCGGCCGGGTTGCGGGTCAGGAATGCGTCATCGTCTGCAATGACGCCACCGTCAAGGGCGGCAGCTATTTCCCGATGACCGTCAAGAAGCATCTTCGCGCCCAGGAAATCGCCGCCGAGAACAATCTGCCCTGCATCTATCTGGTGGATTCGGGTGGCGCCAATCTGCCCAACCAGGACGAGGTGTTCCCCGACAAGCTGCACTTCGGGCGGATTTTCTACAATCAGGCGGTGCTCTCGTCGCGCCGCATCCCGCAGATCGCCGTGGTCATGGGCTCGTGCACCGCCGGCGGCGCCTATGTCCCGGCGATGTCGGACGAAGCGATCATCGTGCGCAGACAGGGCACGATCTTTCTCGGCGGCCCGCCGCTGGTCAAGGCGGCGACCGGCGAGGTGGTCTCGGCCGAAGACCTCGGCGGCGCGGATGTGCATGCGCGGACCTCCGGGGTGGTCGATCACTATGCGCTTGATGACGCCCATGCGCTCACACTTGCGCGGCGCATCGTCGCCGGCTTGAACCGGCGCAAGAGCAACCCGCTCACCTGCCGGGAGCCTGCCGATCCCCTTTATGACCCGCGCGAGATCTACGGCGTGATCCCGCGCGACGTGCGCACGCCTTATGACGTGCGCGAGGTCATCGCGCGCCTGGTGGACGGCAGCGAATTCGACGAGTTCAAGAAGCTCTATGGCACCACGCTCATCACCGGCTTTGCCCATATCCACGGCTATCCGGTGGGCATTCTGGCGAACAACGGCGTGCTGTTTTCCGAGTCCGCCTTGAAGGGCGCCCATTTCGTCGAGCTCTGCGCCCAGCGGCGCATTCCGCTCGTCTTCCTGCAGAACATCACCGGCTTCATGGTCGGGCGCAAGTACGAGGCCGGCGGCATCGCCAAGGACGGCGCCAAGATGGTGACCGCCGTGGCCTGCGCAAAGGTGCCCAAATTCACCGTGATCATCGGCGGCTCGCACGGGGCCG
>CAZZKF010000055.1:0-17235 GCA_964654995.1 uncultured Alphaproteobacteria bacterium | reverse complement strand
GACGGCGATCTTGCGGGATTTTCGAGAGTCTGGCTGGACATCAAGGGACAGGGTAAGGCCGGGCCTTCCCGCGAAGTGTGACAAATTTTCAACAGTTTGTGCTGAAAGTTCGACAGGGCGCCAGTTCTGTAGCGAGGGCGAATTCGTTGTGCTAAAGAATCATCAACCCGTTCTAGGCGGGGGGCTGAAAACAAGACTGACAGACCTTTTTAGGGAGAGCGCAACAATCCCATGGTAGGTCGAAGTTCTCGGTGTCGCGGAAGCGCGGCAAGGAGGGCTGTCGGTACGCTTTTCCGGCCACGACGATAAACCCGGTCCCGGCAACGGGGTCGGAAACCCACTCTAACCACAATTGGGGAGCAGAGACGTGAGTAAGAGAGACGCGAGTTTAGAGGACTATCGCCCGCGTTGGCTGCGCTCGGCCTTGTTGACAAGCGTCGGCGCTGCTCTTGCCCTGACCACGTTACCGGTCAAGGCGCAAACTGCCGGCGACGAGGCGCAATCCGATGCGGCCGAAGTCGAAGAGATTACGGTCACTGGGTCGCGCATTGCCCGTACCGACCTCACGAGCATGAGCCCGGTCTCCGTTGTTCAGGCGGAAGAGTTCCGGCTGTCGGGGACCACCAACGTCGAAGAACTGCTGAACACGCTGCCGCAGGTCGTGCCCGGCTTTACCGGTGCATCGAACAACCCGGGCGGCGGCTTCACGACAATCAACCTGCGTGGTCTGGGCTCCAACCGCAACCTGGTTCTGGTCAACGGGCGCCGGTTCGTGCCCTCGACCCAGGGCGGCACGGTCGATATCAACAACATTCCTTCGGGGCTGATCGAGCGGGTGGAAGTGGTGACCGGCGGCGCATCCGCCGTGTACGGTTCGGACGCCATCTCGGGTGTCGTCAACTTCATCCTGAAGGACAATTTTGAAGGCGCCGAAGCCTCCTACCAGTACCGCATCACCGAGCAGGGCGACGGCGACATCCACAACTTCAACGTCCTGATGGGCGGCAACTTTGCCGACGGTCGCGGCAATGCTGTCGTTTTCGCCAACTACCAGGAACGCAAGCCGATCTTCGCGGCGGCGCGGCCCTACACCTTCTACGCCCTCGGCGATGATCTGGTCGATCCCGGTACGCTCAACAAGAAGTTCGGGTACTCGACACCATGTTCGGACCCGACCGGCGAGTCCTGCGTGATCGGTCTGGTGAAAAGCGGCAGCTCGGGCATTCCGGGCACCCGCGTGTTCGGTGGCCCGCGGTTCGATTCGAACGGTGACGGGGTGATCGATTCCAATGATTCCCGCATCGGCCGGTTCGGCCCCAGCGGCGATCCGCAGCTCTTCCGGGACCCGCAGGACCGTTACAACTACGCACCGGTCAACTTCATCCAGATCCCCTTGGAGCGCTGGACGCTGACGGGTAATGCCCGCTACGAGATCGTGCCGGAACTGCTCAACGTCTTCTTCGAAGGCAATTTCGTCAATTCCCGCTCGCCGCAGGAACTGGCGCCGACACCGGCTTTCGTCGGTGGCCTCGAGGTTGATGTCGACAGCCCGTTCTTCTCGCCGGCGACCCAGCAGGCGCTGCAGAACGCCGATGATGACGAGGACGGATTTGTCAGCCTGCCGTTTATCGGCCGCCGCATGATCGAGGTGGGCCCGCGCCAGAGCCTGAACGAGTTCAACACCTATCGCTTCGTGATCGGCTTTGACGGCACGCTTCCGGGTGACTGGAACTGGTCGGCCTTCTACAGCTTCGGCCGGGTCCAGGCGACCAATCTGCTGAACAATGACGTCTCCGAGAAACGGTTCCGTCAGGCCATCAAGACGACCTTCGACGACAACGGCAACCTGGTGTGTTCGGACCCGTCGGGTGGCTGCGTACCGTTGAACATCTTCGGTGAAGGCAACATCTCGCAAGCCGCCGCCGACTTTGTCCGCGTCGGTGCCGCCAATGTCACCACGATCCAGGAGCAGGTCGCCAACGTCAGCGTGACCGGCGACTTGTGGGATCTCGGCGCCGGCCCGATCGGTGTCGCCTACGGCTTCGAGTATCGCGCCGAGTCGAGCGAGTTCCGTCCCGACGAGTTCCTGTCGGCCGGTGACGTGCTCGGCTTCAACGCCGGCCAGGCCACCAAGGGCCGCTTCGATCTCTGGGAGCTGTTCATGGAGACCATCATCCCGGTCATCGAAGGGGTTCCCGGTGTCGAGCGCTTGCAGGTGTCCGGCGCTCTGCGGTTCTCGGATTATTCACTGCAGAACGTTGGGACCGTCTGGACCTATTCGGGCGGCGGTGACTGGACCGTCATTCCGGGCGTGACCTTCCGTGGTCAGTTCCAGCGGGCAATCCGGGCTCCCAGCATTGTCGAGCTGTTCCAGGGAATCTCCCAGGGCTTCCCGCCGGCAACCGACCCCTGTGCAGCCGACAATACGCCGGACCCGGTGGCTGCCGGGATTAACGACCTGTGCCTGGCGCAGGGCGTGCCGGATTCCGACGGTGACGGCGTGATCGACCCCTTCGGTCAGGCCAACTCGCAGATCGAGGGCTCGTTCGGCGGCAATCCGCTGCTTCAGGAAGAACGCGCCAACACCTGGACGCTGGGCGCCGTGTTGCAGCCCGATTTCGCACCGGGGCTCAACATCATCGTCGACTACTACAACATCTCGGTTGATGGCTTCATCTCCACCCGTGCGGGCGGCGTGAACAACATCATTTCCGAGTGCTTCCGGATCGGTGATCCGAACAGCGTGTTCTGTCAGTCGATTACCCGGCGTCCCGATGGCAATATCGATGTGGTCGATGCGGTCAACGACAACCTGTTGAACCTCAAGACCAAGGGTATCGATCTTCAGATCGATTACGTCCTCGATATGGCCAATATCGGTCTGGAGCAGGTTGGCGGCACGTTGAGCTTCACCTTTGCCGGCACCTATGTGATCAACAACAGCTTCCAGACCATCATCACCACGCCGCGAAAGGACTGCGCCGGCTTCTTTGGCCCGACCTGCGGCGAGCCGGATCCGCAGTGGCGGCACACCATGCGCACGACCTACTCGAACGGGCCGGCGCAGGTGTCGCTGCGGTGGCGGTACATTGGAAGTGTTGACGACTTCGACGGTGGTTTCCCGAACTCGGTGGGGTCCGAGAACTACTTCGACCTCTCGTTCACCTATCAGTTCACCGAATACCTCACCGTCTACGGTGGTGTCGACAACCTCAGCGGCAACAAGCCGCCACTGATCGGCGATTCCAACGAACAGTCGAACACCTACCCGTCGACGTATGACGTTCTGGGACGGCGGTTCTTCATCGGAGCCACGGCGTCGTTCTAAACGTCGAGACCGAAAAATCAGTCAAAATACCTGGCGGCGGCCTTCGGGCCGCCGCTTTTTTTATTTGCCTTGGGCTGACCGGCAAGCGGCCAACAGCGGCTGTCCGGGTCAAGGCGTCAGATGGGCTACGGGGAAGTCGAGTCGAAAGAGAAGGGGAAAGGCAGACGGGAGAAGGAGGGAGGAGCAGGGAGGGGACTCGAGGAGGGGCAGAAACGAGAAGTGGTTCACACCGGCACGACATCGAACGGTGTCGTGGTCCGGGTCTCACTATCGGAATCGAAGGGAATGGTGCCGTGATAAAAATAGGAGGGAAAGAGGACGAGGACGCCCTCTTGCGGCTGGATCAGCCGGCTGATCCGTTCGCGCGACCCCAGACTGAGGCTGGTTTCACCGAACTTGATCCACCCCTGGTGGCCATCGCCGTTCTTCACAACGTCGGGAAGCGAAACGTAATAGGACGAGCTGATCCAGCCCTCGGCATGGACATGGTTGACATGAAAGCCGCGGCCCCGCAGCCGGCAGGACCATGAACCGGCAAACCTGAATTTCGAGGATTTGCGGCACAGAAGCGGGTGGCTCGGATCATCCTCCATGTCGGCGATATATTGCCGGACGGCGCGCTCGATGCATTCACGCAGCTGGCGGATGACCAGGTTGTTCCTGGTGAACAGGCTGCCCTGGGTCTGGGTGCCGCCGCGCAACGTCTGGTCAGCCGGGTGAACCTTGGTGCGGTGATAGGCATCCAGCGTGCGGTTCAAGACCTTGTTGAATTCATCGATGTCGCGATAGCCCTCGGGCGGCGCGAGCCGGATGGGTCTGACGAACCGTTCGTAATCATTCAGCGCCGGCTCTCTCGGATCGCCCAGGAAACGCCAGCACAGCCCCTTGTACGCCAGGTATTGCTGATCGAACGGGGCCAGGTCCTCAAAGGCGGCGAGGACATGCAGCGCCTTGTCATAATCCTCGATGATGATCAGAAGCCGGGCGTAATCGAGGCGGATCGAGCCGATGTTCGGAGCAAGACGCAGGGCCGTCTCGAAATGCTCCAGCGCCTCGCGCGTCCGGGTCTGGTTGGCCAGAGCCTTGGCCAGGTGATGATGCAGGCGGCCGTCAGGGCCGATTTCCCGTATTGCCTCGCGCATCACCGCCTCCGCCTCACGGTCGCGCTGTGCGAGCGTCAGCCAGTCCGCGTACCGAAGGCGCAGCTCAAGCGATTTCGGTGACCGCTGAATGGCCGGCGGATAGGACTTGAGATAACGATCCATTGCCCCGTGCTGCCAGAACAGCTTGTTGAGCGTCTCGTGCGCATCCAGGTAATCGGGACGGAGCTCGAGCGCGCGACGATAGGCCGCCACCGCATTGTCGATCTGGCCGACCTCGTAAAGGGCATTCCCGAGATTGTAGAAAAGCTCCGGCACCTGACCGTTGATTTCCAGGGCCTTGTCATAGCATTCAAGCGCCTCTTCCGGGCGCTCCGCCATCTTGAGCGCGACGCCGAGATTGTGCAGCGCGCGAAAATATTGCGGCTTAAGGTCCAAAGCCCGCCGGTAGGAAGCGATGGCATCATCCAGCCGATCCAGCTCCCGATAGACCGTCCCCAAGGCGTTATGGATGCGCGGGTCCGCGGGGCAGAGCCGGGCGGCTTGCTCAAGGCTGCGACGGGCCTCGGCAAAGGCGCCGTCCTGTGACAGGGCGAGGCCGAGATTGTACCAGGCATCCCCATAGTCGGCCTTGAGCCCGGTGGCCCGGCGATAGCAGTCGATGGCCGCCCTCGTGTCGCCCTTGTCGCGCAGCAGATTGCCAAGGTTGTTCCAGACATGCGGCTGATCGGGGGCGAGATCGAGAGACCGGCGCATCAGCTGTTCCCCGGCCTCCCTGTCACCGGCCGTTGCCTGAAGGAGCCCCAGAAGGTGCAGGCCGTCGGGATGGTCGGGAGCCAGGGCGAGGGCCTGCCGGCAGGCCTGTTCGGCCGCCGCCAGATCGCCGCGCTGGCGATGCGCCAGAGCGGCCTGGAGAAAGCGGATCACGCTGTCCTGTGCTGGCGCACCAATGCTCCGACCTTGCGCCCTGGGCCCCCCGTAGGGCGCACCGCCCTGCCCCTGTCTACGAGGCGCCTTTCGCTTGGTCATGATTCGATCGCGCTCAACACAGTTCCGGATCCACGCATCGGCCGCAGAACAAGCCTTCCTGGCCTGTCGTGACTGTTGCCCGACGGTCAACGCGAGTTGCTCGCATTCCAGTTATACTACAGCGCTGGTCCAGCAAATGAAGAACAACATCGGAGCGCTCATGCGGAGCTGGCAATACACCAGGCAAGCGGCGTCGGCTCGCCCGGCACATCAAGCGCCGAAAGCGTGACTGCACGGGCGTCGGCGATCCGATCCGCGAGTGCGCGCGCCTGCGCCTCCGTCAGGGCGGCGGATCGCAGCGCCGTCAGCCGCCCGATCTCGTACGTCAGTTCGGCCCGCAGGATGCGCAGCGGCTTGAGCGCATTCGTCTGAGCCAGGATCCGGACCATCACGCCGGCAATGTCGTTGACCACGCCTTGCTCGGGATAGTGCTGACGCAGATCGTGAAGCAGGCCCGACAGGTGGACATGGCCGCTTCGGTCGAACTGGCGCCCGCGCCTGATCAACGTCTTTGCCTGATCCAGCAGACCGCCTTTTGCGGTCATGTCCTTAAGCACCGATAGGCGGCGATTGTTGTGGGCAACAATGACGCTATCGGCGTGGTGGGCGATGATCAGCAGGACGCCGTCCGGGGCCAAAACGCGCTCGAGCTCCGCCACCGCCGCCGCCTGATCCGCATATTCCAGGGCAAACTGGCTGCACACCGCATCGAAGCTGCTGTCCGAAAACGGCAGCTGCTCAAGGCGCACACCCGACATCATGCAAATGCCATCCCCCAAAGATGGCAGAAAGCCGGAATAGTCGACACCGGTCAGTTTCAACTGCCTGGCCACGGAACGGGCGATCTGGAGGACAGCGCCGCTGCCGGTTCCAAGATCGAGAACCGCCCCGCCCTCCGGCAGGCCTGCGAAGAAATCTCTCCACACCTCCTCGAATTTCCCGGATACCTCGCGCGGCAGTCCGGGCAGGCAGCCGGTAGAAGCGGGATCCGACGACTTCCAGTAACGGGTCCAGGCCTCGACGTCCTTGCGATGTTTTGCGCGACCGCTCATGCCCGGGCGCCATCAAAGACGAGCACCAGACCGGTTTGGCAATCGCCAGCTTCGGTTCTGACACGGCTAGGACCGATCCTTCGTCGCGTCGCCGATCCACTCATCACCAAGCCCCCATGTGATCCGGCATTCCGCAAGCCCCGGGCGGGCGATAAAACTTCCATCGCTGGATCAGCGCATGAATCGACGTGAGCCCGGCCCGCGGTACTGCCCGATCATTCTATATCGATCTCGCCGGCATTGCAGCCGCATGGCCGCTACCTACCCGCGCCAGGGCAGCATCGAGGCGCGGCATCACGTTCTGGCTGGTCGGGCCTTCCTTCGAGAAATTAGTTTTTGGGGCCGATCTGCGAAATTTCATATGATTTCGAGTATTATTGTTGTAACCTTGTTACGCGTTGATCGAGCCTGCCCCCGTTCTCTTACGGCAAGAACACATAACATTGCCGGGTTGGCGGCGCCGATCGCGCGACGTAACCCAATACAAGGGAGGTTCCGACCCATGACAACTGGAAACATGGCGTCTCCTGCGAGGCGGCGGTTGTGGCTGGCTGGCGTTTTGACCGGGGCTTTGGTCCTGGGTACGCCGTCGGCGATTCTCGCTCAGAATGCAGGTGACGAAGCACAAGCGGACGAAGCCGGTCTCGGGATCGAGGAAATCACGGTAACGGCGCGCAAACGCGGCGTCGAAGTACTTCAGAATGTTCCGACCGCAATCACCGCGCTGAGCGAAGAAATGCTCAACAAGCTCGGTGTTTTCGATTTCGAGGACTTCGCCTATCAGGTTCCCGGGCTGACTTTCAACGACACCGGCCCCGGCGAACGCCGTTACATCATTCGCGGCATCGCGTCGGCCGGTCAGCAGCAGGTGGCGGTCTATTATGACGAAGTGCCGCTTCCCGGTGTTCAGGATTCAACGTCCGACAGCGGCTCGCAGACGACCGACCTGAAGATTTTCGACATGGAACGGGTCGAGGTGCTGAAAGGGCCACAGGGCACGACATTCGGCGCCAACTCGCAAAGCGGCACGGTCCGGTTTATCACCAACAAGCCGAATCTCGTCGATTTCGAGGGCAATTTCCGTGGCGAAGTGTCTGAAACCCGGTTCGGAGAAGAGAACTGGGCGGTCAACGCCATGGTCAACGTGCCCTTCGTCGAAAACAAGCTGGGCGTACGGATCGTCGCCTACTCGGGCCGCGACAGCGGTTTCATCGACAACGTGCGCCTGGGTCTGAAGAACATGAACTGGTTCGAGACCACGGGCGTACGCGGTCAGATTCGCTGGAAACCCGTGGAAACGGTGACCGTCGACCTGATGGCCTGGTTCCAGGAACGCGATTCCGGGGGCGACGTGCGGTTCCAACCCTTTGATTCTTTCAAACAAAGAGGGGATCCGACCGACATCGGCTTCCGCGACAATGTCAGCGACGCCGCCCGGTTCCAGACCGGCGATCTGAAAGTCGGCGATTACACGATCACCGCCAAGCCCGATGATCAGCAGATCTACAGTCTGACCATCAACTGGGAACTGCCCTGGGCCAATCTGACGGCGACCGGCTCGTATTATGACCGCGACTTTCTGTTCAAGTTCGACTCGTCCTGGATCCTGTTCTTCCTGGGTGTCGGACCGGAAGGTGCAACCTGCCCCAGCGGCAATCCCTGTACGCGCCCGGATCTGTTCCCGGCGATGACCGACCAGCGGCAGTTCCTGAAACAGAAGCATTTCGAGATCCGCATGAATTCGACCCACGGCGGGCCGATTCAGTGGCTGCTCGGGTTCTTCTATCGGGATCGCGAAAGCAAGTTCCAGAGTTTCGTTCCGGTGGTCGATCCCGATACCGGCGATGTGTTCGACCCGGGAACACCGTTCGTGGCTGATCCGTTTGCCATTTTCCCGCTTCCCGTCGGCGCCGGCATCCCGGGGTGTCATCCATGTGTGTTTGCGCGGATCGCCAACAAGGATATCGAGGAGAAGGCGATCTTCGGGGAACTCACCTACGACATTACCGACCAGTTGCAGGCGTTGGTGGGCCTGCGCTGGTTCCGGGTGGACCAGTCGGACTTCGGTGTGCTGAAGTTCCCGTTCGCCCTGTTCCCGCCGCCGGTGCCGGTCCCGAACCTGCAGTCGGCCGGCGAAGACAAGCTGATCAAGAAGTTCGAGCTGTCCTGGCAGGCGACAGAGGATCACCTGTTCTATGCGCTGGCCGCTCAGGGTTTCCGCCTCGGCGGCACCAACAACCAGGGCATCGTCGACATTCCGCCTTTGTTCGGGTCGGATCAGTTGTGGAACTTCGAGGTTGGCGCCAAGACGTCATGGTTTGACAAACGGGCGGTCCTGAACATCTCGGCCTTCCTGATCAAGTGGAAGAACCTGCAGGTGCAGGCCCAGGATCCAACCGGCGCCTTCGGGTTCGTGACCAACGCCGGCAAGGCGGAAGTCGTGGGCCTCGAGGCCGAGCTGTTTGCCCGGCCGACGCCGGCGTTCGACATGACTGTCGGCTTGAGCTGGCTGCCGAAGAAAGAGCTGACCCAGGACCAGGTAACGACCGTAATCATCGGCGGCGTGCCGGTCACGCTGTTTGCTCCGGGCAAGAAGGGGGACCAGATTCCGCGGATTCCCGAGGTCACCTTCAATGCCACCGGGCAGTACAACTACGTCATTCCGGCTCTCGACGGCTGGGACGGCTATCTCCGCGCCGAGTTCAGCTACAAGAGCAAGTCGCGGACCGACCTGCGCCCGTTCGAAGAGGGCAATGGCAATGACCGGCCGCAGCGCAGTTTCGAGATCGTCAATCTGCGCGCCGGCGTTCACAGCGACTCGTTCGATGGCGAGATCGTGATCTTCGCCGAGAACGTGTTCGATGTTCGTGCCGACGTGTTTATCGGTGTCGGCAATGGTCAGCCGACCAGCAAGATTACCAACCGTCCACGGACGATTGGTATTCAGGTGAACAAACGCTTCTAGGCTTACCACGAGCCGAAAAACCTGGGGGGCGCCACCGGGCGCCCCCTTTTTCGTGTCCGTTTGCGCGCGCTGTTTCCGGCCCGGCGACGCTTCCTTGACCATAGCGACAGCTGCGGTGCGATTTCTGCCGTTTCCCTTTGATCACCGCTGGCTACGGCCAGACAACCGCAAATTGACAAAGGGTTTGGCCTTTTGAAAATGATTTTCAGAATTAGTCTTTATAGACCAGTTCCTTTGGCCCAGTCGGTTTTAATTATTTCTTGACGATTTAGGCTTACGACCTATGTCTTGGTCCTGAGAGCATTTCGGGAGTTACTCCCGATGACCGGGTGACTTGCCGATCTTTCTAGCCCCTCCGGCAAGATCACCCTTCCCCACCGACCTTACCGGCCCTCATTCAGGGCCGGTATTTTTTTGAAACCTGCTCAAAAGTTGTATGCTGGAAAAGTCGATCCCAAGGCTGGGGCCGTCGTCGGCGGGTCGCCGAAATTTTGCGATTCGAGTCAAGGCGAGGATCGGTTTTGGTTCGGAAAATCGGACTCATCCTGAACCGCGGTGTTAGGAAAGGAGAGAAGATCAGATGCCGGGCGAGAGGCGAAAGATCATTTTTTCACAAGACGAATTCCGGGAAGCCGTACGGACGTATCTGGAACGCAGCAACGAAGAGGCCCGGACCAGCGAATTCGTCAATGTCAGCCTGGAATCGAATGAGGAAATCACCGCGGTCGCACGCTTTTTCAATCGCGGATCGGAAAACGAGTTTCGATTGACGCTGGACGTTTCCGAAATCGGCGCGGCGTTGATGCTGTATTGTCTGCGCAACCACATTCCGTTGCCCAAGAAAGGCCAGAAAGCGGTTCAGGTCGAAGACGATACGATCGTCCTGGTCGTAACCCTCAAGGCGCCGTGGGAAAGTGAATAGAAGGCCGCCACGGGTCACAGAGGCCGTCCGGTCTGCGGATCGCCGATCGATGTGATCGCAGATTGCCGGCACCCTCCCTGGCTTCTCGTCAGAGCCGTCCCGGACTATCGGCAGAACTGTTGAACCTTGAGGTTGTGCGCGGTGATCTGCTCCTTGGTGGGCCGCGTCAGCACATCGTCGGAATTGGTGATGATCCGCTTCACCCAGGCGCAGTCAGCGCTGGGAGCGGTCGAGCAGCCGGTCAAGCTCAGCGTCAGAAGCACGCCGGACGCGCTCATCAACAGCATTCGCTTCACGCGCATTGTCGAGCCCTTTCTCCGCCTGTTTGCGGCGCTCAAGGTGGCGGCCCTGCCGGAAGCTCCACCACAGCACGACAGCCGTCAGGATGACGCCGGCAACGCTGGCGATCAGCAGGCTGCCCACGTTCCTAGCCCTCGCCCAAGGGCTTGTCAGGCGCTTCCAGCTTGGCACGCACGATCTTCTCGGCCAGGCTCTCGACCGCTTCCACGAGCTTGTCGTCAAACGGGTTGGGGCTGGCCGCCGCGGCCTTGCGGATCGCGTTCCACTGGCCGGCGACGAAGCCGACGATAAAGGGCAGCACGACGCCGGTCACGGCGACGACGATGTCGGTGATATCCATTGCTGTTTCCTTTCATGAAGAGGCCCCGCCGCAATACGACGGGACGGATTGTGCACATTGTCACAGTTAACGATCGCCGGATTCCGGCGGGGACGGGAAACGGTGAATCGCACCCGCTCACGGGTAGCCGAAAAGCACCCGCGCCAGGCCGACGTAGCGCCGGCGGTCGAGATGAAAGAACACGCGCCCCTTGATCCCGACCGACCAGCCGGCTTCCAGCGCCCGGGCGATCAGCTCGGCATTGTATGGCCCATCGCCCTGGCGCACGTCGATGGCGCAGGTGCCGCCCGTGGGATGGGCCGGCCGGTCGTAAACATGCAGGCTGCGCGGATGCCCGCCGACGGCGGCGTTGTGGGCCGCCGAGCGGCAGCAGGAGGTGACGATCATCGGCCGGCCGAAGGACAGGCGCAGCAGCATCAGATCGCGGGCAAACGCAGGCGCCAGCTTGACAACTTGCGTCTCGGGGCACATCAGCTCTTCGTGGCTGAACAGGACCTGGCCCGTCACCGGGCTCAGAATGTCGACGCGCTCGGTGTCGTCCAATGTCTTAGAACCTGTCCTTGAGCCAAGCGATCAAGGTGCCGAACAGGCCACCGAAGACTGTTGCCGCGCCGGCATACCATTGCAGGCCATTCTCCATCTTCCGCAGTCGGCCCGCGTGATTGTTGAGCCGGTCGGTAATGGTGATGACATTGATATCCAGTTTTGCGTCAATGGCCTTCACGGTTCCCTCGAGGTTTCCGATCGCCCGGCTCTGCTCGTTGATCGCCCGCATGATGTCGGCATTCGTCGGCCCGGCCATGCTTATCCCCCCTGCACTTTGGCGATCAGCGTCGCCGGCGCGCCGTGGAACTCCAGCCACCGCGCTCGCGTGATCTTCTTGTCCCGCAACCAGGTCTCCCAGCAGCCGGGGCAGGCCCAGGCCTGGCCTCGCGTAAGATCGCCGGGAAAGCCGCGCACATCGACAAGCGCCCAGGGATGGGTCCAGATACCGCATCCCGGGCATTTCACATGGGCATCGCCTGTATCGCCGATGGGCTTTTGCGGCAGCGCCAAATCAGGCGCGGCGTCCCGCTCCAGCGCCCTCAGTTCGGACCGACGCCAGTCCAGCCGCCCGCTGCGCCTGGCCGCCGGCAGTCTCGTCCGCACCGCGTCCTCGTAGGTCCTGGGGCGCCAGGTCATGTCTCGGCTCCGTCGAGCACCAGCGCCACCACATCCGCCACGCCCGAAGGCGTTGCCGTCACCTCTGGCGGCGCCGTCGCCTTGTCGTATTTGACGTTGTTGAAGCTATCGAGCGACGAGCCGTTGGCGTCCACCGCCTCGACCGAGACGCCGAACTCCTTGCCGCTATGAACGCTCAACGCGCCATCGATCACGCTGACCGTGTACGTGCCGCTGAGGCTGAAGGTTTGCGTTGCCCGCATCACCCAGCCGCTGCCGGAATTGGTCCAGAAGCCAAGCGTGATGAACCCAGGCTCCGGTTCGGCACCCCCCGAGGACAGCACGGTCACGTTGACGTTGAACTTGTAGGTGCTGTCGAACGCCGGGCTGACATCCACCTTGTCGCCCTGCCAGGCCGGACCGGAGGGCTGCCCGCCGGCGAATCCGGAGGTCTCGGTCACCGTGGTGATGCCGGACGCCAACTGCTTGACCTTCAGCTTCGGCGTAAATCCGCCCGTCGAAAGCTGATCGGCGACAAAGTCCTGGGCCTGATCGCCGGTGAGCGACGCCGATTGGGTCAACCCGCCGGGGATGAAAAAGACCTTGGGTATGGACTGATACGCCTGCGGGAAGGTCACGCCGACCTGATCGCGCACGAGGAAGGCGGAGAGCCCGCGGGCGACGTTGCGAAAGACCCCGTTTCCCTGATCCTGGCGTACCAGATCGGACAGATTTCCACCCGATGTCAGCGTCTTGTTGCCGCCGATATCCAGTTGCCCCGTGCGCCGCCAGCAGAATTGTCCGGCCAGAGCCGAGCCGGAGCCGGTGTTCACGGCGGCGCCGGCGACCTGATTTCCGCTCAGATCGAGTGTGGTGATCTTGCCGGTCGGCGCCGGAGGGGTTTTGTCGTTGATTGCCGTCAGCGCGTTGCCGAAACTCCTTTGCGGCGTGACGTCATACTGCAACGTCCACTGGCCCGCAGCGTTGGCCCGAACCTGCGCCTCGAAATACATGGTGCCGGCCGCCACGTCATGGACAAGACGAACGGCGCTCAAGTTTCCGGGGGCTATGCCGCTCCGCAGCACGATCTGATCGTGGTTTGTGGCGTAGCTGGAAAACACATCGAGGTCGAGCTCGCCAGGATTTGAGCCCCCGCCGGCCGCATGCAGGATCACCCGGAAAGACTTGCGCCCGGCATTGCCGCCAACAGCCCCGAACAACCGCATCCATGTGAGGCTCGTCGGATCACTGGTCAGCAGTATCAACGAGCCTTGCAGACGATCCTTGAGCCAGTCATCCGTCTCCCCCTGCACCGCAGCGGCCGCCTTGCCGTTCACGGCCACCGTATCGGCGGCCGTGTTGTTGGCGGTTACGTCGGCGCCCGGCTCGGCCACCGCCTTGCCAGCCCCGGTCAAAACGTCGGTGGCAATGAAGCTGTCTGCCGGCAATGTGTTGGCAGATGACGTCGCCCAGACCCCGAACTTGCCGAAGCCGGTCTTGTGGCGCACCCGAACGTCGATGCTCTCGTCCGGCAAAACACCAGACAGAAGAACGCGCGGGTTCTGCGGATCAATAACCGGCGGGCCCGGCTTCCAGTCAGGATCGGACGAGCGCTTGAACTGAACCTCGGTCGCTGTCACGACCTTTTCCGGTGCCGTCCATGTGGCCTGCAGGCCGGGCACTTTGGCCCCGCCTTGTGCAAACGTCAAAGGCGCGACTGACAATCCCGTTACATCGGGGGCCTGCGTCCCGTCCTGAAGGGTCGGGGCGGCCGGGGCCGCCAAGGCCTGTTCATCGGTTGTCGCGTTCCAGGCGTAGATATTGGCGTCATATTCCCTGAGCACCAGATCAACCCCGCCGTCCGCCGAGAGCTGCCAGCCAACGACCCGGAATTCCTTGGCGGACCAGCCGAACCGTGCGTTGGTCACGCGCACCACGCTCCAGGCCTGGACCTGCAATCCCTTGAGCTTGGCCGGAAACTGCACGGTCATCTGCCGGCGCGCATCTTCCAGCGCGATCTTGGCAATGCGCTGGGCACGCCGGCCTTCGGTGGTAAAGGGAAGATCGAGATCGAGTTCCAGAACGTCACCCCCGTCCTGCGCTTCATAGGCGGCGTTGGTGACGGCCGGATAATCGGCAGCCTGGTAGAGATCGGACCGCGCATCGATGTACTGGCCACGCACCCGGTTGACCAGCTCACGTCGAGGTCGGCGCGCCTGCACAGTCAGGGGGCCGCGAAGATCGCTTTCGTCGAGCGTCACCGTTATCGCATCGACGGCGGCTCCTGGATACAAGCGGAACCGGCCGCCCTGATAGATGAGCTGACCGGCGCCAGCCGACAGAATATCGCGGATCACGCTTTCCCGTGGCCGCGTCACATTGACGACGCCGTCCGCCGTGTAGCGTTTCTGTGTCGTCGAATCCCTCAGCGTCACCAGCTCATCGGCGATATTGGCGGCAGCAATGAACGATGCGTCGTCGATATCGGCAGCCGGAATACGGCATCCCAGGGGACCGCGGGTCAGATAGTCGCGCAGCACCAGCGCCCAGTTGTCCGACCAGGCGGTCGTCGAGGTCCGGGGGTCGAACAGCTTGGCGCCGCGAATGACCGCGTTGACCCGAGGCCGGCCATTGACGAACACCTCCGGGTCGAACTCGAAACGAACGACGTAATAGGCGAGCCCGTTAAGTTGATGCGCCGTTGTCCATTCGCCGACTTCGGCGGCCAGCGTCGTATCGGCGGCCTGAGTTGTCGTCCCGACATGGGACGTGATCCTCACCTTGCCAGCAAAGCGGCCGCTGGCGACAAAGCCGGCACCGTCCAGGGTCACCGGCTCGTCGTTGAGATACCACCTCTGGAAGCCATCGATTTCGTGGCTTGCCACCACGAACACCATGCTCAGATACTTGTTGTCCGTCCCGTGAGTGGTGGCATAGACCAGCGTTCCGGCGAGGCGCACGGTGCCATAGACGATGGTGCGCGGCGCCGTCGCAGAGCGGATTTCCTCGGTCCGTCCAGCCGCCTCCGTACCCAGGTCAACCTTGGGAGCAAATGCTTTGGCCAGGGCGCTCAGCGCCTTGAGGCCGCCGGCAGCCACGGCACCACCGATCGCACCAAGCGCCGTCAGGCCCGGCGTAATGATGCCGCCACCAAGGCCGACGGCAGGCAGCAGTTGACCGCCGAATATCGCCGGGGCAAACGAACCGCCGGTGGCAACCACAAGCGCCCCTGCCGCAGCACCGATTGCAATCGTCTTGATGACCTTACCCACGACCTGTCCTCCATGCACAACGGATGTCACTCATCGGCCGATAGACGACGCCATCGCCGGCAAAAGCCGCCATACCCCCGGTGCAGATCCCCAGGGCCGGCCCGCCATGGCGGCGGTCGAGGTAGACGACATCGCCGCGCTGGGCGAGGGCCGGCACAATCGGGTGGCCGAAGGCATGGCATGCGGTGGCATAAAGCGTGCCCTTGCCATGGGCGCGCAATGCCCGGCGTGCGCCGCGCTCGGATCGATAGCGGCCGCGAAATTCTTTTGCCGGGTCCTCGCCGGTCATGGCGTTGACGACATTGCAGGCGAACAGCGCGCAATCGAAACGGCCCCAGGCAAAGCGTTCTCCCTCATGGCGGGCAATTTCCGCCATCAGGCGCTCGGGCCAGTCAGGCTCCCGGTTCATCGGATCTTGAAGAAGCGCGGTGAGATGCTGCTGCCCGGCCCCGGGCCCGAGGCCGGCATCGGCGATGGTGCCCCCCACAGGATTTCCTTGGATTGCAGTTCCTGCACGAATTCGAGGCCGCGATCGCCCGGGTACAGGCGCTGCTGCTCCTGATCGGTGAGCAGGCTTGTGGATGCGCGTGCGAGCTGCGCCTCGCGGGATTCGCAGTCGAGCGTGATGGTGCCAGTGGCATCGCCATCCGCCGTTTCCATCACGTCCATGAGGCCGCCGAACACCGGCACCGGGTCGGCAATGATGGCGCCCGCGGCATCGACGAAGGCAATCCACATCCGCGCCCGGCGGCCCTGATAATCTTCTGTAAGCGCGGTTCCCAGCAACGCATTGTTGACGCCGGACAGTGCAAGACGCACACCGTTCTGCCGACGATCCGAGCTTTCGGCGACCGCCTCGATGCGCCCCAGATCGCCGACACCTTCCCAGGTGACCGCCGCTTCGCCGGGCATGGCGGCGGTGACCGGCCCCACCCCGGTCCAGCAGCGCACCGGGCCGGAAGCGAAATCCAGCTCGACAAAGGCGACCGCAGTTGTCTGCGCGGCCTCGGTTTCGGCCGTCACGCCGGCCGTCAGATTTCGATCGCTCATGTCTCGGGCACCTCGATGAAGGCAAAGGAAAAGCCGTGGCTCCCCACCCGGTCGGCCTCCCAGGCAGCGGCCGCATCGTCAACGAGCCGGAAGAGGCCAACCGGATTGACGACGACGATGGCGGCATTGTCCGCCGGGCTCTTGTGAAGCGCTGGCTCGAAGGTGAGCGTTGCCTTGCCGAGCGCGTCCGCATCCACCTGCTCGGTAATCAGCTTCAACTGATTGCCGACCTGGAAATAGTCGCCGGGCAGCAGCAGCCCGGTGGCGTTGGCCGGCCAGCCGTCGGTTGCCAGGCTGTTGCCGGTCTGGCCGGCGCCGTTCACCAGGCCCTGGCCGTTCTGGGCCGATCCTTGCGGCACACGCGCATCAGGATCGAAGCCCTTGAAGGTGCCGGCCGTGCCGGCCAGCGAGGTCAGCCAGGCCTTCCAGGCCCGCGCGTCCGATCCGGCCATGGGCGGCAGCTTGTAGAGCCCCGACCACAGGCTGCCCGGGCGGCGCAGCACCTGGCTCACGCGGTTGACCGGGCTGGTGAACACGGTGTTGTTGAACTCGAGCCCGAAGCGGCTCGACTCGATCCCCGGGCTCGCCGGCAGATCGAGTGGAAAGACAGTTGCCATCGCAGACTCCTTGCGTGACGCGGCGACCAATGGCCGGCGCGCCCGGTGGGCAGAAGATGGGAAATGAAGGGCTTACAGAATTCCGCGGCGCACGAAGTC
>CAZZKF010000054.1:6272-17331 GCA_964654995.1 uncultured Alphaproteobacteria bacterium | reverse complement strand
CGGTGGCGAAATCGGGCGTTGCCGGGGGCTCGGTCATGGCCCTAAGGTAGCCGCAAGCGAACGGAGATGGCAATTGTCGACACCGCCCGAGACCCCCGCACCGGACGAGACAACCGCGGCGCCGCCGGCCCGGCGCCTGCTGGCGCTGGACGGTGTCGATTTCATCATCGCCGGCCACAGGATTCTCGATCACGTCTCGCTGAGCGTGGATGCGGGCGAGATCGTCACGCTGATCGGCCCCAACGGCTCCGGCAAGACGACGCTGGTGCGCATCGCCCTGGGATTGGTTGTGCCGGCGGCCGGCCGCATCGTGCGGGCGCCGGACCTGCGCATCGGCTATGTGCCGCAAGCGGTCGCCATCGACGATGTGCTGCCCCTGACCGTGCGCCGCTTCCTCACATTGGGGGCGCCGGCGCCGCGCCGGCGCTGCCAGAGCGCGCTCGACGAGGTCGGCGCCGGGCATCTGATGAACGCGCCGGTCCAGACGGTCTCGGGCGGCGAGCTGCGCCGGGTGCTGCTCGCTCGGGCGCTGCTGCGCGAGCCCCGGCTGCTGGTCCTCGACGAGCCCGCCCAGGGCGTCGATCTGGCCGGTCAGGTGGCGCTCTACCGCCTGATCGCGGACTTGCGCCGGCGCTACGGCTGCGGCGTGCTGCTGGTCTCCCACGATCTCCATCTGGTGATGGCCCAGACCGATCGGGTGATCTGCCTCAACCACCACGTCTGCTGCAGCGGCACGCCGGAAAGCGTCGCCCGCCATCCCGCCTACCTCGACCTGTTCGGGGTCGCGAATGCGCGCGAGCTGGCGATCTACACCCATGCCCACGATCACGCCCACACCATTGCCGGCGAGGTGGTGGCGGCGCCACCCGATGCCGGGCCGGGAGACGGCGGCCATGGATGACTTTCTGCTGCGCGCGCTGATCGTCGGCGCCGGCGTGGCGCTGGTCGCCGGGCCCCTGGGGGCGTTCATCGTGTGGCGGCGCATGGCCTATTTCGGCGATGCGATTGCCCATTCGGCGCTGCTTGGCGTGGCGCTGGGCTTTGCGCTCGGGCTGGCGCCGACCATCGGCGTCATCGTCATCTGCGTGGCGATGGCGCTGACGCTCGCCGCCCTGCAGCGCCAGCGCCGGCTGGCCAGCGACACGGTGCTCGGCATCATGGCCCACGCCAGCCTGTCGCTGGGGCTGGTGACCATCGCCTTTATCGCCAGCCTGCGGGTCGATCTGATGGGCTATCTGTTCGGCGACGTGCTGTCGGTCGGCCCCACGGACATCTGGTGGGTCTATGGCGGCGGCGCGCTGGCGCTGGCCATTCTGGCGGTCATCTGGCGGCCCCTGCTGGCGATCACCGTGCATGAGGACCTGGCCCGGGTCGAAGGCGTGGCGGTGGCGCCCGTGCGGCTCGCCTTCATGCTGCTGCTGGCGCTGGTCATCGCGGTGGCGATGAAGGTGGTGGGCATCCTGCTGATCACCTCGCTGCTGATCATTCCGGCCGCCGCCGCCCGGCGCTTTACCGCCACGCCCGAGGGCATGGCCGGGCTCGCCGCCGCCTTCGGCGTGCTCGCAGTTGCCGGCGGGCTCGCCGCCTCGTTCAGGCTCGATACCCCGGCCGGGCCGTCGATCGTGGTGGCCGCCGCCGCCCTGTTCGCGCTCACGCTGGTTTTGCCGCCGCGCGGACTAACCGCCTAGGGCCCGGTTGAAGCGTTCAAAGCCGGCCGCCAGGTCGGCGATCAGATCGTCCGGGTCCTCGAGGCCGATATGAAGCCGCAGCAAGGGGCCCGGTCCCTCATAGGGCCGGGCGGTGCGAATGGGCTCGCCAGGTACGATCAGGCTCTCGAAGCCGCCCCAGGAATAGCCGATCCCGAACAGCTCCAGGCCGTCGATCAGGGCGGCCACCGCCTGCTCGTCGCCCTGTTTCAACGCCACGCCGAACACCCCGGGGGCGCCGTCGAAGTCGCGTTGCCACAGGCCGTGGCCGGGATCGCTCTCAAGGGCGGGGTGAAGGACACGGGCGACCTCCGGGCGGGCCGCCAGCCAGCGGGCGACGGCGAGGCCGTTGCGCTGATGGCGCTCCAGCCGGACGCCCAATGTGCGCAGGCCGCGCAGGGCCAGATAGACGTCGTCGGGCCCGGCGCATTGGCCGAGGCGAAAGGCCGTGCGCTTGAGCCGGGGCCAGGCGGCTTCGTTGGCGGTGGCCGTGCCCAGCATGGCGTCCGAATGGCCGACGATGAACTTGGTCGCCGCCTCGATCGCCACATCGACGCCGTGGTCCAGCGGCCGGAAGAAGTAGGGCGTCGCCCAGGTGTTGTCGATGACGCTCACCGCGCCGTGCTCGCGGGCGGCGGCAGCGATCGCCGGCACGTCCTGAACCTCGAAGGTCAGCGAGCCCGGCGATTCGAGAAACACCAGCGACGTGTTCTCGCGCATCAGATCGGCGATTTCGGCGCCGATCAGGGGGTCGTAGAACGTCGTCTCGACGCCCAGGCGCTTCAAGCTGTCGGTGCAGAAGCGGCGGGTCGGGCCATAGGCCGAATCGGTCATGAGCACATGGTCGCCGGCCGAGATGAAGGCGAGCATCGTCTGGGTGACGGCGGCCAGGCCGGAGGGGAACAGCATGGTGTCGAACCCGCCTTCGAGCTCGGTCAGCGCGGCCCTGAGCGCAAAGGCGGTGGGCATGCCGTAGCGCCCGTAATAGGGCGCGTCGGCGCGCTTCGGCCAGGCGGCGCGCAGCTCGGCCAAGCTGTCGAACACCACGGTGGAGGCGTGATAGACCGGCGGGTTGACGGCGCCTGCGCTCACGTCGCGCTCACGTCCGGTTCTGGTGATCCGGGTATCCTTCTTCATGATGGCCAGCCAATGCGGTTGACGGTGTGAGCCGTTTCAAAATCAGTGATATCCGGGTTAGCATGGCGTGGCAATCGGGGAGGGGCGGCTGAACCATGAAACGCGGACTTGCGATCCTTGTCGCTTGCGTGATCCTGCTGGCCATCGCGGTCCCGGCTGCGCGGGCCGATACGCTCGCCGAGGTGAAGGCGCGCGGGGCCGTGCGTTGCGGCGTCAATCCCGGGATGGCCGGCTTTGCCTTTCTCGATAACGCCGGCGTCTGGCGCGGCTTCGATGTCGATCTCTGCCGGGCGGTGGCCAGCGCTGTCTTCGGCGATCCGGGCCGGGCGCGCTTCATTCCCGTCTCGGCCAAGGAACGCTTTACCGCCCTGCAGGCGGGCGAGATCGACGTCCTCATCCGCAACACCACCTGGACGCTGACGCGCGACACTGCGCTCGGCTTCGATTTCGCCGGCATCAATTTCTATGACGGCCAGGGCTTCATGGTGCGCAGGGATCTGGGTGTCGCCCATGCCGAAGAGCTGGCCGGCGCCACCCTGTGCGTGACGTCCGGCAGCACCACCGAGCTGAACGTCGCCGATTTCTTCCGCTCACGCGGGCTTGCCTATCAGATCGTCACGTACGAGAAGCTCGACGAGGTGGTCCGCGCCTATGATTCGGGGCGCTGCGACGCCTACGCCGATGATCTCTCCGCCCTGGCGGCGCAATCGCGCAAGCTCCGGGACGCCGGCGCCCACGTGATTCTGCCGGAGATCATTTCCAAGGAACCGCTGGGCCCGGTGGTTCGCCATGGCGACAACAGGTGGGCGGATATCGTGCGCTGGACTCTCAATGCCATGATTCTGGCCGAGGAACTGGGCGTGCGCTCGGACAATGTCGAGGCGATGCGCACATCCTCGAATCCCGAAATCCGCCGCCTGCTCGGCATCGACGGCGCGGCCGGGGCGCAGCTTGGCCTGTCGCGTGACTGGGCCCGCGACATCATCCGCCACGTCGGCAATTACGGCGAAAGCTACGCGCGCAATTTCGGGCCCGGCTCGGGGCTCGATCTGCCGCGCCGGCTCAACCGGCTTTGGCGCGACGGCGGGCTGATTTTCGCGCCGCCCATCCGATGAGCGCGGTGCCATCGTCGATGCCGCTGCGTCTGCGCCGCTGGATCGTTCAGGCGCTGGTGCTGGCCGGTCTGGCGGCGCTCGCGGCACTGGCCGTGCGCACCGCGGCCGACAATCTTGCGCGTCAGGGAATTGCCACCGGCTTCGGCTTCCTCAAGGTCGCCGCCGGCTTCGACATCATCATGCATCTGATCGATTACGACGAAGGATCGAGCTACGGCCGGGTGTTCGTGGTCGGGCTCATCAACACCCTGGTGCTCACCGTGATCGCCATCGTCGGCGCCACGGTCCTCGGGCTGGTGATTGGCATCGCCCGCGTCTCCGGGAACTGGATGGCATCCGGACTTTCCAGAGTTTACATAGAGTTGTTCAGAAATATTCCAGTATTGCTTCAGGTCTTTTTCTGGTATTTTGCGGTCCTGCGCGCGCTCCCCGGCCCTCGCGACAGCCTGGAGTTCGCCGGGCTTTTCTATCTCAACAACCGCGGTCTTTATGCGCCGGCGCCGGGTTCGGGCATGGGGCTGGCGCTAGTCGTGGTGCTCGGTGCCGGTCTTCTGGGGCGATGGTTGGGCCGGCGTGTGGCCGGGCGGCGCGGCGGCGCCATCGGGCTGGGCCTCGGCATTCTGGCGGCCGGGCTGGCGGCTGTTGCCGGCGGCTGGATCGGCCCCTGGGAGGTGGCGCGCCCGGGCCGCTTCGGGCTGTCGGGCGGGCTGGTGCTGATCCCCGAATTCGTCGCCATGGTCCTCGCCCTGACCGTCTATACCTCGGCCTATATTGCCGAGCTGGTGCGCGCCGGCCTCGAAGGGGTCGATCGCGGTCAATGGGAGGCGGCCCGCGCCCTCGGGCTCGCGCCCGGCGCGGTGCTGCGTTTCGTGGTGCTGCCGCAGGCTCTGCGCATCATCGTGCCGCCGGCAACCAGCCAGTATCTCGATGTCCTCAAGAACAGCACCCTGGCGACTGCGGTGGCCTATCCCGATCTGATGTCGGTGTTCGGTGGCACCGTGCTCAATCAGACCGGTCAGGCGATCGAGGTGCTGGCGATCACCATGGCCGTGTACCTCACCGTCAGCCTGTCGATTTCGGCCGCCATGAACGCGTACAACCGGCGTCTGGCGGCGGGCGGCGCGGGGTGATGAGGGGCCTCGCACAAATCTGGTCCTGGGCTCGACCGCGGCTGTTTCCCGGCCCCGTGGGCACGGTGGTGACGCTGTCGCTTGCCCTGCTGGTCGGCTGGGCGCTGGTGCCGCTGATCGACTGGGCGATTACGGACGCCCATTTTGCCGGCGCCGACCGCAGCGCGTGTACGGGCGAGGGCGCCTGCTGGGTGTTCATCCGTATGCGCCTGGCGCAGTTCGTCTATGGCTTTTACCCCGAGGCCGCGCGCTGGCGGGTGGATGCGGCGCTGATCCTGTTCCTCGGCCTGCTGATTGCGGTGATCCGCGCCCGCCGGCGGCGCGGGCTGTTCGCCGGCCTCCTGTTTCTGGTCTATCCCGGGCTCGCCTGGGGTCTGCTGGCCGGCGGTATTTTCGGCCTTGCCGCGGTGCCCACCGAAAAATGGGGCGGGCTGATGCTGACGCTCACCGCCGCGATTGCCGGCATGCTGGGCTCGGCGCCGCTCGGCGTCGCGCTGGCCCTGGCGCGGCGCTCGAAGCTGCCGGTGGTGCGCGCGCTGGCCATCGCCTTTATCGAGCTGTGGCGCGGCGTGCCGCTGATTGCGGTGCTGTTCATGGCCTCGGTGATGCTGCCGCTGTTCCTGCCCGGCGGCGTGGTGCCCGACAAGCTGCTGCGGGCGCTGATCGGCATAACCCTGTTCACCTCGGCCTATGTCGCCGAGGTGGTGCGCGGCGGCCTGCAGGCGATCCCCAGGGGCCAGTTCGAGGCGGCCCGCGCCCTCGGCCTCAACGAGGTGCAGATGACGGTGCGCATCATCCTGCCGCAGGCGCTCACGCTGGTCGTGCCGGGGCTGGTCAACACCTTCGTCAGCCTGTTCAAGGACAGCACGCTTTTGCTGATCATCGGCCTGTTCGACCTTCTCGGCATGGTCCAGGCGGCGGCCACCGATCCCGCCTGGCTGGGATACGCGCGCGAAGGTTACGTTTTTGCCGGGGCGGTGTTCTGGGCCTTCTGCTTTGCGCTCTCGAGGGTGGGCCGGCGCTTCGAGGTCACACAAACCGGGGGACGGGCATGACGGAACCGACACGCGCAGCGGCGATCACGCTGGCCGGCGTCTCCAAGTGGTTCGGATCGGCGCAGGTTCTGGACGGCATCGATCTGGTCGTCGGCGAGGGCGAGCGGGTGGTGATCTGCGGGCCTTCGGGCTCGGGCAAATCGACCTTGCTGCGCTGCATCAACGGCCTCGAGGACCATCAGCAGGGCCGCGTCGAGGTGGACGGGATCGTGCTCGACGGCACGCCGCAGGCCAATCTGCAGGTGCGCCGCCGGGTCGGCATGGTGTTTCAGCAGTTCAACCTGTTCCCGCACCTGAGCGTGCTGGAGAACTGCACGCTGGCGCCGGTGCACGCCGGCGGCGTGAGCCGGGAGGAAGCCCGCCAACGCGCCCTGGCGCTGCTGGACCGCGTTCACGTCGGCGATCAGGCCGACAAGTATCCGGCGCAGCTCTCGGGCGGCCAGCAGCAGCGCGTCGCCATTGCCCGGGCGCTGTGCATGGTACCCCGGATCATGCTGTTCGATGAGCCGACCTCGGCCCTCGACCCGGAAATGATCAAGGAGGTGCTCGATGTCATCCTCGATCTGGCGGACGAGGGGATGACCATGGTCTGCGTCACCCACGAGATGGGCTTTGCCCGGCGCCTCGCGCACCGCATGGTGTTCATGGATGAAGGCCGGATCATCGAGACGGCGCCGCCGGACCGGTTTTTCGATCGGCCCGCCGAGCCCCGCACCCGCGAATTCCTGAGCCGCCTGTTTTACTGATTGCCGTCGGCGCCGCCGGTTTCGACCGGGGCGTCGTCGCGCGCCCCCCATTCCGACCACGAGCCGTCATAGAGGGCGATGCGCCGGCAGCCCAGCAGATGCAAGGCCAGAAACAGCACCGCGGCGCTGACGCCCGAGCCGCAGGTGGTGACAATCGGGCGGGTCAGATCGACGCCGGCGGCCTCGAAGGCTTCCGTCAGCGCCGGGGGCGGCAGAAAGGTGCCGTCATCCGCGATCAGGCGGTCATAGGGCATATTCAGGCTGCCGGGAATATGGCCGCCGCGCAGGCCCGGGCGCGGCTCCGGCGCGCTGCCGGCGAAGCGGCCCGGCGAGCGCGAATCCACCACCTGCTCGGCGCGGCTGTCCAGATTGGCCTTCATCTGGTCGAAATCGCGCACCAGGGTGGTATCCAGCCGGGCGGTGAAATGGCGCTCGCGCGGGATCGCCGGGGCATCGTCGACCGGCCGGTCCTCGGCCCGCCATTTGTGCAGGCCGCCATCCAGCACCGAGACCTCGTCATGGCCGAAGGCGCGGAACATCCACCACACCCGCGGGGCCGCCAGGCCGTTGCCGCTGTCATAGACGATGATGCGGTTGCCGTCGCCCAGCCCCAGCTTGCGCACGCGGGCGGAAAACTTGACCGGCGAGGGCAGCATGTGCGGCAGCTCGCTCTCGTCATCGCAGATCTCGTCGATATCGAAATAGACCGTGCCGGGGATATGGGCACGGACGAATTCCCGGGCAGGGTTGCGCCCTTCATCCGGCAGATACCACGAGGCATCGACGACGCGCACGTCCGGCGCCTCGAGATGGCGGGCCAGCCACTCGGTGGAAACCAGGGCATCTTTGGCAGGCAGGATCATCCGCGCACCTCCTTAGCCGGCGTCATCGAGCCAGTCGGGGACCGGCAGGTTGCGGGCCCGCAGGAACGCCGGATTGAACAGCTTGCTTTGATAGCGGGTGCCGTAGTCGGCCAGAATCGTGACAATCGTGTGGCCGGGGCCCATTTCGCGGGCGAGCTTGATGGCGCCCATGACGTTGATGCCGGTGGAGCCGCCGAGGCACAGCCCTTCGTGCCGCAACAGATCGAATATGACCGGGAGAGCCTCCTCGTCCGTGACCTGCAGGGCATCGTCGATCTCGACGCCTTCGAGATTGGCGGTGATCCGGCCCTGGCCGATGCCCTCGGTGATCGACTCGCCTTCCGCCTTCAGCTCGCCGTGCCTGTAGTAGTGATAGAGCGCCGAGCCGAGGGGATCGGACAGCACCACCCTGACCCTGGGGTTGCGTTCCTTGAGCGCCATCGAGACGCCGGCCAGCGTGCCGCCGGTGCCGACCGAACAGATGAAGGCATCGACCTTGCCATCGGTCTGCTGCCAGATCTCCGGCCCGGTGGTTTCATAGTGAGCGCGGCGGTTGGCGACATTGTCGAACTGGTTGGCCCAGATCGCTCCGGCCGGATCGCTCGCATCGATCTCCTCGGCCAGGCGCCCCGAGACCCGCACATAGTTTCCGGGATCGGAGTAGGGGACCGCCGGGACCTGGCGCAGATCGGCGCCGCACAGGCGCAGCATGTCCTTTTTCTCTTGGCTCTGGGTCTCGGGGATGACGATCACCGAGCGGTAGCCGAGCGCATTGGCGACCAAGGCGATGCCGATGCCGGTATTGCCGGCCGTGCCCTCGACGATCACCCCACCGGGGCGCAGAGCCCCGCGCTCCTCGGCATCGCGGATGATGTAGAGGGCGGCGCGGTCCTTGACCGAGCCGCCGGGGTTGAGAAACTCCGCCTTGCCGAGAATTTCGCAGCCCGTCTCTTCCGAGGCCCGATTGAGGCGGATGAGCGGCGTCTGGCCAATGGTGCCGATAAAGCCGTCCCGAATGTCCATGAGAACTCTTTGTCGCATTGTTGTGAAATCACTGACGGGAGAATACGCCCCGAACCTAGCGAGACTTATCCACCCGTTCAAGCGTGGCATCCGGGCGCCGCTTCGGGCTCGCCTCGACCCGTGCGGATGATGTATCAATGGGACGGGTCCCCGGGGAGGCGGCTGGAGGGCGAGCCATGAGCGACGTCGACTATCAGAAGCTCACGCAACTGGGCGGGCAGGCGGAAATTCCCGCCTCGCCCGACGAGGCCGTGCTGGAAACCGTCGCCAATCCGAACCCGGATACGGTCTATCTGGTGCGCTTCACCTGTCCGGAATTCACCAGCCTGTGCCCGGTAACCGGCCAGCCCGATTTCGCTCATCTGGTCATCGACTATGTGCCGGGGACGCGAATCCTCGAAAGCAAGTCCTTAAAGCTGTTTCTCGCCGCGTTTCGCAATCACGCCGGATTTCACGAGGCCTGCACCCTGATGATCGCCAGGCGCCTGGAGGCCGAGCTGGAGCCCAAATGGCTGCGGATCGGCGGCTACTGGTACCCGCGCGGCGGCATTCCCATCGACGTGTTCTATCAAAGCGGGCCGCCGCCCGCCGGCCTGTGGCTGCCGGATCAGGGCGTACCCGCCTACCGCGGCCGTTGAGACCGGGGAGAGGCGGGCTCAGGACCCCTTTTTTGACGCCGTATCGGAACCGCGCGGCCGGCGCTTCTTCTTGCGGGCCTCGCGCTGCTCGAGGGTGCGTTTCATGAAGCCCGGCAGGTCGTCGCCGAGGCCCGGTTCGGGTTTGCTCTCGCGTTTACGCGGCTGTTGGTTCGATTGCGACTCGGCGGCCGCCGGCGTCTGCCCGGATGCCGTATCCGCGCGCTGGGATCTGCGGCGCCCACCGCGCCGCCGGCGCTTGCGCGGGGCGCCTTCCGGTGCCGCCTCGGGGGCGGCGGTCTCGGAGGCGGCTTCGCCGGCATCAGGTGCGGGCTGATCGGCGGCGGCCGGGGCTGGCGCCACGGCTTCGGCGCCGGCTTCCGTGTCGCGGCGCCCGCCACGCCGCCGGCGCTTGCGCGTATCACTGCCGGCCTCGGCCCTGGCGCCGCTCTCTCGGGCGCGCCCGCCGCCGCGGCCCCGCCCGCGGCCGCGGGGGGACTCCTCGAAATCGACAGCGGCAAAGCCGTCGAGGCGCAGCAGCGGGATGTCCTGACCGGTCAGCTTGCGCACGGCATCGACATATTTGCCGTCGTCCGGCGTGGCGATGATATAGGCCCGGCCCGAGCGCCCGGCGCGCCCGGTGCGACCGATCCGGTGGACGTAATCCTCGGCCTGCAGCGGCACATCGAAATTGAAGATGTGACTGACCGCCGGAATGTCGAGCCCGCGCGCCGCCACGTCGCTGGCGACCAGCAGCTCGACCTGGGCGTCCTTGAACTCGGCCAGCACCTTCATGCGCTGGAACTGGTCCATGTCGCCGTGCAGGGCGGCAGCCGAAAAGCCATGGCTGACCAGCGACTTGTAGAGCACATCGACATCGCGTTTGCGGTTGCAGAAGATGATGGCGTTGTGGACTTCGTCGCGGCGCAGCAGCTCGCGCAAGGCCCGGCGCTTGTCGCGTTCCGGCACGATCACCAGGCGCTGCTCGACGTTTTCGGCGGTTGTTGCCGGCGGCGCCACCGCGATCTCCTTGGGGTCGTCGAGAAAGGCATCGGCCAGGCGGCGGATTTCCTTCGGCATGGTGGCCGAGAAGAACAGCGTCTGCGGCTTGATCGGAATCAGCTTGCAGATGCGCTCGACATCCGGGATGAAGCCCATGTCGAGCATGCGGTCGGCCTCGTCGATGACCAGGATCTTGACGCCGGTGAGCATCAGCTTGCCGCGCTCGAAATGGTCGAGCAGACGCCCCGGGGTGGCGATCAGCACATCGACGCCGCGATCGAGCTTGCGATCCTGATCCTCGAAGGAAACGCCGCCGATCAGCAGCGCCATCGACAGCGACGAATATTTGCCGTAGCGCTCGAAGCTTTCGGCGACCTGGGCGGCGAGCTCGCGGGTCGGCTCGATGATCAGCGAGCGCGGCATCCGTGCCCGCGCCCGGCCCATGGAGAGAATGTCGAGCATGGGCAGCGTGAACGAGGCGGTCTTGCCGGTCCCGGTCTGGGCGATGCCAAGCACGTCGCGCCCCTGCAGCACGGTGGGGATGGCCTGGCGCTGAATCGGTGTCGGTTCGCTGTAACCGGCCTCGGCGACGGCGCGCAGCACATCGTCGCTGAGCCCCAGATATTCAAAGCTCATGACCGTGTTCC
>CAZZKF010000054.1:0-6172 GCA_964654995.1 uncultured Alphaproteobacteria bacterium | reverse complement strand
AGATCGGTGACCTGACGGGCGTTTTCCTGAATGAACTGGAAGCGCAGCTCGGGCTTGCGGCCCATCAGCCGCTCGACCAGGTCCGCCGTCTCGCGCGCCGCCTCCGCATCCTCCGGCAGCAGCACTTTGAGGAGCGTGCGGTGCCCGGGGCTCATGGTGGTCTCGCGCAACTGGCGTGGCGACATCTCGCCCAGGCCCTTGAAGCGGGAGATCTCGACCTTGCCCTTGCCCTTGAACAGGCTGTCCAGAAGTTCATCCCGATGGGCCTCGTCGCGGGCATAGGCGACGGTGTTCCTGCAGGCCAGGCGATAGAGCGGCGGCTGGGCGATATAGAGATGGTGGTTGGCGATCAGCTCCGGCATCTGGCGATAGAAGAAGGTCATCAAGAGCGTCGCGATATGGGCGCCATCGACATCGGCATCGGTCATGATGATGACCCGCTCGTAGCGCAGGGCGTCGTCGCGGTACTGGGCGCCGATGCCGCAGCCCAGGGCCTGGATCAGGTCGCTGAGCTCCTGGTTTTCCTTGAGGCGCGCCTGCGAGGCGCTAGCGACGTTGAGAATCTTGCCCCTGAGCGGCAGCACCGCCTGACGGGCCCGGTCGCGGGCCTGCTTGGCCGAGCCGCCGGCCGAGTCGCCTTCGACCAGGAACAGCTCGGTGTCAGTTGCCCCGGCCTCGGTGCAATCGGCCAGTTTGCCGGGCAGGCGCAGGCGCCGGGTGGCGCTCTTGCGGCTGATCTCGCGCTCCCGGCGCCGGCGCAGCCGTTCCTCGGCGCGCAGCAGAATCGCCGCCAGCAAGGCATTGGCGGCCTCCGGCGCCCCCGACAGCCAATGATCGAAATGATCGCGGATGACCGGCTCGATGAGCCGCGCCACCTCCGGATTGGAGAGCTTCTCCTTGGTCTGGCCCTGGAACTGGGGATTCTTGATGAACACCGACAGCATGGCGCAGGCCGGACCCAGAACGTCATCGCCGGTAATGATGGAAGAAGCCTTTTTGTTTCCAGTCATTTCGGCGTAATTCTTCAGGCTTCGCATGAGCGCGAGGCGTAGCCCCGTCTCGTGCGTCCCGCCATCCGGCGTCGGAATCGTGTTGCAGTAGGAGCTGATGAAGCCGGCGCCGTCCTCGGGCCAGGCGATGGCCCATTCGACGCGCCCGGTCTCGCCGTTGAGCGTGCCCGTGCCGGCGAAGACATCGGTCGTCACCATCGCCCGCTCGCGGCAGCGCGAAGCGAGAAAATCGCGCAGGCCGCCGGGGAAATGCAGCACCGCGGATGCCGGCGTCTCGGCATCCCCCTCGAGCAGCGCCGGATCGCAGCTCCAGCGGATCTCGACGCCCCGGAACAGATAGGCCTTGGAGCGCGCCATGCGGTAGAGCCGGGCCGGGCGAAAGCGGGCACTGGCCCCGAAAATCTCCGGATCGGGACGAAAACGCACCCTTGTCCCGCGGCGGTTGCTGACCGCGCCCTGATCGGTCAGTTTCGACGTAGGAGCCCCGCGCGCAAAGGTCTGGCGCCACAGGCGGCGGTCGCGGGCGACCTCGACCTCGAGGAATTCCGAGAGCGCATTGACCACCGAGACGCCGACCCCGTGCAGGCCGCCCGACGTGCGGTAGACCTTGCCGCCGAACTTGCCGCCGGCGTGCAGCGTGGTGAGGATGACCTCGAGCGCCGATTTGTCGCGGAACTTGGGGTGGGGATCGATCGGAATGCCGCGCCCGTTGTCATCGACGCTGAGGCTGCCGTCGGCCTGAAGGGTGACCTCGATGCGGCTGGCGTGGCCGGCCACCGCTTCGTCCATGGCATTGTCGAGAACCTCGGCCGCCAGATGGTGCAGGCCGTGCTCGTCGGTGCCGCCGACATACATGCCGGGGCGCCGGCGCACCGGCTCCAACCCCTCAAGGACCTCGATATCCTTGGCCGAGTAGCTTGTGGAACCGCGGGGCGCGGTCTCGAACAAATCCGCCATCTCCTGCATGATACACCAACTTGGCTCAAACGCCGGCTCACTATAAAGGAGGTGAGATGGAGCCAACAACAAGATATTGTAGACGCGCCTGAGTTCGACCCAAGGGAGTGTGATGGTCGTGAACAGCAAATCGAAGACCCGCGAGCCGATCCTGAGGCTGGTGCCGCGCCCGGCCGACATCAATTACAACGGCCATATTTTCGGCGGCTGGATTCTTTCGGAAATGGACATCGCCGGCGGGCTGGTGGCGGCGCGGCGTGCCGGCCGGCCGGTGGCAACGGTGGCCATCGAGGCGATGAAGTTCCTGCGCCCGGTTCTGGCCGGCGACTGGCTCAGCGTCTATGCCGAGATCGTGGGCATCGGGCGGACCTCGATTTCAACCCATATCGAGGTGGCGGTGCGCCGGCGCGGCGAGCCCGGCGAGCTCACGGTCACCGAAGGCCGCTTCGTCTATGTCGCCCTGGGCAATGGCGGCCGTCCGACGCCGGTCGATCCGGCATAAGGTCCGGTTCCGCTGCAAAAGACTCCCCCGCCACGACCGGTGACGGGGGAGGGGGGTCGCCCCATGGGGCCAGGCCGGGCCCCGGGGGCCGGGGGCGGCCAGACGCGAGAAAGCCGCCCCCTGGGTCTGGCATCTAGACCGAGTAGTACATCGAGAACTCGACCGGGTGGGGGGTGTGCTCGAACGAGGTCACCTCCTCCCACTTGAGTTCCAGATAGCCGTTGATCTGGTCGTCGGAAAAGACATCGCCCTTTTTCAGGAAATCGCGGTCGTCGTCGAGGGCGTTCAAGGCGTCGCGCAGGGAGGCGCACACCGTGGGGACGTCCTTGAGCTCTTCCGGCGGCAGGGCGTAAAGGTCCTTGTCCATGGGATCGCCGGGGTGGATCTTGTTCTCGATGCCGTCGAGCCCGGCCATCAGCATGGCGGTGAACGCCAGATAGGGATTCGCCGCCGGGTCCGGGAAGCGCACCTCGACGCGCTTGCCGTTGGGGCTGGCGGCAAACGGGATGCGGCAGGCGGCCGAGCGGTTGCGGGCCGAATAGGCCAGCAGCACCGGCGCCTCGAAGCCGGGGATCAGGCGCTTGTAGCTGTTGGTCGTGGGATTGGTGAAGGCATTGAGCGCCTTGGCGTGCTTGATGATGCCGCCGATGTAATACAGCGCCGTCTCGGAGAGATCGGCATAGCCGTTGCCGGCAAACAAGGGCTTGCCGTCCTTCCACAGGGACTGATGGGTGTGCATGCCCGAGCCGTTGTCGCCGACCACCGGCTTGGGCATGAAGGTCGCCGTCTTGCCGTAGGAATGGGCGACGTTCTGAACCACGTACTTGTAAATCTGCAGATTGTCGGCGATGCGTACCAGGGTATCGAACTTGATGCCCAGCTCATGCTGGCTGGGGGCGACCTCGTGGTGGTGCTTTTCGGTGACCACGCCCATCTGCTTCATGACGGTCAGCATCTCGGCCCGCAGGTCGCTGGCCGCATCCACCGGCGGCACCGGAAAGTAGCCGCCCTTGATTGCCGGGCGGTGGCCGATGTTGCCGTTCTCGAACTCGCGCGCCGTGTTGTACGGGCCTTCGCTTTCGTCGAGCGAATAGAAGGTGTGGTTCATCGACACATCGAAGCGGACATCATCGAAGACGAAGAATTCCGGCTCGGGACCGAAGACGACCGTATCCGCAAGGCCGGCGTAATTGATATAGGCGTTGGCCCGCTTGGCGGTGCTGCGGGGATCGCGGCCATAGGGCTCGCCGGTCAGCGGCTCGAGAATGTCGCAAAAGAAGATCAGCGACGGCTGCGCCGAGAACGGATCCAGCGTGGCGGTCTCGAGATCGGGCAGCAGGGTCATGTCGGACTCGTTGATCTCCTTCCAGCCGGCAATCGACGAGCCGTCGAACATCACGCCCTCGGTCAGCATGTCTTCATCGACGACGGTGGCATCGATCGCCAGGTGCTGCCATTTGCCGCGCGGGTCGGTGAACCTCAGATCGACATACTCGATGTCCTTGTCCTTGATCAGCTTGATTGCGTCTTTCGCGTCTTTCACGTCGTACATGGTGCCTTCCCCAATTCGTTTTACGGTTTGCCTTCGGGTTTGCGGGTCGTATGGGCCGGTGGTGGCGGGTATCGGCGATCAGATGGCCTCGGGGCCGGTTTCCCCGGTGCGGATGCGGATCGCCTCCTCGACATTCATCACAAAGATCTTGCCGTCGCCGATACGGCCGGTCCGGGCGGCCTGCTGGATGGCCTCGATGGCGCGCTCGAGCAGCGCATCGTCGAGGACGATTTCAATCTTCACCTTGGGCAGGAAATCGACGACATATTCGGCACCCCGGTACAATTCGGTATGCCCCTTTTGCCGGCCGAACCCCTTGGCCTCGGTCACCGTGATGCCGGCCAGTCCGATCTCGTGAAGCGCTTCCTTCACTTCGTCGAGCTTGAACGGTTTGATGATCGCTTCGATTTTTTTCATGAGCCTGTCGATACTCCCGGTCATAGGCGGCGCCGCGGGCGGCGCTCGTGGCGGACAGGACGCTCCATCGCAGGATCGCCCCTTTTCCGTATCCACCTGCCTTCAAGCATAACCCGTGCCAATTTCGCGGTGGCCCGAAACGCCGGGGCTTGCCGGCGGGCACCGATCAGGAGGCGGGCCTCTGCACAGAAATTAGGCAGGCGAATGCCTAAAAATTCAGCGACTCGCGCGCCGCGGTTCCCGTCCAATCGACAGTACGCCGGACTGGCCCGGCTGTCCAAGCCGCCTTGCCGAAGCCGGCCGGTTTTGTCATTGTCGCCATCGCGAAAGACCCCGCAGCAACGGAGGCCCGGGTGACGCCTGCCAACAGCATCTTCGCCGGCTCCGGCACGACGATCTTCACGGTGATGTCGGCGCTGGCGGATCAGCACGGCGCCATCAACCTCGGCCAGGGGTTTCCCGACGAGGATGGCCCTGAGGATATCCGCCGGGTGGCGGCCGAGGCGCTGATCGCCGGGCCTAACCAGTATCCGCCGATGATGGGCCTGCCGGAGCTGCGCCAGGCGGTGGCGGCGCACGAGCGCCGGTTCTATGGATTGGAGATCGAGTGGCAGCGCCAGGTGCTGATCACCTCGGGTGCCACCGAAGGGCTGGCGGCGGCATGTCTGGGCCTGCTCAACCCCGGCGACGAGGTGGTGGTGTTCGAGCCGCTCTACGACAGTTATCTGCCGATGCTGCGTCGCGCCGGGGCGAATGTACGCCCGCTGCGCCTGGAGCCGCCCGACTGGGCGCTGGACGCGGATCGTCTGGCCGCCGCCTTCGGGCCGCGCACGCGCATGGTGCTGCTGAATTCCCCGATGAACCCGGCCGCCAAGGTGTTCACCCCGGCCGAGCTGGATGTGATCGCAGACCTGCTGTGCGATCACGATGCCGTCGCGGTCTGTGACGAGGTCTATGAGCATCTGGTGTTTTCCGGCTCCGCGCATGTGCCGCTGGCGACACGCCCCGGCATGGCCGGGCGGGCGGTGCGCATCGGCTCGGCCGGCAAGATCTTTTCGCTCACCGGCTGGAAGGTCGGCTACTTGAGCGGGCCTGAAGACCTGATCGCCGCGATCGCCCGCGCGCATCAGTTCCTCACCTTCACCACGCCCCCCGACCTGCAACGGGCCGTGGCCTATGGCCTGAAGAAGGACGATAAATATTTCAGGGCGTTAAGCGGCGATCTTGAAGAAAAACGCGACCTTTTGAGCGAAGGCCTGCGGGACATCGGTTTTGAGACGCTGCCGTGTGAGGGCAGCTATTTCGTGATTGCCGATATCCGGCCCCTGGGGTTTGACGGCACGGACGCGGACTTCTGCCGCCACATCACCGAACACGCCGGCGTGGCGGCGGTGCCGGTCAGCGCCTTTTATGATCGGGGCGGGCCCGATCATCTGGTCCGTTTCTGCTTTTGCAAGCGCCCGGATGTTTTGCGCCGGGCGCTGCGCCGCCTGGCCGCCCATTTTGGCTAGGATGACGGGGCCGACCCCGGACTGTGCGAGACACTTGACGGGGTTGCACGGGCGGCGCTAAGAAGAGCCGCCTTACCTGTGATGGCGAGCGTAGCTCAGTCGGTTAGAGCACCAGATTGTGGATCTGGGGGTCGTGGGTTCGATTCCCATCGCTCGCCCCAATTTCTTCCTGTCCCCTGCACGGATTGCCCGCGCCCGCCCGGGCGGCGGTACTGGCGCCGGC
>CAZZKF010000053.1:0-17600 GCA_964654995.1 uncultured Alphaproteobacteria bacterium | reverse complement strand
AGTTCCTCGCCGACATCCTGGGCCTGCATGTCGAGCGCGCCGCACATGCGGAAACCACGGCGCTGGGCGCCGCCTTTCTGGCCGGGCTGGGGGCCGGGCTCTATAGCTCGCTCGATGACATCGCGGCCGTGCGCCAAAAGGCCGAGCGGTTCGCCCCGGCGATGGACGAAGCGAAGCGCACACACCTGCTGGACGGCTGGCAGCGCGCGGTGGCCAGCGTTCTGGCAGCGGCCGGCAGCGCCTGAGGCGGCGGCGAATTCCGCCTGCCTGTCGCCGGCGGCTCGGAATCCGCGGCCCCCGATCCCTTGTTGGCAGGTGTGATCGGGGATATGATTACGATAATTGAAAATACATGGAATCATGTGTTCGCGGCGCGTGGCCGAGGCCGGTCGTGGCCGCGTCCATTTGTGCATATCGCCCGCGCGCATTGGCGCCGATCGATTGACGGGGAGGAAATGATGTCTGCACGCCCGATGACCACCCTTGCAACCCTGCTGCTGCCGACCCTGGTGATCCTGGGTGCGGCGCTGGCGACCGACACGCAGAGCGCTCTGGCGCAAGGGCGCGGCGCCGGCGCCGGCGTTTATGACCCGGTGCTCTATCAGGCGCTTCGCTGGCGCAACATCGGGCCCTATCGCGGCGGCCGGGTGACGGCGGTCGCCGGCGTGCCGGATGAGCCGCGGACCTATTACTTCGGGGCCACCGGCGGCGGCGTGTGGAAGACGCAAAGCGCGGGCGAGCAATGGCGCAATGTCTCGGACGGTGATTTCCGCACCGCCACCATCGGCGCGATTGCCGTCGCGCCTTCCGATTCCAACATCGTCTATGTCGGCACCGGCGAATCCCCGATCCGCGGGGTGACCACATCGCATGGCGACGGCGTTTACAAGTCGCTCGATGCCGGCAAGACCTGGAGCCATCTGGGCCTCGAGGACACCCGCCATATCGCGGCCGTGCGCATCCACCCGAAAAACCCGGATATCGTCTATGTCGCGGCGCAGGGGAGCCCCTGGGCGCCGAGCCGGGCGCGCGGCATCTATCGCTCGCTGGATGGCGGCAAGACCTGGAAGCAGGTTCTGTTCGTCAATGAGACGACGGGGGCCAGCGGCCTGGCGATGGATGCCACCAATCCGCGGGTGCTCTACGCCGCCATGTGGGACCATCAGCGCCGGCCCTGGACGATTCGCAGCGGCGGACCGGGAAGCGGCCTCTACAAATCGACCGACGGCGGCGAGACCTGGCAGCCGATCAATGAAGGGCTGCCCGCGCTGATGGGCAACACCGGGGTCTCGGTCTCCCCGGCCAACCCGGATCGCGTCTACGCGATGATCGAGGCGACCGAGGGCGGCGTCTTTCGCTCGGACGATGGCGGCGCCCACTGGAAGCGTGTCAACGCCGATCCCGGCATCCGCGATCGCGGCTGGTACTACACCCATATCTTCGCCGATCCCATCGAGGAAAACACCGTCTATGTGCTCGCCGCTCCGATGATGAAGTCGACCGATGGCGGCAGGACCTTCGAGCAGGTCGCCACCCCGCACGGCGACAATCACGACCTGTGGATCAACCCCAGGGACAACCGCGCCATGATCGAGGGCAACGACGGCGGCGCCAATGTCTCGCTCGATGGGGGCAAAACCTGGTCGACCCAGGCCAATCAGCCGACCGGTCAGTTCTATCGGGTGATTACCGACAACCTGTTCCCCTACAATGTCTATGGCGGCCAGCAGGACAATTCGAGCGTTCGCATCGCCAGCCGGACGCTGACCGGCGGCATCGGCCGTGAGGACTGGCGGGCGGTGGCCGGTGGCGAGAGCGCCTTCATCGCCTTCGATCCCGACAACCCGATCCTGATTTACGGTACCGGCATTCTGGGCTCGATCAACGAGCTCAATCTCGCCACCGGCGAGCTCCGCAACATTGTTGCCTACCCCTATTTCTCCGGCTTCCGGCCGGGGCGTGAGCTCAAGTACCGGTTCAACTGGAATGCGCCGGTGGTGGTCTCCCGCTTTGATCCGAAAGTGATCTATCACGCCGCCAATGTGGTGCTGAAATCGACCGATCGCGGCCGCTCATGGGCGGCGATCAGCCCCGATCTCACCCGCAACGACAAATCCAGGCAGGGCACCACCGGCGGCCCGATCACCATCGAAGGCGCCGGCGGCGAGCATTACGCCACGATCACCTATCTGATCGAATCGCCGCACGATCCCAAGGTGTTGTGGGCGGGCTCCGACGACGGGCTGGTGCACCTGACGCGCGACGGGGGGGAGACCTGGCAGAATGTGACGCCCAGGGGCATGCCCGAGGCCCAGGTCAACGCCATCGACGTCTCGCCCCACGACCCGGCGACCGCCTACATTGCGGTGACCCGCTACAAGTTCGCCGATCTCACGCCGATGATCTATCGCACCGATGATTTCGGCAAGAGCTGGCGGCGCATCGTCAAGGGCATCGCGCGTGACGCCTTCGTGCGCGTCGTGCGCGAGGACCCGGTGCGCCGCGGCCTGCTCTATGCCGGCACCGAGGCCGGCGTCTATGTCTCGTTCAACGACGGGCGCAACTGGCAGTCGCTGCAGCTCAACCTGCCGCCGGTGCCGATCACCGACCTGACCGTTCATGGCAACGATCTGGTGGCGGCGACCCAGGGCCGCGCCTTCTGGATCCTCGATGACGTCAGCCCCTTGCGCCAGCTTGACAAGGCGGTGGCCGGCGCGGCCTTCCACCTGTTCCGGCCCATGGATGCCCTGCGCCTCGATATCCGCGGCTTCTGGCGCAAGGAGGCACCGAATCCGCCGGACGGGGCGGTGATCTATTACACGCTGGCAGCCAAGCGCGCCAAGGACGCGCCGCCGATCACCCTGGAAATCCTCGACGCAAAAGGCCGCGTGATCCGGACGTTCACCAGCAAGCCGGCGAAGGCGGCGCGCAAGGTGGTGGTCAAGGGCGTGCGCGGCCCGGCGCCGGTCGAGCCGTTGGGCGTCAGAGAAGGGCTCAACCGCTATGTCTGGAACCTGCGCCGCGAACCGATGGTCCAGGTCTCGGACATCATCCGCTATGTCAGCCAGCGCCCGCCACGCATCGCACCGGGTGTCTATACGGCGCGCCTCACCGTCGATGGCAAGAGCCAGAGCCGGACGTTCAAGGTGGTGCCCGATCCGCGGCGCGGGCCGATCGCGGCCGATGCCTGGGCCGAACAGCAGCAGCTGCTGGAGACCCTGTATGAGCTGGTCAATGACATTCACCGCGCGGTCAACGGCGCGCGTTCGGTCACCGAGCAGATCGAGCGGCTGATGGCCTTGACCGCCGGGCATGGCCAGACCGACAAGATCACGGCAGCCGGCAAGGCGGCGATTGCCAGGCTCAAGGCCTGGGAGGACCATGTGCCTCAGGCCGAGCTTCCGGGCGGCGTTCAGGACCGGGTCGCCTATCCCAGCCATTTGCTCAGCACCCAGGTGCTCAATGTCATCTCGGCGGTCGATCAGGACCCGCCGGTCACCGAAGGGGCGCGCGCCCGCACCAGGGAACTGGTCGATCAGTGGAAGGGGCTGCGCACGGCGCTGCGGCGTATCTATTCGGATGATGTCGCGGCCTTCAATGTCGCCCTGGCGGCAGCCGGGGTGGCGCATGTGATCGTGCCGTAGCGCTCACCGGCTCTGGCCCCGGCGCCGCGCCGGGCCGCCCGGCGGAGCGGCGACTCAGACCGGGAGCTGGCGGCACGCAAACGATTGCGGCAAAGCCGGCCGGGCCGGACAGCCATGTGGTACACTGACGGCCAAAGGCCGGCACACCGGGACAGATTGGGCCAGGAGGCTTTGATGATCGAGTTTGTCTTGAACGGCCGCACGGTATCGGTTGATGTGGACGCGGATGTGCCGCTGCTGTGGGTGCTGCGCGAGCATCTCGGGCTGACCGGAACCAAGTTCGGCTGCCATGCCGGGCTGTGCGGGGCGTGCACGGTGCATGTTGACGGGGCCTCCCGGTTTTCCTGCCAGACCGGGGTCGGCGAGGTGGCGGGCCGCGCGGTGACCACCATCGAAGGCTTGTCCGAGGCCGGCGATCATCCGCTGCAGCGCGCCTGGATTGCCGAGCAGGTGCCGCAGTGCGGCTATTGCCAGTCGGGTCAGATCATGCGGGCGGCCGAGTTGCTGGCGACGAAGGCCAGGCCCAGCCGTGATGAGATCAAGCGCCACATGAACACCAACATCTGCCGCTGCGGCACCTACATGCGGATCATCCGCGCCGTCGAGCGGGCGGCGCAGGAGGTCTAGGGCGATGAGCACGTCCCCATCTGCGACATGCACCACCGGCATCAGCCGGCGCGGGTTTCTCGCCGGGGCGGCCGGTCTGACGCTGGTCTATGCCGCCGGCAATGCCTTTGCGGTCAGGGGCATCCTGAAGGAGAGCGCGGCCCGCAGCTTTCATCCCAATGTCTGGGCGACGATCGAGACGACCGGTCGGATCACCATCCTCGGCCCGGCCGCCGAGATGGGCCAGGGTTCCTTGACCGCCCTGCCGCTGATCTTCGCCGAGGAGCTCGACGCCGACTGGGCCGACATCGTCGCCGTGCAGGTCTCGAAAGCCGATCAGGTCTATGGCAACCCGATTTTCGGGCGCCTGTTGTATACCGGCGGCAGCGCCGCAGTGCGCGGCTACTATGTAACCCTGCGTCTGGCCGGGGCGCAGGCCCGGCGCCTGCTGATGGAGGCGGCCGCCGCGCACTGGGGCGTGCCGGTGGCGGAACTGGCCACCGAGCCCAGCGTGGTGGTGCACGCGCCCTCGGGGCGGCGGCTGAGCTACGGTGAAATCGCCGGCTTTGCCGAGCTGCCCGAGACCCTGCCGCGGATCACCGAGGCCGACCTCAAGAAGCCCGAAGACTTCCGCCTCATCGGCCACAGCATGCCGCGCCTCGACGTTCCGGCGAAGGTCACCGGGCAGGCCCAATATGCCATGGACGTGCGCGTCCCCGGCATGGTCTATGCCGCCGTGCTCCGCGCCCCGCTTGAAGGGCAGCGGCCGGTAAGGATCGATGACCGCGCCGCCCGCGCGGTGCCGGGGATCACCGACATCGTCGCCATCGACGAGGCGGTGGCGGTGGTCGGTGAAACGGTGGAGGCGACACGCGATGCCAAGGCGGTGCTCGAGGTGTCCTGGTCGCCGGCGCCCAACGCCGCGACATTCGACAGTGCCCGCGATGTCGAGGACTATGCGGCCGCCGCCCGCGATCCGTCGCGCCGCGCGGTGCCCTGGCAGGCCAGGGGCGACGCACCCGCGGCGCTCGAGCGCGCGGCCACGGTCATCGAGGCGGAATACCGCTGCGACTATGTCTATCACGCCCAGATGGAGCCGCTGAATGCCACCGCCCGGGTGAACGAGGCCGGCGATGCGGCGGAAATCTGGACCGGCACCCAGAGCCAAAGTCTGACGACGCTGGCCGCCGCCAAGGTGCTGGGCACGACGCCGGACAAGATCACGCTGCACCAGATGCTGCTGGGCGGCGGCTTCGGGCGGCGCGCCGAGCTGGCGCCAAGGCACCTGATCGATGCGCTGCTGATCTCCAGGCAGCTCAGGAAACCGGTCAAGGTGATCTGGAGCCGCGAAGATGATGTCCAGAACGGCTGGTTCCGGCCGCTGGTGGCGCAGGTTCTGCGCGCCGGGCTGGATGAGCGCGGGCGCGTCATCGCCTGGCATCACCGGGTGGCGGCGCCTTCGGTGCTGGCGTTTTACAATCCGGTGCGCTGGGACATGCAGAAGGGCCGCGACGTGATCTCCATGCTCGGTGCCGAGGTCTCCAACTACGGGATTGCCAACGTGTTGGCCGAACATGTGATCACGGAACGCCGGGCCCGGCTGTCGCCGTGGCGCGGGGTGGCCACCGGCTATACCAGGTTCGCGGCCGAATCCTTCATCGACGAGCTGGCGCATGCGCTGAAGATGGATCCCGTCCGGTTCCGGCTGGAGCGGCTGCTGGCCGATGCGCCGCGGGCGCGAACCGTATTGAAGACGGTGGCCGAGATGGCCGGCTGGGGCGAACCGCGGGCCGAAGGCCGGGCGCTCGGGGTGGCTTTTGCCGGCTATCACACGTCGCTCGCCGCCGGCATTGCCGAGATATCGCTCGATGAGGCGACCGGCCGCATCCGGCTGCACAATTTCTGGGCGGTGGTCGATCCGGGGCTCGCCGTGCAGCCGAAAAATGTCGAGGCCCAGGTCGAAGGGGCCATCGTCTACGGTCTCGGCCAGGCGGTGTCCGAGCGCATCACCATCGAGAACGGCCAGGTCCGGCAATCCAATTTCCACGACTATCGGGTGATGCGGATGGCGGACGTGCCGGATATTCATGTGCGTGTGCTCTCCTCCGACCATCCGCCCTCTGCCGTGGGTGAGCTCGGGGTGCCGATGACCGGCGGGGCGGTGGCCAACGCGCTTTTTGCATTGACCGGCAAGCGCCTGCGCCACCTGCCGCTGACGCCCGCGCGGGTGAAAGCGACGCTCAAAGCCTGAAGCGGCAAGTATCGACATCACGTTCTGTCACGCCTGTCCCCGGTGGCGATCCCGACGGCTTGGTAGTTGCACATTACGGTTATCCCTCTAATTTAGTAGGGGTATTGGGGGCCGAGCAGGATCGGAGCGGATGGCACGAACCCGGGTGACACTGCGTGACGTGGCGCGCCGCGTCGGCGTCCACCCGTCGACCGTCTCGCGGGTGCTGAGCCCGGCAACCCGCACCATGGTCTCGGACGAGGTGGCGCTCAGGGTGATGAAGACGGCCGAGGAAATGGGCTATCGCGCCAATCCCTTCGCCTACAGCCTGCGCACCAACCGCTCGTTCACGGTCGGGGTTCTGATCCCGGATCTGACCAACCCGGTGTTTCCGCCGATCATCCGCGGCATCGAGAAGACGCTGGGCGAGGCCGGTTACACGGCGATGCTGGGCAATTCCGGCGAGGACCCGGAACAGGAACGGATTTTGCTCGATACCATGAAGGCGCGTCAGGTCGACGGCCTCATCCTTGCCACCGCGCACCGCGCCGATGCTCTGATCAAGGAATGCCTGAGCGAAGGCATCCCGCTGGTTCTGCTCAACCGGGCGATCGAGGACAAGGGCGCGGTCTCGGTGATCAACGACGATATTGCCGGCATCGGCCTCGCCGTCGATCACGTGGTGGCGCTGGGCCATCGCCACATCGCCCATCTGGGCGGGCCGCAAGACTATTCGACCGGCTACATGCGCTACCAGGGCTTCCTCAAGGGCATGCGTGCCAACGGCCTTGAGCCCGACCCCGAACTCATCCGCTTCGGCAAGGCGTTCAGCGAGGAGGAGGGCCGCCGGGTGACCCTTGAGCTGCTCGATGCGGGGCCCGGGATCACCGCCATCGTCACCGCCAACGATCTGATGGCATTGGGGTGTTATGACGCGCTGGAGGAACGCGGCATCGTCTGCCCGGAGCGGATTTCGGTCACCGGGTATAACGACATGCCGTTCATCGACAAGTTCAAGCCGCCGCTCACCTCGGTGCGCATTTCCCACTATCAGATGGGGGCGGAAGCCGCCGGGCTGCTGCTGCGGCTGATGCAGAACGGCAAGGAGCCGGTGGCCTCGGTCACCCTGGCGCCGGAGCTGGTGGTGCGCGGCTCGACCGCACCGCCGCCTGCCGGCGACTGAAGCTCGGCGGCCAGCATCTCGATGCCGTGCGCGGCGGCCGCCGGCCGGCGTTGCGGCCGGTTATTGGTGACGCCCGGCGGCGAAGGGGCGAAGGGCCGCATAAACGGTGGAATGCACCGGCGTGGGAATCCCCAGCGTCTGGCCGAAGCGGTGGATGGCGCCCGACAGCCATTCCAGCTCCAGTGGCTTGCCGCGCTCGAGATCGACCAGTTGCGAGGCCTTGGCGTCGGCGCCGACGACATGATCGAGGGTCTCGAGCGTGCGTTCCTCGACATCCTCGGCCAGCGGCACGCCGAGGGCGCGGGCGACCGCCACGGTTTCGCGCACCGCGGCGACCATGATCTCGCGGGCCACCGGGTCGGTGCGCACCCAGCCCATGGTCTGGCGGGTCAGCGCGGTCATCGAGCTCGACGCCGAAAGCAGCACGAACTTGTTCCACAGCAAAAGCCGCATGTCCTCGCCGACATGGGCATCGATGCCCGCTGCCCGGCAGACCTCGCCGAAGGCCACCGCGCGCGCCTGCACTGCCGGCTCGGCGGCGGCGAATTCGATGCGCTCGAACGGGCCGGTGTGGCGAATGACGCCCGCCTCCTCGATCTGAACGACGATATAGGCAGCACCGCCCAACATGCGCTCGGCGCCAAGCACGGCGCCCAGCACGTCCGGGCTTTCGACACCGTTCTGCAGGGTCAGCACCAGGGTCTCGTCGTTCAGCAGCGCCCGGCAGGCACGGATCGCCGGCCCGGTGTCATAGAGCTTGACGCAGAACAGAATGGCGTCCACCGGGGCGCAGTCGTCGGTGGATGCGCAGGCGGTGACCGACGGCAGATGCAGGGTCCCGGCGTCGCTGCGGATGGTCAGGCCGTGCGTCTGCATGGCCTTGAGGTGGGCGCCGCGGGCGATGAAGATCACCTCATGCCCGGCCTGCGCCAGCTTGGCGCCGTAGAAGCCGCCGATGGCGCCGGCGCCCATGATGGCGATACGCATGGCTTTCCGTTCACATCGTCCGGTCGCTGCCGACGGCGCCACCGCAGCCGGTCAGTCGGGCACGGTCCAGGTCTCCGGCGCTGCGGCGATGCGGTCCAGCAGCTTCTGGCGCTGGCGCTCCATGGCCTCGGGCAGCCGGTCGCCGAAGCGCGCGAAATGGGACTTCTGGTCCTCGGCCTCGGCGCGCGCCTCGTCACGCCCGATTTCCATCAGCTCGCGATAAGTCTCCGGCGCATAATCGAGGCCCTGCCAGTTGATGTCGCGGTAGCGCGGCACCAGCCCGAAGGGGCTTTCCACGGCCTCAGCGCGGCCATGCACGCGATCGACGATCCATTTCAGCACCCGCATGTTCTGGCCGAAGCCGGGCCACAGGAACCTGCCGTCGGCGCCTTTGCGGAACCAGTTGACCCGGAAGATCGGCGGCGGCGTGGCGATGCGCCCGGCAAAATCCAGCCAGTGCTGCCAGTAGTCGCCCATGTTGTAGCCGCAGAACGGCAGCATGGCCATCGGATCGCGGCGGATGGCGGCCTGGTTTTCGGCTGCCGCGGTCGCTTCCGAGCCCATGGTGGCGGCCAGATAGACACCGTGCTCCCAGTCCTCGGCCTGGTACACCAGCGGGAAGGTGCGCGACAGCCGGCCACCGAAGATGAAGGCGGAGATCGGCACGCCCTTGGGGTCGTCGAAGGCCGGATCGATGCTCGGGCACTGGCCGACCGGGGCGGTGAAGCGGGCATTCGGATGGGCTGCCGGGCGCCCGCAGCCCGGGTGCCAGTCATTGCCCTGCCAGTCGATCAGGTGATCGGGCGGCGCCTCGGTCATGCCTTCCCACCACACATCGCCATCGTCGGTCAGGGCGACATTGGTGAAGATGCTGTCGTGCTCCATGGTCCGCATGGCGGTGGGGTTGGACTTCATCGATGTGCCCGGCGCCACCCCGAAGAATCCGGCCTCGGGGTTGATGGCGTAGAGCCGCCCGTCGGCCCCCGGCTTGATCCAGGCGATGTCGTCGCCGACCGTCCAGGCCTTCCAGCCCTCGAAGCCCTCGGGCGGGATGATCATCGCCAGATTGGTCTTGCCGCAGGCGCTCGGGAAGGCGGCGGCGACGTAAGTTTTCTCGCCTTCCGGCGATTCGAGGCCGAGGATCAGCATGTGTTCGGCCAGCCAGCCCTCATCGCGGGCCATGACGGATGCGATTCGCAGGGCGAAGCACTTCTTGCCGAGCAGCGCATTGCCGCCGTAGCCGGAGCCGTAGGACCAGATCTCGCGGGTTTCGGGGAAATGGACGATGTACTTGTTCTCGGCATTGCACGGCCAGGGCACATCCTCGGCGCCCTCGGCCAGCGGTGCGCCGACCGAATGCAGGCAGGGCACGAAATCGCCGTCGCCCAGCACCTCAAGGACGCCCGCGCCCATCCGGGTCATGATCCGCATGCTGGCGGCGACATAGGGAGAATCGCTGATCTGGACGCCGATATGGGCGATGCTTGATCCCAACGGCCCCATGCTGAACGGGATCACATACATGGTGCGGCCCTTCATCGCGCCCCGGAACAGGTCGGTGAGCAGAGCCTTCATCTCGTCGGGGTCGCGCCAGTTGTTGGTCGGCCCGGCTTCCGCCTCGCTGGCCGAGCAGATGAAGGTACGGTCCTCGACCCGGGCAACATCGCGGGGGTCGGAACGGGCGAGAAACGAGCCCGGGCGCTTCTCGGGATTGAGCGGGATCAATGTGCCGCTGTCGACCATCATGGCGCAGAGCCGGTCGTATTCCTCCTTCGATCCGTCGCACCAGTGCACCCGGTCGGGGGTGCACAGCTCGGCGATGTCGCGGACCCATTCGACTAGACGGTTGTTGGTGGTGGGCGCGGGCTCGGGGCTTCTCATCCTTCTTTTCCTGATCTTGAGGTGGTGACGGGTGCGGAACCGGACCGCGACGCAGGCCCTATGGCCGACCTGCCGGGCCCGGACGGTTCCGCTTCAAACATTCACCGTTGAAGGGCCCAATGCAAGGACAAATCTGCAGTGCCGGGGCATCAAAATGGCGCCAAAACGCCAAGCCCGTAGAGCCCCGCCCCAAGCCCTGCCGCCACCAGCCCGACAAGCAGGATGGCACCGGCCACCTTGCGGACAACCAGCACCCGGGTGGCGCGCTTCAGTTCGTCGCGCGAATTGACATGCGGGAACGGCTCGGCCGGCACCTCACAGCCCGGAAAGGTGTGCACAACGGCTCCCAGCCGTCCTCCACCCGGTAGACCAGCAGGCGCTCGGGCGGCACCGTTGCCCTGACCTCGTCGATGTGGCGGTTGAAGACAGCGATGCAGGCGGCGCGGTCGCGCCGGTCGGGGAAGATGTGCCAGACGGCGCCATCGGTCATGGCGCGAAAGCGCCGGAACATCGGCATCAGAAAGGCGAAGCGGTTGAACAGGTCGTTGATGCGGACCAGGAGCCGGAAACTGTCGAACCATCTGTCCGGATCGCGCAGGCTCAAGACCACCCTGGCCTCGGGGAAGGGGGCCGTCAGTTCCTTGTAATAGTTGCAGATCGGTCAGTCGACGCCGGCCGCATAGCCGTCGAGCAGGGCCCGCCAGTCCATGCCCGTGCGGCTCGAACAGGCGCAGCGCGATGGCGACCTGGCGGAAGGCGAAGATCCGGTGGCCTTGGGGCGTTATTTCGCCGGCGTCATCGACGGCATGATCGTGCTGGCCCGCACCGACGTGGATCAGGTGCCGGGCGCGTGCTCGGGTGCGGCGGCGCCGGCCAGCCGGTCGTCGAGCCGGAAGACGCGGGCGGCGTTGCCGGCCAGGAACAAGTCGCGCGCCTCGTCATCGAGGCCAAGGTCGCCCAGCCCGTCGAGGCATTTGCCGGGTGCGATCATCGGGTAGTTGGAGCCGAACAGCACCTTGCGCCGGCCGTGCCCGCGCAGGTAGGCGACCAGCTCCGGCGGATAGCGCCGCGCCGTATACGCCGAGGTGTCGATGTGGACATTGGGATATTTGGTGGCGAGCGCGATCATCTCCTGGGTCCAGGGATAGCCGATGTGGCCGGCGACGATGGTGAGCTCGGGGAAATCCAGGGCCACCTCGTCGAGATAGGGGATCGGGCGGCCGGGCTCGGACGGCATCAGCGGACCCGTGTGCCCGACCTGCAGGCAGAACGGCACGCCGAGCTCGACGCAGGTGGCATAAACCGGATAGTAGCGCCGGTCGTTGGGCGGCAGCCGCCACAGCCAGGGGACCACCCGGATGGCGACAAAGCCGAGCTCGCCGACCGCGCGCCGGGCCTGCGCCACCGCCTCCATCGGCTTCGAGATATCGACCGAGCCGATGCCGGCGAAGCGGTGCGGCGCCTGGGCGATGAAACCGGCGACCTCGTCATTGGTGACCAGCCAGCCCTCAGGCCCGCACCAGGCCGAGATCAGGGCGAGCTCGACGCCGCCGGTCTCCATGGCGGTCAGCGTTGCGTCCACGGGCAGGAGGGTCTCGCTCAAGGCATCGCCGGTCCAGCGGCGCAGGGACTCCAGCATCGGGTGGGCCAGAAACCGCTCGGTCGGATGCTGCATCCAGACATCGATGATCATGGCCTTCCCCCTTTGGTTCTGTTCCTCCGGCGGCTTGCCGGCGAACGCGCCGCATGGACCGGAATGTGCCCGGCCCGGTGCCCCGCCAGCGGGCGGTTTCGTTCGCTTGCCATCACATGCGGAACTGGGCCATGCTTGGGCCCGAGACCTCATCTCAATGACAACCATATCACGCAGTGCCTGCGGGGAGGAGTTCCATCATGCAACGCATTCGAACCATGTGGCCGGGCCTGGCCACGGCTTTGGTGGCGGGCCTGCTCGCCATCCTGTCGCCCCGGCCGGCCGGGGCAGGTGAGGCGCCGGTGGCCCTGAAGGCCGCCCGGGTCTTTGACGGCATCAGCGGCAAGGTCATCGAGAACGGCGTCGTCGTCGTCACCGGCGGCAAGATCACCGCGGTCGGCCAAAGCGTGCCCGAGGGCGCCAGGGTGATCGATCTCGGCGATGCCACCCTGCTGCCCGGCTTTATCGATTCGCATGTCCATCTGTCCGGCGAGATGTCGGACAACTGGTTCAGGGACTTTCGCGACGCCATGCTGCGGTTCCCGGCCGAGCAGGCCCATTACGCCGCGCGCAATGCCGAAAGGACCCTGATGGCCGGGTTTACCACGGTGCGCGATGTCGGCTCGGCCGACTGGCAGGCGGTGTCCCTGCGCAAGGCGATCGATGGCGGGGTCATCCCGGGGCCGCGCATACTGGCCTCCAATTACGCCATCGGCGCCACCGGCGGCCATGGCGACGGCACGCCGTTCCCGCCTGAGCGCATTCCCCCGGACGGCCCGGTCAAGGGCGTGTGCAACGGCGCCGATCAGTGCCGGGCGGCGGTCCGCTTCCAGATCAAGTACGGCGCCGATGTCATCAAGTTCATGCCCTCGGGCGGGGTGCTGTCGCTTTCCGACCCGGTCGATGTGCCGGAGCTGACACAGGACGAGATCGACGCGATCATTTCCGAGGCCCATGCCTGGCACCGCAAGGTCGCGGCCCACAGCCATGGCGACCTCGCCGCCGAGATGGCGGTCAAGGCGGGCGTCGATTCGATCGAGCACGGCACCTTCCTGACCGAAGCCACCTTGCGCAAGATGAAGAAAAAGGGCGTCTATCTGGTGCCCACCCTGTTTGCCGGCGAATGGGTGGGCGAAAAGGCGGACAATTATCCGCCGCCGGTGGCCAAGAAGGCACGCGCCGCGGCCGCCCAGATGCAGGCGACCTTTGCCGCGGCAGTCAAGATCGGCGTGCCGATCGCGTTTGGCACCGATGCCGGCGTCGAGCCGCATGGCCGCAATGCGCGTGAGTTTTCGCTGATGGTGAAAAACGGCATGACGCCGGTGCAGGCGCTGCTGGCCGCCACCCGCAATGCCGCCGATCTGCTCGGCGTGGCGGATGAAACCGGCAGCCTGGCACCCGGCAAGGCGGCGGACGTGATCGCCGTGGCCGGCAACCCGCTCGCCGATATTGCCGCCACCGAACACGTCGTGTTCGTCATGAAGGCGGGCAAGATCTACCGAAAGCCCCGATAGCGTCCGCGTCGTTCAGGATGCAGGCAAAAAGAAAGGGCGGCTCCGTGTCTGACCACGGGGCCGCCCTCTCCGTTGTTAGCTGCGGGCGTTAGCCGACAAGCTTGATGTTGTCTGCCGACGTCCGGCCGTCGCGGCCAGCCGCGAGCTCGAATTCCAGCTCCTGACCTTCGTCGAGCGTGGCGATACCGGCCCGCTCCAGCGCCGAGATATGGATGAAGACGTCCTTGCCTCCGTCCGACGGCTCAATAAAGCCAAAACCTTTGGTCGGGTTGAACCACTTCACGGTTCCTTTACTCATGTCTATTTCCTTAATTCAGGTTGGTCTTGACCGGCACGGAAAAACCGCAGGCCGGCCTGCAATCGAGCTTCACAATGTCGGGAGGCAAATCGGTCGGACGCTTGGGCGTCTGACAATCACGAAGGTGATCAGAAGACGAAGTGCGGCTGGACGTCTTGCGAGCTGACAAAGTTGAGCTCTGCGCCCTACATAGGGGGTGTGCCGGTTAAATACAAGTAAATTCGGGCGGTTTCTCCCCCAAGCCTCGCGCCTGTGACAAAAATGCCCGCTCCCGGCGAGAGGGGATGATCAGGAGCGACTATGCCCCCTCGTGATCTGTCAGGGCTTTCCTGGCGGTCTCCAGAGGCAGCATCAGAACCCGTGGATCGATCGGCGAGTCGAGAAACCCGTGCCGGCGGTAGAATCGCGCAGCCTCGTCATCAAGGGCATGCACCAGAAGCGCGCGGGCACCGATGATCCCGGCGGCGCTGAGGGTGCGCAAGATCGCGTCGCGAAGCAGGGCGGCGCCCAGCTTGCGGCCTTGCCAGCGACGGTCGACGGCCAGCCGGCCGAGCACCATCACCGGGATCGGATCGGGCGTATTGCGGCGCAGTTTCCCGAGCGCTTCCCGGCGTGCGACCGAGCCGGCAGCCAGGGCGTAATACCCGATCACCCGGCCATCGGCGGCGTCGCACAGAACATAGGTTCGCGATGCGCCGGATGCCTCATTGGCCAGCGCCTTGCGCTTCAGCCAGCGATCGAGGGTCTCATGCCCGCATTCGAAGTCGGCGATTGCATGCTCGGGCGTGATCGGCTGCGGTGGTTGCAGGTTCAGCGATCCCACGGTGTCGGCGCCGTCATGAGCCGTCGCAAGGCCTCAGGCGCATCCGGCGGCGCATCCAGGCGGGCCACGAAGTCCTCGTACTGCGCACGTCCGAGCAAAAACAGGCGGCGGTCGAGAAGCGCGTCCTCGGCGGCGCGCCGGGCGCTTTCCAGCATGAACTCGGTCCGCGATTTGCCGAGCAAGGCCGCCGCATGGTCAATCAGCACCTTGTCTTCCCGTGAGGCCCGCAAATTGATGGTTTCACGGGCGGGCCGGTGTTTTCGATCCTGTGTCGGAACTGTCATGGCGCTCTCGTCTGTGTCCGGCAATAGCTCTAAAGTAGGTACATTGTACATACATGTTTGTATATACAATGTAAAGACGTTCGAGAGAGGGCGGATCCAATCATTGAAATAAATGGCGACCCCGGCAGGATTCGAACCTGCGACCCCCAGATTAGGAATCTGGTGCTCTATCCGACTGAGCTACGGGGCCGGTCTGTGCGGCGGCGCGATGGCGCACACCCTTTATTAGCAGACCTGATCGCCGCTTCCAAACCGCTTGGCGGTCGGGCCGACCCGCCCCTACAGCATGGCGACCACGGACTTGTGCTCGGTATATTGCAGCACGCCTTCGAGGCCGAGCTCGCGGCCCCAGCCGGACTGCTTGAAGCCGCCGAACGGCACCGACAGGTCGGGCACGCCGTGGCAGTTGATCCACACCAGGCCGGCGTTGACCTCGGCCGCCAGATGATGGGCCTTGGCAATGTCGCGGGTCCAGATGCTGGCCGCCAGGCCGTAGTCGGTATCGTTCGCGAGGCGCTGGATTTCGGTCATGTCCTCGACCGGCGTGGCGGCCAGAACCGGGCCGAAGATTTCCTCGCGCATGATGCGCATGTCGGGCCGCGTATTGATCATCACCGTGGGCTCGATGAAATAGCCCTGGTTGCCGTGCTTGCGCCCGCCGGTCACCACCTCGGCGCCTTCGTCGATCCCGGCCTGGACCATGGCGGCGACGCGCTCGAAATGGCCGGCCGAGACCAGGGGTCCCATCTCGGTCTCGGGCGCGATGCCGGGGCCGAGCCGGATGTTGGCGGCGATCTCGGAAATGCCCTCGATGACCCGATCGAACACCGGCTGTTCCACGTACAGCCGCGAGCCGGCGACGCAGACCTGCCCGGCATTGGCGAAAATCGCCCGCGCCGCCCCGGGAATGGCACGGTCCAGGTCGGCGTCGGCGAAAATCATCACCGGCGACTTGCCGCCGAGCTCGAGCGACACCCGCTTCAGGTTCCCGGCCGCCGCCTGGACGATCTGCTTGCCGACCGCGGTCGAGCCGGTGAATGCGATCTTGTCGACATCCTCGTGGGCGACCAGCGCCGCACCGGCGGTCTCGCCGAGCCCCGGCACGACATTGACAACGCCCGGCGGGACGCCGGCCTCGAGCGCGATCTCGCCCAGCCGCAGGGCGGTGAGCGGAGTCAGCTCGGCGGGCTTGAGCACCACCGTGCAGCCGGCGGCGAGCGCCGGCGCCAGCTTCCAGGCGGCGATCACCAGCGGCATGTTCCAGGGCACGATCAGGCCGGCCACCCCGACCGGCTCGCGCCGCGAATAGGCGTGGAATTCGGGGCCCGGAAACGACGGCGTGTGGGTGCGCCCCTCGAGCTTGGTGCACCAGCCGGCGTAATAGCGGAAGGTCTCGGCGGCGGCCGGGATCTCCGCCGTCTTCGACATGGCGATCGGCTTGCCGTTGTTGAGCGTCTCGATCTCGGCCAGCTCGTCGAGATGGGCCTCGATCAGATCGGCGATGCGCCACAGGATGCGGCCGCGCCGGGCCGGCGGCAGGCCGTGCCAGAGCCTGGCCTCGAACGCCTTGCGCGCCGCCGCGACGGCGCGGTCGATGTCGGCTTTCTCGGCCGCCGCCACCTGCGCCAGACTCTCGCCGGTGGCCGGGTTGATGACCTCGAGCCGGCCGCCGCCGACGGCGTCCACTTCCTCGCCGTCGATGATCAGACCGTGGGTTTTGGACAGATAGCGGGCGGCCGCTTCGCCGGCTGCGACGTTTTCGTTCATGATGCCTCTCTCGCGTGGTGTTGCGTGTCCATTCTCCCGACTCCCCACCGCCGGCATTAGAGCACATCCAGCACCCCGCGCAACAGGGCTTGCAGGCGCCCGCCCAGTGGATAGACAAGCCCCCGCGGCCACTTTCCCGGTGCTATAGTTGAGCCATGCTGCGCCTTGCGCTCCTGATCCTGTGCGGCCTGACGCTTGCCCCGGTGGCGGGCGCCGAGACGGTGCCGGCGCCGTTCCCCGGCAGCCTGGCACCGGGCGGCATGGGCCGGGTGGCGGCGGTGGCGGATGGCGATACGCTCACCCTCGAGGACGGATCAGTCGTCCGCCTGGTCGGTATCCAGGCGCCCAAGCTGCCGCTCGGCCGGCGTCGCCAGCAGCAGCCCTGGCCCTTGGCGCAGGAGGCCAGGGACGCACTCACCGCCCTGGTTCAGAATCGCCGCGTACGGCTGTTCTTCGGCGGGCGCAAGGTCGACCGCTATGGCCGCTGGCTGGCCCATCTGTTGCGTGATGACGGCCTTTGGGTGCAGGGCGCGATGCTCGCCCGCGGTCTTGCCCGGGTCTACACCTTTGCCGACAACCGGGCGGCGGCGCCCGAGATGCTGGCGATCGAGCGGGCTGCGCGAGCGCAAAGGCTGGGCATCTGGGGGCATCCCTTCTACCGCATCCGCCCGGCGACCCGCGCCGATGCGG
>CAZZKF010000052.1:0-17850 GCA_964654995.1 uncultured Alphaproteobacteria bacterium | reverse complement strand
GCAGCATGCGACCCACCCGATGAACGATCAGGCAGGCATCCAGCGGCCAGCGGGCGCGGGCCTGACGCTCGATGTCCTGCAATTGCGCCTCGGTCATGCCGGGATAATGCTCGAGCGTCATGGCGGTGATCTCTTCGCCCTCATCGCGCCCGCGGACATGGCCGACGAAGGTCACCACCGCGCCGATATCGCTGCGCCCGGCAATCAGCGCCTCGACCTCGCGGGCCGTGTCGAAGATGTCTTCCTGAATCCGGATCATGGCGCCTCGCCCCCGGCTGCAGCCCCGCACCCGCCGGTGATCGGCGGGAAAAAGGCCACCTCGTCGCCGGCACGGACGGCCGTTTCAGGCCCCGCGAACTCCTGATTGACCGCCACCCGGATCGACGTGAGATCGGCAAATGCCGCCTCATAGCCGTCACCACGTTTGCGCAGCCAGGCGATCAGATCGGCGATAGTGGCGACCTCGGGCGGCGGCGCCACCTCCTCTTCCCCGATCCCGATGCGGCTGCGCACCCAGGCGAAATACAGCAGTTTCATGCTCCCAGCTCCGAAAAGGGCAGAAAATCGAGGCGCATGCCGGGCTCGACCCCGGTCGCATTTTCGGGCAGTTCGACAATGCCATCCGAGCGGGTCACCGAGCTGAGCACGCCAGCCCCCTGATGCGGGAATTTATGGGCGACAAGCCGGCCGTCGTCATCCGTCTCGATGCGCACCCGGACCCATTCGCGCCGCCCGGTCTTTTTCGTGTGGGCAAAGCCGGCGGTCACCGGGTAGAACCGCGGCTGCGTTGGCTGGGCACCGCTCAGGATCTCGATGATCGGGCGCACGAGGCGCAGGAAAGTCAGGATGGCGGCCACCGGATTGCCCGGCAGGCCGACGAAAGGCACCTGCCCGATCTGACCAAGGGCAATCGGCCGGCCCGGCTTGATCGCCAGACGCCAGAAGTGGAGCCTTCCCAAATCGTTAAGCGCAGCGCCGACATGGTCCTCCTCGCCGACCGAGACGCCGCCCGAGGAGAGCACCAGATCGTGATCCTTGGCCGCGTTCTCAAGTGCCGTGCGCACGGTCTCACGGTCGTCGCGCAAAATACCCATGTCGCGGGCCTCCGCCCCGAGCTTGCCCAGCAGTCCCATCAGCATGAAGCGATTGGCGTCATAGATTGCACCCTCCGGCAACTCGCTGCCCGGCTCGCGCAGTTCGTCGCCGGTGGAAACCACCGCCACGCGGAGCCGCCGATAGACGGAAAGGCGGGCCGCCCCGACCGAGGCCGCCAGGCCGACGTCCTGCGGCGTCAGCCGGCGTCCGGTCTTGAGCAGTCCGTCGCCGGGGGCGATGTCCTCGCCGGCCTTGCGGCGGTTGGCGCCCGCTTTCAGCCCATGCGGGACGATGACCACATCGCCGTCGACGTCGACGTCTTCCTGCATCACCACCGTGTCCGCCCCTTCGGGCATCGGCGCGCCGGTGAAAATGCGAACCGCCGCACGGGCCGGCAGGGCCTCTTCGAACGGATGCCCGGCGGCCGCCCGGCCGATGACTGCAAGCCGCGTCTCCTCGCCCGCAGCAAGGTCGGCGAAGCGAAAGGCGTAGCCGTCGACCGCCGAATTGTCATGCGGCGGCACCGCCATGGCGGCGGTCAGATCGCTGGCGAGAACGCGGCCACAGGCGTCTGCGAGCGGCACCGTCTCCGGCGCCACCGCCACCTCAAGCCGGGCGCGGATCAGCTTGAGCGCCTCATCCAGGGGCATCAGCTCGCCAGCACCGGCAAAACAATCGTCACTCAACTGCGCCATGGTCACACCGTTTGCCTGCGAGCGTCAGCCCGCAGTGGGACAGAATGAAATCGGCAATCGCCGCGACATCGTTGCGGGAGAAACACGGCAGGCCTGCATCCTCGCCGGCGCGGGCGCCGGCAACTGCCACGATATGCGGATCCGTTGCTGCCAGCGGCGGGCGGTCGCCATCCGGATCGCGGACCTCCAGCTTGGCATGCGCGCCCGCCTTGAACCCCTCGATCAGCACCAGATCGACGGGACCGAGATGCGCCAGGAGCGCGTCGAGCGACGGTTCCGGCTCATCACGCAACTCGTGCATCAGCGCCCAGCGCCGGGACGACGCCACCATCACCTCGCAGGCCCCGGCCTGACGGTGGCGGTGGCTGTCCTTGCCCGGCCGGTCGATATCGAAATCATGATGCGCATGCTTGATTGTCGAGACCGTGAGCCCGCGCGCCGTCAATTCCTCGAGCAGACGCACCATCAGGGTCGTCTTGCCGCTGCCGCTCCAGCCTGCGAGACCGAAAACCTTCACGAGACGCCGTCGCCATCCTGTGCCGGGTCGGCCTCCAGCCCTTCGCCGGGCCCGGTCATGTGCCGCAGACCGGTGCGCAAATAGCCATACCCGGTATATAGGGTCAGCACCGCAGCGATCCAGAGACAGATCAGCCCGACGATGACCGCCGGAAACGGCGCCGCGGCATCGCCGATCAGCAGAAAGGCAAGGGCGAAAATCTGCACCGCCGTCTTCCATTTGGCCAGCCGGCTGACCGGCACCCGGACCTTGATGTCGGCAAGGAACTCGCGCAGGCCCGAGACCGTGATCTCGCGGATCAGAATGATCAGCGCCGCCAGCACGTGGGGACCGTAAATCACCTTGAACGCCACCAGCATCAGAATTGCGGTCGCCACCAGCAGCTTGTCGGCAATGGGATCGAGGAACTGGCCGAGCTTCGACTGAATATCGAAGCTGCGGGCCAGATAGCCGTCGAAAAAGTCGGTGATGCCGGCGGCGACAAACAACCCCAGAGCCGTCCAGCGGGCCGCCGGTTCGTCGAAATAGAAGGTCGCCACCAGAGCCGGCAGAATGACAATGCGCGAGAGCGTCAGCAGGTTCGGCAGGCTGTTGGGCATGCGCAGCTCAAGACCGTCTGTTGCGGGGCCGGTCGCCGGGCGGATATGCCTTCGGGCATGCCGGCACGGTCCCTTTGTTCTTTGCCGGGCGACTATAGCATTGGCAGCGCCATCAATCAGCCCTCGCCGTGAAAGCGATCGTAGATTATTTGCGCCACCCGCCGGTTGATCCCGGCGACCGCCTCGAGATCGGCCAGGCCGGCTTCCGCCACCGCCCGGGCCGAACCGAAATGGTTGAGCAACGCCCGCTTGCGCCGCGGTCCGATGCCGGGAATGTCGTCAAGCAGCGAGCGTGACAGCGCCCGGGTGCGGCGCGCCCGATGGCCGCCAATGGCGAAGCGATGGGCCTCGTCGCGCAGCCGCTGCAGGAAGTACATCACCGGGCTGCGCTCATCGAGGGTGAATGGCTCGCGGCCGGGCAGAAAGAAGCGCTCGCGCCCGGCGTTGCGCGCCGGGCCCTTGGCGATGGCGGCGATCGCCAGATCGGAGAGGCCAAGGTCGGCCAGCGTCTCGCGCGCTGCCGAGAGCTGCCCGGCGCCGCCGTCGATCAGCACCAGATCCGGCCAGGTCGTGCCATCGCGCCCCGGATCCTCCCTGATCAGACGGGCGAAACGCCGGCGCATGACCTCACGGATCATGCCGTAATCGTCGCCGGGGCTAAGCTCGCGGGTGCGGATGTTGAACTTGCGATAGGCGTTCTTCATCAGTCCCTCGGGGCCGGCGACGATCATCGCACCGATCGCGTGCTGGCCTGAGATGTGGCTGTTGTCGTAGACCTCGATGCGTTGCGGCACGGCCTCGAGGTCAAACAGCTCCGTCAGTTTTTCCAGCACCTCGCGGCGGCTGGCGTTTTCGGCCAACCGCAGCTTCAGGGCTTCGGCGGCATTGTCCTCGGCATGGCGCACCAGCGTGCGCTTGGCGCCCCGTTGCGGACGGCGCAGCACCACCCGGCGCCCGGCACTGACACTGAGCGCTGCCTCGAGCAGCTCACGCTGATCGGGCTCGGCACTGACCAAAACAAGCGGCGGCGGCGGCTTGTTGTCGTAGAACTGGGCGATGAAGGCGCCGAGCACCTCGCCGAGACCGAGGCCACGGGCATGGCGCGGGAAATAGGCGCGGTTGCCGCGGTTCTGGCCGGCCCGGAAGAAGAACACCTGGATGCAGGTCTGGCCGGCATCCTGATGGCCGGCGATGACGTCGGCATCGCCGAGCCCCGGCAGATTGATGCTCTGGCGCGCCTGAATGCGGGCCAGCGCCCGGATGCGATCGCGAAAGGCCGCCGCCTTTTCGTATTCCAGCGCCTCGCTGGCTGCCTGCATCCGCTCCGACAGCTCGGTCTGGATGCGGTGGCTGCGGCCATTGAGAAAGTCGCAGGCATCGCGCACCAGCCGGGCGTAGGCCTGCGCCTCGATGCGGCCGACGCAGGGCCCGGCGCAGCGCTTGATTTGATAGAGCAGGCACGGCCGACTGCGATGCGCAAACACATTGTCCGAGCACGAGCGCAGCAGAAATGCGCGCTCGAGTGCATTCAGGGTCGCATTGACCGCTCCGGCCGAGGCGAAGGGGCCGAAATAGTCGCCCCTGGTCTTGCGCGCACCGCGGTGCTTGGTGAGTCGCGGCCAGGGATGGTCGCGGGTGATCAGAATGTAGGGAAACGATTTGTCGTCGCGGAAGATGACGTTGAAAGGCGGACGGAAGCGCTTGATCAGATTGGCTTCCAGGAGCAATGCCTCGGCCTCGGTGTGGGTGGTGACGACCTCGAGTCGCGCGGTCGCCGCCACCATCCGGGCAATGCGGTCGGACAGCCGGTTCGGTGCCGCATAGCTGGCCACCCGCCGTCGCAGGTTCTTGGCCTTGCCGACGTAAAGCACCTGGCCGCGCGCATCGATCATGCGGTAGACACCGGGACGGCCCGGCAGGCGCCGCAGATAGGACTTGATGACATCCACGCCGCGAGCCAGCGACGGCGGCGGCACCGGCCCTGCCCGCTCGTCCTCGGTCCCGGACGGTGCGCCTGACGCTGCCTCGCCGGTATCCGCCCTGTCGATCACCGCGCCCTTGTCGTTTTCCACCATGGCATCATTGTGCGCCGGCGCCATACCAGCGACAACCCCGCCGCGACCTCCCGGCATGTCGGGGGCCAAGACTCAGTCCGCCGTCGCCGCCTCTTGGTCTATCCACGGCGCCTGTGGATAACCCCTGTATAATTTTGCCGGACGAGCGTCCAGGCCGCAGAGACCTTGCCTTTTGACGTCATTGCTTAAAATTTAGGCAAAACAACTAACCTTTTGATTTACATATACAAACCGACTGTCAAGCGCCAATCTCATGTTTTTTTGCGCAAAATGTCGGAAAAATGCGGTCCCGCTGGCGGCGATGTGCACAACTTTCGCCGCACATCGCCTGCCAGACCATGGACAGCGCTGTCGGGTTTCCTTTACGTGCTCTGGCTTTGCGGGCGATGGCGTTCGATTTCGACGCCGACGCTGGCAGCGTTGGGCAGCGCATTCAGCTTCTCCACCCGCACCCGGGCGGCAATGACCCGGACATCTTCGAGACAGGCGGCGGCGATTCGTTCGGCCAGGGTCTCGACCAGGTTGATGTGGCCGGCACCGACCAGACTTTCCACCTTGGCCACCACCTGCTCGTAACACACCGCATTGGCCAGCGAATCGTTGAGCGGGGCGTCCCCTTCGAGGACCGAGAGGTCGACATTGATGCGCACCGTTTGCGGGCCGTCCTTTTCATGCCGGTGCACGCCGATCCGGGCATCGAGCACAAGATCGCGCACAAACACGTGGCGGATCGCGTGGTGGGCATCGGCAATCCTGAGATGGTGAACGGTTCCGCTGGGCATGCTTGGATCCTCACACTGGGGAATGCGGCGACCTATTCCCGGATATCGATCACATCGGGCGTTTGCCAGGCGAGATGCTGGCCGCCATCCAGGGCCAACATTTGGCCGGTCAGCGACGGCGTTTCAAGGATAAAACGCACTGCCCGGCAGATCTCTTCCGGGCTGGTTGCGCGGGCCAGCGGCAGGTTCTTCACCTGGGCCTCGAAGTGGGCTTCGCTCTGGCGCCGGCTCTTGAGCGTCGGGCCGGGGCCGATGGCGTTGACCCGGATATCGGGTGCCAGTGCCTGGGCAAGCGTGCGGGTCAGCGTCCACAGCCCGGCCTTGCTGACCGTATAGGAGAGGAACTGCGGCGTCAGCTTCCACACCCGCTGATCCAGCAGATTGATGATGTTGCCGGGCCGGCCGGGAGCGCGTTCGTCGAGCATTTGCGCAAAGTCGCGGGCCAGCAGCATCGGCGCCCGCAGGTTGATCGCCATGTGCGCATCCCAGGACTCGGGCGTCACCGTTCGGATGCTGTCGTACTCGAACAAGGAGGCATTGTTGATCAGGCAGGTGATCGGCCCCAGCGCCGCCCAGGCGGCGGCCATCAGGTCTTGCACGGCCCTGGTGTCGGCGAGATCGGCAGCGAGTGCACAGGCCCGCCCGCCGGCGGCCTCGATCTCAGCGACCAGGGATTGGGCCTCGTCCTCCGATTCGAAATGATGCACGACCACCGGCCAGCCGGCGGCCGCCAGATCGTGGGCGATCGCCCGGCCGATGCGGCGTGCCGCACCGGTCACCAGGGCAGCGCCATGATCACTGTTTCCCGCCGCCTCCGTCATCCGTGCATCACCTCTTCCGAGAGCGCCGACAGGCCACCGAACACGGCCATGATATAGATCGCGTAAGCGAGCAGAAAGACAACGCCGGCAGAGCGACCGATCCCTTTCTTGGTGAAAGCAAACGGAATCAGCAGCGCCGCCACGCCGAGCATCACCCACAGATCGAAGCGCAGGAAGCCGCCGGGCACCGGCACGTCGCGGATCACCGCGGTGGCCCCCATGACGCCGAGCAGATTGAACAGGTTGGAGCCGATGACATTGCCGATGGCGACGTCGGCATGGCGGCGGATGGCGGCCGCCAGCGAGGTGGCCAGCTCCGGCAGCGAAGTGCCGACGGCGACCAGGGTGAGGCCGATCACCGCTTCCGAAATCCGGTAGCTGCGGGCAATCCCGACCGACCCGTCAATCAGATAATGGGCGCCGACAACCAGGCCTGCGAAGCCGACGACGATCATCAGGGCCGGCATGATACCACCCTTGGGAAGGGCGGCGACCGGGTCGATGTCGTCGATCAGCCCGTCTTCGGCAATGGCGGCCGCCGGCCGGCGGATCCAGTAGGGCAGAAACGCCGCCAGCAAAGTGATCAGCAGAACGCCTTCCCAGCGAACCAGCATGCCCTGCACGCTCAGCAGGATGAAAATGATGCTGCCCAGCAGCATCAGAAACACGTCCTGGCGAATGCCCGGGGTGGTGCAGACGATCGGCCGAATGAGCGCCGGCACCCCGAGAACCAGCAGCACGTTGGCGATGTTGGACCCGACGACGTTGCCGATGGCGAGGCGCGGGACGTTCTCCAGCGCTGCGCCGACGCCGACCACCAGTTCCGGCGCCGAAGTGGCAAAGGCAACGACGGTCAAGCCGATGGTCAACTTGGAGAGATTGTAGCGGTGGGCCAATGCGACAGCGCCGCGCACCAGAAAATCGCCGCCCACCAGCAGCACGATCAGGCCGCCGATCGCATGCACGTACATCACGCCGAGAGTCATGCCAGAGCCAATCCCTTACCGCGCGTCCCGCCGAGTTATAAGGGGTCGAGCAACGCTTGGAAATGGCAGAAATGGCGTTTGGCGGCGAACGCCGCTCACCGCACGATCGGGGTCGGGCGCCTGCTCTTGCCCTTGCGCTGACGGGTGCCGGGCCGGCCGGCGGTAGAGCGCGGCCTGAGGCGCGCCAGGGGATCCTCGGCGACGCCGAGTTCGGAGGCCTCGAGGCGGCGGATTTCGTCGCGCAGGCGCGCCGCTTCCTCGAATTCCAGCTCGGCCGCAGCGGCGCGCATGCGCTTTTCCAAGTCCGCGATATGGGCCTTGAGATTGTGGCCGACGAGGTGCGGCGTGCCGGGCTCGCCGGTGTCCACGGTGACGTAGTCGCCCTCATAGATCGAGCCGAGGATATCGCCGATCTGTTTCTTGATGGTCTCCGGGGTGATCCCGTGCTTCTCGTTATACGCCATCTGCTTTTCGCGCCGGCGCCGGGTCTCGGAGAGCGCGCGCTCGAGCGAGCCGGTCATGGTATCGGCATAAAGGATGACGCGCCCTTCGACATTGCGCGCCGCCCGGCCGATGGTCTGAATGAGTGAGGTTTCCGAACGCAAAAACCCTTCCTTGTCGGCATCCAGTATGGCAACCAGCGCGCATTCCGGGATGTCGAGGCCTTCGCGCAGCAGGTTGATGCCGACCAGCACGTCGAAGGCGCCGAGGCGCAAGTCGCGGATGATTTCGATGCGCTCCAGCGTGTCGATGTCGGAATGCATGTAGCGCACCCGGACGCCGTTTTCGTGCATGTATTCGGTCAGATCCTCGGCCATGCGCTTGGTCAAGGTGGTGACCAGGGCGCGATAGCCCCTGGCGGCCACGTCGCGGCATTCGGCCAGCAGATCGTCGACCTGGCTTTCGACCGGCCGGACGATGCATTCGGGATCGATCAGCCCGGTCGGACGGATCACCTGTTCGACGAACACGCCGCCGGTCTGCTCCAGCTCCCATTTGCCGGGCGTCGCCGAGACATAGATGGTCTGCGGGCGCATGACGTTCCATTCCTCGAACTTCAAGGGCCGGTTGTCAACGCAACTGGGCAGCCGGAAGCCGAACTCGGCAAGCGTCGACTTGCGCTTGAAGTCGCCCCGGTACATGCCGCCCAACTGGCCGATGGCGACATGGCTTTCATCGACGATGACCAGCGCATCCTCGGGCAGATATTCGAACAGGGTGGGTGGCGGCTCGCCGGGCTTGCGCCCCGTCAGGTAGCGCGAATAGTTCTCGATGCCGGCGCACACGCCGGTGGCCTCCAGCATCTCGAGATCGAAGCGGGTGCGCTGCTCGAGGCGCTGGGCCTCCAGCAGCCGGCCCTGGGCGTTCAGCTCGGCAAGGCGCTCCTCGAGCTCGGCGCGAATACCCTTGATCGCCTGGGTCAAGGTGGGCCGCGGAATCACGTAATGGCTGTTGGGATAGACGCGGATGGCTTCCAGCGCCGCCGATTTCTCGCCGGTCAGCGGATCGAACTCGACGATCGCCTCAACCTCGTCGCCGAACAGCGAGACCCGCCAGGCCCGGTCCTCGTAGTGCGAGGGGAAAATCTCGATCACGTCGCCACGCGCCCGGAAGGTGCCGCGCTCGAAATTCTGGTCGTTGCGCCGGTACTGCAAGGCGGCCAGCGCGCGCAGCAGATCGCCGCGATCCAGCGTCTGGCCGACGCCGATGTCAACGACCATCTGGGAGTAGGTTTCGACCGAGCCGATGCCGTAAATGCAGGACACCGAGGCGACGATGACCACGTCGTCGCGCTCCAGGAGCGCCCGCGTCGCCGAATGGCGCATGCGGTCGATCTGGGCGTTGATCGAGGATTCCTTCTCGATATAGGTGTCGGTGCGCGGCACATAGGCCTCGGGCTGGTAATAGTCGTAATAGGAGACGAAATATTCCACCGCATTGTCGGGAAAGAAGGCCTTCATCTCGCCGTACAACTGCGCCGCCAGGGTCTTGTTCGGCGCCAGGATCAGGGTCGGCTTCTGCACCGCCTCGATGACTTTCGCCATAGTAAAGGTCTTGCCCGAGCCGGTGACGCCGAGGAGCACCTGGTCACGCTCGCCGCCCCGGATGCCCTCGACCAGCTCGGCGATCGCCTGCGGCTGGTCGCCGGCCGGCTCAAAGTCGGAGACCACGCGCAGGGGCACGCGCGCGCCGGTTTTCGCCGGGCGCAGCGGGCGGTGGGGAATGAACACGGCGGGCGCTTCGCGCAACTGCATGTCGCTCATGCCCCCTATATAGGCGCAAATACCGGCCCACGGCCAGATCGAGTCATCGTGAACAGCCAAACCACGCAAATGGCTCTAGGATGAGAGCCGACGGTTAACGACCATCGGGGGGTGATCATGACAACCGCTTGCCGGCGCCGGGTACGGGCGCTCCCCATCGGCCTTGTCGCCGGATTGCTGCCGGCCGCCGGGCCGGGCTACGCCAAGGCGCCATGAAGCCTTTGACCGCCTTTTCACTGCTCGATTGGGTCGAGGCGCACCGCGACCGGCTGCGCCCGCCGGTGGTCAACGCCACCCTGTTCGAAGATGGCGACTTCATCGTCATGGTGGTGGGCGGGCCGAACCAGCGCACCGACTATCACGATGACCCCCATGACGAGCTGTTCTATCAGCTTCGCGGCACTTTGGTGATGCGGTTAATGGAAGGCGATGGCCCGCGCGAGGTGCAGGTGCCGGCCGGCGACATGTTCCTGGTGCCGGCGCACGTGCGCCATTCGCCGCAGCGCCCCGATGCCGACGGTATCGGCCTGGTCATCGAGCGCCGCCGCACCGCCGGTGCGGTGGACGGGTTCGAGTGGTTCTGCCCGGAATGCCACGCGCTGATTCATCGCATCGAAATCGCCGTTCAAGACATCGTCGCCGATCTGCCGCCCCTGTTCGACAGCTTCTACGGGGACCAGACGGCACGGACGTGTGGGCGCTGCGGGACCCTTCACCCGGCCCCGGCGGACGAGCAGACGCGCTCCTGAACAAGTGTGAATAAGGGCTTGCCGCAGCATCGCCGTTGAGTTAGGCATGAGCCCAGCAGGGGCCGCCTGAAAGGCTTGAGGAGTTTCGACATGGGACCCTTTGAAATGATCGTGGCGATCGTCTTTATTGGCGTCGTCGGCGGCATCGTGCGCACCGCAATGAAGAACCGCAAGGCCGGCAGTCACGATATTGACGACTATCTGGCAAAGACCGGGCTGTCGGAAAAACTGTCGCGGGTGGAGCAGCTTGAACGCCGCGTCGAGGTTCTGGAAAAAATCGTCACCGATAAGAGTTCGGTACTGGCCGAGGAAATCGAGCGCCTGTAACTGGCGAGGCCGAGCCAACAGGAGAACACCGGTGGACGAGGATACGATCCGCCGCCTGACCGCCTTACCGGAGAAAAAGGACGGCTTTCTGGGGCCGTATTGGGTTTACGACGGTAAGAAATACAAGTCCGAGGCCGAGGCCCTGGCGGTGCGCCGCGACCGCCTGCACAAGGCCGGGCTCAATGATCCTTTCGCCGGCCGCACCCCTCCGAAGCCGGCCTGAACCTGCTGCGCCTGCCGCGTCGCGCTGATTGTGCCGGGCGCCAAGATCGGGGGCTGCCTGCGGCACCGCAGCCCTGCCAGCCCCTCTTCTGACCGGTCCGGGCCAGCCCGGATCAGAGATCCGGCGATTGGTGAGCCGTGCGTTTACCAATTTTGTTAAATTCGGGTTTACCCCCTCCTCCTACGGTTGATTCGGTTCGGGGCCGCCGGCCCCAGGTCACAACGAACGATTCTTCAGGAGTCAGTCGACAAGGGCGAGGAGGAAATGAAAAACACGTCATACAGAGCTTTAACGGCCACCGCACTTCTGGCGATCGGCATTCTGTCGGCGCCGACACAGCCGGCATCAGCCACCGACATCAGCACCTGGCAACGGCAGATCGCCAAGGTCGTCGCCAAGAAGCAGGTGTACCCGCGCTCGGCCCTGCAGCGCGAGATCGAGGGTCAGGCCAAGGTCAAGGTGACGGTCGACCGCACCGGCAAGATCGCCAACTACGAGATCATCCAGTCCACCGGGTCGACGGTACTCGATCGCGCGGTTCCGCGGCTGATGGCACGAATCGACCCGTTGCCGGCGCCGCCGGCCGATGCGGAGGACAACAAGCTGACCTTCATTTTGCCGCTGGCCTGGGTGCTGCAGTAACCGCGCCCGCAAGGCGGCATCACCCGGCCGCCGGTCTGACGGCAAAGACAGGATCACCGGTCCCGCACCTGCGGGGCCGGTTTTTCTGTGCCGGTGGACCCAGGCAACAGACAGAAAAGAGCCCTCCGCCCGCAGGTCGCGGGTGGAGGGCTCGAGGGAAGGGTAAAGGAAAGGGTCGGATGCGATCAGGCAGCCCGGATGGTGGCCAGGAATTCCTGCACCTGATGGCGCAGCCCCTCTGACTGCTCGGCCAGTTGCTGGACCGAGCCAAGGACCCGCTGGGCGGCACCGCCGGTGGTCGTCGCGTCCTCGGTCAGCGCCATCATGTTCTGGCTGATGTCCTGGGCGCCGGCAGACACCTCGGCAACATTGCGAGCAATTTCCCGGGTCGATGCATCCTGTTCCTCGACCGCCGAGGCAATGGTCACGGCGGTTTCGTCGATATCGCCGATAATCGCCTGAATGGAGGCCATCGCCTGGACTGCCTTGTCCATTACGGCCTGCATTTCCGAGATCTGGGCGGAAATGTCGTTGGTCGCCCTGGCCGTCTGGTTGGCAAGCGACTTGACCTCGCTGGCAACCACGGCAAAGCCCTTGCCGGCTTCACCGGCGCGGGCCGCCTCGATGGTGGCATTGAGCGCCAGAAGATTGGTCTGTTCGGCGATGTCGTTGATGAGGTTGACGATATCGCCGATCCGCTGACCGGCATCGACAAGCTCGCGGATTTCCAGGGCCGCACGCTCGGTGCGCCGGACGGCGTCCTTGGCCGCGCTGCTCGACTGGTTGGTCTGCTGGGAAATCTCGCGCACCGACGATGAAAGCTCCTCGGCCGCGCTGGCGACCATCTGAAGGCTGCTGTTGGCCTGTTCGGCAGTGCTGGAGACCACGGTCGACTTGGTCGTGGTATCTTCGGCCGTGTGCGCCAGTTCGCGGGCGGTTTCTTCCATGTCGCGTGCCGCCTGAGCCAGACCGTCGACGACATTCATCACCGACTCTTCGAACTTGTCGGCCAGGGCCAGCATTTCCTGGCGCCGCTTGCGGCGTTCCGCCTCCTCGCGCTCGGCTTCGCGCCGACGCTGCTCCTCCTGCTGCTCACGCTCGCGCCGCTCGGCCTCTTCGTGTTCCCGGCGGCGACGTTCCTCGGCGGCGTGCTGCTCTTGCTCCAGGCGGATTTTCTCGACCGCATTGTCCTTGAAGACCTCGACACTGCGCGCCATGTCGCCAATCTCGTCATGGCGCGTGGTACCAACGACATCGACCTCGAGGTTGCCGTTCGCCAGCTCGGTCATGGTCCGCGTCAAGGTCACCATCGGCCGGGTGATGCGAACGATCACCAGCCAGAAGGCGGCGACGCCGATGCCCAGGGTGAGCGCCAGCACCACCACCGCCTTCCAGAACCGGGCGGCCGCCTTGGCTTCATTGTTACGGGCCTCGGCGGCCGAAAGCTCGCCGGCGCGAAGCGACAGCGCTTGTACCGGCTCCAGTGCCTCGCGCGCCTTTTCGACCCACTCCAGCGCACTGTAGGGATAGGGTTCTTCGACCTCGGCCGCCGCATAGACCTCATCGCGGACTTCCGCAAAGCTGCCGAAAAAACTGTCGTTCACCGTCTCCAGCATGGAATCGAGCGCGTTGCTGACCAGATTCGAGGCAAGCAAGGCACGTATTTCGTCCCAGGCCGCCTCGACATGGCCGACATAAGCCGAAACAATTTGAAGCTGGAGGCTCGACAGCGGTTTTTCCGAACTCATGGTACCACCGATGGTGGCCCAGTCGCGGGCAGCGAATTCCTGCATTTGCCAGAGCAGATATTTGAGACGGTCGTTGGCGGCGATCTTCGGGTTGTCGGCCGGAAAGGCATGAACCAAGGCGAGACGCAGGTCCTGCAGCGCCTCGATCAGCCCGGTGCTGGCGCTGAATATCCTGCGGGCGATCCGTTTCGGCCGTTCGTCGGCGGCAACCCGAAGGGCGCCGTCGAGACTCGCATAAAGGCTTTCCAGGGCCGCGTATTTTTCCTTTACCGCCTGCATGAACTCGACCCTGCGATCGAAATCCGGCAACGCCGCCATCGTTCCGGGCAGGGCCTGATAGACCTTGAGGAAGCGGTCATGCGCCGCCACCGTCAGGGCCGCAAAACGTTCGTCCGGCACCCCTTCGAAGCCAAGCGCGGTGTAGCTTACACCGCGTACCGCGGCCATCTCCAGTTGCGCCTCGGTTATGACATCGATGGTGTCGTTCACGGCGACCTGAAGGCGCGCCGCATTCATCTGGCGCTGGGCATCCAGAGCCGCAAAAGCGCCGAAAAAAGTGACGATGATGACCAGAGATCCGACAATTGCCAGTAAGGAGTTGCGTACCGTCAAGACATCACGAAACTTGCCCCACGCCGACATCGCGTGGTGGGTCGAGATCGCACTCATCCCTTTCCCCTCCTAAATCGAAACCTGCAACCATGCGCTTCCCGCATATCCCGGATGGCAACCCCGTGCCAAAGCTCACACGGGAGGCGTTAAAGAAGGTTAAATAGGATAAGCTGTAGGTATCCCCGGCGGTGCCGAACGGCGATTTCCGGCTCCCAAACCGGGGGAAACGGCCCCGACCCGAGCCGAAACGGCGGCAGGGGTCACTGCCGCCGTCGCCGGATGGTGGGCCTTTGGACCTACCAGTCGAAGGCGTGGTCCTCGGGCAGCGTGTCGAGAAGCTGCCCGCTGCGCAACAGGGTGGCCGCTGCCTCGATGTGATCGGTCAGCGATTCGTCGTGATCGAGATAGGGGATCACCTCGCGGACCTGGTCATAGACCTTGCGGGTGACCGAACCGAGCCCGTCGAGGCCGCGCTGCTCGGCGGCCTGAGCGGCGCACAACAGTTCGAAGCCCAAGATGTAATAGGTGTTGGCGAGAATATCGCGGGCGCGCCGCGCCGCCACCAGCCCCATCGACACGTGGTCCTGAAAATCGCCGGTGGTGGTCAGCGTCTGGATGGAGACCGGCGTGCACAGCGAGCGGTTCTCGGCGCACAGCGACGCCGCCATGTACTGGCCACCCATCAGGCCATGGCGCAGCCCCGGATCTTCCTTGCACAAAAACGGCGGCAGGCCGCTGCTGTGATGGGGATCGAGGAAGCGGTCGGTACGCCGGTCGGAAAGGTTGCACATGGTGGTCAACACGATCGAGAGCTGATCCATGGCGTTGGAAATATACTGGCCGTGGAAATTGGCGTTATGGAAGGCGTCGCCCCGGTCGGGCAGGATCAGCGGGTTGTCGTTGGTCGAGTTGAGCTCGATCTCGATGGTCCTCTCCACGAACAGGGTGGTGTCGAGCACCGGGCCAAGCACCTGCGGCGTCGCCCGGATCGAATAGGCATCCTCGATCTGCTCGTCCATGCCCTTGGGCTCGTCGCCGCGCAGCCCGTGCAGCCATTGCTCCATCTCGTCGTCCTGGACGATCATCTTGGAGTCGGTGAGCGTCTCCCAGATGCATTTGGCGACGCGGATCTGGCCCGGGTGCGGCTTGTTCTCATGCACCGCCTCGTGGAACGGCATGATCTTGCCGCGCAGCGCCTCGAAGCTGAGGCAGGAGACCAGCACATAGGACTTGATCAACTGCTTGGCATCCGCGGTCAGCGGTATCGCCACCCCGACCATGGCCGAAGTGCCGTTGATCAGCGCCAGCCCTTCCTTGTAAGAGAGCGTCATCGGCTCCAGCCCGGCGCGTTTGAGCGCCTCGGCCCCGGGCATGATCTCGCCCTGGTACTTGGCCCGCCAGTGGCCGGTCGCAACCAGCGCGATATAGGCCAGCGGGCCAAGGTCGCCGCTGGCCCCCAGCGAGCCCTTTTCCGGAATGCACGGCAGGATGCCGGCGTTATACATGTCGACATACTTGCGATAGTTCTCGAAGGTGATGCCGGACGCCCCGCGGCCCAGCGAATTGAGCCGCGCCAGCATCGCCGCCCGGACATATTCATCGGCCAGATCGGGCCCGACGTTGGACGACACCCCGCGCAGGATGTTGGCCTGCAGCTTCTCGATCAGATGATCGGGGATCAGCCAGTTGACAAAGCCGCCGACGGCGGTGGTGACGCCGTAGATCACCCGGCCCGATTCGACAAAGCCGTCGAGCAGCGCCCGCGAGGCTTTGACGCGGTCCTCGATCTCCGGCGTGATTTCGACCTTGAGCTCGGGGTTGCGCGCGGCCTGCGCCACCTCATCGACGGTCAATGACGTGCCATTCAGTATCATCGGGCCCTCCATTTTCGGTTTGCGGTCGAGTTGGATTCGCTGGCCGGCGAGTGCCGGGCCTTGCCCCAAGTCTAGACCAGGGCGGCCACGATGTCCTTGCGATTTCTGGCGTGATCGTGGATAGAATTGGAAAACTGGAACATGAAACCAGAAGCTAGCGCGAAATTTTTGCGCGAACCCCAGGAATGGAACAAACCCATGGATCGCATAGACGTCAAAATCCTCGATGCCCTGCAACGCGACGGCCGGCTGTCCAATGCCGATCTGGCGGCCCGCGTCGGCTTGTCAGACTCGCCGTGCTCAAGGCGCGTCCGCCAGCTTGAGGCCCAGGGTTATATCGAGCGTTATGTGGCGCTGCTCAACCGGCGCAAGCTGGGGCTCACCCTGGTCGCCTATGTTCAGGTGAACCTGAAGGAGCAGACGGAAAAGGTCTCGGCCGCCTTCAAGGAAGCGGTGCTCAAGGAGCCGGAAGTGGTGTCCTGCTATGTCACCAGCGGCGGCTATGACTTCCTGTTGAAGGTGATTGCCACCGACATGGAAGCGTTTGCCGACTTTACGCTGAAGCGCCTGCAGAACCTGCCGTCGGTACAGGCGATTTCGTCGAGCTTTGTTCTCGAAGTCGTCAAGCAATCGACCGAACTGCCGACCGACAATCTGCTCAAAGGGCTGTGAGGGGTCTGGCCGACACTGGACCCGCGCTTTGCCCTTCCCGGGGACCGGAGCCGCATTCTTATCAGCCCGTTCGGCACAATCAAGGTGTCGGAATTTTTTACACTTTTGCTCTCGCAGAAGTGGCACCCTTCCGAAAAGCGACAGAATCCGGGCAATGGCACAATTTTTGCGTGCAGATCTTCAAGCAACGGAGGGCCGGCTTCTGCGGCGAGCACTCCGTATTCAGGTGAGCAGACCCGACAAAAGAGGCCTGCCCTGACTCCAGAGGGGGAAAACGCATGATCACGCGGATTTCATTTGTTCTATTGGGGGCTATGTTGGCGCTGAACAGTCCAGCAGCAGCCTTTCCCATAACGGTTGCGTTTGAAGGCACGGTCACTTCGGTTGAAGACGGCCTTGAGGGAACCTTCGCGATCGGCCAACCGGTCTCCGGCAGATACACCTTTGATTCCGAGACACCGGACCTGGATCCCTTGCCGGGTACAGGCGTTTATCTGATCGACGCTTATGATTTTAATATTGGCCCCTATGTCGGCTCGCTGCCGGAGCCCTGTGGCACCATTCTGGTCGCGAACAATCCCGAAGGAGTCGGGCTTTCGGACATCTATCGGGCCAGCGCAATAACCTGCACTCTCGACGAGATTCAGGGTGCAGATATCGGATCTTTCACGCCCTTGTATTTCAGTCTGCAGCTGACTCTACTGGCAAACGCATTCGACAGCGATGCGCTGGTGCTCACGCCGCCGGATCTTTCGCCGTTCAGTGTCTGGCAAGGATTCCTCCTGGCATTCGTAGACCAGATGGATCCCGACGATCCTTTTGACAACGTCTTACGTAGCGTCAATACCAACCTGACCTCCCTGACCCTGGTGCCGAGCGAGATTCCCGAACCGGCTACCTTGGCGCTGTTCGGTTTGGGGCTAGCCGGCCTCGGCGTGGTGCGCCGGCGCAGGCTTGGATAACTGTCTGGATGAAAACAAGCTGCTTGGCGGGCGAGCCCCCGGGTTCGCCCGCCATGTTTCATGAGCAGTGCGGCATCACCGCCACCCCTCTCACTCGATCATGACCCACGCGGCTGATTGGCGTGCCGGCAAACCAGCACCGACCGGAGGGTGGGCACAAGAAACACCATGAAAGTGAGGAATCCCCCCGACCAGGCGGCGGCGGCC
>CAZZKF010000051.1:3257-17853 GCA_964654995.1 uncultured Alphaproteobacteria bacterium | reverse complement strand
GACCTGCCCGACTTTCCGGACTTCTTCGGGCACTTCGAGCGCCCCGATCGCCCCGACCGTCCGGATCGTCCCGAGCTTCCCGATCGCCCCGGTCGCAGCTGACCGGCAGCGGACCCGGCATTTGCGACACAGGTGTGTAAGTCAGAATGACTAGGACATGGAGTAAACTGGTGCGGGCCTCGGGAAGGCCCGCACCTTTCTTGGTCGGGAGCCTGATTGCCGCTCTGGTGGTGGCTGATCTGGCGCTTGGCGTCCGGCCCGGCCACGCCGCCGACCAGGACTTCCGCCGCTTCCGGGTGAGCGGCGGTTTCGACTATTCAAGCGGCGATTACGGGTCCGGCCAATCCACCCGCATCCTTTCGTTCCCCTATTCGGCGCGGGCCGAGCGCGGGCGCTGGCGGTTCAAGCTGTCGGTCCCCTTCATCCGCATCGACGGCCCGGGAACGGTGGTCGGCGGCCCCGATGGCGGTGTTGTCATCGGCGCCGACGGTGGCCGTCCCCGGACGATTCAGTCGGGCCTCGGCGATGTTGTCGTCTCGGTGAGCCGCCGGTTGGGCCGTCTTGCCGGCTGGCTGCCCTACCTCGATGTCACCGCCAAGGTGAAGCTGCCGACCGCCAATCGTGACGAGGGGCTGGGTACCGGCCGGGCCGATTATTCGCTTCAGGCTGATGCCTTTACCCGGTTCGGCAAGCTGACCCCGTTCGCAACGCTGGGCTACCGCATTACCGGCGATTTGCCGACCCTGCCTCTCAAGGACACGATCTATGCTTCAGGCGGGCTCGGATACCGGCTCTCGAGGCAATGGCGCTCCGGCTTCGTCGTCGATTTCCGACAGGCCTCGACGGCGCGCTCGCGCAAGCGCCTGGCGCTGGTTCCCTATGTCACCTGGAAGCTGACGCGGAAATGGGCGATCAATCTCTACGGCGTTGCCGGGCTCGCCGACGGCAGCCCGGATGCCGGTGGCGGCATCCAGCTTTCGCTGACCCGTTGATTACTGCTCCGGCTGCGGTTTCTTGTCGAGCTTGGTGATCTTGGCGCCCTCGAACGACAGGTTGTACATCAGCCCCTTGTTGGAAAAGATGAAACCGATCACCGGCTCGTTGAGCTCGGTGGTGTCGATCTCGCCGCCGGCTCCCAGGGTGATGAGGGCGACGGAGCCGTCGACGCCGACTTCCCAGCCCTTGGACAGGCGGAATTTCTGCAACGCCTCGTCGTTCATGAACAGGATGATTTCCTTGCGCACCTGGCCGCCGAGCTGAAATCCGATCGAGGCGGCGGTGGTCGAGTAGTAATCGACGATCTTGCCGTCGATCAGAAGCGCGCCTTGCCCGTATTCGAAGCCGACGCCGATGCCGCCCTTGCCGACCTTGGGAAAGACCAGAACGCCGGACGCCCGGCGGACCAGGTCTTCGCCGCCGTTGACCTTGGCGTAGAACTCGGTGAGCGCATTCTCGACCCGGCGGTCGATGGTTTCCGGGGACGCGGCCAGGGCCGATCCGGTGAACGTCACAACGAGAACGACGGCCGAAATTGCCGTCAGGATTCGTGCCGACATGAACATCTCCTTGATTACAGCGGGTCTGCATCAGTCTCCGGTCGCCGGATACCGGTGATCCGTCCAGGCTGATGCAACGAGGCCATTCTGGTCGATGGAAAATGAACGTCCAATGAATACCGTGCCACCGGCTCACCGGGCAGGGCACGCACACCTCCTCCCGGAACCGCCACCGCGCAAACGGTCGGGGGACCTCCAGTATCGGCTGCAGATCCCCGGTTTAGCGCACGATTCCGGACTTGGAAATGGTCAGATCCCGGTGGACGTAGACGCTCATCATCAAGCCGAACCCGATCAGCAGGGTGAGCATCGCGGTCCCCCCGTAAGACACCAGCGGCAGCGGCACGCCGACCACCGGCACCAGGCCCATCACCATTGCCATGTTCATGAAGAAATAGAGAAAGAAGGTAAACGTGATGCCCATCACCACCAGGCGCCCGAACTGGTTGCGGGTGTTGAGCGCGAACACATAGCCGTAGATCAGCACCGTGACATAGAGCGCCAGCAGCGTCAGCCCGCCGATCAGCCCGAATTCCTCGGACAGCATGGTGAAGATGAAATCGGTGTGTTTCTCGGGCAGGAAGTTGAGGTGGCTCTGGGTGCCCTGAATAAAGCCCTTGCCGGTCAGCCCCCCGGAGCCGAGCGCGATCTTCGACTGGATGATGTGGTAGCCGCTGCCCAGCGGGTCGCGCTCCGGGTTGAGGAAGGTGAGGATGCGGTCCTTCTGGTAATCGTGCAGGAAGCGCCAGACGACGGGAATGGTGGCGATGCCGCCCAAGCCGGCGATCACGAACAACCGCGCCCGCGCCCCGGCCAGGAAGAAGACGGCGATGCCGGATAGCGTCATCAACAACGCCGTGCCCAGATCCGGCTGACGCAGGGTCAGGATCACCGGCACCGCCAGCATCAGCGCCGGCACCGCCAGCTTGGACAGCCGCAGCACCTCATCCGAGCTGGTGCTGTGGAAATAGCGGGCCAGCGCCAGAATCAGCGCAATCTTCATCACCTCGGACGGTTGCACCTGGAACAGGCCGAGATCGAGCCAGCGCTGGGCGCCCATGCCGACGCCGCCGAACACGTCAACGGCGGCGAGCAGGATGAGCGCCACCACATAGACCGCATACGACATCCGGAACAGGGTCTCGATGTGGGTGACCGCGATTGCCGCGAACAGCACCAGGCCGAGGCCGAAGCGCATCATCTGGCGCAGGGCCCAGGGCTCCAGCGCGCCGCCGGCCACCGAATAGAGCATCGCAAACCCGGCCCCGGCGATCAGGCACAGGATGCCGACAAACGTCCAGTTGATGCGGGCCAGCCGGGCCATGAACGGCAGCTCGGCGGCACCGGGGGTGAACAGACGCTGGTGATGGACCATGGTGTTCCTGTCAATCCTCCTGTCAGGTCTCACGCGCGGCGACATCGATGACGTCGGGAATGAACATCGGTCGCGCCGACGGATCGCGCTTCAGCGTCCAGGTCAGCACGTCGCGGGCGATCGGGGCGGCGACGCTGCTGCCGCCGCCGCCGTGTTCGACCACCACGGCCACGGCATAGCGCGGCGTCTCGACCGGCGCAAAGCCGACGAACAGGGCATGATCGCGTTCCTCCCAGGCCTTGTCCTTGTTCTTGCGCAGGCCCTCGTCACGTTCCTCCTGGGAAATGCGGCGGACCTGGGCGGTGCCGGTCTTGCCGGCCATCTTGAGGCCGCGTTCGCGGATGCGCGCCGCAAAGGCCGTGCCGCGTGGCGAATTGACCGCGCGGTCCGCAGCCTTGCGCACCAGCTCGAGGGCCGCCGGCGAAACCCCGATGGATTCCGGTGTGGTTGCGAACTCGCCGGCAAACCAGGTGGCGTTGCGCACCAGATGCGGGGTGACGGCGACGCCGCCGTTGGCCAGGCGCGCAATCATCACCGCCAGTTGCAGAGGCGTGGTCAATACCGAGCCCTGGCCGATGCCGGCGATCAGGGTCTCGCCGATCTGCCAACGCATGCCCTTGGTTCTCAGCTTCCAGGCCTTGTCGGGCACCAGGCCGCTGGCCTCGCCTTCGAGCTCGATTCCGAACTTTTTGCCGAGCCCGAAGCGCCGGGCCATTTCGGCGATGCGGTCGATGCCGGTGCGCCGGGCGATCTCGTAGAAATAGACGTCGCAGGACTGGGCGATGGCCTCGGTCATGTCGACCCAGCCATGGCCGCCTTTCTTCCAGTCGTAGAAGCGGTTGCCGCCGAAATCGAGATAACCCTTGCAGAATATCTTCTCGGAGGGGTCGACAACACCGGCCTCCAGGGCCGCCAGCGCGACCACCAGCTTGAAGGTGGAGCCGGGCGGATACTGACCGGCAATCGGCTTGTTGACCAGCGGCGTCTTGGGGTCCTGAAGCAGGCTGTCCCAATAGGTCTGGGAGAGCCCGAGGTTGAACGCATTGGCATCGAACCCGGGGGTGGACGCGAGCACCAGAACCTCGCCGCTGTGAATATCCAGGGTCACCACCGCCGCGCTCTGTCCTTCGAGGCGCTTGACCGTGCGCCGCTGCAACTCGGCATCGAGGGTGAGCACCAGGTCCTTCCCCGGCGTGCCGTCGCGCCGTGCCACCTCACGGATCACCCGGCCCAGCGCATTGACCTCGACCCGGCTGTTGCCGGCCTGGCCACGCAGCGGCAGGTCGAAGGTTTTCTCGATGCCGCTCTTGCCGACCCGGAACTCGGGCAGATCGAGGAGCGGGTCGGTGCCCTTTTCGTCGCCGCTGACGGCGCCGACATAGCCGACAACATGGGCAAAGACTTCGCTGTAGGGGTAAAAACGGGTCTGGCCGACCTCGGGCTGGGTGCCGGGAAGACCCGGGGCGAGCACGTTGACGCGGGCGAACTGTTCCCAGGTCAGCTTGTTGGACACGGTCACCGGCAGAAACGAGCGCTGGCGCTTGGCCTGATCAAGAATGCGCTGGCGCCGGCGCGGGCCGATCGGGAAAATGGTGGCCAGCGCGTCCAGCGTGCGGGCGATATCGTCGGTTTCCTCGGGGATGATCGACACCCGGTATTGCAGCCGGTTGGCGGCGATCAGTTCGCCCGCGCGGTCATAGATGCGGCCGCGCGGCGGCGGCAGCAGGCGCAGGCTGATGCGGTTTTCCTCGGCCAGCATCTTGTACTGGTCGGACTCGATGATCTGCAGGTAGTACATGCGCCCGACCAGCATCGAGAGCAGCGTGAACTGGCCGCCGGCCAGGATGGCCGCGCGCCGGGTGAATCCGCGATAGCGTTCGCCTTCGTATTCCATCGCCCTGCGCTTGCCGTGCTCTAACGAACCAGGGCCAGCCGCAGCCGGCCGAATCCCCAGGCCAGGGCCGGGTAGGTGGCAGCCGTCAGCAGAAACTGAATGGCCACCGGGCCGGCAGCCGGCAGGGTTCCGTAATAAAGGCCGGCGATCAGCCAGCCCGCCAGTGTGGCACCAGCGGCTATCACCACAAAGCCGCCCCAGCCGATGATGAACGGGCGGCCGATCAGGAACCGGCGCTGACCGACCACCACGCGGTGGGTGGCAAGCGCGATCAGGGCCATCAACCCCAGCGGCCCGCCCGACAGCAGGTCGTAAAACAGCCCGACCGTAAAGGCAGCGCCGGCCGGCAGCAGATCCGGGCGGGCCAGTGCCCAGTAGTAGATGGCGATCAGCGGCAGCCACGGCATCACCGCCGGCAACTCGGGAATGCGATAGGGCAGGCAGGCCAGAAACACCGCCAGAATCGACAGGGCAAACGGCGCCACCGGCCGCAGGGCGGCGTCCAGGCGATCACGAAAGTCGGTTTGCGGCATCATTGACCGGTCTCCGCCGGTGGCGAGGCCGGCAGCGGCAGCGGCAACGGGCCGACCGTCCGGGTCACGGTCGGCGGCTGGTAGGCCAGGACGCGGACGAAATCGAGCTGATCGAGGGCAGCGAACAGGCGTACCCGCAATCGTCCTTCATCCTCGACCACCTGGCCGACCGGGATGCCGGGCGGCAGAATGCCGCCGTCGCCGGAGGTGACGACGCGATCGCCGGCCCGCACGGCAACCCCGACATCGAGGTATTCGAGCCGCGGCAGCGCACTGTTGTCGCCGGCCATGATGGCATGGCGCCCGTCGGTTCCAATCGCCACCGGGATGCGGCTGTTGAGGTCGGTGGGCAGCAGCGCCCGGGCCGCGTTTCGCCCGACGGCCACGACATGGCCGACCAGCCCGAAGGCATTGACCACCGCCTGACCGGTGCGAATGCCGTCACGGGCACCGGCGTTGAGCAGCAGGGCGCGGACGAACGAGCCGCCGGAATCGCCGATCACCCGGGCGGTGGCGATCGGCGTCGCGGTCTCGACCCGAACGTCGAGGAGCTCCCGAAACCGGCGGTTTTCGCTGGCCAGCCGGTGGGCGGTTTCCTGCCAGCGCAGAAGCCGGGCGTTTTCCTCGCGCAGGCGCCGGTTTTCACGGTGCAGGAAGATCAGGTTGCGGCCCTCGTCGACGACCGTATAGACCAGATCGATGGGGCGTGAGAGCACGTCGATCACCGGCGCAAAGACATCGACCACGGCGGCCCGCACCCGCGCCGCCGTCGGATTGCCGGACTTTCCCAGCACCAGAAGCGCGACCGCCAGCGAAAACAGGATCAGCAGCGTAAAGCGGTGCAGCAGGTAGCGCAAAGGCACCGCCAGTCGTCCCGCTCTGCTGTTGAATCTGCGCAACTTGCCGCGCCCTCCGGTTCAGATCATCGACGGGGCCCCGGCCGACAGCCCCGCTCAGTAGTTCTCGATCAGGATATGCTTGAGGATTTCATCCTCGAGCGAGCGGCCGGTACCCAGGGCCACGCACGACAGCGGCTCATCCGCGATCGATGTCGGCAGGCCGGTGGTTTCACGCAGGACCACATCGAGGTTCTCGATCAGCGCGCCGCCGCCGGTCAGCACGATTCCCTTGTCGACAATGTCGGCGGCCAGCTCCGGCGCCGTGTGTTCAAGCGCCACCTTGACCGCCTCGACGATAGCGCCGACCGGCTCGGACAGGGCTTCCGCGATCTGAAGCTGGTTGATCTCGATTTCCTTGGGCACGCCGTTCATCAGGTCGCGGCCCTTGACGTGCATGGTCTGGCCGTTGCCGTCCGCCGGCGCGCAGGCGGTGCCGATTTCCTTCTTGATGCGCTCGGCCGTGGCCTCGCCGATCAGCAGATTGTGGTGGCGCCGCAAGTACCCGATGATCGCCTCGTCCATCTTGTCGCCGCCGATCCGCACCGAGCGGGCATAGACGATGCCGCCAAGCGAAAGCACCGCCACTTCCGTCGTGCCGCCGCCGATATCGACGATCATCGACCCCGTCGGCTCGGTCACCGGCAGGCCGGCGCCGATGGCGGCGGCCATCGGCTCCTCGATCAGATAGACCCGGCGGGCGCCGGCGCTTTCGGCCGATTCCTGGATGGCCCGGCGCTCCACCGCGGTCGAGCTCGAGGGCACGCAGATCACCACCAGCGGACTGGCGAACGAGCGCCGGTTGTGGACCTTGCGAATGAAGTGCTTGATCATCTCCTCGGCGACCTCGAAATCGGCGATCACGCCTTCGCGCAAGGGGCGGATGGCCTCGATGTTTCCGGGCGTGCGCCCGAGCATCAGCTTGGCCTCGTCACCGACGGCGAGCACCCGCTTCTTGCCGCCGTCGCTCTTGATCGCCACCACCGAAGGCTCGTTGAGCACGATGCCGCGGCCCTTGACATAGACCAGCGTGTTGGCGGTGCCGAGGTCGATCGCCATATCCGAGGACAACATGCCGAGAATCTTGGAAAACATTTACGTCCGCCTCATTTCCAGCCGGGCTCCGCCGGCGGTTGGGTGCGCCCCGATCCTGCGCCGGGAGCTTACGCGCTCATGGCCTTCGGCTTGGTCTTCTCGCGTTTGACCAGAAGCTTGTTCAGGGCATTCAGATAGGCCCGGGCCGACGCCACCAGGGTATCGGTGTCGGCGCCCTGGCCGTTGACTGTCTTGCCATTCTCTTCGAGCCGCACGGTGACCTCGGCCTGGGCGTCCGTCCCCTCGGTCACGGCATGCACCTGATAGAGCTTGAGCTCGGTGCCGTCGTGCGGAAAAAGCTCGTGAATGGCATTGAAAATGGCGTCCACCGGGCCGTCGCCGCTGGCCGTGGTTGTCCGCAGCTCGCCGTCGATCTCCAGCGCCAGGGCGGCTTCCGGCGGCCCTTCCGAGCCGCACACCACACGCAGCGAAGCAAACCGGATGCGGTCGTTGCCGCGCAGGATTTCGTCGTCGACCAGCGCAATGATGTCTTCATCAAAGACCTGGCGCTTCTTGTCGGCGAGATCCTTGAACCGGCGAAAGGCATCCTGGAGGGCATTGTCGCCCAGTTCATAGCCCAGTTCCTTGAGCTTTTCGCGAAACGCGTGGCGCCCCGACAGCTTGCCCATGACCAGCTTGGATTCGCTCAAGCCCACCGATTCCGGGGTCATGATCTCGTAGGTTCCGGCGTGCTTCAGAACCCCGTCCTGATGAATGCCGGATTCATGGGCGAACGCGTTGGCACCGACGATCGCCTTGTTGTTCTGGACCGCAAAGCCGGTGATCACCGAGACCAGCTTCGAAGCCCGGGTGATCTCGGAGGTCTCGATGCGGGTGTCATAGGGCATCAGGTCGTGGCGGGTGCGCAGTGCCATCACCAGCTCTTCCATGGCGGCGTTGCCGGCCCGCTCGCCCAGGCCATTGATCGTGCATTCGACCTGGCGCGCGCCGGCGGCGATGCCGGCCAGGGAATTGGCCACGGCGAGGCCGAGGTCGTTGTGGCAGTGGGTGGACACCACCGCCTTGTCGATGTTGGGCACGCGCTCGAAGATCATGGCGATCAGCGCCCGGTACTCTTCCGGCATTGCATAGCCGACCGTATCCGGCACATTGATCGTCGTCGCCCCGCACTTGATCGCCAGCTCGATGCAGCGGCACAGGAAATCGTGTTCAGTGCGGGTGCCGTCCTCGCAGCTCCACTCGACGTCGTCGCACAGGTTGCGGGCGTGGGTGACGCTTTCGGCGATGGCCTCCAACACCTGCTCCGGCGTCATCTGCAGCTTGTATTTCATGTGCAGGGGGCTGGTCGAGATGAAGGTGTGGATGCGCGGGCGCACCGCCGGCCTGAGCGCCTCGGCGGCGCGGTCGATGTCCTTTTGCGAGGCCCGCGCCAGCGAGCAGACCACCGTCTCCTTGAGGCGCGTGGCGATCTGGTGCACCGCCTCGAAATCGCCGTTCGAGGCGATCGCGAAGCCGGCTTCGATGATGTCCACGCCCATCCGCTCGAGCTGCTCGGCGATGCGCAGCTTTTCCTCGAGATTCATCGATGCGCCCGGCGACTGTTCGCCGTCACGCAAGGTGGTGTCGAAGATACGGATATGGTTCTCGGGCATGGTCCCGGCGATTTTCGTTCCCGTCTGTGGGGCAGTCATCCGATTCTGGCTCCTTAGCTGTGTTCAACCTGCGGAATGATGTGTTGATCCCCTGAACACCCGCCAAGGCCTTGTGCAGTGCGGATGATCAGGGGCAGCTAAGTCGCCGCGTACGTCTGTTGAGAAGAAGGAGCCGGGTTGTGCCTGCGGCACGCACGAAGGTGCGCCCGCCACCGGGGCAGGGGCGTCGATCGGCACAAATTGTGAACGGCCATGCGGCCATTGCCGGATCCTTCCGATAAAACAGACGCTTAAGCAGGGCTCTAACAAACCATGGTTAAGTTTTGCTGAAGAAGCCCGCCAAAACGCTTTGCCTCAGCGTTTTTTTACGCTGATTTGCGCTGTCGGAGCAACCTCTTTGTTAACCTTAGCGGACATGCGTGCCAGTCTGGAACCGACTTAACCTGTGTCATGTCGCAGGCCGGGCTGCCGTGGCATCGTCGAGACGCGTTTGTGCGCGCCATTCGAACTTTTCAAACTTTTTTGGCCGCCGGAGGGAGCCGCGTGCATTGAAGGAATATACGGGATATCAACCCGAGCGAGGATGGGGAGGACATGCCAGGACGGCTCGGCGGTAAGCCGGTAGCAAAAACCAGGGCGCCACGGGACGGCGACATGATCGCGGCCGCCAGCTTGGGACGCGAGGGCATCCGGATCCTGTTCCTGGAACATCACGCGTCGCTTGTGCGGTTTCTGCGACGCCTGATCAACGACGATGACGAGGTTGCCGACGTTGCCCAGGAGGCCTACTACCGGTTGCTCCGCCACAATGACAAGGGGGCGCTGCGCGGCTACGAGCGGGCCTATCTGTTCAAGACCGCGATCAATCTGATCCGCGAGCGCCATCGCCGCCGGTGCGCCGATCCGGTCGTCGAGCGGGGACATAACGGCACGGCGCTCGAGGCGATCTCGCAGGCGCCGTCGCCGGAACGGACCCTCGAATGGCGCCAGGGCGTGGATCTGATGCGCGAAGCGCTTCTGGATCTGCCGGCAGCCGAGCGTCGAATGTTCGTCCTGCATCGCCTGCGCGGGCGGACCTGTGCCGAAATTGCCGCCGCTTGCGGCGTCTCCGAGCGTACCGTACGCCGCCGGCTGGCCGCTGCCATTGCCCATTGCCGCGACAGATTGCGAGACTTCCGATGACCTCGAAGCCCGAAGACAAACGAATCCACAGGCGGCCCGAGGCGGCCGACGATGCCGCCTGGCTCGTACGCCTGCGTGAGGCCGGCGATGATCGGCGTGAACAGGCGGCCTTTGCCCAGTGGCTGGACGAAGATGCCGCCAATGCGGCGCGCATCGAGCTCTGCGAGCTGGTCTGGGACCTGACCGCGGATCTCGCCGACGATCCGGCGTTTGCCGCATCTGAGGATGCCGGGATCAACGCCGACCCGGTGCCGGCGCCTGCGCCGTTGCCGAAACGCCGGTCGCGGCGCATCGCCGGATTGGTGGCCGGACTGGCGGCCCTGGCGGCGGTGCTGGTGATTGGCCAACTGCTGACTGCCGGGGGCCGTGTCTATCGTACCGACGTCGGCGAACAGCATTTGATCCGGCTTGCTGACGGCAGCAGTGTCCATCTCAATACCGACAGCGAGATCAAGGTTGTCTACCGCCAGGAAGAGCGTGTCGTGCGGTTGCTTCATGGCGAGGCGTTTTTCCATGTCGCCAAGGACCGGACGCGTCCCTTCCTGGTTCGTGCCGGCGGCGGCACGGTGCGGGCGCTCGGCACCCAGTTCAATGTGCGCAACCGGGATGATGCGGTCACCGTGGCGGTGATCGAGGGCCGGGTCCGGGTGGAAGCGCCGGCCCCCGCCGGGCGCACCCCCGACGGGCAGCAGGATGCCTTTCGGACGGTGCTGGTGCCGGGCGATGTGGCCAGCTATGGCCCGGCGTTGCAGGTCAAACGCCAGCCGGTGGCCGAACTGCGCCGCCTGACCAGTTGGCAGGTCGGTCGCATCGAGTTCGAGGACACGCCGCTGGCCGAGGCGGTGGCCGAAATCAACCGCTATTTCGACACACCGATCGTCATCGACGATCCACGTATCGGCAAGATGCGGGTGACCGGCGTCTTCCGCACCGGCGATTTGCAATCCGCGGTCTTTGCCATCGAGAAGTTCACCGGCGCCAGGGCGGTGCCGGTGGATGGCCGGATCCGTTTGGTGCTTTCCGGCACGGGCGGCTGAAATCCATTCCATAACAGTAGTTTAGAGGGAGGATAATGTGAAACAGAGAAAGCCGATTTTGTGTCTGCCTCGCGGTGGATGGCGCGTCATCCGCCGCAGTGGCGGCGGAACAGGCCGGCGTCTGGCACTCATGCTGGCTGCGGCACTGGCATGGGGTGTCGGTACGGCGCAAGCCGGACTGGCCGCTGATACCGCAACCTACAACATTGCGCCGCAAGAGCTGGCAACTGCGCTGACAGCCCTGGCCGAGCAGGGCCAGTTGCAAATGGTGTTTGCTCCGGAAGCCGTGCGCGGCCGGACCACCCAGGGGCTGAACGGCACCTATGAACCGGACCAGGCGGTCGAGACGCTGCTCAAGGGCACCGGCCTTGCCTATCATTTCAATGGCCGTGACACGATCGTCATTTCCGACCAGTCGTCGGCCGGTGCGGGCGATCCGGCGATCAATGATCCGGCGGACCCGCCGGAAAACGGCGACCCGGGAACATCGGCAGACGATGCCGCTGCTGCTCCCGAAGCCAGCAACGAAGTCGGCGTTCCGGCCATCGAGGAAATCGTGGTCACCGCGCAAAAACGCGCGCAGAGCCTTCAGGACGTGCCGATCGCGGTTACCGTGTTCAGTGGCGACCGGCTGCGCGAGGATGATATCACCAGCCTCGAGGACATTGGCAACCGCACCCCGGGCCTGGTGTTCTCCGCCTTTAGCGTCGGCCAGCCGGAGATCACCATCCGCGGCATCGGCACCAAGGAAGATGGTGCGGCGGCAAGCGATTCGACCATCGTGTCGATTGACGACGTGTACATCGCGGCGCGCACCGCCCAGGTGTTCGACATTTTCGATCTCGAGCGCATCGAGGTTCTGCGCGGTCCCCAGGGCACCCTCTATGGCAAGAACTCGATCGGCGGCTCGATCAACTTCGTTACCACCGTGCCGAGCGAGGAAACCCGCCTGCGCATACGCCAGACGTTTGCCAATTACGGCCGCTTCGACACCGGCGGTCTGATCAGCGGCGAAATTGCCCAGAATTTCTACGGCAAGTTTTCGTTCAGCCGGCGCTCGCACGACGGCTATATCCGCAACATTCTGGTGAACGAGCGCCAGGGCGAATCCAACACCTTTGCCTTTCGCATCGGCCTGCGCTGGCTGCCCAAGGAAAACCTCGAGCTGATCTTCAGCTTCGACTCCGCCGATGACCAGCTGGGCGCCACCAACCGCGAACCGGTGGGCAGCGCCGGCCCCCTGCACGATGGCCCGCATGCGTCCAACCCGATGGCGGTCAACGCGGCGCTGGGCGGGGCGGGTGACCCGTTCACCTCGCTTGCCGATGTCGAGGGCTTCACCGACCGCGAGGTGCGCGGCTACAGCCTCAAGGTCAATTACGACATAGGCTGGGCGACGCTGACTTCGATCAGCGCCTATCGCACCAGCAATTTCGACTGGCTGGAGGATTCGGAAGGCCTGCCGGCCAACAAGCTGTTTGCCGACCTGACCGGGATCACCGGCAGCCCGATCCCGGCGCTCACGGCGCCGCCGGAGAACGGCTTCGCCTTCGATGTCTCGGACGCCGCGGTCGAGGACACCAAGCAGATCACCCAGGAATTTCGTCTCACCTCGCCGGGGGAGGACCGCCTCAACTGGATCTTCGGGCTGTTCTACAGCCATGAGGAAATCACCCGGGCCGAAACCTTTTCCTTCCCGTCTCTGGGCGGACCGGACGGCAAACCCAGCACCAGCACGTCGAACCAGTCGAACAATTCGGAAAGCCTGGCGGCCTACGGTCAGGCGACCTATGCGCTGACCGAGGTGCTGTCGATGACCGGTGGCGTGCGCTTCTCCTACGAGAAGAAGAACATTGGCATCGGTGCCGACATCATCAGCGGCCTGCCCCTGCTCTTGAAGCCGTTCCCGTTCACCAAGGCGGCGAAGAGCTGGAGCAATGTCTCGGGTCGCTTCTCGGTCGAGTGGACGCCGACCGAGGATGCCCTGATCTATGCCAGTTTCTCGACCGGGTTCAAGAGCGGCGGCTTTACCGGCTCGGCCTCGACGCTCGAGCGCGGCACGACGCCGTTCTCACCGGAGCACGCGAAGAACTACGAGACCGGTTTCAAGACCCAGTGGCTGGAAAACCGCCTGCTGCTCAACGTCACCGCCTTTTACACCAATTACACCGATTTGCAGGTGACCCGCTTCTTCCAGCCGGCCGACAGTGCCTTTGGCCAGTTCATCACCGAAAATGCCGGTACCGCCCATATCAAGGGCATCGAGGTGGAGGCTGTCGCCCTGCCGTTTGCGGGGCTCGAGATCGGCGGCAATTACGCCTATCTGGATGCCAAGTTCCACAACTTCACCGGCACCCCGTCGATCACCGGTACCGGCAATTTCACCGGCAAGCGGCTGCGCCTGTCGCCCAAGAACACGGCGAGCTGGTATGCCCGCTACACCTGGGACTGGCAGTTTGGCACCATCAGCACCAAGCTGAACTACCGCTACCAGAGCCTGGCGTTCCTGGATCCCAACAACAATCCGATCACGGTGATCCCGTCGTACGCGATCTGGGATGTGCGCCTCGCCTTCGTCTCGCCGGACGGGCGCTGGGAACTGGCCGGCTGGGTCAAGAACCTGGGTAACGAGAAATATCGCACCCATGTGTTCTCGCAGCGCGGCAGCCGCATCGCCTTTGCGCTGTTCGGGCCGCCACGCACTGGCGGCGTGACGCTGACCTACAACTACTGAAACCGCTCGACGTCAAGGCGGGCGCAAACCTGGGCGCCGGGGCATCACTGCCCCGGCGCTTTTTTATCGCCTGGCCCGGGCAGCGGATCATTTCGCCGCGGTTTTCTTGCGCAAGTAGTACAAACGACCCCACCCGAAGCCGAATTTGCGCCCGCCGTCTTTCAGCTCACAATTGCGATTTTTCGTCAGCAGGACCTCCCACAACTTCTGGTCATCATCCACCGGGAACCGAGGGTTGGCGGACTCGACGGTACCGCAGAACCCGTATTCAAGTTTCCAGTAGCCGGGGAGATATTTGTCGTCGCCGATGCGCAACAGAAAGAACGAATAGCCCTTGCCCGTGGGGGTTTTGGTGAACTCGCGCTGGAACGGCGGCCATTTCAAGAGCAGCACGCTTGTCCCCATGTCCCGCACCACCCGGTAGGTGACCACCGGTTGGCCCGAGTCCTGGAAGGCGCCCGGCCATATGGTGAGGGTCAGCCTGGCGTCCTTAAAATATTCCCATGTGCCGAAAAAGGCCGGGTTTTCCTGGGCTCCGGCCCGATGACCGAACGCCGTCACCGCCAGGAGGCCGATCATCGCCAGCCGCAAGAACATCTCACACCTCCTGCCTGCCCCCTTGCCCGAAAGGCGTAAGTCTAATGCCGGTTTACAACTTCAGCAAGAATTCCAGCAGAGGTT
>CAZZKF010000051.1:0-3157 GCA_964654995.1 uncultured Alphaproteobacteria bacterium | reverse complement strand
AAAGGCGTAAGTCTAATGCCGGTTTACAACTTCAGCAAGAATTCCAGCAGAGGTTTGAAGCGCTGCGGATCGGTGGTGAAGAACGGTTCCTCGCGCACCGCTTCGGACGGCAGACCATACTCAGGCGGCCGCGGGTGCCTGCTCGCTGCGGGTGAAGATGAGCGAGAAATTGTTGGCCGGCATGGCGACGGTCTCGGTGAGTGCTAGGCCGTGGGCAGTGGCCTCGGCCGCCACATCCGCAATGTCGCGCAGGCCCCATTGGGGATCGCGGGCCCGCAGGGAGTCATCAAAGGCGGCGTTCGAGGGCGCGGTATGGGCGCCCTCCTTCATGAACGGCCCGTAGAGATACAGCACGCCGCCCGCGGGCAGGATCCGTCCGGCCCCGGCCATCAGCCCAAGGCACGCCGCCCACGGTGCGATGTGGATCATGTTGATGCAGACGATGGCCGAGATCGGCGGCTCAGGCGGTTCATCCTCGACCGGCCAGCGCGGCGCGCCGGCATCGAGGGCAATGGGCGCACGCAGGTTGTCGCTGGGATACGCGCGGGCCCAGGCGGCGATGCTGGTGCGAAGCCGGGCGTCCGGCTCGGCGGGCAGCCAGATGCGCGGCGCCAGCCGGGGTGCGAAATAGACCGCATGCTCGCCGGTCCCGGCGGCGACTTCGAGGATCGTGCCTTGCGCCGGCAAAACCCGGGTGAGAACCGCGAGGATGGGGTCGCGGTTGCGGGCCGTCGCCGGGGCATTGAGGCGCCCGTCCGGGGGCTGCGGTGTGTCCGTGCTCACCTGTGCCCGCTTTTCTGTCCAGATTGTGGTTCCGGCGTGTCGCCGATGACTTCCAGATCGTCGAGGCTGAGGCCAAGGGCGCTTGCCAGTGCCCGCAAGGTGGCCAGCGACGGCGCGCGTCTGCCCCGCTCGATGGCCGAAATCACGCTTTGCGGGACGCCGGCACGCTGTCCCAGGGCTGCCTGTGTCAGCCCGCGGTAGGTTCGCCAGACCCGCAGCGGCGACTCGCCGTCCAGCAGCCGCTCTGCGATCTCGCCGGGCACCAGCTCGTCCGAATCCGCCGCCAGCGCCGCCTTGGCGCGATCATAGGCGGCGACGTCGGCGGCATCTTCGGCCGCTGCCAGCAGCACCTCGTACTCTTTGCGCGGCAGGACGACGAGCTCGCTGCCGTCCGGTGCCTTGATGGTCTGAACCCGAGTCATTGCCTTGCACCTTCCCTCAACTATCTAGTCATAGATCCGGCCGCGCGGGCCGACATCGAGGATGACGAGGATCACCGGCATGCCATCCTGCCACTCATATATGACCCGCCAGTCGCCGACCCTGAGGCGATAGCCGTCGCGTCCCTTGAGCTTCTTGACATTGGCGGCGAGGGCGGCCGGATCCGTCGCCAACTGCGCAATTTTCGCCCGAATTCGCCGCCGAACGTCGGCCGGAGCGCCGGCCAGCGCCCGCAGCGCCTGCTTGCGATAAAGAACGCGAACCATAACAGAATATCGTATTTTGCGATATATAAATCAACAATAATAGCGCGTCACGATATAATGCCCCCCGGAACCGCGAGGATGGGGGCGCGGTTGCGGGCCGTCGCCGGCGCGTTGAGGCGCGCGCTCGGCAAGCTGCGGTGTGTCGTTGCTCATGGGGCGGCATCATAGCAGAGGACGATCACGGGATTCCCGGAAAAGCCGGCGATGCTTTAGGATGGTTCCATGAGACGCCGGATCGATCATGCACCGCTCCCGGAAATCAGCGGCCGGCTGCGGGCCGCGCGCAAGGCCCGCGGGCTGACGCTTGAGCGTCTGGCGCGTGAATCCGGGGTCTCCAAATCGATGCTCTCGCAGATCGAGCGCGGCCAGGCCAATCCGACGCTGGCCACCCTGTGGGCGCTGACCCGCTCGCTGGACATCGAGATTCAGGACCTGTTGCGCGAAACCGCGCCGCCGGCCCGCGCCAAGGCGGTAATCGAGCGGCTGGACGCCCATTTCACGCCGACGATCAAGAGCCCGGATGGCAAATGCACCTTGCGCATCCTGAGCCCGCTGGAGACCGCCACCCGGGTCGAATGGTACGAATTGCGCGCCGAGCCCGGGGCCGAGCTGCGCTCGGATCCGCATGCCTCGGGGACCATCGAGCACCTCACCGTGATTGCCGGGGCGCTGATGGTGGAAAGCGACGGCGAGCGCACGGCGGTCGAGGAGGGCCAGACGGTGCGCTACGCCGCCGACCGGCCGCACGCCATCCTCAATGCCGGCAATGCCCCGGCCACCGCGGTCCTGGTCGTCACCGCCCGGCTTTAGGGGCTTGCCCTCACCCCGAACCTCTCCCACAGGGAGAAGGCGTTTTTTTCAACCCTCTCCCCCAATTTTGGGGGAGAGGGCAGGGTGAGGGGGCAATCGGGAAAACCGGTGAGGGGGCAATCGGGAAAACCGGTGAGGGGGCAATCGGGAAAACCCGTGAAAGGGGCTCAATCCTCGTAAAGCGTGATCAGCGTGGCGATGTCATCCTGCGCATGGCCGCGGGCCATGAGCGCGCGCAGGATTTCGCAGGCGGTCGCGGTCATCGGCAGCGCGGCATCGACCTGGCGGCCGAGATCGCGGGCGGCATCGACATCCTTGAGCATGGTATAGGCCGCGCCCAGGGACGGCTCGAAGACGCGCGCCGCCATGCGCGGCTGAAAAATCTGCAGCGGGCCGGAATCGGCAAAGCCGCCGGCAAAAGCCTCGGCCAGCTTGCCGGCCTCGACCCCGGCGCGCCGCGCCAGATGGGTGGCCTCGGCGATCACCGCCAGATTGGCGGCGACGATCATCTGGTTGCACAGCTTGGCGGTCTGGCCGGCGCCCACCGGCCCCATGTGGGTGAAGCGCGCGCACAAGGGGTCCGAGCTCGCCCGGGCCAGCGCGATGTCGTCGCCCAAACCGCCGGCCATGATCGCCAGCGTGCCCGCGTCCGCGCCGCGCACCCCGCCAGAGACCGGCGCATCGACCCAGTGGGCACCACAGGCCGTCTCCAGCCGGGCGGCGAAATCGCGCGTTGCATCGGGGCGGATGCTGGAGTGATCGACGATGAGCCGCGCGCCGCCCTCGTGCAGGCCGTGGGCGCCGAAGGCGACCGCCTCGACCGCGTCCGTGTCGGTCAGGCACAGGTGAACAATGGC
>CAZZKF010000050.1:2342-18037 GCA_964654995.1 uncultured Alphaproteobacteria bacterium | reverse complement strand
GAGTATCAGTTGCGCGAGATCACCATAAAATAGCCGTCTTCGGCAATTTCACCTGACGGGCCCGGGCCCGGCAAAGGTTGCCGGACCCGGGTTTTCTGTTGAGCATGCTTTCCGGGATCCCCGCCGGCGGGGCTGCGGAGCTGCCCGGTTGCCGGGAAGGGATCCGGCCTGGTGGCCGGCTGGTCACGGCCACCGCTTGCGTTGACAATGCTTGGCAAACCCAATACCGTCCCGCCGGCAATAATAATGCCGAAGGCGCCTCGGCCGAAAGGCGGCGCGCGATGCTGATCGCGGGCCCCGCCGCAGGCGCCGGGCGGGGGGCATGGAGCGCCAGAGATACGATTTCTGGAACACCGTCATCTGCGAGCATGACGAGGCGCTGCTCACGTTCTTGAGTAAACGGCTCAACAGCAAGGCGGATGCGGCGGACGTGGCGCAAGAGGCCTATCTGCGGGTGATCAAGGTGGCGCCGCACGAGGTCGCCAATCCGCGCGCTTATCTGTTCACCACGGCGGCCCATCTGGCGGTCGATCATATCCGCCACCAGCGCGCCGCGCGGCGCAAGGAAGAAGACCTGGCGCTGGTCACCAGTGTCGAGTTGGAGGCGCGCATCCGGCAACTGGATTTCGAGGCCGAAGGAACGCTGGTGGCCAAGGAGCGGCTCGATGCGCTGTATCAGGCAATCCTCGATCTGCCGCCGAAGTGTCGTGACGTCTTCATCATGCACCGCTTCAGACACAAGACCTATCGCGAGATCGCCGATGCCGTCGGCATCTCTAGGAGCATGGTTGAAAAATACATCAGCCAGGCGCTCAGCCTGTGCCGGCGGCGCCTCGCGCGCATGGACTGAGGAAAAACGGCAAATGGCCAAAAAAATCGCTGAGGTACCCGGGCGGCAAAACCGTCCTGAGGTCGAAGGGGCTTAGATCGATGGCACAGCCGGACCACGAAACTGAATGGGCGTTCATCGAGGCCGAACGGTGGCAGGCCCGCCTCGGGTCCGGTGAGGTCACGCGCCGCGATCTGGCCGAATTCGAGCGCTGGCTGGCCGGCAGCGAGGTGCGCCGCCGGGCCTTTGCCGAGGTCCGCGCCCTGTGGCGGGCCATGGACGGGCTGGGCGAACGAGTGCTGGATGGGACCGCAGGTGGCCATGCCGCCAACAACAACAATAATAATGCGGTCAGCGCGATGCCGCGGCCGCGGTCCCGGCCCCGCGCCTCGACGCCGCAATGGATCGGGCGCCGATGGATGGCGGTGGCCGCGGCGGTGGCCTTTCTGGTGCTGGCGGGCGGCGCCTACCAGTTGTGGTTCACCGGTCAAGCCTATCGCACCGCCGCCGGGGAAATGCGGGCCATCGCGCTGGAGGACGGATCGACGATTCAGCTCAATACGCGGTCGCTGGTCGAGGTCGATTTCGATCGCCGGGAGCGTCATATTTCGCTCGAGGAAGGCGAGATTTTTGTTGACGCCGCGGCCGACAAATCACGACCGCTGGTGGTACAGGCCGGTGATCTGTCGGTGCGGGTCGTGGGCACCGAATTCAATGTCTACCGGGCTCCGACGGCGACCATCGTCACCGTCGTCGACGGACAGGTCGATGTGGTCGTGCCCGCGCGCGGGAACGGCGATGTCGAGTACCGCCGTCTGGCTCCGGGGCAGCAGGTCCGCTATGACGCGGCCGGTGGTCTCGGCCAGCCGGTCGAAGTCTCCCCCGAAGTCGTCACCGCATGGCGTGAGCGCATGCTGATCTACGAAGGCGTCTCGTTCGCTCTGGTGATCGACGACATCAACCGTTATCTCGACAGACGGGTCGTCATCGTCGATCCGGAGCTGAACGATCTCGAGGTCAGCGGCGTCTTTTATTTGCGTAACCAGAAGTCGATTCTGACCATGCTCGAGCGGGCTCTGCCCATTCGCATCGTCAATCGATCGCGCGACGTCACCCTGGTGTTCAGCGCCGAATAGCGGCGCTCCGGCGCCGGTCGGTCAAGCCAGTGCATCGGCGCGAGGTGGCTGGCGCCGTCAAAATACCTCAATCCAAAAAAACAAAAAAACTTGTGAGGACACGGGGCCTGTGCTTCGTCCCGGCACTGAAGCCCCGCCAGGATGCGGGACCAGGGCAGACACCCGAGCGGCGTCAACCGGTCTTGGTGTCTGTGGCGACAGAACGAGAAACGAACAGGGAGGAAAATACATGTTGACGCGCAGATCTTGGCTTCGCGCGAAAGCCCGTGATCGCCACGATGGACGATCGCACACGAAAGTGCGCAAGGTCCTCGCTGCGACCGCGGTGCTGATGTTGGCGAGTGCCACCATGGTCGCATCGAGCATGACGCCCGCACGCGCACAGCAACGGGTGATCGAGTTCAATATCCCGGCCCAGGCGCTGGGCTCGGCGCTTCTGAGTTTCGGCAAACAGGCCCGGGTTACGGTGGCCTTCGACAATTCGGTGGCTGCCGGTGTTCGGGCACCCGGCGTGTCCGGGCGGTATACGGCGTCGGAAGCGCTGGACAAATTGCTTGCCGGCACCGGGCTGACCTTCAGCTTTGTCGATTCCAGCACGGTTTCTGTGCGCCGTCCGGCCGCTGACCGGTCGGGCGCCAACGGCTCCGAAAACAGCGACGATTCGGGAAGCGACGCTGAACCCGGCTCGCCGCCCGGCACGCCGGGGCTCGGCATCGAGGAGGTGATCGTCACTGCAGAAAAGCGCGAGGCGGCGCTGCAGGACGTGCCGCTGTCGATCACCGTGATGACCGGCGAGGACATCGTCAACAAGGGTATCTCGACGATCGAGGAGTTCTCGCTGTTCGTGCCGGGCCTGTCTCTGATCAACGATTCAATGGCTATCGTTTACATTCGCGGCATCGGCACTTCGGCCTTCGGCGTGGCCACCGACCCCAGCACCACGGTTCATTATGACGGCGTCTACATTCCGCGACCCACGACCACCTATCAGGACATGTTCGATATCGAACGGATCGAGGTTCTGCGTGGCCCGCAAGGCGTGTTGTTCGGGCGCAACTCCACCGGTGGCACCCTGAACATCATCTCCAAACGGCCCTCGGACGAGCTTGAGGGCGCCCTTGGCTTCACCTATGGCAACCTCGACAAGACGATCTTCACCGGCACGGTTTCCGGGCCGATTGCCGGCGACAAGGTGGGAGCCCGGATCTCGTTCCTCAAGAACGACCGCGACGGGCGCTTCAAGAATATCGACGGCCGGCAGTTTCAGGACCAGAACAACGTCGCCTTCCGCGGTTCGCTGGTTTTCAATCCCAATGAAGACATCGAATTCATCATTCGCGGCGATTACTATCGCGAGCGCGAAGGCAGCTTCCCGACGGTGCCGCTGAATCTGGGCCAGGACCTCATCGATGCCGGCGCCACCGTGGTCGCCGACATCACGCGCCAGTCGGCGCTGGATGCCGATATTTTCCAGGACCTGGACAATTACGGCATTTCCGGAACGCTGACCTGGGATTTCGGGGACCTGCGGTTCAAGTCGATCAGCGCCTTTCGGCACAGCGAATACGGCGTTCTGATCGACGTCGATTCCACCGATCTGTTTCTGCGCAACGTCGGCTTTGCCGAGGATTCGAAATCGGTCAGCCAGGAGTTGCAGTTGACGACCATCGGATCGCAGCGGCTGCAATGGATCTTCGGGCTCTACTATCTTCATGAAAACGGCAGCGACCAGCTCGATATCCAGGAACCAGCGCGCATGCTGGCGATCCCGGAGACCAACAAGACCAACGCCTACGCCGTGTTCGGGCAGGCCTGGTACGACATTACCGAGCGGCTTCGGGCCACCGTCGGGCTGCGCTACAGCTATGAGAAGAAGAACTTCGCCTTCGACGTGCTGGCGTTTGGCAACAATGTTGCCATGGCCGCCGCCTCGGCGGACTGGGATGCCCTGACCCCGCGTTTCGCCCTTGACTATGCGGTCAACGAGGACGTCATGGTCTATGCCACGGCGACCCGCGGCTTCAAGTCCGGCGGCTTTCAGCTCGGCGACGGCAAGCCGTTCGATCCCGAGTTCCTGTGGGCCTATGAGGTGGGGACCAAGGCGACCCTCCTTGACCGCCGCCTGCAAGCCAATCTGGGCGGTTTTTTCTACAACTTCACCGACCTTCAGGTGGTGCAGTTCGTCAACGGCATCGCCACCACCAACAATGCCGGCAAGGCGCGCATCAAGGGCTTCGAGCTGGAATTTCTGGCCCGGCCCGCTGTCGGCTGGGACGTGAATGTCTCGATTGCCTTTCTCGATGCCCAGTATCTGCGTTTTACAGAGATCGTCGGTGGCGTAGAGGTCGACCGCCGGGGCAACCGTCTGCCGAGCACACCGAAATGGAAGGCCAGCGTCGGCGTTCAGTACCAGTTTGTGCTCGATCGTCTGGGCTATCTCACCATCCGTGGCGACTGGGCGTGGCAGGACTCCGAGTTCTTCAAGACCAGCAACGATCCGCTGTTCGCGCAAGGTGCCTTCAGCATTCTCAATGCGCGGCTGGCCTTCGAGACCGAGGACGGCCTGTGGGAGGCGGCCCTGTTCGCGAGAAATATCACCGACAAGGACTTTTTCACCTACAAGACGACCGGTGTGAATGCCGCCGGCGTCTCTGACAGCAGCCGGGTTATCGGCGTGTTTGGCGAGCCTCGGCTATATGGCTTCCAAGTCAAGCGATCTTTCTGACATGCTCCCTGGCGGCATGGGGAAGAAAGGACGGGTCGGCCCTTGTGGCCGGCCCGTTCTTGTTCATTGGCGCCGACGCCGCCGGCCCAACTTTCATCCGTAAATCCGGCGCAGCAGTTCGATCAGCTTCTTTTTTTCCGAGCGCGAGATATGCGCGCACAGGCGGCGATCCTGATCGACGACGCTTGCGTCAAGCTCGTGCAGGGTGCGCTCGCCGAGCTTGGTCAGATACAGCTCGTGACGCCGCCGGTCGCGGGCCGAGCGTTTGCGCACCACCAGCCCGCGGTCCTGCAGCCGGTCGATCAGCGCCATCACCGGCGCCTTGTCCATTTCCAGCAGCTTGCCCAGCGCCGTCTGCGAAACGCCGGGATTGGCGTGGATCAGCGTCAGCACCGTGTACTGGGGCGGCGTGATCTGGTTGACGCTGACGTTCTTGAGAAAATCCCGATAGACCCGGACCTGGGCGCGGTGAATGTGATAGCCGACCAGATTGGCCAGGATATCGAGGTCCAGGGCGCGCGGTTCCTCCCCCGGCGTGATATCCGCTGTATTCGCCATGTGCCCCGCGTCCCCCGATCACTGCCGCGATATGCCCGCCAGCATACCGGCAAAAGGCGGCCAGTGAAAGCGCATCAAAGTATATGTCATATACGTTCGCTCCGGAAAAGCCTTGTTGTGGTCTCTGTCGGAACCACATGTGGTCCCGCGTGATCAAGGTTTTACGGGTTCTCTGTGATTGCCGTTGATCGTTAATAGTATGTTACATATACTAATCGCCATTCGCACGGGCGAAATGGCGGGCACGGAGGTTCTTGCCTGGTCTTGATACCGACGTGTGTACGGGATCGGAGCGTGACCGCAGAGGTGCGGGGTTGACCTGTTGCGAAGGCCGACGGGTTGTTGCGTCCGCAAGGGCGGCGGGCTGGTTGACCCGGCCCGTTTGCGTTATCTTTCAAGGGCCTTGTCGCCAGAAGGGTCCGCAAGACACAGACCCGGCGGGGTGGGTATCCAACTGGGTTAGGGAGGAACACAATCATGCGAAATGCTACCAGACTGCTCATGGGCGCGATCGCGGCCTGGGCCCTGCTCGGGCCGGGTGCGCCTGTGCGGGCGCAGGATACCGGGGAGGGCGATGCGGCGGCAGCCGAGGAAATCGTCGTCACCGGGTCCTACATCAAGCGCAAGTCGTTCCGGTCGTCGTCACCGATTTCGGTCATCGGCAAGAGCGACATTGATTCCCAGGGCGTGCCGACAATCACCGATATCGTCAAGAATCTGACCATCAACACCGGCTCCGAGTTCAATTCCGATATCTTCACGCAGGTTCTGACGCCGGGCTCGGCGAATGTGAACCTGCGCGGGCTGGGCCTGAGCTCGACCCTGGTGCTGGTCAACGGCCGGCGCCAGACGGTGGCGGCTTCGGTGTCGAACGACGGCAGCAGCTTCGTCGACATCAACTCATTGATGCCGCTGATCATGGTCGAGCGGATCGAGACGCTGAAAGACGGTGCCGCCGCCCTCTACGGCTCGGACGCAGTGGCCGGCGTGGTCAACTTCATCACCCGCTCCAAGTTCGAGGGCGCCGAAATCGGCGTCGATTTCCAGCACGCCGCCAATTCCAGCCAGAACGACGTCACCGTCGACGGCATCGTCGGCCTGGGCAACGACCGAGGCCATGTGGTCATGGCGTTCAGCTATCTCGACCGCTCGCGCCTGGGGACCGGCGAGCGTGACTTTCCAGCCGGTACCGGCATTTCCGGTCTCGGTCAGCCGGGCGCGCTGATTCCGACCGCGCGGCCGGTGAACCCGCCGTTCGACGCCCTGTTCGACATCGTCGGCCCGGGCGTGCCGTTCCAGGATCCGGGCTGCGGGACCCTCGGCGGGATCGATACCAATCCGGACAGCCCGTTCGGGACCTGTCTGCTTGATTTCAGCCGCTTCTTCGCCCTGGTGCCGAAGGAATCGCGGGTCAAGGGCTTTGCCCAGGCGACCTATCAGATCAATGATTCGGTCGAGTTCTTCAGCGAATTCGGCTTCTCCCGCAACCGCGTGGAAGTGACCCAGACGCCGTCGACGCCGAATCTCACCTTCCCGATCATCCCGGCGTCCAACCCGGGCAACTTCCTGGGCGTGCCGGCGGTGCTCCTGGGTCGTGCGATCGGCGCCACCATGGCCGGCGTGCCGTTCCCGGACACCCAGAACCCGGTCAACAACGGGTCCGACACCTATCGGGCGGTGGCCGGCTTGCGCGGCGACCTGCCGGTGGCGTCGGGCTGGACCTGGGAATCGGCCTTCAGCTGGAGCGAAAACAACTTTACCTCCCGCTTCGGCGATACCTTGAAGGACCGCTTCAATGCGGCCTTGAATGGCCTTGGCGGACCCAACTGCGATCCTCTGACCGGCACGCCGGGGGTCGGGAACTGCAAGTTCTTCGATATCAGTGCCGCTGGCCAGGCCACCAACGACCCGGAAGTGATCGCCGATTTCACCGGCTTCTCGCTGGCCAAGGCGTCGACCCAGTTGATCACCGTCGATGGGCATATCACCGGCGATCTGGGCGATTTCTTTACCCTGCCGGGCGGGCCGATCGGCGTCGCCATCGGCGGTCAGTACCGGCATGAGGAACTGAAGTGGGACTGGGACGACAATTACAACCGGGAAAACTTCACCTTCCTCATCGGCGGCCCCGACTTCGGCGGCTCGCGTGACATCGGCGCCTTCTTCCTCGAGCTCAGCCTTCCGGTCTTCGAAAACTTCGAGATTTCGACCTCGGTGCGCTACGAGGATTATGGCGGCGGCATCAACAGCACCGATCCCAAGGTTGCCGTCCTGTGGCAGCCGTTGCCGGAGCTGGTGGTCCGCGGCTCGTTCAGCACCGCGTTCCGGGCCCCGTCGCTGTTCCAGACGGTCGGCTTCCAGACCGTGGTCGAGGAGATCACCGATCCGATCACCGGCAGCCGGGTGTTCCGGCCGGTGCGGACGATTGGTGGCCAGAATCTGAACCCCGAGGACGCCAATGTCTACAACATCGGCACGTCCTGGTCGCCGACCTCGAACGTCACCCTGAGCGTCGATTTCTGGCGGTTCGAATATTCCGGTCTGATCACCAAGCAGAACGGCCCGCAACTGGTGCTCGATGATCCGCTCAATCCGCAGATCATTCGCGATCCGCTGAGCAACCAGATCAGCAAGGTCCTGGTCAGGTTTATCAATGCAGCGGCGGTGAACACCGATGGTCTCGACTTCGGCGGCAGCTACAGTTGGGATGCCGACGCCCTCGGCTTCTTCCGCTTCGGATTCGAGGCGACCTATGTGTCGACCTTCAATCTCCAGGAAACCCCGGGCGGGCCGATCATCAAGGGCGCGGGCAACCGCAACTTCACCAACTTCGCCCGCTCGGTGCCGCGCTGGCGGGGCAACGCGACGGTGAACTGGGCGCTTGGCAACCACACGGCGACGGTGATCGTCCGCTACATCGACTCGTACAAGGACGACCAGAACAACGCCAAGGTCGGCTCGCATGCGACGCTCGACCTGCAGTACACCTTTACGCTGCCGCGGAACTTCTTCGACAGCGATGCCGAGCCGCCGGTGCTGACCCTGGGTGCGATCAATGTCACCGACAACAATCCGCCGCGGGTCGCCACCAATGGCGGTTTCGACAGCAAGGTCCACGATCCCCGTGGGCGCCTGTTCTATGCCAAGGTGACCCACCCGTTCTAGGGGCGGTCCGTCTGATATCCGCCTGGATCCCCGCGTCCCTCTGATCCGAGGGGCGCGGGGACCGGCGGATTTTCTTGCCTTTTGCCCGGCTTGGCGGCGCCGGCGCAACACCTTGCGAGAGCATCAGCTCCTGGGGCGTGGCGGAGTTCCGTAGGCGCGCAGAAACATCGCGAGCGTGCGCTTGACGTGGCGGTCCAGCTTGGCGCGGCCGGGTGTCCGCTCGATGCCGAGAAGCGCCCGCATCTGCGGATAGCCGGTGAGCAGATTGAAAAACTGCTCGGCCGCGGTCACCGGATCGGCGATATCCAGCCGTCCGCGCTCGGCTTCCTGTTCGAGATAGGCGGCAAGGCTGGCAATCGCCTGGGCCGGGCCGTTTTCATAAAACACCCGTGCCAGCTCCGGGAATCGCGGGGCTTCCGCCAGCACCACCCGGTAAAGCGCCAGCGCCGGCTCGCTCATGACCAGATCGACGAAGCCGCGGGCAATCTCCGCCAGTGCCACCTCGGGCCGGCGCTTGGGTACGTCGGCATCGCGCAATGGCGCCAGAAGCTCGGCGCAGCGGGTCCGCACAATCGCGCCGAACAGCAGCTCCTTGCTCGGAAAATGGCTGTAGACGGTGGCTTTCGAGACGCCGGCGGTCCGCGTAATCGCGTCCATGCTGGCGCCGGCGAAGCCGGCCCGCATGAACACCTCGGTGGCGGCGTCGAGAATCCGTGCCGCCGTGCGCTGGCCGCGTTGCTGGCGGGGGGTGGGTGATTTTTTCGGGTTCGGCATCGTTGAAGATTTGTTCATTTGATTCCATAATAACTGAACCGAACGGTTTAGTTTACTTTTTGATTTGTAATCTGTCAAAAACGGGTGATGGCAAAATCGGGTATCAGAATCGCAGCCGGTATTGCCCTGCTGGTCGCGGTGGCTATTGGCGGCCGCTACTTGTGGGCCTGGTGGCTGGTGGAACGGCGCCTCGAGACCACGGATAACGCCTATGTCCGGGGCGAGATCACGCCGGTCAGCCCCAAGGTCCCGGGCTATGTGGCCGAGCTGCTGGTCGACGACAACCAGACGGTGCAGCGCGACCAGGTGCTGCTGCGGATCGAGGATCAGGAGTACCGCCTGGCCGTCGCCGAGGCCGAAGCCGGGCTTGAGAAGGCGCGCGCCGCGCTCGCCAATAACCGGGCGCAGTTGCGCCGCCAGCAGGCGGTGATCGGTCAGGCCCGTGCCGGTGTGGCGGCGGCCGAGGCCGAGCTTGCCCGGGCCACGAAGGAACTCACGCGGGCCCGCAGGCTGCTCAAGTCCGGCTCGGACACCCGCCAACGCCTCGATTTTGCCGAGGCCGCCGAGCGCACGGCGGTTGCGGTTCTCGACGAGCGCCGCGCCGGTCTGCAGGCGGCCGAGCGCCAGACCGGGGTGCTGGAATCGGAGACCGCGCGCCTCAAAGCGGTGGTCGCCGAGCGCCAGGCGGCGCTGGACCTGGCCCGCACCCGGCTGGCCGATACGGTGGTGCGGGCGCCGGTATCGGGTGTCGTCGGCAACCGCGTGGTGCGGCGCGGCCAGTATGTCCGCCCGGGCACCCTGCTGATGGCGGTGGTGCCGCTCGATCGCGTCTGGGTCGAGGCCAATTTCAAGGAAACCCAGCTCACCCACATGCGCGCCGGCCAGCCGGTACGGATCAAGGTCGACATGTTTCCGAGCGTCCGGCTCGACGGGCGGGTGGCGAGCTTTTCGCCGGCCAGCGGCGCCGAATTCAGCCTGCTACCGCCGGAGAACGCCACCGGCAACTTCACCAAGCTGGTGCAGCGCATCCCGGTCAAGATCGCGGTCACCGGCGGCGATGATCTGCCCGGGCCCTTGCGCCCCGGCATGTCGGTGGTGGTCACGGTCGATACCCGCTTCGGTGCACCGGCCGGGACGGATCGGCAGGCGCTGCAAACGGGGAATTGACCATGGCGGCCGAGGCGCCGGCAGCCGGCAAGGTGCCGCTGCGCACCAGGCTGGGCTTTCTCGCCATGGTCCTGGGCCTGTTCATGGCGATCCTGGATATCCAGATCGTCGCCAGCTCGATCCGCGATATTCAGGCCGGCATTTCCGCCAGCCTCGATGAAATAAGCTGGGTGCAGACCGCCTATCTGATCGCCGAGGTGGTGGTGATTCCGCTGACCGGCTGGCTGGCGCGGGTGTTTTCGACGCGCTGGCTGTTCGTCGCCTCGGCCGCCGGGTTCACGGTGATGAGCGTGACCGCGGCGTTCGCCTGGTCGGTGGAATCGATGATCATCATCCGCTCGGCCCAGGGGATTTTCGGCGGCGCCATGATCCCCACCGTGTTCACCGCGATCTTCCGCATGTTCCCCAAGGAACGCCAGGCGGCGGCGACGGTTCTCTCCGGCCTGGTGGCGACCACGGCGCCCACCCTGGGGCCGATTCTGGGCGGCTGGATCACCCAGAATTATTCCTGGCACTGGCTGTTTCTGATCAACATCTTCCCCGGCATTCTGGTCTGTGTGGCGGTCTCTTTCCTGGTCGATATCGACCGCCCCAATCTCAAGCTCTTGCGCCGCATCGATTACCCGGGCATCGGCTTTGCGGCGGTGTTTCTGGGCACCGTCGAATATGTCTTGGAAGAAGGCCCCGGCGACGACTGGTTTGACTCCGAGCGCATTCTTCTGTTGACCGGTGTCGCCGTGCTCACCGGTGTTCTCCTGGTCTGGCGCGAGCTGACCTGTGAGCACCCGGTGATCGACCTGCGCGCCTTTCGCGACCGCAACTTCACCATCGGCTGCCTGTACAGTTTCATCGTCGGGGTCGGACTGTTCGGATCGACCTTCGTTCTACCGCTGTTTCTCAGCACGGTGCGCGGCTACGACAGTCTCCAGATCGGCATGGTGATGATGGTGACCGGCGCCTTTCAGTTCATTTCCGGGCCAATCGCCGGGGCGCTGGAGAAGCGGATCGATCTGCGCCTGATGCTGGCCATCGGGCTCGCCCTGTTCGCCACCGGCCTGTGGCTCAACGGCCAATTGACGGCCGAGGCCGGCTTTGTCCAGTTGTTCATCCCCCAGGCGGTGCGCGGTCTGGCCATCATGTTCTGTTTCCTGCCCATCACCAGCCTGGCGCTGGGCCGACTGCCGGCGGAAGAGGTGGGCAACGCCAGCGGTCTCTACAACCTGATGCGCAACCTCGGCGGCGCCATCGGTATCGCCGGCATCAATACCGTGTTCGAGCGCCGCTTCGATCTGCATTATCTGCGCCTGGCCGAGACCGTGAATGCCGGCGGCGTCGCCGCTCAGCAGATGCTCGAGCAGTTGTCGGCCTATTTCGAGACCCGCCTGATCGATTCGGCACGCAGCCTGTCGGCGGCGCTCAAGATGCTGCAGGGGCTGATGGGCCGCGAAGGCACGGTGATGGCGTACAACGACGTGTTCATGACCATGTCCGGCGTGTTCGTCGTCGGGCTGCTGCTCATGCCGCTGGTCCGCAAGGCCGAGCCGCAGGCCGAACCGGCACTGTGACACCTTCGCCGGTCGGCCTTGCGGGGCGTCGGTTTTTTGCCTATGACCAAAGGTTCACAAGCGAGCGGGGCCGGTCTGGTACAAGGAGAAGAGACGGCATGAGCACGGTGATCGACATTCACACCCATATGTTTTCGGAAGACTGGCTGGAACTGCTGCGGACCCGTGGCGGCCCCGATCTTGAGGTCCGCGAAAGCCTGGACAGTCCGTGCACGATCTTCAACAAGGGTGCCAGCTTCTGCGTGCTCGAGGACCTGCATTTCGATTATGCGGCGCGCATTCGCAACATGGACGAGGCCGGTGTCGATATCGCCATCATCACCCTGCCGGCCCCGAGCTGCTTCTGGGGCGATGAAGCGACCAGCGTTGAAGCCGCCCGCATCGCCAACGATGCCTTTGCGGCCGCGCAGAGCAGCTACCCCGAGCGCCTCCGCTGGATGGCCTCGCTGCCGTGGGAATACCCGGACGCGGCGGTCGCCGAGCTGGACCGGGCTTGCAAGGCGGGCGCGGTTGGCGTGCTGACCTTGGGGAACATCAACGGCCGGCATCTGACCGATCCGCTGTTTGCGCCCGTCTGGCAGGCGATCGAAGATCGCGCACTTCCGGTGCTCCTCCACCCCACCATACCGCAAGGGGCGGACCAGCTCGATTTCTCGAAATACGCCATGGCCGCGTCCATCGGCTTCATGGTCGATACCTCGGTCGCCGTGGTGCGGATGATCGGTGACGGCTTTTTCGATCGGTTCACGCAGCTCAAGCTGATTGCGGCCCACGCCGGGGCGACGCTGCCCTATCTGGTCGGCCGTCTCGACCGGGTCTATGAGACCACCAGGCGGGCCAAGGTCAACATCGACCGCCCGCCCAGCGAGTATTTGACCCGCATTTATTACGATTCCGTCTGTTACCGCTTGGATGCGCTCGAGATGTGCGTGCGCATCGGCGGCGCGGACAATGTCATGTACGGCTCCGACTATCCCTTCAACCTCGGGGACATGAAGGGCTGTCTGGCCCGCGTCGATGCGCTCGACGGCGACGTGCGCGACAAGGTGCGCGGGGAGAATGCCGCGCGTATTTTCGGGCTTTAATCTGATCACGGTCTACCGTCTGGGGGATCGGGGGTCGCAACCATGGAGGCATGATCATGTGGAATATATTGAGCCAACGCCGCCGGTCGAAGGTGGCGCCTGTGTTGGCGGTGGTTTTTCTGGGCCTCGTCGGCCTCGGGCTGATGGCGGCGCCATTGGCGATGGCGGCCTCGGATGCGGACGTCGAGGCGGACGGCGGACCGCTGGCCACCGTCAAGGCCTTTCATGCCGCCCTGCAGGCCGGCGACGCCGATGCCGCGGCGCAGGTCCTCGACAAGGACATCCTGATTTTCGAAGGCGGGCGGGTGCAACGCTCGCGGGCGGAATATCAGGGCCATCACCTGCAGGCCGACCTGGAGGCGTCGCGTTATCTGACCCGGACCTTCGAGAACCCTCGCGTCATGATCTCCGGGGACCTGGCCGTGGTTGCCAGCGAGAGCCGCACCACCGGCCGCTTCCGCGATCGCGATTACGATCTTCTTGGTACCGAAACGGCGGTGCTGACCCGCGGCGACGACGGCAAGTGGCGGATCACCCACTTTCACTGGTCATCGCGCCCGGCCAAACGCTAGAGCATTTTCCGACCTGACGGGGTCATTTGACCGGGATGCTTTTGCAGCCGCCTGTCCCGGCATCCCGACAGGGGCGGCGGCCCCTCCGTTCACGATGAGGGCGTTCAGGCTCGGCCGTGAATCTCCGGCTCCGGAGCCTCGGTCGGTCCGGCTCTATGCTCCGCCCTCTTCGTTCTTTTGGTCCTGCGTGATCCGGGCGACGGCGGCGTTTTCCACGTCGGCGGTCGGCGCAGGACGATTGCCGGCGAGCACGTCATTCACCTGATCGAACTTGAGGGCCGTCGTGTAGTCGCCCGGTGAGGAAAGATCGGCAACCACGTGCCGGTCGTCGATAAGGCCCCGCACGCGGTCGATGAGATTCTGGAGCAGGCTGTCGTCCTTCTCCATATCGACGACATAGCGTGGATTGGACAGATTGCCTGGTCCGCTGGTGGCAAACGTCGTCGAGGTGATGCGGCTGAGCAGGATCCATGGGCTGAGGGTCGAGCGGACGACGCGGTTTTCTGATTGAATGTTGCCCTGAATGGCGTTGCCCACCGAGATCTTGGATTCCGAATAGGCGCCTTCCGCCTTGAGATAGGTCAGCGTCGAGGTAAACGGTATCTCCGCGAAATAAAGGGTGCCGAGAGCCCGGAAAAGGGCCCCGATTCGCCACATGATCAGCGGCGCGACAATTCCCGGAACAAGAACCGCCGGCTTCAGGCTGACGGCAGGATGGACCACGTTGGCGAGCCAGAAAGCCGCCATCAACATGATCGCATGTCCGCCAGCCAGTGTTGTCAGGCGAAGCGCGTGCAGGGGTGTCGAAATGACCTCGGGTGCCGGCACCGGCTGGGTCTCCTGCATCGCCCGTCCGGCAAAGGAACCCTTGCTCTGGCTCCCTTCCTCGTTGAGTTGCGGCCTGGCATCAATGTATTTGCGATTGGGGATCTCGAGATGACGCATGTCGGCGAGTGCGCTGTCGAAAAACTGAAAGGCGACCGATGGGTGGATGTTCTCGTCCCAATGGTCGCGAAACTCCGAGACTTCGGTGCGCGGTTCACCGATGCGGGCCCGCAGGCTGGCGAGGAGAACGGCCATGAGCCCGAGCGCGATGACGCCGAGGCTCGGCCACAGCACCCAGGCGGCTGGCGCCACCGGGACTTCGGGCGGAACGAAACTGCCGCTGCGCTCGAGAAAGGGACCGAGGATCGGCGAGATGAAGACGAGAAGCGCCAGGAACGCCACCTGAGAAACGGCGGAAAAACGGGTCTCGGCGGACTCGAATTCGGGACCGAGGGGGCGGAATCCGATCACCAGCAGCAGCAGCGCCAGGGCGGTGAGAGCGAACAGCCAGTCGGTGTAGACGGGGTTCTTGAGCGGCGCGATGCCGGTTCTTACGAGAAACAGGGCGACGAACAGAAAACCGACGATGACGATGCCCTTGAGGGCCAGGGCGGCGTACCGCAGGGCGGTGTGTCGATAGGGAGCGGGCAGGAAGATCAGTCTTGGGAAAAGGCTGTGCAGCATGCGGGCAAAGAAACTGCCCGGCAGCGTGAAATAGAGATTGCTCCGGCTCTCCAGCATGCGGACGAGAAAATTGCTCGGCACCTCGTCACCGTCGGCGCCCCTGGCCTTGATGCGCTCGGTCAGGTCGATCGGCACGCCGCGCCCGACATAGAAGCGGAACGAGCGGTTGAGACCGGTGAGCAGCGCGCCTAGGCCCATGGCAAGAATAATCAGCGCCCCGGCAAAGCTGACCCATGGAAGCATTCCCCGGCCGGGGTTCAGGTCGAGCCGGATGTCGTAGAGAATATAGGCGGCGAGCCCGATCGTAATGATTCCCCGGACGAGACTGAGCAGCCCCTCCAGACGAAACGGGTTTTTCAGATCGAGCGTCTCGGAACCGAATTCGAAAGACATTGCAAGCCCCCCCAGCAGTATCTCATTGAAAAATCAATAGTCGTTCGTTTCCCTGCCCCGATCAACCGGATTGTTGAACAGGCCGGGAAGACGGCAGCGGACGCCGCGAAGCGGTGCCGGTACGGGGGCAGGACGGCAAGTGGCGGATCACCCGCTTCCACTGGTCTCCGGCGAGACCAGGGCGGCGCCGACCATCTGAGCGATTTCATCGGGGACC
>CAZZKF010000050.1:0-2242 GCA_964654995.1 uncultured Alphaproteobacteria bacterium | reverse complement strand
GGTCTCCGGCGAGACCAGGGCGGCGCCGACCATCTGAGCGATTTCATCGGGGACCGGGACGGCGGTGCGGGTCTCGGGATCGAAGAACACCTCCACCGTCTCCTGTACCGCGTGAAGGACGCCGGTATCGGCATTCAGCATGTGCTGCAAATGCGTGATGCTCTTGGTGCCCAGCCGGGTGAACGCGCTGCGGATGACGATCAGGTCGCCGGCTTTGAGTTCGCGCTTGTAATCGATCGAGGTGCGCGCCACCACGGTGTGCAGGCCGAGCGCCTCCATCCGTTTCAGGCCGAAGCCGTGCACCGACCAGATGTGAAAGCCGGCGTCATCGAAGAAATGCGCATACCAGCGCACGTTCATGTGCCCGAACTGGTCGCAATGCCAGGGAAAAACCACTGCCCGAAAGGTTTCCGGCCACGCCCCCATGTCACAGTCCCCCTGTTGGTCTGGCTTGCAGTGGAGCTCAGACTAGGCTGCAAACAGGGGGTCTGACAACCAACAGATGGCGAGTTCAGCGCCGGTGACGCCGCGGGGCAGTAGCGCCCTGGTGACGCGGGCTGAAGCGAAACGCCGAAGGGGGCGCCGCGCGGCCAACCTTTTGCGCCGGCGCAAATGCCGGGGCAGCGCGGGACGGGACGGCGCTCTGTCTGGGTGTGGCGGTGGCGGCCGGGGCGGCGCGCGCCGGTGATGGCATTGCCACCGGGGCCGGCCTGACCACCGGCGCGGCCGCGGCTGCCGGCCGCCTTGGCGTCACACCGGAGGATGGACCGCCGCCGGCACCGGACCCGCCCGCTGTCGGGCGGGGAACGGCCACCGTGCCCATGCTGGCGGGCATGAGGACTCTGGGGGCGGCGTGGCCGGGTGTGGCGGCGGTCCATGTCGGGGTTCGCTGGCGTTCGGTTTTCACGCGCGACGGCGCGGCGCGTTCACGCAGGGCCTTGCGCTGAAGTTTCGCGGCGCGTCTGGCGGCTTGTCGCTGGCTGTGGCGCGACGCGGCGGTGTCGGCAGAGGCCTCGCCCGGGCGCGCGGTCTTGGACGCTGCCCGAAGACGACGCACGTTCACGGGTGCTGTGTTGTCGCGGGGGCTGTCGCTGGCCATGGCCGGCTTGTCGTGGCGGCGCTTGTGGTCGCGTTTGCGATCCTTGCGCTGGCCGTGGCGCGCGTGAACGCGGGCATGGACGAAGGGGCTGAATCCGTATCCGGCGAAATACCGGTCATAGAGGGCGAACGACTGGAATCCGTATAAGGCGAAATAGGGGTCGCCGAAGTACGGGCCGCCGAAAAACGGGTCCCCGAAATTGGGATAGCCGGCATAAGGCCCGTAGACAATCACGTCGTGCGGCGTGAACGGCACGAACAGCGGATACGGCAGGCCGGCAAACGGCGGATGAAAGCCGGGGCCGAAATAGGGCGCCGGATAGGGCGCGCCAAGGCCGCCATAATAGCCGAGGCCGCCAAAATAGCCCGGGCCGCTGTAGTACCCTGGACCGCCATAGTAGAACGAGCCGTCGACCCGGATGCGCCCGCTATCGATCCCCGGCCCGACATAGGGGGCGTAATAGGTCCGCGTCGCGATCCGTGACGACGAGACACTGTTGTCGGGATAGGCCGCGCACGAGGCCAGAACGATCGCCGCCAGAGCCAGGGCCAGCCCGGTGGTGATCGGCCGTGTCTTTCGAGCCTTTCTGGCGCTCGCGTGCCGATCCATGATTGCCTCCGTTCGCGTATAGGTCCGCGATCCTCAGGCAAGAAGCATAGACCCTGCAATCTGAACCTCAGGTGAATGGGCGCAAGGCTGCGTTGGATGGCTGATATCCCATGCCCGCCGACAGCTCCGCGGGCCGGACAATTTTTCGGGTTTTTCTGTATGGCCCTCTTGAACCCCGGCGCGGGGTTCCTAAATCGCGGGTATCGGGGGCGCGCGGCCGGTATGGCCGACGCTGGCGTTCCCCGACCATCACATTTTTCCAGATTGCGTGCCGTGTTTCGGATCGTCTGTTAAGGGAGGTTCAGACATGAGCTTTAGACCGCTTCACGATCGCGTGCTTGTGCGTCGGATCGAGGAAGAAGAAAAGACGCCCGGCGGCGTGATCATTCCCGATACCGCCAAGGAAAAGCCGATCGTCGGCGAGGTTGTCGCCGTCGGCCCCGGCGTCCGCGATGAGAAGGGCGAAATCCGTCCGCTCGACGTCAAGGAGGGTGATCGCGTGCTGTTCGGCAAATGGTCGGGCACCGAAGTCAC
>CAZZKF010000049.1:0-18267 GCA_964654995.1 uncultured Alphaproteobacteria bacterium | reverse complement strand
AGGCCCGCTGTGTGCTTTGCCAGCAGGCGCTAACCGCCGAGGCCGCCGACCGCCTGCGCCGTTTTGAAGATTTTGTGCGGGACCGCACCCAGCAGGATGAAATCGAGGCCAAGCGGGCTTTCAAGGAGTATGAGTCCACCCTGGCGGATGCTGCCGTGCCGATGACTGAACTTCATGAGGCCCTGATTTTGATGCGCGATGAGCTGGGCCAACCGGCACTCGCCAATTCTGTACGCAGCTTTGCCGTCAGAGCGCTATGGCGTTTGCGCCATCTTGTCCGCCACAAGGCGGCGCCCGCATCTCCGGAACCGCCATTCCCGGAAGCAGAGTTGCGCGCGGCAAGTTCCGAGCTGGAGAGCAGGGCAACGGCCTTGCTTGCCGATGATGAAAGCGAAGCGCGTCAAGCGCTGAGACACGAACGTCAGGAGTTGCTTGACAGGCAATGGCTCGCGAGCATCAAGGACGACGTGCTTGCCGAGATCGCGCGCAAGAAGGAGCTGACCAAGCTGCGCACGGCCCTGCGGGATACCGTGCATACCCAGATCACCAACAAAAGCTCCGCCCTGTCCGAAACCCTTGTCACGAACAGGTGGCGTGGCCGTTTTGCACAGGAAATCGACCGCATGAACATCGCTGGGCTTGCCATCGAGCTGCGCAAGACCCGGACACAGCACGGGGTGCCCCAGTTTCGCGTCAGCCTGATTCATAAGCCGGACGCCAAGGCCGGCCAAATCCTTAGCGAAGGCGAGCACCGCTGCGTGGCGCTGGCAGCATTTCTTGCCGAGCTATCGACCACGGACAGCCACTCGGGCATCGTCTTCGACGATCCGATCTCGTCGCTCGACCATTTGCACCGTGAAGACGTGGCGCGGCGGCTCGCCGAGGAAGGCCGGAACCGGCAGATCATCGTCTTTACCCACGATCTTCCGTTCCTGTTTCTGCTTGAAAAGGCCTGCCGCGACCACGGCACCGATGTTGCCTTGCGTCATGTTCTTCGCCGTGGCGAGACGCCTGGCTATTGTGAAAACACTCCGCCGATGAAAGCGCAGCGAGCAGAGCAGCGCGTAGAGTCGTTGCAAACACATCTCGACAACACCCGAATCCAGTATGAACAGGACCCTGCCGGCGTATGGCTCATTACCGCCAAGGGCTTGCTGGGCCACATTCGCGATACCTGGGAAAGTGCCGTTGAAGGGGCGGTCGCCCCTGTGCTTCGTACTTTTGCCAGCAAAATCGATACGCGCGGATTCTCCAAACTTTCCGCGATCACCTTGCAAGACGCCGAAGACATGCGGGCGGCTTATGGGCGCTGCTCAAGGCTTCTTCATAATGCCTCCGATGCGCTGAATCCGGAAGTGCCGACACCCGACCAAATCGCCGATGAGATTGCCGCCTTGCGCGGCTGGATCGATAATCTGCGGGCACGTCAGGATCAGATCAACGCGGCCTAACCAGCCGGCTATCTTTCGCGCCATCGGCGTTCTTGCATACCGCCCGCTGCCCCCCACGGCAGCGCGACCTCTCGTAAACTGATCCGCGCGAAGCCGGGGAGTGACAGGTTCTCTCGCAGCGTCACCGGTCCGATAATTTGCTGCCGGCGCCAGTCGCGGCGCCGACTCGGCTTCCGATCCTGATCACCAATTGCGGCCAAGGTCCCGCAGCCAGGTAAATACAGCCCAGGTTGCCGCGAGGTCCTCCTCGTTGTATTTGCGAATTTCGGAAAGGACAGCCTCGCGCTCGGCTTCGTCCTCCATTTCCGTCGCCTCGATGTAGCGGGCCATGGCCCACTCACCGCCGTATTCGGCCTGGGTTCGCTCATATCCGACATACTGTTCGACAACCTTCAGGCTATAACTCGGAATCGGCAGTGCGACGGATTTTTGCGTGGCGGGCAGCAGGTCGAACAGGTTCTCGCGCACGCGCGCGGCGGTGCCGTCCGGGTCGCCGTAGCGATCGACATAGACACCCAGCTTCACGCGTTCATAATGGTGCCAGTGAACGAACGGCACGTCGCCGAAGTCGGCAAATATCGATCGCGCGTTGCCAAGGAAGTCTTCCCATCCCTGGCGATCACCGTCAGCGCCGAACCCCGCCGTCGCCGCCATGAATTTCGACGGCCGCGCGCCGTAGACCTGTGTGCCCCACAGGTATATTTTTTCGAGTTCATCAAGCTGCGGCGGCAGGCCCTCCAGATCGAACATCACATAATTGTCCGCTTCCGGAATTTCCGGCGGGGCAATCTTGATCATCTTGCCGCTTGCAAGGGCGCCTGCCAACCGCATTACATCCGTGGCCACCGCATCCCCGACCCTACGCATTTGCCGGCCCCAGGGCCTGCGCATTTCTGCCAGTTCCCGCTCATCGAGCTGACCTATAAGATCGTCAATACTGACAATTCCTCTCTCGCGCAGCTCCTTCACCAGTCCCTGATCCGCTTTCGGCACAAGCGCTACGTCGCGAAGCGCCTCCGCTTCCTTCCAGCACCGGTCGTGGTAGCCGCAATCGCCGCATTTGCTCCACCCGACCGGTTCGAAAGGAGGATCTTCGCTGCCGATCACGTCCACGCTTTGCGCCAGTTCCCGTTCAACCGCTTCAGGCTCGGCAGGATCAATAACCACTATTTCCCCGGTTCCGGCGAAGACCTCCAGACGCACAGGGGCCTGTCCCGTAACCCGCTCGAAGAGCCACCCGTACAGGCGGAGCTGCCAGATAATTTCCGGGTGGTCCTTCTCATTTATCCGGCGCGAGATTTTCACGTCCCGAATGGCATACCCGCCATTCGCGCGGATCAGGAAATCCGGCGCCCCGGCCACTTCGATATCCCGGCCGCCAATCTCTGCGGATATCCGGAAGAACGGCTGATAGATCACCGCCGCACCGTCCCGAATTGCTTCGACGGTTTCCCGTTGACGCGCTTCCTGGTCGCCCGCGCTCACGTCCCGAACATCCGGAAAACCGGCGAGGTGCATTTGTTCGTAACGTTCCCCGAGACGCCGGATAACCTCCAGATACGGACCCGGCGCGGCGGGCTCCACTCCCTGGTGCTGCAAATACAGACGCAGGGCGCACGCCGACGGCTGGTAACGTTGATAAATATCGCTGCTGGACAAGAGCATCGCGGATTCCCTCCCGGCGCGAGCGCACACTACCACGCTCGCGGCGCACAACGCATCCTTTGGGCACCGGGGCTCGAAATTTGCCCCTGGTACTCCAGATTTCCGCATCAACCCAATATTAATCGACGGGGCTTTCATCGTTGTCGCTGTTTGAGGGCGCATCCGGCTGGTGCTCACCTGGATTGTCGAGCATAAACTGATTGCCTTCCTTGCCAGTCTTGCCAGCATTATTGGCCTTGCCCTCGTCATTCTTCTGTAGATTTCGGGGCGCGTCCGCTACGCGGACCCGGCTCTAGCCGCATCGCGATCAGCGGCGCGGCCCGAACCCCTGCGCGGCAGGGTTTCGGCGGTCCGGTAACGATCCGTCGCGCGTTTCAGGCGGCTGATGCCGCCTGATATTGAGCCGCCATTCGGCCGCACTTCTTTCTCCTTATTTCGGGGCCTGCGGCCACTCGTTTTTTCGGCGGACTGGCGTCCGCCTGTTTCGGGGTCTGCGACCCCAGGGCCGTCAAGGCAACCCTGACGGGCTCCGGCGGGGCGTTTCCCCGATCTTCCTCCCTTCGGTCGTGCAGATCGGGTGATACCCCTCACCCCGCCTCCGGCCTGTGACGGCCCTTCCCCCGCTTTTTTTCCGCCTCCAGCGGGTTGCAGCAGCAGCGGCGCTGCGCGCAACCCGCATGTCAAAGGAGGGCAGGGCAATGAAGCAAGATGTTTACGAGAGGATCACAAATCGCATTGTCGCGGAGCTGGAGCAGGGCGTCCGGCCGTGGCTCAAGCCGTGGAACGCCGAACACGCGGCAGGGCGCATCACAAGGCCGCTACGCTTTAACGGTGTGCCCTATCAGGGCATCAACGTTCTGATGCTCTGGGGCGAGGCCGTCGCCAAAGGCTACGCCGCGCCGATCTGGATAACCTTCCGCCAGGCCAAAGAGCTTGGCGGCCATGTCCGCAAGGGCGAGCGCGGCAGCCTTGTCGTTTATGCCGACCGCATCCGCAAAACCGAGATCGACGAGAACACCGGCGAGGAAGAAGAGCGCGAGATTCCGTTTCTTAAAGGCTACAGCGTCTTTTGTGTGGACCAGATCGACGGTCTGCCCGAGCGCTTCTATGCGAAGGCCGAGCCGCGAATCGATCCGGTACAGCGCATCGACCACGCGGAAGCGTTCTTTGCCGCGACCGGCGCCGACATCCGGCATGGCGGCCATCAGGCTTACTACAGCGTCACGCATGACCGCGTGCAGATGCCGCCTTTTGAGACCTTCCGCGACGCCGAGTCCTATTACGCCACGATCGCGCACGAAACGACTCACTGGACGCGGCACCCCTCGCGGCTTGAGCGCGAATTCGGGCGCAAGCGCTGGGGCGATGAAGGCTACGCGATGGAAGAGCTGGTCGCCGAGCTTGGTTCTGCCTTTCTCTGCGCCGACCTCGATTTGACGCCGGAACCGCGCGCAGACCACGCTGCCTATATCGCCTCATGGCTCAAGGTCCTGAAGAACGACAAGCGCGCGATCTTCACCGCCGCATCGCATGCACAGCGTGCAACGGATTTTCTCAACGGCTTGCAGCCTTCCGCACAGAAGGAAGCGGCGGCATGAAGCGGCCAGACACGATCATAATCGAGGGACGCGCCTATAGCTGGCGTGCGCTGTGCCGGCAACGCCGTGAGCAGCTTGCAGCATGGGAAGCGGCGCAGCCGCAGCAGCCGGCCCTGTTCGACCTCAAAAACGACCGGCGACCGGAGCCAGAGCGCACCGCCGCCGAACGCTACCGCGAGCCGACCTTGCTGGCGTTGCTGCAAGAGGCGGCGGAGTAACCTCCGCCGCATATGTACAACACGCCGCAGACTATTTGTTGCGCCGTTTGCGACCGGCTAACGACGAAGCGCGCGCTTTACGCGAGCTTCACCCCCGACGGTGGTAGCGTAGATCGTTGCTAAACGAAGACATCGATGCAATGCTAGGGCATCACATGGCCTTGCATGGGAAAAGGGAGCCGCATATGGCCCGCGTCCTTAACGCATTTGTCACCGCTGCCGTGTTACTGATCTTCTCCGGACTTCCGGCCAACGCGTCCCCTGAGGTAAGGAAAGCCGCAAACCTCATGACGATGTCTGAGGCGGTGCTGGCCACGATCACGTTGGTCAGTCAACGGTTCGACGTAAAGATAGAGAAATTATCATGGTCGGCAAATTTTTCCGAACGCCAATGGATGGCTCGATTAAACGGGAACATTAATCAGAAAGACTCCCAAATGACGATAACAGGATATGGCTGGGGGGGCGATGAAGAAACATTGTTCGTTAATTATTCGGGTACGGGTACTGTCGGTGGAGAATCTTTGCTCATTCATGGAACAGCGAAGTGGATATACGATAAAGAAGCCTCAGACTATCAACGAATGGACTTTCAGCAGGTTACAAAGATTGGCCAGAACTCCTTCTGGGGCTGGGTGTTGGGAGCCGAGATTATTGTAGGCGGCGCTGGAGGCGCATTCGTAGCAGTTGCCGGCTCGACTGCTGCAACAGGTGGATTGGCGCTCGGAGCCGCGCCCTGGATAGCGGCCGGTGGTGCTGCGGGAGGTGTAGCGACTCTCATAACGATAAGCGTAGGAGCACAATCGTTACTTGAAACGGATATGCCACCACCCGCCCCTCCCAAACCGAAACGCCCGACTCCTCCGAAGAAAGGCGACACGATTTCACCAAAAGAAGGCAATATTATTATTGCTATTTCAACCAAGAATACGATTTCAGGTAGCGCAGTTGATGGCGTTCATTTCCTTTCTGGCATGTACTTATTTGAAGAAGGCGTTGCGCAAGGTACGATCAGTGTTGTTGGGCAATGATTTAAATATTAATTAAATACGTTGACTTGGGCACTATTATAGGTATAAAAGCAATCATGAATATAAGAGGAATTTTTAATAGTAAATCGCTTCAGAAATATGCGTCTTTAGCCGCGCTTGTTATTGGCGCTGCAGGGATGTTGAGTGGTGTATTTCTGGCAACGAGTGGCGATCCCGCAGCACTGGGTATTCTACCGAGTGCAATGATCTTTGGCATAGGCTGTTTGGGCTTGAATGGGCTACGTAAACCGCGCCCATCCTGATCATCAAAACAGGTCCTCGCGTAACTCCCGTGATATAAAGCGATGTAAATAACAATATACATCTCAATAATCGGATGTTGCAAAGCGCAATATATTAACGAATTATTACCTCTGTAGTGCGATAATAAGACAATACAGGGGAAATGCGAATAACGCAGAGTACAAGGTGTGCGTGGTAGTACCATTCTGGTCTCCACCACGCGCACCTTGCGGGGGGATTTCCCATCCCCCGCGAACCCCCCAGGGCATCCCTAGGCTCAGGCCGTTCTTTTATGAACGTCTTCGCTAAGGGATGAGGTCAGCCAGATAGCGGATTGACCGCTTTCTGGCTGAGGCAACGGTGCCGCCGTTGCATCGCGGCCAACCGTACGCCGGTTGGATGCCGTCAGGGGACTTCGCCTCCCCTGAACCCTGGACCCGACTTCGTGCTGAGGGCACTACGCCGTGGCAAGCCAAAGGGGCATTTCATAGCCCCTTGGAACCCTTGGCCATGGCTTTCGCGCCCTGGACCTCGCCCAAAGGGAGACTTCGGCTCTCCCCTTGGAACCCCACCCGGCAAGGTGCTTTCAGCGCCCCTTGCAACCCTCGACCGAGGCTTACGCAACCCCGGACCCCGCCTCGCGCGGACGGAAGGAAGGCGCGAGGCGGCGGTACACCCAGACCCCTTAGCTATGGAGGATCATGCCGGACAAGGACGACAAAAAACGCGAAGCGCCCATCTCCTACCGCCCGCCGAAAGGCCTGCGGAAAGAGTTTCATGAGCGCGTTGAAAAATCCGGCCTGTCCACCTCCGCCTTCATCAACAAAGCGGTCTTTAACATCGAGCCGCCCCGGCAGTCCCGCCGCCCGCCTGTTGAAAAACAACTGCTCGCCAGCCTGCTTGGGGAGGCCGCCCACATCCGCGATGCGTTGCACGAGATCGCTCTTGCCGGCAGGGATGAGCCTGCCAATGCGCTGCTCATCGAGGCAGCAATAGACGATCTCACCGAAATCCGCTCCGCCTTGCTCAAAATGCTCGGGAGGCAGCCATGATCCCCTTTGCCAGCCAGCGCGGTCTGGGGCAGGACCTTGCCACGCATCTTCTGAATGAGCATGACAACGAATTTATGGAAGTGGCTGACATTCGCGGGGCCATCGCCCAGGATTTGCACGGCGCGTTTGCCGAATGGGAGATTCAAGCTGACTGCCTGACTCGCTGCCGAAACTATCTCTACAGCCTGTCCGTCAATCCCGACCCGCGTCAGGAGCCCCTCACGCGCGAGCAATATCTCGATTATATCGTCCGCGTGGAAGAGCAGCTTGGGCTTTTGGGTCAGCCACGCGCCATCGTCTTTCATGAAAAGTATGGCCGGGAACACTGCCATGTCGTCTGGTCTCGGATCAATACCGACAAGGAAAAAGCCGTCCAGCTCGCCTTCGATCACGACAAGCTGATGATGGTCACTCACGAGTTCGCGCGCGAGCACGATCTGCAATTGCCGGAGGGCTATGAAAAGGGGCAGGGCACCGGGAACGGCCAACTCTCCGTTTATGAAATGCACCAGCAGCGCAGTACGGGCCTGACCAAGGAAGAACGGAAGGAACAGGTCACCGATGCCTGGCGGGAAAGTGACAGCGCCAAAGCCTTCGTACAGGCGCTTGCCGCACGCGGTTACATCCTCGCCACCGGCAAGCGGCCATATGTGCTGGTCGATATTTACGGCCAGATGAACGCCCTGCCCAAGCTCATTGGCGACAAGACGGTGCGGACCAAGGACATCCGTGCCTTCTTAGAGGCGGACTTCCCGCCGGAAAGCCTGCCCACGGTCGAGGAAGCCAAAAAACTCGCTGCGCAGCACTTAAAGGTCATCGAAGGGCACCGCGAGCATGAACAAAAGGCCGAAGCGCTTGTCCACTTGCGGAAGATGCAGGCCGCCCGGCGCGAAAAGCTGGAAGCCGATCAAGCCGCCCTGCGGCAGCGCCGGCACAAGCAGCGTGAGGCTCTGACCGCAAGGCATAAGGCCGCGCGCGATGCGCAACGGGCAGCCTTTCTGGCGCGGGTCAAATCCGTTCGGATCGAGCGCGAAGAACGCCGGCCGCAGGGACTGGCGGCGTTCTTTGGGCGGGTGAGCGGGATCGACCTGATCCGCAAAAAGCTCTACCGCTACCGGGACCGCCGGCATTACCGGGCTTTCCTTGAAGAGCGCAACCGGCTTCGGGACCGGCAGGAACAGCAGCGGCGCGAGCTTGCCCGCCACCATGAAATGCAGAGCCTCGATTTACAGCGCAAAATCCGGGCGCTCGATCAGATCGACAAGCGCGAACTTAAATCGCTCGACGAATCGCTCCGCGCCGAGCAGCGCATAACGGACAGAGGCGGGCGCGATACGATGCCCGCAATAAGAGCCTGCCCCGGACCTGATCCGGGGATCGATCTCGAACCCCACTGGCGGCCTGCCGCGCCACGTGCGGGCAAAGGCCGCCGCAATCAATGGCTCACGGACGCGCACGAACAGGCCATGACGAGGCGAATCAGACCAGTCGATCTGGAGGAAGCCTTCACCCGCGCCGCATCAGGCGAGCAGGACGAAGGCAAGACCGGCACTGGCGAAGGGCCGGCCCCGCAAAAACGCTCGAAAGCCGATGAATACCGCCGGCATAAGGCCCGGAAGCGTAATCGGGACAAAGACCGGGAGCGCTGAAACCTTTTGTAATGACGGTCTCGCAAGGGTGTGCTCAATCCCGCCTGACCACTTGCAAGCTAAGTGGTCAGGCTCCTGTGGGTCCACCTTCGAACCTTGCTCGACCGAACGCCGCGTCCCGCCGCCTCAAGTGCGGCTCCTTACAGGCTACATTTTTGTATTAGCGTGTTTCATCACCCACGATCAGGGGAAACCGCTATGCAAGATGACCGGCCCACAAAACCACCGCCGGAAGATACCGGCAAGACACGCAAAGCGCGCGCCACGCCGAAGCGCCGCCGCAAGCGCAAGCGCAGGCGCAAAAAGCCGGAAGAATATGTCACCTACGTCATCGCCGTGACCGGCTGGGATAGCTATTACGGGTTTCGGGTCAGCGATCCGAAATCCCGTTTTGACTCCGGCCCCTACAGTGAAATCGCCACGCTGACCTTCACTGGCGGATTGATCCGCCCCGAAGGTTTCAAATACAGCAGCGCCAAACTAACCCTTAGCGCGCACGCCGACATGCTCGAAGAACGGCGGGACAAACCGCCATCCTCCATCGGCTCTCTGACAGCGCACGACGACACGCTCGAAGCATATGTTTTCATCCCGGCAGAGCGCATGGCGGCGCTGATTGCTTTGGCGCAGTCCGGTCGCGTGCAAATCGCGTCCATCGGTGGCACACGCCTGCGCTACCGCTTGGGGCAGGTTCACAATATCTCACTTGATACACGTCCCGATGACGAGGAAGAAAACTGATCCGCAAGCCAAATCTGTTGGGCTTTACGCGACCTTGAGCGCCCGGCGCAGGGTCCGCACGGACACATCGAACTCATCGGCGATCTCTTCCAGAGGCTCGCCTTTTTCTTTGCGGCGGAGAACCGCCTGCACCTGGCGCACGCTAAGGCTGGGCGGACGGCCGATGCGAACACCCCGCCTTTTCGCGGCGTCCATGCCGGCTTTGGTCCGCTCGGCTATCAGCGCGCGCTCGAACTCCGCCAGCGCGCCCATAATGTGAAAGACGAGCTTGCCGCCCGCCGTCATCGTATCGATTGATTCCGATAGAGACTGAAAGCCAGCGCCCCGCGCACTGAGATCGTTCATGATCTCGATCAAATGATGCAGGGACCGGCCCAGCCGGTCTAGCTTCCATACGACAAGCACATCGCCCGGTCCAACAGCAGCCAGGGCTTTGGACAAGCCGGGCCGCTCCACCACGGCACCGGATGTAGCGTTGTCACGGAAGATTCGCGTGCAGCCCGCCGCCTGCAAGGCATCGAGTTGCAAGGCCAGGGTCTGTTCGTCCGTGGACACACGGGCGTAGCCGAGTTTCATCCGTTATTCCCGCGATTTTGCAGTGAGGTCCGCTGCCGGAGCGGCAACGGGAAGACTGGAAATTGTGACATAACCCTCCCCTTTTGTCCACGCCGGATGTAGGCATCAAACAAAAAGAAAACCGGGGAAGAAGTGCTAAACTACTGATCTATGTAAATAAAAATGCGTATTGTTGGTTAATTTTAAGGAAATATAAGTAAAAATATGGTTTAATAGTAAGGACAAAAGGGGACGGTATTTGCATGCGGATAGTATATTTATTTTCGGTAGTTTTGTTATTGTTTCTTTCTATTTCTCCCGCCTGGGCGGCCTGTACGGGTCCTGTCGGAATCCAGGGCGATATCATCTACAACCAGGACTACAACACGCCCCAGTTCTGTAACGGCACGAACTGGATCAGGATGGACCCTGCCATCAATGAATCGGACCCGGAAGTCGGGGACGTTGGAACGCTCAACAATATCTGCCGTGCCGATGGCGCCAAGGTTGTCTGCGATATTTTCACCGGCGACGACCGCCGAATTTTCTTCAGCAGCGGCGGCCTGTTCACATCGAGCGCAGGCTTCCTCTTCACCTCCACCGGACGGCTGTTCGTGCCGCGCTCGGTCAAGATCGGGGATGACACCGGCGCTTGCAGCGTAAACATCGGCGGTGCGATCCGCTACCGCTCCGGCATCGGGGTTGAATATTGCGACGGCAGCGCCTGGCGCACGGTGGCGGCGACGGGCACGGGGGTTATCCTGTCGATTTCCCCGCCAACCAAGACCGATATGGATGTGACGGGCTGCGGTACGCCGCCCTGTCAGGGCGCGACTGTGACCTTTACCGTCACCAACAAGGGTGACCAGCTATCGAATGTGCTGACCTATACACTGGATAACACAACGAATTTCAATGTGATCGGGGATACCTGTACCGGCAATACGCTGGGGCAGAACGCAACTTGCCAGATCGATATCCAGCCGGAAACCAGCGGTGACGGGCTGTTCTCCGCCACGCTGACTATCCCGCAGCACAATGCGCCCAGTGCGGTGTTGCAGGGACTCGGCTCGGGCTTTACGTGTGCGACAGGACAGACAGGTTTTGGCGGGATTGTCGTGCAATGTGATTATGCCGGACCGGGCAAGCATTTGATCGCGATGCAAAGCGGGTGTGATGGGACACTGAATGAACCGGCCTGTTCAGGGGGTGATACCTACACAAGAACATATGCACAAAACGACTTTACGACAAATCTCATGGGAGCAAATGTACAAACGACGGATGGTGCACAAAATACAGTTAACATGTTAGCCCTCAGCTCATCACCCGCTGCTGATCTTCCAGCAGCCTACTATTGTGACCAGTTGGTTCATAATGGAGAGACGGACTGGTTTCTACCCTCCTTCACTGAATTCAACACACAGCTCGCACCTGCCAATGCGGCGTTAACCTTGTCAGGTAACGATTATTGGACATCTAATGAGTATGATGCTGCAAATGCCAGCTGTAATGATGGTGACGGCTCAATTTGTAACGGTGCGTTTAGCCGTAATTGGGACCCAAAAACTTATGGCAAGCGGGTGCGCTGTACGAGGGTGGAAGGAGTGGCGCTACCGGCACCGCAAACCGATGACACACCGAATAGCCTAATATTTGCCACAAAGTTCGCAACAGCGGCGGCGCAAAACATCCAGTCAGATACCCTGAGCATCACCGGGATAACACCAAATATCGCCATTTCCATCGCCGGTGATCCGAGCGCGCAATACTCCATCAATGGCGGCGCATTTACGAGCGCTGCCGGCACGGTAAGCGAGGGCGATACGGTCGCGATTCAGGCCAATTCCCCGGCACCCGGCACCCGCCTGCAACTCGACCTGACAATTGGTTCCGCCACCTTCAACTGGTCGATCATCACCGAAGGCGATTGCGGCGGCGGCGGTTGCGCCGGCGTTGATAAACGCGTGTTTGCTACCAGCACAACCTATAGAGGCAATCTGGGTGGTGTGATCGGTGCCGATGCCAAATGCCAGACCCAGGCCGATGCGGCGACTCTGGGCGGGACCTGGCGGGCGATTATATCTCAGCCTGTAGCAGCTAACTGGGCCGCTAACCGGATTGATTATAACTGGGACCGGCTAGTGGACATTAACGGCACAGTGATTGCTACAAGTCCGAGTGATTTATGGGACGGGACAATCGCCAGCCCCATAAATATTGATGAGAACGGCGTCGTTCAAACGGGTAATGTTTGGACTAGTTCTACTTCTTTTGGTGCCTCTATATCAGAGAACACAACAGTGGGAGATAATTGCTCGAATTGGACTGACGGGCTTTCTGATAGTTCTGGATTGAAGGCCGGAGCTATCAGCGCTGTCAATTCGACGTGGATTAGTGGTGTGAACGGTCGGTGTTGGTCCGATTTCAATCGCCTCTACTGCGCGGAAGTAAACGCCCCGACGGTGAATCTGGTCTTAACGCCGACGACACAGAGCGGCATGGATGTCGTTGGGCCGGGCAACCCGGCTCTGGGAGCGCCTGTAACCTTCACGCTGCAAAACCAGGGCACGGGCACGAGCGCGGTACTGACTGCCAGCCTGTCCAGTTCCGCCAATTTCGATATTCTCAATGACCTTTGTACCGGCAACCCGCTCGCTTCCCTTGCGAGCTGTACGCTTGATGTGCGTCCCAAGGCGTTCGCCGATGGCAGCTACAACAGCACGCTGACCGTCTCCGACGGCACGGCGAGCGATAATTCCGGCCTGTCCGGCACCGCCTCCGGTTTCGCCAACGCGGTTGGTATCTGGCTCAAAGGCACAGCCGACGACATCTACTACAACTCCGGCGCCAATCCACAGGTTGGGATCGGGACGGCGGCGCCGCGGGCGGAGCTTGATATCGCAGGCACCGGGGCCGCGGTTTTACCGGTGGGTGACGACAGCCAGCGACCGGGTACACCGGCAAGCGGGATGATCCGCTTTAGCAGCCAAAGCAATATTTTCGAAGGTTATAACGGCACCACATGGTCCGGCTTTCTGGCCGGGGCACCGGGCGGCGACCGCGAGATGATCTTTAATTCCGGCGGTAATCTGTTCACCAGCGCCGGGCTAATTTACACATCGGCCGGATTGTTTGATGTTGGCGGCGGGTTGCTGCGGGCCATTGACGATACAGCCGCTTGTGATTCTGCGGTGCGCGGGGCGCAAAGGTTTAATTCTGCCTCTGCGGTGATGGAGCTTTGCGACGGCACAAACTGGCTGGCGGTGAACACCGGCAGCGGCGGCAAGTGGCTCGACGGGATCGAAGCCGGGGAAATTTATTACACCAGCAGAGTGGGGGTTATCAATACCAACCCGGATGCGACGCTGGATATTACCGGTATCCTGCGCGCAGCAGATGAAAGCATTGCCTGCAACACGACCCTGCGCGGCTCGATCCGGTTTAACAGCACGCTCGGCGACATGCAGATTTGCGACGGCACGGACTGGGCGAAGATCGTCGCGACGACAAATCTTGCCACGCTTATCATCACCCCGGCTGTTGTCAGTACGATGGATATTACCGGATCGGGCAGTCCGGCTTTCGGCAGTTATGTGACCTTTACGGTGCAAAATGCCGGGAGCGTGGATTCGCAGAGCATTGTCACGGCGCTCTCGAATCCCACGAATTTCGAATTCGGAACCGATAATTGTAACGGCAATGTGCTAACGCCGAGTGCCATCTGCACGATTCAGGTGCGCCCCAAGGCATTCGGCGATGGCGCCTATAGCGGCACCCTGAACATCATCGCCGATAACAGCCCGCAGGCGATCATGAGCGGCACAGCGACCGGTTCCTGCGGCGTCATCGGGTCCACCACCGATGGCGGCAAGCTCGCCGCGTGCTTTGCGACCTACAAACTGATCGTGATGGATGGCGGTTGCGACGGCACGCTAACGAACCCGGATTGTACGGCGGGAACGGACAGCTACACACGCCAGTGGGCAACGAACCAGAGCACATTTCTTGGCCTTTCCTCAACGACAGACGGCCCCGGCAACACGCAAATCATGGTGACATCGGCGCCACCGCCGAACCACCCGGCTGCGGATTATTGTAACGGCCTGACGTTGAATGGTTTTACCGACTGGTATCTGCCGGCACTCGATGAATTGGAGCTTCAGGTATTTCCTGTGGCGGCTTTGATCGGGGAGTGGAGTGCAGCAAATAGCTATTGGCTGTCTACTGAATCAAGCGCTTCTCCCACTGCCGATGCCAAACGTATTAACATGAGCACGGGAGGCGTAGCGGATTGGGATAGCCAGACTGATAAAGTCGATACTCACCTTGTCCGCTGTTTGCGCCGGACGACGAGTGTCGCCGGGGCCAACCTGGCCTGGTCGCCGAGCGGTAGTGACACCATGGATATCAACTCTGTCGGCAACCCTGCTTTTGGCACCCCTGTCACCTTTACCCTGAACAATAATGGCGGCGCGACATCGGCAGTGATTGCGCTGTCTCTTAGCAACACCACGAATTTTGAAATTGTCGGTGGCGCGGATAATTGCTCCGGCAACACGCTGGCCGCCAGCACTTCCTGCACCGTCGATGTGCGGGCAAAGGCGACTTATGATTTTACTTATAGCGGAAATTTGCAGGCGACCGTAGAGAACAACCCGGTCGCCAGCTTGTCCGGCACGTCTACCGGTACCTGTGGCACAATTGGCTCCAGCGCCGGCGGCGGTGTGATTGCCCATTGCGCAAACGGCTATCGCCTCATTGCGACACCGGGCGGTTGTAACGACAGCGCGGCGCCCACATGTCCGGGTGTTAGTGATGCCCTTCTAAAACAATGGGCGACTGAAAATGTCGATATTAACGCTGTCTCGACTACAGATGGTCAAAACGCCGGTGCCGGTAATACAGCCACCATCATGGCCCGCGTAGCAGCCACAGCGCCCGGCACTTACCCGGTAGGTGAATTCTGCGCCAATATGACCTATGGCGGTTTTTCCGACTGGTATTTACCGGCCAGTAGTGAACTCTCTAACAATATCTATCCGAACAAGGTCGCGATCGGGGGGCTTGGATCGAACAAGTACTGGTCATCTACGGAGATCAGGGCAGGGGATTCTGTTCATGTCCGCATGAGTGACGGTTTCGCTGATTTTAATGGATCTAACGCCGGTAACGAAAAGAACCTTAGTCTTTACGTCCGCTGTGTCCGCCGCGATACGGGGGCCATTCCGGCCAATCTGGTTTTGTCGCCAACCCTGTCCACGGGCATGGATGTGGTCGGCCCCGCCAATCCGGCTTTCGGACCCACGGTCACTTTTACGCTGCAAAATACCGGCGGCGCGACTTCCGGCGTGATCGCCACATCACTGACCAACAGCACGAATTTCGAAATTACTTCTGATACCTGTAACGGATTTACGCTGGCAGGGGCGGCTAGTTGTGCCATAGACGTGCGCTCCAAAGCCACAGGCAACGGGCCGTTTTCCGGGCAGCTACAGATCACGGCGAACAACAACCCGGTCGCGAACCTCACCGGCACAGCCATCGGCTTTACCGGGGATTCCGCCACATGGCTGATCGGTGTTGATCCCGGCGATATCTATTACAGCAGCGGACCGGTGGGCATTGGTACTTCCGATCCCGATGTTTCTCTGGAAATTTTGGGCACAGATGCGATCCTGATTCCTCGCGGAGATACGGGCCAGCGTCCAGGCGGAGTCAACGGGATGCTGCGCTATAACAGTCAGAGCGGCACGTTCGAAGGCTATCAGGCAGGAACCTGGCAGGATTTGATTACCACGGCGGCGACACCGGGGGCACCGGACCGGGGGATACAGTTCAACAGCGGCGGTGTCTTCACGGCAGATGCGAATTTTGTCTTCACTTCCGCCGGCCGGGTCGGGATAGGCACGAGTGTGCCGGATGTGGCGCTGTATGTCTCCGGTTCGATCAAATATACCGGCACGATTATGGACGTGTCCGATATTCGGCTGAAGACTGATATTACGCCGCTGGAAAGCGAAACGGTGCTCGACCGTCTGTGGCAAATCGATACCTACAGCTTTCGTATGAAAAGTAATCCCGATCAATTGGAGCTTGGCGTGATCGCGCAGGAAGTCGAAAAAATCTTCCCTGAGCTTGTGCAAACCGGCGATGATGAAATGGGCACCAAATCTGTGAACTATGTCGGCTTTATCGCGCCGCTGATCGAGGCGGTGAACGCGCAGCAGGCACAGTTGGAGGACTTGCAGGCCGAGAATGATGGTCTGCGCGCGGAGCTGCGCGACTTGGTGGAAGCGCAAATCGAATCCATCAATGCCGCCCGCGAGGACGTGCGGGGAGCGCTTGCCACGGTACGCGACCTTGCGGCGGAAAGGCTGGAGATCAAGGACGAAATCAGGGCGCTAAAGGAGTATACGCGCTACGAAGATGACAGGATGCGATCTGCATGGGCAGCGCTGGCAATAATCGGCGTATCGCTGCTGATACTCGCGATCGGTTGGCGGGTGCGGCGGCGGTAGGATGTCCCGTTGAAAAATCTTTGAGTGCACCGGCGCGCCGAAATCCAAACCCGAAAAGGGTCAAAGGCCGCATAGTACGCGTCGCACCCCTTCCTGTTCCACGATCAGTCTTCCCGCCAACAAAGTTCTCCAGGAGCGCATTGCCCATCTACTCCGTCGTCCGGTTGGACACCCACCCAACCATCTGCGCCGTTTCTACGCCAGCTTCAGCTATCAGGCCGGATCGTGGAACAGGAAAGGGCGGGTCGTGGCCGAGGTGGAATGGCACCCTGGCGAACTCTGTCCTCGTGTCGGCTTTATCGTTACCAACCTGTCTCGCCCCGCCGTTCGGGTGCTCGCTTTCTACAATCAGCCGGGTAAAGTGGAATAGTATATCAAGGAAGGCAAGAACGCCATCCGGTGGACGCGGCTGTTATGCCGTTTGTTCAGCCACAATGCCGTCCGGCTCCAGCTTCATGCCCTAACCTACAATCTCGCCAGCTTGATGCGGACGCTAGCTTTGCCAAAGAAGGTCGAGTACCGGTCGCTGACCACGCTGCGGGAGAAATTGGTGAAAATCGGTACTAAGGTGCTCAGCCATGGCCGGTACGTCACGTTCCAATTGGCCGAGGTGGCAGTGCCAAGGGAACTGTTCCGGAAAATACTGAGCATGCTTGATCATCTGCGACCAAGACTCGCTCCGGCGTAGGCCACGGTAATCGATGGCCAAGTACAGACGACAAGAGGGGTGTGTCTGAGTGGCAGAAAATCTGGACGAATAGCATTCCAAACGAGGCCGATCTCCAAAATCAGGCCATCAGATGACTGCGGAAGGGACGCAATTCCCTTGGCGGTGGAACGGTGGCATGATTTCCCTGAATTTGGGGGTTATCTGAGAAATGTCGGATCAAGTTGCACCGGAGGCCAAAGAAGATGACCAACAAATATGACGAGATAGAACTTGCGGAATGCTACGCCTCTATTAGATCATTCTTAGATGTAAGATTGCGGACCGCAATATTTTTTGGAATTACAATTATATCAATCATAGGGTTATCACTTCAGTATAAAAGTAGTCTGCTATTGCTGGTTGCCGCAGTAGTATTATATCTTTTTCACCTTGCCGACAAACTAATTCGGTATCACTTGGGGTCTTATTTATTTGTTGGATATATAATAGAACGCCGTATGGGCCGAGAAAAAGGTGTCATTACTATGCACATCATATCACATTCAAAAGGCAAACAAATGATCGAACAATTAGAGCTGTGGGACAAGATTCCCGTTGAGCAAGCGGGGAAGAAAATACGGGCCAATTTTCTAAGGCCGTTCGGATTTCGAGGAGAGATGCCAGATCGCCTCACATTTACGTTGATTGGAGTTTGTATAGTCGGATTTCTTGCAACCTACTTTATGGGTTGGGATTGGATTGTTCCGTTGACATCACCCCCACTGACGTCGAGTTCGAGCGGTTGAGCTTGGATTCACGGGCAATTCCCACCAATAGGGTTTGGGGCTGGCATAGATAAGGAATTTTCCTTATGGATGTCATATGGTTAGGAGA
>CAZZKF010000048.1:0-19336 GCA_964654995.1 uncultured Alphaproteobacteria bacterium | reverse complement strand
CGCCGGTTGCCGGGTCGCCCCGGGGCCAGGGTGTCGAAGCCGTCTTGCGGCGCTTGCCAAGCCTCGCTCCGGTGTGTCGAGGGACCGGTCATCGACCCGGAGTGTCGAGAATCTTTACAGTTTTCACGGATCCGGAACCGTTTGGCTAACGCATTGACTCTGCAGCGCTAACCATGGCCACCGCGGTGATTTCGGTGCTCACGGCGAGGATTCGGCGGCGCAAATGCCCGGCAACCTGTCGGGATTCCTTACAGTTCCGCTTCCAGAACTCATCGCCGCGCCTGCGGGCGGTTGCCAAGGCGCTGTAATCACGGGCGTTCTCATGCCGTGGTACGGTTCTTGCATTCATAATTATTTGCAATCCAGAGGGAAATTCGGGAGGGAAGCTATCATGTTGCGCAAAGGGCTGCTTGTGCTGGCCGGGATGCTGGCGGTGGCGGGGACGGCTTCGGCCGGGCCGATCTTTTTGACCGGGCACGATCCTGATTTCCACGCCCTGGACAGTACAGGCGCCAAGAATCTTCTGACCGCCGGGCTTGATTATGTCACCGGCGGCACGACGTTTTCGGGGTCGGAGAAATTCCTCTGGGTTCAGGCGCGACCCGCCGACATCGGCGGCATCCCGGGCGGTCACCGGGACGGAATCGTCGCCGGTCTGAACGCCATCGGGCTGACCGAGGGCGTTCAGTTCGATGTTGCCAATGCGGCGGCGCTTCCCGGTATCGACTTTTCCAGCTACACGGCAATCGCCATCGCCTCGTCGTTCGGCGGTCTGCTCACCAGGGCCGAGCTTGATGCGTTGATCGCGCGCGCCGGCGACATCGCCACCTTCATCAACAACGGTGGCGGCCTGTTTGCCAGCGCCGAATGTTTCCCCTGCGGGGCCGATCTCCTGGCCGGCGACACGCCGCCGGCGCTTTACGGTTATCTGCCGGTTGTCGTGTCCTCGATTCCGGCCAGCCCGCCGTTTGCCGTCACGCCCTTCGGGAACCTCACCTTCGGGCTCGTCTCGACGGACCTGAACGATCCGACCCATAATTCATTCGGTGCGATTGGTGGCTTGAACCCGGTCGACCTGGACAACAGCGGTCAGGCGACGACGCTGGCCGCCGATGTGCGGATCGACGACGGTGGTTTCGTGCCCGAGATTCCCGAGCCGGCGAGCCTGGCGCTGTTCTCCGCCGGGCTCCTGGGCTTCGGCTGGATCCGGCGCCGCCGCAGCTTGAGCCACCGCGGCTGACCTGATCGGTTGTAACCCCGATTAACTTCGAGGCGGCCAGGAAGACGTGATTTCCGACGCACCGGCGACCGGCTTTTCAGCCTCACGACGGCAGCGACTTTAATCCTGCGGTGTTGCAGAACACGATGCGCCATCCATCCGGGTCTTCGAACATGGTCGCCTTGTCGGCCCAATAGGGATTCTCCGGTGCGACCGGGCTGTGGCCATGCCGGCGCAGCCGCTCACACCAGCACCGACAGGCATCTGCATCGGGCAGGTAGAGAACCAGAAGATCTTCGGCCGTTGGCCTGGGCAGAAAGTCATCTCCCTGACGTTGTGTGACCTCCAGATGCACATCTCGCCCGGGCAGGCCGAACATGGCGCCATCATAGCCCGCATGATCGGAAAACCGGCCGACCAGGGGAAGCCCGACGACATCGCGGTAGAAATGCACGATGGCCTCCAGATTTCCGGTTGATCGGGCAATGCGTATCTGTACTACGCCAGTGCCTTCGGGCCAGGGTTCCTCCATATGAACGCCTCTTCCAACAGCGCCGCCAGCGCATCGTATATGATCGTGGGGGAAAATGGCGCGCCCGGGAAGATTCGAACTCCCGACCCCCAGATTCGTAGTCTGGTGCTCTATCCAGCTGAGCTACGGGCGCAAGCCGGCGGTTTCGGGTCCGGCGAGATCGCCGCAACATCATACCAGACCGGCGCGCGGACCCTAGCCAAATCGACAGCGTTTGGCAAGCGCCTGTCGGGCCGCTATCGGCGCCGGGTGGCAGGCAGACCGGTGCGCCGGCCCGCCGGTTCTGGACAAGCCGCAGGCAAAGCCGCCAAAGTAGGACCGCAACGCAGCCCGGCCGGTCTCTGCGGCTGTATCGCCGGCGGTCAAAGGCCGGCCTGGGCCCGGACAGACGGAGGCGCCATGCGCGGATTTTTCGGGATCGGAATCGAGCGGGTCAGCAAGCCGATGAACCTCGGCAATCTGTTTCGCACCGCCCATGGATTCGGGGCCAGCTTCGTGTTCACCATCGATGCCCATTATTCGGTCCGCGAGGCCAGGTCGGATACCAGCCGGGCGCCCGCACATCTGCCGCTCTATCATTTCGATACGCCCGCCGATCTGACGCTGCCCAAGGGCTGTGCGCTGGTCGGCGTCGAGCTCCTCGATGAGGCCGTCGACCTGCCGAGCTTTCGCCATCCGCTGCGCGCTGCCTATGTGCTGGGTCCCGAGCGCGGCCGGCTCTCGGACACGCTGCTGGCGCGCTGCGACCACCTGATCCGGATTCCCACCGGCTTCTGCCTCAATGTCGCCACCGCCGGCGCCATCATCATGTACGACCGTCTGCGCTGCCTGGGGCGCTTTGCCGAGCGTCCGGTGGCGCCCGGCGGGCCGGCAGCGGATTTGCCGCCGCATGTCCACGGCGGCCCGCTGATCCGCGGCGAGGACTGATCGCGGCCCGAAAAAAACGTTGCGAAAGTGTAAAACCCCTGCTTGCGAATCATACCGTGCCGTGTGCTAAAGTGGCACGCGGTTGCGTCGCTGTGACGCAGTGAACGGCATTCTGGAACGGTTATAATCCGGGCCGATTTGCCATTTTGGTGGCGTGTCGGCGATCTTTCCGCGAGGGGGCGAAATGACATCGACGATTGAGGCCCGGCCGGCCTATGATGACGCCGTTATCCGGGCCGGCGTGATCGCCACGGTCTTCTGGGGGCTGGTGGGATTTCTGGTGGGGCTTCTGATCGCCCTGCAGCTGGCCTTTCCGGAGCTCAATTTCGACCTGCCATGGACCAGCTTCGGCCGCGTCCGGCCGGTGCACACCTCGGCCGTGATTTTCGCCTTCGGCGGCAATGCGCTGATTGCCACCAGCCTTTATTCGCTGCAGCGCACCTGCCGGACCGCGCTGTCGAGCAACCGGGCCGCCTGGTTCGTGTTCTGGGGCTATCAGGCGTTCATCGTCATGGCCGCCGCCGGCTATGTCATGGGCATCACCCAGTCGCGCGAATATGCCGAGCCGGAATGGTATGCGGACCTCTGGCTGACCATCGTCTGGGTGGTCTATTTCCTGGTCTTCATCACCACCCTGCAGCGCCGGCGGGAGCCCCACATCTACGTCTCCAACTGGTTCTACCTGTCGTTCATCATCACCATTGCGGTCCTCCATATCTTCAACAATCTGGCGGTGCCGGTGTCCTGGCTCGGCGCCAAGAGCTACAGCCTGTTCGCCGGCGTGCAGGACGCGCTCACCCAGTGGTGGTACGGGCATAATGCGGTGGGCTTTTTCCTCACCGCCGGCTTCCTCGGCATGATGTACTACTTCGTGCCCAAGCAGGCGCGCCGCCCGGTCTACAGCTATCGCCTCTCGGTGGTGCATTTCTGGGCGCTGATTTTCCTCTATATCTGGGCCGGGCCGCATCACCTGCTCTACACCGCGCTGCCGGACTGGGCCCAGACCCTGGGCATGACCTTTTCGATCATGCTGTGGATGCCGTCCTGGGGCGGCATGATCAATGGCGTGATGACGCTCTCGGGGGCCTGGGATCGGCTGCGCAACGATCCCATTCTGTGGTTCATGGTGACCTCGCTGGCGTTCTACGGCATGAGCACCTTCGAAGGCCCGGTGATGTCGATCAAGGCGGTGAACGCGCTCTCGCATTACACCGACTGGACCATCGGTCACGTGCACTCCGGCGCCTTGGGCTGGGTCGGGTTCATCACCTTCGGGGCGCTCTATTACCTGGCCCCGAGGCTGTGGAACCGCGACTCGCTCTATTCGATGGCGCTGGTGCGCTGGCATTTCTGGCTGGCGACCATCGGCATCGTTCTTTACGTCACGGCGATGTGGGTTTCGGGCATCATGCAGGGGCTGATGTGGCGGGCCTATGATGCCACCGGGTTTCTCACCTATTCGTTCATCGAGACGGTCGAGGCCATGCACCCCTTCTACCTGATCCGGGCCGGCGGCGGCGTGCTTTATGTCGTCGGCATGGTGATCCTCGCCTACAATCTGGTGATGACGGCGCGCGGGGCGCGTCCGGCGGCGCGCGGGGCGCCGGCCGTCGCCACCGCCGGGACCTAGGAGGGGACGATGGCGAGACGAGACTTGCAGTCCTTTCTGGAGCGCCGGGCGATTCCGCTGGCGATCGCCACCTTGATCGTGATCTCCATCGGCGGCATTGTCGAGATTGCGCCGCTGTTTTATCTGGAGAGCACGATCGAGAAGGTGGATGGCGTGCGCCCCTATTCGCCGCTGGAGCTGCTGGGTCGCGATATCTATGTCCGCGAGGGCTGCTATGTGTGCCACAGCCAGCAGATCCGCTCGCTGCGCGACGAGTCGGAACGCTACGGCCATTACAGCCTGGCGGCCGAAAGCATGTACGACCACCCGTTCCAGTGGGGCTCGAAACGCACCGGGCCGGATCTCGCGCGGGTCGGCGGGCGCTATTCCGACGAATGGCACCGCCTCCACATGCAGAACCCGCGCAGTGTCGTCCCCGGATCGATCATGCCCGGCTATCCGTGGCTGGCGAAGACACCGCTGGATTACCAGGATGTGGCGGCGCATCTGCGCGCCAATCGCGCTGTCGGCGTACCCTACACCGACGAGGAGATCGCTCTGGCCAAGGCCGATCTGGAGGTTCAGGTCAATCCGGATGCGGATGACGTCGATGCCTTTCTGGCGCGGTATCCCAAGGCCCAGGTGCGTGACTTCGATGGCAACCCGGAGATGATTTCGGAACTCGATGCGCTCATCGCCTATTTGCAGATGCTGGGCACACTGGTCGATTTTACCGATTACCACGATGATGCCGACTACCGGTAAGGCCGGCCAAGGATAGGAAAGCGGAATGGACATTGAGACGGCAAAGGAAGTGATTGGCATCTTCGGGCTGGTCTTCTTCTTTGTCTTTTTTCTCGGCGTTCTGGCCTGGGTGTTCCGGCCCGGCGCGGCGGCAAACTATCGGAAATGGGCCCGGATTCCGCTTGATGAGGGCGATGCCCCGGATGAGACCGACGAATGAGCGAGCAGAAAGAGCGTGATGACATCACCGGCCGGGAAACCACCGGTCACGAGTGGGACGGCATCAAGGAGCTGAACACGCCGCTGCCGCGGTGGTGGCTGTGGGTGTTCTATGCCACCATCGTCTGGGCCATCGGCTACTGGCTGGTGATGCCGGCCTGGCCGCTGCTCAGCGATTATACGCGCGGCGTGCTCGGCTGGTCGTCGCGGGCGCGCCTCAACGCCGAGATCGCCGAGGCGCGGGCTGCCCAGAGCGGCTTCGTCAAACGCATCGAGGCCACCGATCTGGCCGCCATCGAGGCAGATCCCGAGCTGCTCGAATTTGCCCTGGCCGGCGGCCGCTCGGCCTTCGGCCTGTATTGCGCCCAGTGCCATGGCCGCGGCGCGCAAGGGGCCCCCGGCATTCCCAACCTCAATGACGATGACTGGATCTGGGGCGGTGATCTGGAGACCATCCATGAAACCATCCGGGTCGGCGTGCGCTCCGATCATGACGAGACCCGGTTCAACGCGATGCCGGCGTTTGTCGCCGACGAGATTCTCAGCGAAGACGAGGCCGAGCAGGTCGCCGATTATGTGCTCTCGCTGTCCAATCCGGACATCACGCCGGACCCGCAGGGTGCCGCCTTGTTCGCCGACAACTGTGCCGCCTGCCATGGTGAGGCCGGCGAAGGCGTTCGCGAACTTGGTGGCCCGCGGCTCAACGACGCCATCTGGCTCTATGGCGGCAGCCGCGAGGATGTGCTGCGCCAGATCCGCAAGCCGCGCCACGGGGTGATGCCGACCTGGGAGTCCCGGCTTGATCCGGCGACCATCAAGGAGCTCGCCATTTACGTCCATATGCTGGGCGGGGGCGAGTAGAGGCCGCTTCGGCCATGGATAAGATCCCGTCAGACGCCGACGATCACCACGACGCCGCTCCCCAGGAAACCTTCGAAGCGGTCGACTGGTCGGCCGGCCGCGCCAAACTGTTCGCGGAACGCGTCAAGGTCTTCCCCAAGCGCGTCAAGGGCCGCTTTCGCTCGATCAAATGGGCGTTTTTCGGCATCCTTCTGACGATCTATTACCTCACCCCCTGGATCCGCTGGGATCGCGGGCCGTATGCCCCCGATCAGGCGGTGCTGATCGATCTGCCGGCCCGGCGCTTCTATTTCTTCGGCATCGAGATCTGGCCGCAGGAGGTCTATTACCTTACCGGCATCCTGCTGCTCGCCGCACTGGGGCTGTTTTTCATCACCTCGCTGTTCGGCCGCCTGTGGTGTGCCTGGGCCTGCCCGCAGACGGTGTGGACCGACCTCTACATGTGGGTGGAGCGCAAGATCGAGGGCGACCGCAACGCTCGCATCCGTCTCGATCGCGCACCCTGGACGCTGGAAAAACTCGCCAAGCGGGCGCTCAAGCACCTGATCTGGATCGTCATCGCCATGGCCACCGGCGGCGCCTGGGTGTTCTACTTCGCCGATGCGCCGACGCTGGCGCACGGGCTGCTGACCGGCACGGCCCCATCGGCGGCCTATATCACCATCGGCCTGCTCACCTTTACCACCTATCTGCTGGCCGGCCATGCCCGCGAGCAGGTCTGCACCTACATGTGCCCCTATTCCCGCTTCCAGTCGGTGATGCTGGACGAGGAATCGGTGATCGTCACCTACCGCTCCGACCGCGGCGAGCCGCGCGGTCCCCACAAGAAGGGGACGAGCTGGGAAGGGCGCGGCGACTGCATCGACTGCACCTTGTGCATTTCCGTCTGTCCCACCGGCATCGACATTCGCAATGGCCCGCAGATCGAATGCCTCAATTGCGGCCTGTGTGCGGATGCCTGCGATTCGGTGATGGACCGGGTCGGCCTGCCGCGTGGCCTGATCGGCCTCGACAGCCTTGCCAATGTCGAACGCCGGGCCCGCGGTGAGCCCGAGCGCGCTCGCCTGGCGCGGCCGCGAACGCTCGCCTACGGGGCCCTGCTGGCGATCATCGCGGTGGCCATGGGGGTGGGCCTGGCGACACGATCGGACATGGGCATGAACCTGTTGCAGGACCGCAATCCGGTCTATGTTCTGCTTTCTGATGGCAGCATCCGCAACGGCTTTACCGTGAAGGTTCTCAACAAGCTGCGCGACTATCGCGATTTCCGGCTCACTGTCGAGGGGCTTGAAGGCGCGCGAATGTCGGTGGTCGGCGCGCCGGTCGATGCGCAGGGCGCGCTGCTGCGGGCCGGTCCCGACCGGGTCGACCATTTCCGCCTGTTCATCCGCGCCCCGCGCCGCAGCCTCAAGGGCCATGCGACGCCGTTCAGGCTGGTGCTCGGCGATCCCGGGCGGAACGAGCGGATCGTCTACGAGGCGGTCTTTCACGGGCCGGAATAAGCCATGTCCTCCAGGCCGCGCCCAAGGGGCTGGTATATGCCGTGGCTGATCGTCGCCTTTTTCGCGGTGGTGATAGCGGCGAACGCGGTGTTCATTTATCTGGCGGTGACCACCTATTCCGGGCTCGACACGGCGCAGGCCTACGAGGAGGGGCTGCATTACAACCGGTTTCTGAGGGCGGCCGCCGAACAGGCGGAACTCGGCTGGCAAGCGACCATCGAGGCGCGGCGCGAGGCGGACGGCGAGGCGGTCGTCGTTGCCACCCTGCGCGGGCCTGACGGGCAGCCGATCGACGGGCTCGATGCCGTCGGCCGGATCGTTCGCCCGACCCGCAAGGGGGCGGACGTGTCCGTCACCTTCTCGGGCGAGGGCGAGGGGCGCTACCGGGCCCAGGCCAGACTGCCGTTTCCCGGGCAGTGGGAGGTTCGCATTCTGTGGCGCGACGGGGCGCGCTCGTTCCGGGTCAGCAAGCGGGTGATCCTGTGAGCGCCGAGCTGGCAGCCACCGCCCGGCAGGTCGATACGCCCATCCCCGCTCCGGGGGCGTTCGATCCGTCGGCCTGGGTCGCCCGCGGGCAAGATGGCGGCCAGACCCTGCATCTGATGGTCGAGGGCATTCATTGTGCCGGCTGCGTGCGCCGGATCGAACGCGCTCTGGCCGACATGCCGGGCCTGGACGAGGGCCGGGTCAACCTGTCCACCCGGCGTCTGGTGCTGCGCTGGCGGGGATCGGAGTTCGAGCCGCAGGTGGCGCTGGCCCGCCTCGAGGACCTCGGCTACCGGCTCGCGCCCTATGACCCGGCCCGCCTCGATCGCGGCACGGATGCGGAAGAAAAGGCGCTGCTCCGGGCGATGGCGGTGGCCGGTTTTGCCGCCGCCAATGTCATGCTGTTGTCGATCTCGGTGTGGGCCGGGGCGGCCTCCGACATGGGCCCCGCCACCCGCACCCTGTTTCACTGGATTTCGGCGCTGATCGCGCTGCCGGCGATTGCCTACGCCGGCCAGCCGTTTTTCGCCTCGGCGCGGGCGGCACTCAGGGGCCGGCGGCTCAACATGGACGTGCCGATCTCGCTGGCCGTGGTGCTGGCCGCCGGCATCAGCCTGTGGCAGACCATCGAGGGCGGCGCGGACGCCTATTTCGACGCTGCGGTGACACTGCTGTTCTTCCTCCTGGTCGGGCGCTATCTCGATCACCGGGTGCGCGGGCGCGCCCGCGACATGGGTGCGCACATGCTCGCGTTGCAGGCGCGTGCCGCCATGGTCATCGAGGCGGACGGGCAGATCCGCGCCTGGCCGCTGGAGCGCGTCGCCCCGGGGATGCGGGTGCAGGTGGCGGCCGGCGAGCGCATCCCGGTCGACGGCCGCATCATCGAAGGCGCGTCCGATATCGACACCAGCCTGATCACCGGCGAATCGGCACCGCGGACGGTCGGTCCCGGCGATGAGCTGTTTGCCGGCACCATCAATCTCGGCGCGCCGCTCACCCTCGAGGTCACGGCCGTCGGCGAAGATACCCTGCTGGCCGAAATCCGCCGTCTGATGGAGGCGGCCGAACGGGGGCGCGGCCGCACTATACGAATTGCCGACCGGGCGGCTGCGATCTATGCGCCGGTCGTGCATCTGGCGGCACTCGCCACCTTCATTGGCTGGTGGCTTCTGGCCGGCGCCTCCTGGGAAACGGCGCTGCTGACCGCCGTTTCGGTGCTGATCATCACCTGCCCCTGCGCGCTTGCGCTGGCCGTCCCGGCGGTCCACACGGCCGCCGCCGGACGCCTGTTTCGCGGCCGCATTCTGCTCAAGTCGGGGGATGCGCTGGAACGCGCCGCCGGGGTCGATACCATCGTGTTCGACAAGACCGGGACGCTGACCACCGGTACGCCCGAGCTGGTGAACGCCGCGGAGGTTCCCGAGCCTGCGCTTGAACTCGCCTCCGCTCTCGCCGCCAGCAGCCGCCACCCGCTGGCCCGGGCGCTCCGCGCCGCCATGCCCGGGGCGGCGCCCGCCCGCGGTGTCACGGAAATCCCGGGCTGCGGGCTCGAAGCAACGATCGACGGCGTAACCGTGCGCCTCGGCAGCGCCCGCTGGTGCGGCATTGCGCAAGACGATTCGGATGCTGTCGAAGAGACCGGGACCGGGCCCGAAATGTGGCTGGTGCGCGACGGGGCGGCGCCGGTGCGGTTCCGCTTCCGCGACCGGCTGCGCGCCGATGCCGGCGAGGTGATCGCCCGGCTTCAGGCCCAGGGGTTCGCGATTCATCTGCTCTCCGGTGATCGAACCAATCATGTCGCCCGCATCGCCGCCCGCCTCGGCGTTGCCGACTGGACGGCCGAGATGAGCCCCGCCGACAAGGTTCGCCACATCGAGGCGCTGCGGCACGCTGGCCGGTGTGTGCTGATGGTCGGCGACGGCCTCAACGATGCCGCGGCGCTGGCCGCGGCCAACGTGTCGCTGTCACCGTCAAACGCCGCCGATATCAGCCAGATGGCGGCGGATGCGGTGTTTCAGGGCGCGGTGCTGGCACCGGTCTGTGAATTTCTTGCCGTTGCCGCCAAGGCGCGCCGCCTGGTGCGGATCAATTTCGGTCTTGCCGCCGGCTACAATCTGGTGGCGGTGCCGCTGGCGATGGCCGGCTTTGCCAGCCCGCTGGTGGCCGCCATCGCCATGTCGACCTCATCGGTCACCGTCATTCTCAATGCGCTCCGGGTGCGCCGGCAATGACCGTGCTCATCTACCTGATTCCGGCGGCGCTGATCCTCGGACTCCTCGGGCTCGGGGCGTTCCTGTGGGCGGTGCGCTCCGGCCAGTATGACGACATGGAAGGTGCGCCCCACCGCATTCTCTTCGACGATGACGACGAAGAGGACGAAATACCCTCGGGCCGATGAGGCACCGTAAGGGCCGTGCCGGCCCCGCGTTTGACCAGTTTTTGTGCCCTGCCTATAGTGATCCGCAGGGCGACGGGGTGGAACCTCCAGGGTCGGGAGCGGACGGCTTTATACCTGCCTCGTGACCACGGCGATGGTGACGGCTGGCCTCCGCGTTATCGTCGTCATCACGGTCAAAAGATTGCAACGGCTGGTCGCCCGGGGTGAAGGTTTCCGCAGTCATGTGCAGGAGATGTCTTGCCGACCGGTTTGCGGCCTCAGGCAAGACGTCTTCACGAGGGCCGCGGCGAGGGAGCGAGAAGAACATGAGCTGGGGCTGGAAACGGGCGGTTCTGGGCGTGCTGATTGCCGCTGGCATGGCCACCGGCGTCGCCCGGAATTCGATGTCCGGAGAAGGGGAGCCGGCCGGCGATTTGCGGGCACGGGCACAGCGCATCGCCCATGACACGATCCTGGTCGATACCCATATCGACGTGCCTTACCGCCTGAATGAATCCTATGCGGATGTCTCGACAGCGACTTCGGGCGGCGATTTCGACTATCCCCGCGCCGTGGCCGGCGGCCTCGACGTCGTGTTCTTCTCCATCTTCATCCCGGCCGAGCTTGAGGAGACCGGCGGCGCGGGGGCGCTTGCCGAGCGGTTGATCGACATGGTCGATGATCTGACCGCCGAACATCCGGACAAGTTCGCGCCGGCGCGCTCGGTCGCCGAGGTGCGGCGCAACTTCGCCGCCGGCAAGATCTCGCTCGCCATGGGCATGGAGAACGGCGCACCGATTGCCGGCGATCTCGCCAAGCTGCGCCATTTCTTTGATCGCGGGATACGCTACATCACGCTGGCGCATTCCAAGAGCAACCACATTGCCGATTCCTCCTATGACCCCGAGCGGCGCTGGCACGGCCTGAGCGATTTCGGCCGCAAACTGGTCGCGGCGATGAACGAGATGGGCATGATGATCGATGTTTCGCACATCTCGGACGAAGCCTTTTATCAGGTGATCGCGCTGTCGAAGACACCGGTGATCGCCTCGCATTCCTCGGCCCGTCATTTCACTCCGGGCTGGGAGCGCAACATGGACGATGACATGATCCGCGCCTTGGGCAAGAACGGCGGCGTCATTCAGGTGAATTTCGGCTCCGGCTTCGTCAATGCCAAGGCCCGCGCCGCCGATCAGGCCGAACGCGATGCCCGCCAGGCCTATTTCGCCGACTCGGGCGTTGAAGAAACACCGGCCGCCCGCGAGGCATTCTCGAAGCGCTGGCGGGCCGAACACCCCTACCCCTATGCCGGCCTCGATGATGTCCTCGATGTCATCGATCACATCGTCAAACTGGTCGGCATCGATCACGTCGGTCTGGGCTCGGACTTTGACGGCGTCGGCGATTCGCTGCCTGAAGGGCTCAAGGATGTCTCGGCCTACCCCAATCTGATCGCCGGGCTGCTGCGGCGCGGCTACAGCGAGGAGGACATCCGGAAAATCCTCTCCGGCAATATCCTGCGGGTCTGGTCGGAGGTCGAGGCTTACGCTGCCAGGGTTTCGGGTGAGGCCACCTCGGCGCCGGCGACCCACGGCAAATGAGGCGCTGCCCGACAGTTACCTTGGAAGTAAAACAACAACGAAGTGATCATATTTTAAGTATCTGTTCAGACCAGCCCTGATCGTGCTATGATCCTGCGCGGAAAAAGTCCTCGCAAGAAGGACTTAACCCATAACTTGGGGGTCTATGACAAGGAGGGCAACATGGACTTTACAGGTTTTCTTACACTTCTGATCATTGCAGTCGTGGTTTCGGCCATTCTGCATTACGGCGTGAAATTTTATGTGACCGAAGGGCTCTGGTCCTTCATTTCCAAGTCGGTCGTCGGCTATGTCGGCGCTTTGATCGCGCCAACCTTTTTCGGGAACTGGGGCACGTCCTATGGCGGCGTCGCGGTGATCCCGGCGATCCTGGGGTCTGCCGCCCTGATCATTCTGGTGGTCGATGTCGCCAAGGTGCTGACCGGCAAGTCCGACTGAACATCGAGACCTGAGAAGACCCTGAACTGGCCCGGCCAGATTGTCTGGTCGGGCCGGTTTCTTGGCGCGCGCCTGTGCTATAGTGCCGGCACGGCGACAACGGAAAGATCGGCATGGCAGGAACGCAGGAAAAAGGCCGGGTCGGGCTGTTCGTCACCTGTCTCGTCGATCTGTTTCGGCCCGTGGTGGCCTTTGCGGCAATCAGGCTGCTGGAAGACGCCGGCTTTCGCGTCGACGTTCCCGAGGCCCAGACCTGCTGTGGTCAGCCTGCGTACAATGCCGGGGATAGATCGGATGCTCGGGTGCTGGCGCGCCGGGTGGTCGATCTCTTTGCCGCCCATGACCATGTGGTGGCGCCCAGCGCCTCGTGCGCGGCGATGCTGCGCTGCCATTATCCGGCGCTGCTGGCCGACGATCCGGACTATGCCGAAGCCGCCAGCCGGCTGGCCGGGCGGACCCATGAGCTGACCGCCTTTCTCCACGACCATGGCGGGGGCCTGCCGGTCCCGGCCGAGGCCGCGAAGGACGGGGACATCGCCTATCTGGATACCTGTTCGGCTCTGCGCGAGCTGGGCGTGCGCAACCAGCCGCGGGCGCTGTTGAAACGGCGTGCAGGCATCCACCCCCGCGACATCGACGAGGCCGAGACCTGCTGTGGTTTCGGCGGCCTGTTCTGCGTCAAATATCCGGACATCTCGGCCGAGATGGCGACCCGCAAGACGGCGGCGCTGACGGCGTCGGGCGCAAGGCTCGTGGTCGGCGCCGAACTCGGCTGCCTGATGCACATCGCCGGCCGGCTGCACCGACAGGGCCATGCGCTCGAGGTCCGGCACGTGGCCGAGGTTCTGGCCGGCATGGACGATGGCCCGGCCATTGGCGCCGCCGATGCGGGCCCCGCCCGGTCGCGAACATGAAACCGACCTGCAACGCCTTTCCGGCCGGCGTTCGCGCGGCCTTGGCGGACGCCAACATGCAGGCGGCCTTTCGCGGCCTGCAGCGGGCAACGCCGATCATGCGCCAGGCGGCGATCGACCGGCTGCCGGAATTCGCCGATTTGCGCGCGGCGGCGCGCGAGATCAAGGATCATGTGCTTGCCAACCTCGATGTTTATCTCGAACGTTTCGAGGCCCGCGTCATCGAAAGCGGCGGCCAGGTGCACTGGTGCGAAAGCCCGGAAGACGCCCGCCGCCTGATCCTCGACCTGTGCCGGGCGGCCGGGGCGCGCACGGTGACCAAGGGCAAGTCCATGGTCTCGGAGGAGATCGGGATCAATGAACACCTGGAGGCCCAGGGCATCCGGGTGGTGGAAACCGACCTCGGCGAATACATCGTCCAGCAGGCCGGCGAGCGGCCCAGCCACATCATCGCTCCGGCCATTCACAAGACATTGCCGCAGATCTCGGATTTGTTTCTCGAACGCCACACGGCCCGCGGCTTCGATCAGCGCGAGGAGCGTCCCGAGCGCCTGCTGGCCCAGGCGCGGGCGGTGCTGCGCGAGGATTTCCTGAAGGCGGACGTCGGCATCACGGGGGCCAATTTCCTGATCGCCGAGACCGGCAGCGCGGTGCTGGTCACCAACGAGGGCAACGGCGATCTGACCCAGACCCTTCCCCCCGTTCACATCGTCGTCGCCAGCATCGAAAAGGTGGTGCCCGCGTTTGAGGACGCGGCCTGCCTGCTGCGCCTGCTGGCGCGCTCGGCCGCCGGGCAGGAGCTGACCGTCTATACCACCTTTACCACCGGGCCGCGGCGTGCCGATGATGCCGACGGCCCCGAGGCCTTTCATGTCGTGCTGCTCGATAACGGACGCTCAGCCCTGCTGGGCACCCCGGCGCGCGAGGTGCTGCGCTGCATCAAATGCGGCGCCTGCCAGAACCATTGTCCGGTCTACGGCATTGCCGGCGGCCATGCCTATGGCTGGGTCTATGCCGGGCCGATCGGCGCGGCGCTGGATCCGGCCTTTCTGGGGCCGGCGGCGACCCGCCATCTGCCCGCCGCCTCGACGCTGTGCGGGCGCTGTGAAGAGGTCTGCCCGGTGGCGATTCCCTTGCCGAAGATCTTCCGCTACTGGCGGGGTGAGGCGTTCGCACAAAAGGTGACGCCGCGGCGCGAGCGCGCAGGTTTACGCCTGTGGGCGGCGCTGGCCCGGCACCCCGGAGCCTATCGCTGCGCCGTGCGCGTGATCAGCCGGGTCCTGCGGCTGATCGCCGGGCGCAAGGGCCGGCTGCGGCGCCTGCCTCTGGCCGGCGCCTGGACAGCGGCGCGCGATCTGCCGGCGCCGTCCGAAGCCCCGTTTTTCGATCAATGGCGCAAGCGGGACAAACGGCGATGACCGAAACGCCGCGAGACCGCATTCTGGCGCGCATCCGTGCCTCGCTCGATCAGGCGGAAGGCCGCGTGGCGCCCGATGTCTCTGAGCGTCGGATCACCGCCCCGCAGCCCCATATCGTGCCGGCACGCGCACAGGTGCCGCCCGGTCAGCTCGCCGATGTCTTCGAGCAGTGGGCGCTGGCCGCCGATGCCACCATCGAGCGCCTGGGGGGCTGGCGGGACATTCCGGTTGCGCTTTCGCGCTTTCTCGGGGAGCAGGAGACACAGGTGCGGGTTGCCCCCGACCCGACGCTTCGGGCCCTGCCCTGGGCGAGCGCGCCGGCGCTTCGCGTCGAATTCGGCCGCGCCGAGCCCGCAGACCGGACCTCGCTCACGTGCGCCTTTGCCGGCATTGCGGAGACCGGGACGGTGATGCTGCTCTCCGGCGCGGAGAGCCCGACAACGCTCAATTTCCTGACCGAAACCCATGTCGTCGCGCTTGAAGTCTCGCGCATCGTCGGGTCCTACGAGGAGGCCTGGGCGCGGTTGCGCAATCACTGCCGGCGGGCGGGGTGGCCGCGCAGCGTCAATCTGATCACCGGCCCCTCGCGCACCGCCGATATCGGACATACATTGTACAAGGGCGCACACGGGCCGCGCCGGCTGCACATTCTTCTGATAGAAGAGGGCTGAGCATTTTTCGCGCCCGAAGGTAGCGATTTGTTCATGTCCGGACCGGATCATGACGCCATGCGCCTGAAGGTTTTGTCCTGTGGGTTGGTGATTCTGATGACCGGGGTGCCGGCCCGGGCCAGCGTCATCGGTGATGCCCTGGAGCGGATTTCCAGCGGCCTCGACTATCTTTTGCCGGGCTTCATCCCGCGCGAGGGATTCAGTCTGGCGGCCGGCCCGGCGATGGTGGCAAGCCCGCGGTTCGACGGCGCCCGCAGCTATCGCCTGCGCCCCTACCCGATCGTGAAATTGCGCTGGCGCGATGTGGTGGCGTTCAACACCACGCGCCTCAAGATTTATGGCGTGCGCGGCCGGACCCTGCGGCTCGGGCTGTCGGCCAGCTATCGACTGGGGCGCGACGAGATTGACAGCACCGCGCTTGCCGGTCTCGGCGATATCGGCGATACGGTCGAGCTCGGCGTTTTTGCCGAGGCGCGCATGGGCCGCGCGGCCTTCGGTTTCGAGGTTCGCTACGACCCGTTTTCCGGGCATGGCGGCTCGCTGGTAATTTTGCGCGCCGGCCACGGCCTCTATGCCGACGAGCGCACGCTGCTGGCAGTCGGCCTGCGCAGCGTCTGGGCCGGGGCCGATTACATGCGTAGCTATTTCGGCGTCAGCCCGGCCCAGGCCGCGGCCTCGGGACTGCCGGCCTTTGCCGCCGGCGCCGGCTTTAAGGAGGTGGGGCTGCAACTCATTGCCCGCACCCGGCTGTCAGACGACTGGACGCTGCGTATGGACGCCGGCGCCAGCCGGTTGCTCGGCGATGCCGCGAAAAGCCCGATCATCAAGCAGCGCGGGCGGGCCGGCAAGCTGCTGTTCAGCCTCGGCCTGGTCTACAATTTCTGAATTCTAAGGCGTCGATCGCGGCGCCGCGATCACCGGCAGGTTGGCGACCGGAACCGGCCCGAGGAACAAGAGACCGCCCCTGGCGATCACCGGCACCGGCACCGACCCGTCCTCGGAATCGCGGGGGATGAGGGCGATCAGCATCCGCGCCGCCAGCGCGGCACTGTCCGCGATCAGCCCGGCGCCGTTGGCGCCGTCGATCAGGCGCTCGTATTCGATGATCCGGGCATCCAGCGCGGCGGCCGGATAGCCGCTCGCATCGATGGTCAGCGGCCCGCTGGCGGTGATGTGAAGATCGCCCCAGTCGAGCCGAAAACCGGTGATCTCGATGCCGCCACCTGCCGCCCCCCAGGCGCCGAGCCCGACGCTTCCCAGATCCGGCGGGGTGCCATGAACGCCGGCTTCTCCTTCGATCAGGGCAATATCGGATTGCAGTCCGGGCGCCGGCGCGGCGCCCAGCGAAATGGTCTCGAATCGCCAGGCCGCAACCCAGGTGAGCGGCGCAAAGTCGGGGGCTTCGTCGGTGCGCGCGGCGTCGCGTTCGCTGAACCGCCGGCCCAGCGTTGCATCCGCGGCGCTGATCAGGCGAAAGCGCGCCCGCGCCGCGCGCAGCGGTATGCCCGGCGCCCCGCCCGTCAGCGTCGGCGTTTCGATCTCGACGTTCTCCAGATCGACCGCCAGGCGCTCAAGCCGGCCATCGCGGGCAAACACCAGGCTGGCCCGCGCCGGCCTGGCCCGTAAGGTGAGCGCCCGGGCCAGGCCGATTCCGGTGTCCGCATCGCGCAGCTCGACGGTCTGGGCGGCATCGAACAGGACGATGATGTGCCTGAGATTCCACGGCTGGGCGATGATGCGAAGCGCGCCGGGGCGCCAGACAGTGATCGATCCACCACTGCGCAAGGTCAGGCGCGGGTCTTCGAGCCGGGCGATCAGACGAAAGGGATAGCCGCCGATTTCGGGCGCGGCATCAAGCTGGTGTCCGGCCAGCGCCAGGCGCTGCGACCAGCCGGCGAATGCCCGCTCGGCCGCACTCGCGGCACGGAACCAGTAGGCCGTATAGCCGCCGATCAGGGCGAGAACGGCGGCAATCAGGGCCAGATAGCGCAGACGCATGGAGGTGATCCTTTGCCGGGCATGTCACCGGTAACGCGGGGCATTGACGCGCCCGGCACCAGCCTTTACGCGCATTTGGAATAGCCGCAGGAGAAGCAGGAATCGCACCCTTCCTGGCGGGTCAGCGCCGGCGAGGCGCAGCGCGGGCAATAGCGCAGGCGCGGATCATCCATGCCGCCCTCGCCGCCTTGCGCCGGCTCCGATCCCGGGTTGCCGGCCTGCCGGCGGCCGGCGCGTTCATCGGTAATGAAGCCGATGTCGATCATGTGCTGCTCGATCACCTCGCCGATGGCGGCGAGCAGCGAGGGCACATAGCGCCCGTCCATCCACTGGCCGCCGCGCGGATCGAACACGGCCTTCAATTCCTCGACCACGAAGGAGACGTCGCCGCCGCGCCGGAACACCGCCGAGATCATGCGGGTGAGCGCCACCGTCCAGGCGTAATGCTCCATGTTCTTGGAGTTGATGAACACCTCGAACGGGCGCCGCCGGCCGTCCTGGATGACGTCATTAATGGTGATGTAAATGGCGTGGTCGGATTCCGGCCAGCGCACCTTATACGTCCGTCCCGGCAGCGCCCCGGGCCGGTCGAGCGGCTGGGTCATATAGACGATGCCCCCCGATTCGAACGCATCGCGGGCTTTCACCTGCGGCACGTCGAGCGGCAGCTCGGGCTGTTTTTCGTCTCCCGTCTCGTGGCTCAGGACGGCGCCGGTCACCGGGTTCGGGCGATAGGTGGTGCAGCCCTTGCAGCCCCAGTCATAGGCGGTCATGTAGACGTCCTTGAAGGCCTCGAACGAGATCGTCTCGGGGCAGTTGATGGTCTTGGAGATCGAGCTGTCGATGTGCTTCTGGGCCGCCGCCTGAATGCACAGGTGGTCATTGGGCGCGAGGTCCAGCGAGGTGACGAAATAATCGGGGAGCGGCGTGTCCTCGCCAAAGCTGCGGACATAAAGCCGGTGGGCGAAATCGGACACCGTCTGTTCCTGCGATGTGCCGTCGGGCATCAGGACCTTGCGCTTGTAGGAAAAGCTGAACACCGGCTCGAGCCCGGAAGAGACATTCTCGGCCAGCAGCGAGATCGTGCCGGTCGGCGCGATCGAGGTCAGAAGCGCGTTGCGAATACCGTCCTTGGAAATTGCCGCGCGCACCTCGTCATCGAGCGCGGATACCGTCTTGCCGGCCAGATAGGGGTCTTTTTCGAACTTCGGAAAGGCACCCTTCTCGGCCGCCAGCTCGGTCGACGCCAAATAGGCGGCGCGCTGGATGGTGGCCAGCCACTGCTCGGTCAGCGCCACGGATTCGTCCGAGCCGTATCGCACCCGGCATTGGATGAGCGCGTCCGCCAGCCCGGTGACGCCCAGCCCGATGCGGCGCTTGGCCTGGGCTTCCCTTTGCTGCGCCTCGAGCGGAAAGCCCGAGACATCGATGGTGTTGTCCATCATCCGCACCGCCACCGCGACCAGCGATTCCAGCTCTGCGGTATCGATATGGGCGGCCTCGCCGAACGGCGCGCGCACCAGTTTCGCCAGATTGATCGAGCCCAGAAGGCAGGCGCCGTAGGGCGGCAAGGGCTGCTCGCCGCAGGGGTTGGTGGCGGCGATGGTCTCGCAGTAATAGAGGTTGTTCAGGGCATTGATGCGGTCGATGAATATCACCCCGGGCTCGGCATAGGCAAAGGTCGCCCGCATGATCTTGTCCCACAGCTCGCGGGCCGGCACCGTGGCATAGACGGTGCCGTCGAATGTCAGGTCCCAGGGCGCGTCGCTTTTCACCGCCGCCATGAAGGCGTCGGTGACCAGCACCGACAGGTTGAACAT
>CAZZKF010000047.1:0-19458 GCA_964654995.1 uncultured Alphaproteobacteria bacterium | reverse complement strand
GTCCCTTGCGGCGCCACTCGCGCACCAGAACATAGCCGGTGGCACCGAGGCTAAGAAGACCTACGGCGAGGGCGATGATCAGGGAATAATCAAAGTAATAACGCCCGCTCTTGGGGTCGTAAATAGTGCAGAACAGACGCACCCGATTGAGCAGCCCGTTCAGGTCCACGGTTTGCGCCGGCACACCGAAAACCAGTTCCTTCAAGGGCTCGACCAGTGTCGGTGGCGCATAGTCGGCGCCATAGATCTGGCGAAACACGCGGCCTTCGGCGTCGATCACCGTGGTCTGGGCCAGGTGATCGAAGCCCTTGGGCGAAGGAAAGAAGATGAATCCCAGGGAGCGCGCCAGTGTTTCCATGGCCGCGGCATCGAGACTGGCGAACCGCCAGTCCGGGACATCAACGCCTTGGGATCGGGCAAACGAGGCCATCCGCTCGGGTGTATCGACACGGGTATCGAAGCCGATGGTCAGGACCCGAAAGCTCTGGTCACCAAGGGCGTCGCGGGCGACCTCGACCGCCTCGGCCAGGGTTTGGGTGAGCAACGGACAGGTGTGATAGCAGCTGGTGTAAATCAGGCTGATCACCAGCGGTTTGCCCTGTGTCTCGGCGAGCCTGAAGGTCTGGCCGCGGCTGTCGATCAAGGTCAGGTCGGGAAGCACGTTGCCAAGCGCTGCCTGGCTGAAGGCCAGTGCCTCCCGTTCATCGAACGGTGCGCCCGCAGCCTTGTCCTCTCCGGCCGCCGCTCCCGCCGTCAGCAGGACGAGAAAAGCGACGACGGCCGCGCGCGGTGCCTGCGACCGGCAAAGCGATAGAGAGGGTCCGAGATAATCGGCACGAAGCATGGCATACCGTTAAAATCATCAGCGGTGGTGCCAGAACGAACGCCAGACGGAGAGCCTGGATCTGGTGACACCGGGGGCGAATCGCGCGGGGGGCGATATCACATCGCCCCCCGGCGGACTCAAGGACCGCTATTTCAGCGGCCAGATTTCGGCCAGGTACTTCCAGTTCACGAAGTAGTACAGCACGAAGCTGAGGAAAAAGACGCCGACCAGGACCAGTGTCCCAGGCACCGCCAGCGTACCCTCGCTTCCGTACTGCCCGACGGCCCGGGCGGAAGGCTCATCGCCACGGCCATTGGCGCTTGCCAGCTTGGGCCAGATTTCAGCACCTTCCACAGGCTTGCCGAACAGCACCGAACCGACGACGATGAGAACGAACGCCAGACCGCCGATGGCCGCCAGGATCGCGGACAAGCCATTCAGGCCCATCATCATGAAGGCGGTGCCCGGGAAGTCGGCCCCGATCAGGGCATCGGAAAAGGTGATGTCCCAGTGCCGGCGCGGAACACCCAGGGTTCCGGCTCCCATCATGAACAGCGAAATGCCGGCGACACCGAGGCCAAACAGGTAGGGCTGCCACTTGGCGAGGCCCTGCCAGATCACCTGCCTGCGGAAGATCAGCGGGATCAGCAGATAGGTGACCGCCATGAACGCCAGCGTCGTTCCGGCCACCACGGTGCCATGGAAATGCCCGGGCACATAGAGCGTGTTGTGCATGATGATGTTGAGCTGCTCAGTACCCAGGATAACGCCGGAAATGCCACCCAGGAAACCGAACAGCACCAGCGACATGAACATGCCGGCAAACGCCGGATTGCCCCAGGGCGCCTTGCGCAGCCACTCGAACAGGCCCTTGGTAAAGCCGCGCCGGCGCTGCGCCGCCTCGATCGAGCCGGGCACCGTCATGCCGTGGATCATGCTGCCCAACACCGCCAGGTACATGGCGTAGGAGGTGTTGAAGATCTTCCATTCCGAGCTGATCCCCGGTTCCACCAGCAGATGGTGGGCGCTGGCCAGTTGCAGGAACAGGATGTACAGCAGGAAGGCGGTGCGGCTGACCTTTTCGGACAATGGCTTGGCCCCCAGCACCAGGGCGGCGATGGCGTACCAGATTGCCACATGGGCCGAGACGTTGATCTGCTGCGAGGAATGCCCCATGCCCCACCACACGACCTTGTACATCAGGGGATCGATGTTGCTGATCAGGCCTATCGACCACAGGAAGGTCGGGATCAGGATGATCGCGCCCGAGACGATGGTGAACACGGCAATGATCGCCGCCGTGATTGCCCCGAAGGTAACCAGAGGGACCGAGCCATCATAGGTCTTTTCATCCTTGGCGATGACCAGGGTGCCGAAAAAGATGAAGCAGCCGATCAGCGCACCGACGGCAAAGATGATGAAGCCCAGATAGAAATGGGGCGCCGCCTGCAATGGCACATAGGACGTGAACATGACGCTGGAGCCGCCCTGCAGCACCGCGACATTGATCATCACCGCGCCGATCAGCATCATCCAGAAGGCGACCCAGCCGAGCCAGGGTGTGGCCAGGCGTGAGCCGAGCAGGATGGCCGAGGCGAAGTAGAGCACCGCCATTTCGAAAAAGATGATCCAGACGATCAGCACGTCGAGCCCGTGGGCGGTCAATATCAGATAGAACCAGTCCGCCGGAAGCAGATGCACCGCCGGCCAGCGGGTCAGCGCCACCAACAGGCCGAAGGTGCCGCCGATCGCCAGAAACACGATAGCCACCACGGCATTGGCCTTGATGAGGGCCTCAGCCGGCAGGTGAACTTTCAGCCCCGTCGCCTGGCAGGTTCGAAATTCCCGATTTATGGTCATTTTGCACCCCCTTGTCCGCCCTCGACGACCCGTATGCGGCCGACCATCACATGGTGACCGAGGCCGCAGAATTCGTTGCAGACGATGGTGTACTCACCTGCCCGGTCGGGCGTGATCGTCAGTACCATTTCATAGCCCGGATGGACCTGAAGATTGATGTTGGTGGGCTGAAGCGAAAAGCCGTGCTGCACATCCATGGAAGAAATATGCAGCCGGTATTCCTTGCCCTTCTCCAGTTCCAGCACTGGCCACCATTCGAACTGCCGGGCGATGATGTAAACGTCAGCACCGGGGGGCGGATGAACCACCGGGAAACCGGTGTCGCCTTCCTCGCCGATGGTGTAGGCGTCGACCATCGCTTCGGCCTTGGCGGCGAACGCTTCGGGTGTCGTACGATAGGCCTCGTTGGACAAGTTCTGCTGGCCGAACCCGTGCCAGTAGATCATGGTGAAAAACATCACCAAGCCCCAGACGAACGCGATGGCAATCCATACCAGCTCGGATCGCGCCACCGGCTCGTCCCACCAAATCCTTTTGCTTGGAGGGTAAATAGCCATGTTGCCTCCCTAGGTTTACCGGTCTGCCCGTCCGGTTACTCGGCCAGCGGAATGTTGGCCACTTCCATAACTCCCCACATCAGATAAAGGACCGCCGGGAGTGCGACCCCCAGAAACAGAAGCAGGAAATGATTATCTAAAAGGCGTTGCATGAACGGAATGTGTTCAGGCCTCTCGGGCGGCGTTTCGCCCGTTGCAGGTTGCTCGTCAGTCACGGTCTCCTCCTTGCTTTCCACCCCCGACCCCGGGCGCCATCAGTGAACACGTTGACGGTGACGGTTGCCTTGATATTTGTCAAACGTGCCCGAATCTGGCCTCTACACCCGGGCGTTTTGCCCCGGCCGCAAGGCCCCCAAAACCCATTAGACTGCTCAGGTAACGAATGCCGATCTGCTGCATAACCGGTAGCCGACCGCTCCCCGGGTCGGGAGCCTGGGCGGCGATTTCCCGGGGGGGTGCCATGGCTTGGGTCGAATCACCCATGGTGCGGCTCCAGGGCTTGATGCGCACCGCTGACCGCGGTCAGCGGACGAAACTGCAGAGCGCTCCATGTGCCGTTGGCGCTGACCGCGCACAGCGGCTGCAGACCGCGATTCGCCAGTGGCTCCCAGCCTTGATCGCGAGGAATATCCGTGCGAATCCCACAGGATTTCTTGGGATCGGTAACCCGCAAGGGCCTGTTCTCGGGGATTCTCCGCACGGCCTCTTTGGCCGTCCCGCCACGCTCCGCCTGCGAGGCGATAAAGACCAGAACGGCATCGCGCTTGCCAGCGCTCTCATCAAGCCGTCGCGCCTCTGTTGGAAGGCCGCCAAGCCAGTTCGTGGTGCCCTCCGGCGCGTTCGCAAGCCGCACGCGCATGCCGTCGGGGAACTGCAGCTTCTGCCAAAGTGGCTGTTGGGAAACCATTGCGGTACCGGGTAGCAGCCAAAACATTGGTTGGGGGTCTTGGCTGGCAGCTTAGCATCTCGATGCCCTGATCGCTATAACACTCATGGTATCGGTCGGATCATGATTGTTGCGGGGGGCGATTCGCCTGCTACGAACGGCCGGCAATGGACTAGGATCAGCGCGCTGTCGCAATTTCTGATCACGGAGGATACGGATACCGTGCACACCCAGTCACAACCGCCGGGTCGGTTTCATCACGTCGCCCGCTGCTATTCGGGGCCGCTCGCTGTGGTGGTGATTTTCGCCCTTGTCTTCGGTCTCGGGACGGCGCCGGCCCGAAGCGGGACGGGCGACCTGCCGCAGGCGACCAACGCCTGGTACCAGTCCGGCCGTGGGTGGCTGGCGGACGCGCAAACCCGAAAGAAGGCTCGAAGTCGCGCCCGCAATCTGATCCTGTTCATCGGCGATGGCATGAGCGCGACGACGGTGACGGCGGCACGCATCTATGCCGGCCAGCAGGCGGGCGGGTCCGGCGAAGGCAATCTTCTCAGCTTCGAGACCTTTCCCTATCTGGCGCTGGCCAAGACCTACAGCGTCGATATGCAGACGCCGGATTCAGCCGCCACGGCAACCGCGCTTCTTGCCGGTGTGAAGACCCGCAGCGGGGTGATCGGCCTGACCGATGCGGCGCGGCGCGGCGACTGCGCCTCGGCCAAAGGTGCGATGGCGCGCTCGCTCCTCGAACTTGCCGAGGCGGCCGGCATGGCCACCGGCATCGTCACCAATACGCCGGTCACCCACGCCACGCCGGCGGCGGCCTATGCCCATGTACCGGAGCGTGGCTGGGTGGTGGACGCGCGCATACCGGCCGCCGCGCGTGCCGAAGGTTGCGTCGATATCGCCCGCCAGCTCGTCGAATTTGCCTATGGCGACGGCCTCGAGGTGGTGCTGGGCGGCGGCCGAAGCCGGTTTCTGCCGGCACCCGCCGGGCTGCGGACGGACGGCCGCGATCTGACCCGGGCCTGGCTGGATCGCTTCACCGGAGGGCGGGTGATCACCACGGCCAGCGAGCTTGCCGGCCTTGATGTCGGCACGGCCCGGCACGTCCTTGGCCTGTTTGCGGCCGCCGGCATGGCCTTCGAGGCCGATCGCCGCCGCCAGGCGCCGGATCAGCCGTCGCTGTCCGCCATGACCGCCAAGGCGATCGAGCTGCTGTCGCGCCAGCGCAAGGGCTTCTTTCTGCTCGTCGAAGGCGGCGAGATCGACTGGGCCCATCATCAGGGCAACGCCGCCCGGGCGTTGATCGAAACCGTTGAGTTCGCCCGCGCGGTCGAGGTGGCGCTCAAACAGACGCGGGAAAAAGACACCCTGATCGTGGTCACCGCCGACCATGCCCACACGCTCACCATGGCCGGCTATGCGGCGCGCGGCAATCCGATCCTCGGGCTGGTCGCCACCCGAAACGCCGATGGCGAGCCGGTGCCGGCCCGCGCCCTCGACGGCCGGCCCTATCCGACCCTCGGCTATGCCAACGGTCCCGGCGCGGTGATCGGCGCGGATGGCGGGGCACGGCCTGGTGACGTCAGCGATCCACAGGCGCTTGATTTTCGCCAACCGGCGGCGGTGCCGCTCGAGTTCGAGACCCACAGCGGCGACGACGTTCCGGTCTACGCCCGCGGGCCGATGGCCGATCGCCTGCGCGGGGTGATCGAGCAGAACGTCGTGTTTCATGTCATGGCCGCCGCTGCTCGGCTGATACCCTAACCGGGGACGAGCCGTGCCACCTGTTCGGCTTCGGGGGCGTCGTTCAACACTTGACCAAGATTGGCCGCGTTGTCGTCGACTGCCAGGGGGCGCAGATAACGCCCGCGGAAGGACACCTCGAGCGCGTCATCGGCAAATGGCCAAGGGGACAGACGATAGCAATCGTCGCCCGCCGGCGTGATTTCGATCTCGACGTCGCGGTGGGCAGTCTGCGGCACATGCGGGAACTGGCCGATCTGGCGCTCGCTCGCGTGATTGAGGTTGAAATACAGCGCCAGCGTGTCGAAAAACTGAAGCTGCTTGTAGTTCTGGAACAGATGCGCCTCTTCCAGCCAGCGGGCGGTGACAGGATTGCTCAGCAGCCGGGCCTTGAGCCGGTCCTGGCGCTCGGCCTCGCGGGCCAGCATCGATTTGACCGCCGGTTTGGCGTCTTCGACAAGATGGTCCAGCGCCACATGGTCGGACAGCCCGAAGCGGCCGTTGTACAGGCCCATCGTGTGCATGCTGGACAGCAGGCCGCAGTAGGGGTGGTGCAGCTCACAGAAATCCGGTGACCCGGCGTTGGTCTTCAGCAGGTCGTCCAAGGGCGTGCGGATGAGGCTGTAGGGCAGGCGGGTGAGCGGATCGAGCTTCGGGGCCTCATCCCAGGCGTCCCAGCCGCGGTCGTGGTTCTCGACCAGGAAGTACATGATCTCGGCCGGCTGCACCGGCTCGAAGTCGGCGTTGCCGAAAGCGCGCGCAAACGTCCCGGCCAGGGCCGTGTGATCTTTCATCGTGATGACAAAGTGAGGCTCGCCCGGAGGCGCGCTCTGCACGATCATTCGCACGTCCGCGATTCGCTGTCGGTAATTTAGATTATTTTAGCAAATATATCTTGCGCTCGTCAGCCAGGATTGCACTACTCTGCGAGCCTGCCGGCCACAATCTGTCGCGAGAGGCTTGATGCGCGCTCAATCCCTTGTTGTTGCCGTTCTTGTCACCCTGCTGGCCTTCGATATCCGGGTGGCCGGGGCCCAGAATCCGGCACCGGATAAGGCGCATGGTCCGCTCATTCCCTACGACCGGCTGTTCCACCCGGTCTATGGCGAGCATGGCATGGTCGCCAGCCAGGAGGCGGTGGCCAGCCGCATCGGCGCCGATGTCCTGCGCCAGGGCGGCAACGCGGTTGATGCCGCGGTCGCCATGGGATTCGCGCTGGCGGTGACCCTGCCGCGGGCCGGCAATATCGGCGGCGGCGGTTTCATGCTGGTCCATCTCGCCGGCGAAGGGCGCACGCTGGCCATCGATTACCGCGAAACCGCTCCCGGCGCAGTCGAGCGCAACATCTTTCTTGACGGTGAAGGCAATGTCGACGTCCAGCGCCTGCGCTACACGGTGGTCGGGACCGGCGTGCCGGGAACGGTGGCCGGGCTGCTCTATGCGCTCGAGCACTATGGCACCTGGTCGCGGGCGAAGGCGATGGCGCCGGCGATCCGGCTGGCTTCAGAGGGCATCATCGTCACCCATTCATTGGCCCGGGCGCTGGAACGCGCTGCCCGGCGCCTGAAGCCGAACCCGGCGGCGGCGCGGGTCTTCTATCACTCCGACGGCAGCTTCTATCGCCCCGGCGAACGCCTCGTCCAGAAAGACCTGGCGGCGACCCTCAAGGCCATTGCCCGCGACGGCGCCGATGCCTTCTACAAGGGCGAGATTGCCGCCAAGCTGGTGGCCGAGATGCGCCGCCAGCACGGCCTGATCACCGCCGCGGATCTGGCCGCCTACCGGGCCGTCGAGCGGGCGCCGGTGATAGGGCGCTACCGCGGGTTTGTGGTTGCCTCGATGCCGCCGCCGAGCTCGGGCGGCGTGCATCTGATCGAAATGCTCAACATCCTGGAAGGTTTTCGTTTGCGCGATCTCGGGCCCAACACGGCGGCCACCCTTCACCTGATGACCGAAACCATGAAGCTGGCGTTTGCCGACCGCAGCAAGTATCTCGGCGATCCGGACTTCGTCTCCGTTCCGGTTGCCCGCCTGATTTCCAAGGACTACGCTGCGCGGCTGCGGGCCACCATCCCCACTGATCGGGCACGCCCGTCACGTGAGATCCGGCCCGGCCTCGAACCGATGCCCGAGAGTCGCAATACCACGCATTTTTCGGTGGTTGACCGCTGGGGCAATGCGGTGGCCAACACCTATACACTCAATTTCAGCTTCGGCAACGGCGTCATGGTCGAAGGCGCCGGCTTTCTGCTGAACAACGAAATGGACGATTTCGCCGCTGCCCCCGGGGTGCCCAACGCCTTCGGGCTCACTGGCGGTGAGGCCAATGCGGTCGAGCCGGGCAAGCGCCCGTTGAGCTCGATGACCCCGACCATCGTCTTGAAGGACGGTCGCCCGTGGCTGGTGACCGGAAGCCCGGGTGGCCCGCGCATCATCACGACCGTGCTTCAGATCATCCTCAACGTCGTCGACCACGGCATGGACATTGCGGCGGCCACCTATGCGCCGCGCATTCATCACCAGTGGCTGCCCGACAAGCTGCTCTTGGAGCCGGGCATCAGCCTCGATACTGCGCGGCTGCTGGAAGCCATGGGGCACAAGGTCGTCTATTCCTCCCGCGCCCTGGGTGCGGCTGAATCGGTTCAGTGGAAAGACGGCATATTTTACGGCGTCGCCGATCCCCGGCGCGAAGGCGCCGCCGCCGTCGGCTACTGAATTCTCACACCTCGGGCCGGAGCCCGCGCGCCGTCTCTCGAATCAGCGCCCAGGCAGCGGCGACATGGTGGTCCTGCGTCCAGTACTGGCCGATGGAGACGCGAATGGCCAGCCGCCCGCCGGCGCGCACCCGGGTGAAATAGGCGCGCCCCGACTTGTTAAGCCGGGCCAGCAGCGCCTCATTCAGCGCATCCAGCGATTTCTCGCCCATCCCCTTGGGACGGTAGCGGAACACCAGAAGAGCAAGGCGCGGCGGCACCAGCAGCTCGAAATCCTCTGCCTGTTCGATCCGATCGGCGAGGGTCTGCGCCATCTCGATATGCGACGAGATCATGGACCGGAGCCCCTCGAGGCCGTAGGCGCGCAGCACGAACCACAGTTTCAAGGCCCGGAAACGCCGGCCCAGCGGAATGCCCCAGTCGCGGTAGTTGATGACCTGCTCTTCCGCCGATTTCAGGTACTCGGGCAGGATCGAGAACGTCCGTACCAGTGCCTGCGGGTCCTGCACGAAATAGGCGGTGCAGTCGAAATTGGTGAGCAGCCACTTGTGGGGATTGAACAGGAAGGAATCCGCCTGCTCGACGCCGTCGATCATCCACCGCTGCTCGGGCAGCACCAGGGCGGCGCCGGCCCAGGCGGCATCGACATGCAGCCACAGCTTGTGCCGGCGCGCCACGGTACCGACCCTGCGCAGGTCATCGAAGGTGCCGAGCCCGGTGGTGCCCAGGGTCGCAATGATGCAGACGGGCCGCGCCCCGGCCGCCATGTCACGGGCAATGGCTCGATCCAGCGCGCCCGTATCCATGCTGCCGGACTCATCGAGCGGAATTTTGCGCAAGCCTTCATCGCCGATGCCGGCGATGCGGATTGCCTTGTCGATCGACGAATGGGCCTCTTGGGACGCATAGGCCGTCAACCGGCCGGCGCCATCGAGCCCGTGTGCATTGCCGGCCCAGTCAAGCACCCGCTCGCGCGCCGTCAGCACCGCCGTCAGTGTCGCTTCCGAGGCGCTGCCGTGGACCGTGCCGGCAAAGCCTTCGGGCAGGCCGATGGCGGCGCGCAGCCATTCCATCATCCGCGTCTCGAGCTCGGTGGCGGCGGGCGAGGTCTCCCAGTTCATGGCGTTGACGCCGAGACCGGCGGTCAGCATCTCGGCCAGCACCGATGGCGGGCTGGCATTGGCCGGGAAATAGGCAAAGAAATTCGGGTGCTGCCAGTGGGTGATGCCGGGCAGGATGACCTGCTCGAAATCGTCGAGGACGCGGGCCATGTCCTCGGGCGCGGTCGGTGGCCCGGGCGGCAGCTCATCCGCGATCTCGCCGGGGCGCGTTTGCGCCCGCACAGGGTAGCGTTCAATACTTTCCATATAGTCGGCGATCCAGTCCGCCACCCGGTGGGCATGGCGGCGAAACTCTTCGGGCGTCATGGCGCAACTCCCTCGGCGGACGCTCGGCGTTTGATCAGGACCAGAAAGACGGCGGCGTTCAGATACATGAACACACCATAGATCACCGGAACCGCCGCCAGATGCCGGCTCTCGAGGATGGACAGAACGACAAAGATGGCAATCGCCACGTTCTGGATGCCGATTTCGATGGCGATGGTGATCGTTTGTTCGCGGTCCAGGCCGAAGCCGCGCGCCAGGCCGTAGCCGAGCGCCAGCATGAGGGCATTGAACAGGATGCTCAGCGGCGCGCTGACCGCAAAGGTCGCCCCCATGTAGGGAAGATCGCCGATGATCGACGGGATGATCAGGGAAAGCACAATGATGATCCCGGCGGGGCGGAAGAATTTGACGGCGCGGGCCGCAAAATTCTGTGCGCGGGCCGCCACCGCCATGCCGAGGGCCACCGGCAGAACGGTGATCAGAAACAGCCGCGTAATCGTGCGCCCCACGGGCAGGGCCGGGGCCTCGCCGCCGGCCATGTGCAAGTCCAACCCCCAGGAAACGATCAGCGGCAGGGTGAACACGGTGACCACGCTGGCCACGGCGGTCAGCGTGATCGACAGCGCCAGATCGGCTCTGACCGCAAACACCAGCGCGTTCGAGCTGATGCCGCCGGGACACGCGGCGATGATGATCAGGCCGACTGCGATGGCCGGGGGCAACGGCAGGATCAGGCTCGCCGCGATGGCGAGCGCCGGCAGCAGCACGAGCTGACCGGCCAGGCCGATGATCTCGGCCCGCGGGCCGGTGGTGATGCGGGCGAAATCGTGGATACGCAAGCCCAGCCCCATGCCGAACATGATGGTGGCCAGCGCCATCGGCGCATACACCGTATTGATGAACTGGTGAAAGGTCATGGCCCTCGATGTCGCTTGTTTGCCGCGGCCCGATCATGCCGCCAGCAGCATTCGCGATGGATCAGGGAATCTGGCGTGGCGCAAGGTCGAGCGGCGGAATGGCGACAGCCGCGGCTCTGTCCGGCTTGGGTTGCGGCTTTGATGGCTCGCTCGGCTCCGCCGGCTGGTCTTCCTCCATGTCGTCGTAGAGCTCGTCGAATTCCTCGAACTCCTCGAGCTCGGTGGCCGGCACCTCGGCGCCGTTGCGAATGTCATCGGCGCGAAGCTGGCGGTAATAGCTGCGCAGGGCCGAGTAGTAATCGAGCGAGGATTTGCGCACGTCGTCGAGGGTGTCAATGTTACGCTCGTAGAGATCGAGGCCTTCGATCCCGCGCCGGACATAGCGCAGATATTTCTGATCGCCGTCGAGCAGCACCCAGGTGAAGGGGTCCATCAGGAAGTCGATGCCGAGCCCGAAACTGTCGCGCACCGACGACGGCCCGAGAACCGGAAGCACCAGATAAAAGCCTTCGCCGGCGCCCCAGGTCCCCAGGGTCTGGCCGAAGTCCTCGTCGCGGTGCTCGAGCCCCAGGCCGGTCGCCGGATCAAACAGCCCGCCAATCCCGGCCGTCGAATTGACCACCAGGCGGCCCAGCGTCACCCCGGCCTGGCGCACGTCTCCCTGGAACAGGTCGTTGGCGAAATAGACCGGATTGCGCAGATTACGCATGAAGTTTTCCACCATCTTGCGGAAGAATTTCGGGAAGACATGGCGATAGGTCAGGGTCAGGGGCCGGAAGAGGACCTTGTCGAGCGCCTCGTTGAACTGCAGCGTGGCCCGATTCAACGGCTCGAGTGGATCGTTCTTCTGCTTGTATTCGGCCAGCGCCTCCGGGTCAGACGCCGGTGGGCGAGTGGCGCATCCGGCCAGCACGACAAACACGCCAATCAACAAAACGGCGCCCAGGCGCCTCGATGTCCAACCCTTGACCATTGACCACCTGATCTGTCGGGAGGTCTCTTGCGGTGCACCGGCGTCTCGCGGCGCCCATCCTAGCTAGCATAACCCCGATCGGAAGGCCAGCCGGGGAAGTGTGTATCACGTTGGCTGACAACTTCGTGATCGCCGGTGTCAGACGGCGCCCCAACGCAACCGTTGCAATCCGCGCTTAACGATATATAAAGATATGTTTATATATTGTTGAATTCGGCGCGCGGGTGCCGGAGTGGGCTGAAAAGAGACCGGATGGCGATGGAGAAACTGCTGACCGAGCTGCGCGCGGTGGCCGAGTCCACGCGCTTGCGGTTGCTGGCACTGCTCGGCGAGAGCGAGTTGACGGTCACCGAGCTCACCCAGATTCTCGGCCAGAGCCAGCCGCGCATCTCCCGGCATCTCAAACTGATGTGCGAAGCCGGCCTGATCGAACGGTTTCGGGAGGGCACCTGGGCCTTTTATCGTCTCTCGGAAGAGGCTGAAATCGGTCTCGCCGGGCGGATCATGGAGCTGCTGGCCGACACCAACGGCACCCTGGCGCTCGATCGCCAGCGGCTCGAAGCGGTGAAGAAAGCCCGGGCCGAGGCGGCGGCGCGCTACTTCCGCGAAAACGCCCGCGACTGGGACCGCATCCGCTCGCTCCACGTCGCCGAATCGCAGGTGGAAGCGGCCATTCTCGACATGCTTGGCGACGACGAGGTCGGGGAGGTGCTGGATATCGGCACCGGAACCGGGCGCATGCTGGAATTGCTGGCGTCGCGCGCCCGGCGCGGCGTTGGCATCGATCTGTCGCGCGAGATGCTGGCGGTGGCACGCTCCAATCTGGAGCAGAAGGGACTGGCCAATTGTCAGGTGCGCCAGGGCGACATGTACAATCTGGCGCTGCCCAACGAATCGGTCGACGTGGTGACGGTTCACCAGGTGCTGCATTACGCCGACGATCCGGCCGCTGCGGTGGCGGAAGCCGCGCGCGTGCTGCGCCCCGGCGGGCGGCTGATGATCGTCGATTTTGCCCCCCATGATCTGGAATTCCTGCGCAGCGAACATGCCCACCGGCGCCTTGGCTTTACAAACGCCGAGGTCAACCGCTGGTGCCGGGCTGCGGGCCTGTCGGTCGAGGAGGAACGCCGGCTTGCCGGCAAGGACCTCACGGTGTGCCTGTGGCTGGCGGTCAAGGACGCGGTCCGGGTTCGCCGGGCGGGGGCGGCCTGATGGTCTCGGTGCGCAAGGCCCTCGACGCGTTTCGCAGCCTGGAAACGGGCGAGCACACGCTGTTCGATCTGATGGCGTCGAACATCGAGGTCTCCTTCGAGTTTTTCCCGCCCAAAACGCCGGAAATGGAAGACAAGCTGTGGCAGGCGATCGCCAAGCTGGCGCCGCTTCGACCCCGCTTTGTCTCGGTCACCTATGGCGCCGGCGGCTCGACCCGGGCGCGCACGCACGCACTGGTCAAGCGCATCCTCGATGAAACGACCCTCACCCCGGCGGCGCATCTCACCTGCGTCGGCGCGACACGGGATGAGGTTGATGCCATCGCCAGAAGCTACTGGGACGAGGGCGTGCGCCACATCGTCGCCCTGCGCGGCGATCCGCCGGAAGGGGCGGAACGCTATGAGCCGCAGCCCGACGGTTACGCGTACGCCTCCGACCTGGTGGCCGGGCTGCGCCGCATCGCCGACTTCGAGATCAGCGTTGCCGCCTATCCGGAGGTCCACCCGGAAGCCACCTCGCCGGAGGCTGATCTCGACAATCTGAAGCGCAAGATCGACGCCGGGGCGAGCCGCGCGATCACCCAGTATTTCTTCGACCCGCAGGTCTATTTGCGGTTTCGCGACCGGGCGCGCCGCGCCGGCATCTCGGTTCCCATCGTGCCCGGCCTGCTTCCGGTCAGCAACATTCACCAGGCGGTCCGGTTCAGTGCCATGTGCGGGGCCAGCGTGCCCGACTGGCTCGTGCATCTGTTCGAGGGCGTCGACGATGACCCCGCCATTCGCCGCCTGCTGGGTGCCGCGGTGATTGCCGAACAGTGCCGGCAACTGGTGCCCGAAGGGGTGGATGAGGTGCATTTCTATACGCTCAACCGGGCCTCGCTGACCTATGCCGCCTGCCATCTTCTCGGCCGCCGGCCGGTGGCGGAGGCTGCCGCCGGCAAGGAGCGGGCGCGCCATGTCTGAGGGAGGTGAAGAAGCGGTGCGCCAGCGTCTCAACGCGCTGTTGCGCGAACGCATCCTGCTGCTCGACGGCGCCATGGGCACGATGATCCAGAGCCATCGCCTCGAGGAGGAAGATTATCGGGGCGAGCGGTTTGCCGATCATGACCGCGAGCTCAAGGGCAATCACGACCTGATCGCGCTTACCCGGCCGGATGTCCTGCGCGACATTCACACGGCCTATCTCGAGGCGGGTGCCGACATCATCCTCACCAACACCTTTGCCGCCACCCGCATCGCCCAGGCCGATTACGGGCTCGAGGACGCCGCCTTCGAGATTCATCTGGCGGCCGCACGCATTGCCCGCGAGGCCGCCGATGCCGCGACCGCTGCCAATCCGGCAAAGCCGCGCTTTGTCGCCGGCTCGCTGGGGCCGACCAACCGCACCGCCTCGATCTCGCCGGATGTCAACGATCCCGGCTATCGCAACGTCACCTTCGATGAGCTGGTGGAGGCCTACGGTGAGGGCATCCGCGGGCTCATCGAAGGCGGTGTCGATCTGCTGATCATCGAGACGGTGTTCGATACGCTCAACGCCAAGGCGGCGATTTTCGCGGTGCTCGATTACTGTGAGCGGACGGGCGTCGACATTCCGCTGATCGTCTCGGGCACGATTACCGATGCCTCGGGCCGCACGCTTTCGGGCCAGACGACGGAAGCCTTCTGGAATTCGGTGCGCCATGCCCGGCCGCTCGCCGTCGGCCTCAACTGCTCGCTGGGCGCCAGGGAGCTGCGCCCCTATTTGCAGGAACTGGCGCGCGTCGCCGAGGTGCCGGTCAGCGCCCATCCCAACGCCGGCCTGCCCAACGAATTCGGCGAATATGACGAAACCCCGGCCGAGACCGCCGAACACATCCGCGAGTTCGCCGAAAGCGGCTTTGTCAACATCGTCGGCGGCTGCTGCGGCACCACGCCCGACCATATCCGGGCGATCGCTGCGGCGGTCGAAGGGCTCAAGCCCCGCCAGCCCCCGGAATTCGAGCCGCGTTGTCGGCTTTCCGGCCTCGAACCCCTCAACTTCGGCCCGGTGACCGGCTTCGTCAATGTCGGCGAGCGCTGCAATGTCGCCGGCTCGGCCAAATTCAAGCGGCTGATCCTCGAAGAGAACTTCACGGAAGCCGTCGAGGTGGCCCGCACCCAGGTCGAAAACGGCGCCCAGATCGTCGACGTCAACATGGACGACGCCATGCTGGACGGCGAGGCGGCGATGGTCCGCTTTCTCAACCTGATTGCCGCGGAACCCGACATCGCGCGCGTCCCCGTGATGATCGATTCGTCCAAATGGCCGATCATCGAGGCCGGGCTCAAACGCATCCAGGGCAAGGGGGTGGTCAATTCGATCAGCCTCAAGGAAGGCGAGGCGGCGTTCATCGAGCGTGCCCGCCTGATCCGCCGCTATGGCGCGGCCGCCGTGGTCATGGCGTTTGACGAGGACGGCCAGGCCGACAGCTATGAGCGGATGATCGGGATCTGCTCCCGCTGCTACCGGATATTGACCGAGCAGGTGGGCTTTCCGCCCGAGGATATCATTTTCGATCCCAACGTCTTCCCCATCGCCACCGGGATCGACGAACATCGCAATTTCTCGGTCGATTTCATCAACGCTACCAAGGCGATCAAGCAGAATCTGCCGCACGCGATGGTTTCGGGCGGCGTCTCCAACATGTCGTTTTCGTTCCGCGGCAACACGGCCGTGCGCGAGGCCATGCACGCGGTCTTTCTCTATCACGCGGTCGCCGCCGGCATGGACATGGGGATTGTGAACGCCGGGCAACTGGCGGTCTATGCCGATATCGACCCGGAATTGCGCGAGCGCGTCGAGGACGTGGTGCTCAATCGCCGTTCGGACGCCACCGAGCGGCTCCTCGAAATCGCCGGGAAATATGCCGGCGGGCCGGCCAAGCGCAATAAAAAGGACCTGAAGTGGCGCGAGGCGCCGGTCGAGGAGCGCCTCAAGCATGCGCTGGTCGAAGGCATCTCCGACTTCATCATCGAAGATACCGAAGAGGCGCGCCAGAAAGTCGATCATCCGATCGAGGTGATTGAAGGCCCCCTGATGGCCGGCATGAACGTGGTCGGCGATCTGTTCGGATCGGGCCAGATGTTCCTCCCCCAGGTGGTGAAATCGGCGCGCGTGATGAAACAGGCGGTGGCCCATCTGATCCCCTATCTGGAGGCCCGCAAGAACGGCTCCGAGGCCCGCGCCAAGGCGCGCATCATCATGGCGACGGTCAAGGGCGATGTGCACGACATCGGCAAGAACATCGTCGGCGTGGTCTTGCAGTGCAACAATTTCGAGGTCATCGACCTGGGCGTCATGGTGCCGGCTGCGCGCATCATCGAGGCGGCGCGCGAGCACGATGCCGACATCATCGGGCTGTCCGGCCTGATCACCCCGTCGCTCGAGGAGATGGCGTCGTTTGCCGCCGAGCTGCAGCGCCAGAAGTTCACCCTGCCGCTGATGATCGGCGGGGCGACGACCTCCAAGGTCCACACCGCGGCCAAGATCGCCCCCGCTTACGACGGCCCGACCATCTATGTGCCGGATGCCAGCCGGGCGGTCGGCGTGGCCTCCAATCTGATCAGCGAGACGCTGCGCGACGATTATGTCGCCGAGGTGGCGAAGGATTATGCCGAGGTCCGTGCCCGCCATGCCCGGCGTGCCAAGCAAACCCGCGGGCTGCCCATCGCCGCCGCCCGGCGCAACCGGCCGAAGATCGACTGGGCGGATTACGTGCCGCCGCGCCCCCGTGTGCTGGGCTTGAAAACCTTCGAGGATTACGACCTCGCCGAAGTGACCGGGCGCATCGACTGGACACCGTTCTTCCACACCTGGGAGCTGGCCGGAACATATCCGCGCATTCTCGAAGACGAAACCGTCGGCGCAGCGGCGCGCGCCCTGTTCGCGGATGCGCAGGCGATGCTCGCCCGCATCATATCCGAGCGCTGGCTGCATGCCCGGGCGGTGATCGGCTTTTTCCCGGCCAATGCTATCGGCGATGATGTCGAGGTCTATGGGGATGAGACCCGCAAGCAGACACGCGCGGTCATCCATTTCCTTCGCCAGCAGATGGAAAAGCGCGAGGGCCGGCCGAATTACTCGCTGGCCGACTTCATTGCGCCGAAGGAGACCGGGCTGGCCGATTACATCGGCCTGTTTGCGGTCACCGCCGGCATTGGCATCGACGCCCATGTCGCCCGCTTCGAGAAGGACAACGACGATTATTCGGCGATTCTGCTGAAAGCCCTCGCCGACCGCCTGGCCGAGGCCCTGGCCGAGCGCATGCATGAGCGTGTGCGCACCGAATTCTGGGGCTATGCCGAGGGCGAGCACCTGGATAATGTCGAGATCATCCGCGAGCGCTATCGCGGCATCCGCCCGGCGCCCGGCTATCCGGCCTGTCCGGACCATTCGGAAAAGCCCGCGCTTGTGGACTTGCTGGAGGCCGAGAAGCGTGCCGGCATCACACTCACCGACAATTTCGCCATGCTGCCGGCGGCCAGCGTTGCCGGCTATTATTTCGCCCATCCCGAGGCCCGCTACTTCGGCATCGGCCGCATCGGCCGCGATCAGGTCGCCGATTATGCCGCGCGCAAGGGCGTCAGCCTTGCCCGGGCCGAGCACTGGCTGGCCGCCAACCTGGCCTATGAGCCCGAAGAGGATACGACACCCGCCCCCCAACCCCTCGCCGCCAAGGGGTGAGGGGTGTCGGGCAGCGCTGCTGAGCCTCTTCCCCATTCCCATGAATTTTCATTGAAAAAGCGGGTGCGCTTGGGCAGAGTCGGAGTCCCATTTCATACGCCCCGAGAGGTCGAGGAGGGACAACAGCCATGTCGGAAAACGGAGCTCTCGCCAGTCTGGCCGCCGATCTTGCCGCCGGCCGGGTCAAGGTCGTCGATCTGACCCAGCCTTTGTCGCCGGAAACGCCGGTGATCGCCCTGCCGCCCGAGTTCGGGGCATCGCCGGGGCTAAGTGTCGAGCGCATCTCGCGTTATGACGAAAAGGGCCCGGGCTGGTACTGGAACATCATCCGGCTTGGCGAGCACACGGGCACCCATTTCGATGCCCCCATCCACTGGGCGACCGGCATGGATTACGCCGATGGTGCAACCGACACCATCCCGCCGCAAAAGCTGGTGGCGCCCGCCAATGTCATCGATGTCTCGGCCGAGGTAGCCGAGAACGAGGACTTTCTGATGACGCCCGAGCGCATCGAGGCCTGGGAGGCCGAGCACGGCAAGATCGAGGCCGGGACCTGGGTGCTGATGCGCACCGACTGGTCGAAGCGCACCGGCGATGCTTTCCTCAATATCCGCGAGGACGGCGCCCATTCGCCCGGCTGGACGCCCGACTGCGTGCGTTTTCTGGCCGAGGAGCGCGACGTGCTCGGCGTCGGGGTGGAGACGGTCGGAACGGACGCCGGCCAGGCCCACAGCTTCGATCCGCCGTTTCCCTGCCACCACCTGATGCACGGCGCCAACAAGTTCGGGCTGGCCAGCCTGGTCAACCTCGATCAGTTGCCGCCCAAGGGGGCGATCGTGATTACGCCGCCCCTGAAGCTGGTCAACGGCTCCGGCTCGCCCTTGCGGGTCCTGGCGCTGGCCCCGGCCTGAGCGGAACTTACGCCGGCCTTCGAACCGTTGTATCGGTGATCCAGCGGGCGAGCGTCGCCTCGTCGATGCGGCCGGCCGCAGCGCCGGCGATCATGGCGACAATCTCCGTTTCCAAGGGGCGGAAGTCGTATCCATTGAGCGCCAGAAAGGCGTGCGCGGCCAGCAATCCGGTGCGCTTGTTGCCATCCACGAAAGGGTGGTTGCGGATGATGCCGAAGCAATAGGCGGCGGCCAGCTCATAGACCGTCGGCTGGCCATAAGCAGCCAGATTGCGGGGGCGATCGAGCGCACTTTCCAGCAGCGCAGCGTCGCGGACTTTGGCTGCGCCGCCGAACTGCGCTACAGCCTCGAGATGCAGCGCCCGAACGATCGCCGGCGTCAGCCAACACCAGATCATGGCGGCGTCATTCGCCCTCGGCGAGCGCTTTCATGGCGTTGGGATAGCGGCGCATGAAATCGCGGCCGGCCTGCAGCGCCTCGGCAAAATCGGGATCGAAGCGGGTGAGCTCAATGCCGTCCGGGGTGCGCACCGGGAACAGGTAATCGCCCTCGCCGACACCCAGCGCGGCGAGCAGTTCCTTGGGCAAGGTGACGCCACACGAGCCACCGATCTTGCGTATTTTCAGGCTCTTGGTCATGGGAACATTATAATAAAAATAAAATATTTCAGAAAGGTTATTATTCTTTGGCTCGAGTCCGGGCTCATGCCCGCCCGAAGCCGCCGCCGCCCGGTGTCTCGATGATGATCACATCGCCGGCATCGAGCA
>CAZZKF010000046.1:0-19994 GCA_964654995.1 uncultured Alphaproteobacteria bacterium | reverse complement strand
AGGGATGGGGTGAGGGTGGAACGAGGATTAGCCGCGGTCGTCGGGGCCGCGCTCGCCCCATTCGCCGGGCGGGTTGGTGAACGGCTGGAAATCGCACCGCCCGGCGACCTGGCGATAATGCTCGAGCGCCCAGCGCACGCTCGGAAACGCCAGCTCGTCCCAGGGAATGTCGGCCCAGTCGAAGAGCGCCACCTCGCTGCTCTCGATGCCGGCGGCAATCTCGGGCGAGCGCAGGCGCGCCGTGTACATGAGCTGGACCTGGCTGATCCGCGGCACGTGGTAGATCGCCAGCAGGGCGTCAATTTCGATGTCGGCGCCGGCCTCTTCCCGGGCCTCGCGCCGGGCGCCGGCGTCGGCCGTTTCATGGAGCTCCAGGAAACCCGCCGGGATCGTCCAGTAGCCGGCCCGCGGCTGAATGGCGCGCCGGCACAGCAGCACGCGGCCCTGCCAGTCGCAGACCGCCCCGACGATGATGCGGGGATTGTCGTAATGGATCCAGCCGCAGCTCTCGCAGACCAGGCGTGCGTGGGTATCCCCCTCCGGCACGCGGCGCGAAAAATTCGGCGGCAGATCGGATTTCCCAGCCATGGCAACGAGATTGCCATGGCAGGCCGGCCTCTGTCGATGGGGCGAAGGATGCGCGTTGCGAGCGGTCAGGCGACGATGACGGGATGCGGCCCGGTCACACCTTGATGTCGACGACCAGCCCCAGGCCCGGCCCGGCGGTACCGCGCAACGGGCCGACGGCCTCGCGCTGGAAAGCCGGGGCCACCGTCGGGCGGGTCGTTTGTGCTTCAACCCCGCCGGCGGATTCGGACGCACCCGGGCGCCGGGCGGCGGCGGGCGAGGCCTCGCCCGGCTTCTTGCGAACGGCGTCGGGATCGGCCGGGGGCGCGGCGCGCTTGACCGCCTGATCCGGATCGAAGGCCGCCTTGCGGCCGCCGTCGTCGGGATCGAGCGCCCTGTTCGGCACCTGCGGACGCGCTTCCTGCAACGCCGTCAGCGCCGCCTGAACCGAAATGTTGGGAGTGATTTTCATGCCTGACTGTGCGGGCTGTTCTTGGTTGTCATATTTGCTGGCACATCGCCGGCCCGGCTGACGCTCGGGTCATAATGCCGCCGCCGGATTATGGAAGCGTTAACAGCGCTCCGCCAGCCGGACCGGCGCGATGGTCACTCGCCCTTGCCGGCGCCGTCCAGCGAAACCGAGTCGATCTGGGCGCGCACGGTCTTGTACTGCTCGCTGTCGGGCTTGAGCTGGGCGAGCAGACGGCGCCAGAGGGCGACGGCACCCTCGACATTGCCGGCCATTGCCCGAACGTGGCCGACGACCCACAGGGCGATCTGATTGTCGGGCGCGTCTTTCAGCACGTCCTCGTAAAGCGAGCGGGCCTCGGCCGGGATCTCGGTCGGCTGGCCCGCGGCCTTGATGATCATGTCGGCCAGCGCCAGGCGATAGTCGATCGCCTCGGGCGCCAGTGTCACCGCCTTGCGATAGGCGTTCGCGGCATCGTCGTAACGGCGCATGACCGCGTAGGCACGGCCAAGACGGATCCAGCCATCGAGATCGTTGGGCGACTTTTTCAGCCGTTCGGCCAGGCGCGTCACCATCGACTCGACAAAGGCGGCGCGTTCGGCCTCACTCATCTCGGCCGGCGCCGGCGGCGCACCGGCGTCCTTCTGGGCCGCTCCGGCCTCGATTTTCGGCACCTCGACCCCGAGCTTGTCGGCCGCCTCCTTGAGCCGGGCGGAGAGATCGGGAAGCCACGGTGCGTCGGCCGGGGATTCGCGAATCAGCCGCGCCCAACTGTCATAGGCCGCCTGGTAATCGCCATCCTGGAAACGCGCCAGGGCCAGGTAGTAGCGGGCCCCGATCGAGCCCGGCTCGAGCGACAGCGCGGTCTTGAAAATGGCGCGCGCATCGTCGATCACCTTGCCGCCGGCGGCATAGACCATGCTTTCACCCAGCGCCAGATACAGGTCGGAATCCTCAGGCCTGGCCAGCACCGCGTTCTGGAAGGCGTCGACCGCATCTGCATAGCGCCCGAGCGAGGCATAGCTGCGGCCCAGCAGCATCCAGCCATCGACATCGTCGGGCCGGCTTTCCATGCGCTTGGCCAGCTTCTCGACCAGGCGCTCGATTGCCTGATGCTGGGTCCCTGGCATACCGTTCATGTCGGTGCGGCTGGCGAACGGCACGTCCGGCAGGCCGGGGCTGCCGAGATCGTGATAGAGCCCCAGCGACAGGGCCGGGATTACCAGCACCACCACCAGGGCGACCCACCGCCCGATGGGCCGCGCCGAGGATGGCGCCTCGGCCCGGGCCGCCGCCTTGAGCATCCGGCGCTCGATCTCGAGGCGGGCCTCCTTGGCCTCCCGCTCGGACAACAGACCCTGTTCCTCGGCCTGTTTCAGCTCATCCAGCTGATCGCGATAGACCGCCAGGTCCTGGTGCTCATCACCCGTTTCGACCTGCTGACGCGACCGCAGCAGAGGGATCACCACGACGGCGAGTGCCACCGCGACCATGGCCGCAAAGATGCCCCATAACATCAAGCTGTTCCTCGCAGATAGAGGGTCGACAGGCTCAAAGTGAGCGGCACAGACATGGGGGAGATTTAGACCACCAGCCGCACAAGCGCAAGTCGCTGCGCGCCGGGTTCACTGTGCCACATTGTCGCGCAAACCGCCGCGGTGCGGCGGGACGCCCTATTCCAGGGCCAGACGCAGGGCGGCCGCCGCTGCCCAGGGGGCCAGGGCGAGAGCCGCCAGACTGACCGCACCGAGTAGGGAGAGGTGGGGCGCCGCCGACATGCCGGTAAGCGCCGCCTCGACCCCGGAAACGGCAAATATCAGGATCGGAATGTAAAGCGGCAGAACCAGAAGCGGCATCAGCACGCCGCCGCGGCGCAGGCCCACCGTCAGCGCCGCACCGATGGCGCCGATCAGGCTGAGCGCCGGGGTTCCCGCCAGCATTGTCGCGATCAGCACGACAAAGCCGCCCGCCTCCATATTGAGCAGCACGGCGAGCACCGGTGCCACGACAATCAGCGGCAGCGCCGTCGACAGCCAGTGGGCGGTGCATTTGGCGATCACCGCGAATTCCAGCGGCAGCGGCGAGAGCACCAGAAGATCGAGGTTTCCGTCCTCGAAATCGGCCTGGAACAGGCGGTCCAGCGACAGCAGCGCGGCCAGAAGCGCGGCCACCCAGATGACGCCGGCGGCGATCCGCGACAGCACCCCGGGCTCGGGCCCGACACCCAGGGGAAACAGGGTCACCGCGATGACGAAAAACGCCACCGCCATCAGGCTCGAGCTGCCCTGGCGCAGTGCCAGCAGCAGATCGCGGCGCACCAGCGTCCAGAATACGCTCATGGCACCCCCCAATCGCCGCCGCCGTTAAGCCGTACCTGATGGGTGCCGGCGAAGCCCAGGTCCATATGGGTGGCGGCGATCACCAGGCCGCCGCCGGCGCGATGCTCGTTGACCACCTGCGCAAGCACCCCGCAACTGTGGGCATCGAGGCCGACCGCCGGCTCGTCGAGGAGCCACAGGCGCGCCGGACTGGCCAGCAGCCGGGCGAGATTGAGGCGCCGTTTCTGTCCGGCGGAGAGAAAGCGGGCGGGAAAATCGGCCAGCGGCAAAAGCCCGAAACGCTCAAGCGCCGAATCGACCGCGCTCGCTTCCGCTGCGCGCAAACGCGCCCAGAGGTCGAGATTCTCGCGCACCGTGAGCACCGTTTTCACGCCGTCGAGATGGCCGATGTAATGGAGGTCCTGGCGAACGGCCTCGCCCCCCGAGCCAACCGCCCGGCCATTCCACAACAGCTGCCCGTCGGCCGGCTTCAGGTAGCCGGCGATGAGGCGCAGCAGCGTCGACTTGCCGGCCCCGTTCGGCCCCGTAAGGATCAGGGCATCGCCGGCAGCGATGGCAAAGGAGACCTGCGCGAACACCAGCCGCTCGCCGCGAATGCAGGCAAGGTCGCGGCCTTCGAGTGCGGCGCTCACCGATCAACCCCCGATAAGCCGGCCTGCTGATGGACATGGCCCGTCATGGCGCCAGCAAAAGCCGGGATGCGCGTCTCTGTCAACCATTTGCGTCAAGAGCGCCGCGGATGCCTCTTGGCAAAAGCGGCAATTTGGTGCAGAAAGCCTGCGACGCTCGCCCGGCGGGGCCGGGGCGGCCCGGTCTTTTTGTCCCCGCCGGCCTCGGGCTTCGCCCGCTTCCCCATTCGCAGGCAAGGAGACACACCCCGTGGCATCGCTTGGTCAGGACAGCTTGAAGGTGCGCCGCACACTCAACGTCGACGGCGCCGAATACGACTATTTCAGCATTGCCGCCGCGCAAGGCACGCTTGGCGATCTCTCGAGGCTGCCGTTTTCGCTCAAGGTGCTGCTCGAGAACCTGCTGCGCTTCGAGGACGGGCGCACGGTCCGCGTCGACGACATCAAGGGCCTTGCCGCCTGGCTGAACGAACGCCGCTCTTCCCAGGAAATCGGCTACCGGCCGGCACGCGTGCTGATGCAGGATTTCACCGGCGTGCCGGCGGTCGTCGATCTGGCGGCAATGCGCGAGGCGATGAAGGATCTGGGCGGCGATCCCAGAAAGATCAATCCGCTCGCCCCGGTGGATCTGGTGATCGATCATTCGGTGGCGGTCGATCACTTCGGCACGCCCGACGCGCTCGGCAAGAACACCGAGATCGAGATGCAGCGCAACCGCGAGCGCTATGAATTCCTGCGCTGGGGGCAGACGGCGTTCGAGAACTTCCGGGTGGTGCCGCCGGGCACCGGCATCTGCCATCAGGTCAATCTCGAATATCTCGCCCAGACGGTGTGGACCCGCGAGGTGGACGGCCGCACCATCGCCTATCCCGATACCCTGGTCGGCACCGACAGCCATACCACCATGGTCAACGGCCTCGGCGTGCTCGGCTGGGGCGTCGGCGGCATCGAGGCGGAAGCGGCAATGCTGGGCCAGCCGATCTCGATGCTGGTGCCCGAGGTCATCGGCTTCCGGCTGACCGGCGAATTGCGCGAAGGCACCACCGCCACCGATCTGGTGCTGACGGTGACCCAGATGCTGCGCGCGCGCGGCGTGGTCGGCAAGTTCGTCGAATTCTGCGGCCCCGGACTCGATCACCTGTCGCTGGCCGATCGTGCCACCATCGCCAACATGGCCCCCGAATATGGCGCCACCTGCGGCTTTTTCCCGGTCGACCGCGAGACCCTGCGCTATCTCGAATTCACCGGCCGGTCGCCGGAGCGGGTCGCTCTGGTCGAAGCCTATGCCAGGGCGCAAGGCCTGTGGCGCGACGAGAATACGCCGGAACCCGTTTTCACCGACTGTCTGGAGCTCGACATCGGCACCGTGGAGAGCAGCCTCGCCGGCCCCAAGCGGCCGCAGGACCGGGTGCCGCTGAGCGAGGCGGCAAGCGCCTTTGCCCAGGCCCTGGATGAGACCTTCGCCAAGGCCGATGACCGCGAGCGCACGGTCGCGGTGCCGGGCAGCGATATGCAGCTCGGCCACGGCGACGTGGTGATCGCGGCGATCACGAGCTGCACCAATACCTCCAACCCGTCGGTGATGATGGCCGCCGGTCTCCTAGCCCGCAAGGCGCGCGCGCGGGGATTGACGGCCAAGCCCTGGGTCAAGACCTCGCTGGCGCCGGGCTCTCAGGTGGTGGCGGAATACTTGAAGGCCGCCGGCTTGCAGGACGACCTCGATGCCCTGGGCTTCAACATCGTCGGCTTCGGCTGCACCACCTGCATCGGCAACTCCGGGCCTTTGCCGGCGCCGATCTCGGCGGCCATTCACGACGGCGATCTGGTGTGCTGTGCGGTGCTCTCGGGCAACCGCAATTTCGAGGGCCGCATCAGCCCCGACGTCAAGGCCAACTATCTGGCGTCTCCGCCGCTGGTGGTCGCCTACGCGCTGGCCGGCTCGCTCAATATCGACATCACCCGCGATCCCCTGGGCGAGGACGCCGACGGCAATCCGGTCTACCTGCGTGACATCTGGCCGTCGAATGCCGAGATCCGCGCCGTCGTCGAGCGCGATCTGACGCCCGAGATGTTCCGGGCGCGCTATGCCGACGTGTTCTCGGGCACGCCCGAGTGGCAGCAGATCAGGACGGCGGAAGGCCTGACCTACGACTGGAACGAGGACAGCACCTATGTGCGCCTGCCGCCGTTCTTCGAGAGCATGGGGCCAAACGTCGAGGAGGTCCGCGACATCGAAGGCGCGCGCATTCTCGCGCTCTTGGGCGATTCGATCACCACCGATCACATTTCGCCGGCCGGGGCGATCAAAAAGGACGGCCCGGCGGGCGCCTATCTGCTGGCCCACGGGGTGCCGGAGGCCGAGTTCAACTCATTCGGCTCGCGGCGCGGCAATCATGAAGTGATGATGCGCGGCACTTTCGCCAACATTCGCCTGCGCAACGAGATGGCGCCTGGCACCGAGGGCGGGGTCACCCGCATCATGCCGGACGGCGAGCTGGCTTCGATCTTCGATGCCGCCATGACCTACCGCGAGCGCAGGGTGCCCCTGGTGGTGATTGCCGGCAAGGAATACGGTACCGGCTCGTCGCGCGACTGGGCGGCCAAGGGCACCCGGTTGCTCGGCGTGCGGGCGGTGATCGCCGAGAGCTTCGAGCGCATCCACCGCTCCAATCTGCTGGGCATGGGGGTGCTGCCATTGCAGTTCAGGGACGGGGTGACGCGCAAGACCCTGGGGCTCGACGGCTCGGAAGTCATCGACATCCGCGGTCTGGCCGGCACGCTCGAGCCCGGCATCACGGTGAGTGCCGGCATCACCCGGGCCGACGGGCGCCGCGACGAGGTCGAGCTGTTGTGCCGGATCGATACCGAGGACGAGCTGGAATACTACCGCAACGGCGGCATCCTGCATTACGTCCTGCGGGACCTGGCCAGCGGCGATCGGTAGGCCGGGGCGCCGGCCAAGCGTTTCACCACAGCGTGATTTGCTTGTGATTCGCTTGTCACAAGGGACTTGATTACACTGTCCCGATGATGGATCGGGTGATTCTTGCATTCCGGCGGGGGGTGTTTGCGGGCATGCTCGCGCTGCTGGCCGTGGGTCCGGCGGCGGCCGAACAATCGGCTGCCGACCTGGTCGTGGTCGAGCTGTTCATGAGCCAGAGCTGCGCCGCCTGCCCGCCGGCAATGGCGCTGCTCGACGAACTGGCCGAGCGCGACAATATCCTGGCCCTGAGCTGGCCGGTCGATTACTGGGATTACACTGGCTGGAAGGACACCCTTGCCCTGCCCGAAAATGCCGCCCGCCAGCGCGCCTATAACGACCATCTGGGGCAGCGTTACCTGTTTACGCCACAGATTTTCGTCAATGGCGCCGTCAGCACGAAAGGAGCGGACCGCGCCGAGGTCCTGGCCGCCATCGCCGAGCCGGCCAAGCGGCTGCGCCTGCCGGTGACCCTGGTTCGTGACGGCAATCTTGTCCGGGTGCGCCTGCCCAAGGCCGACGCGGTGCAGCCGGCGACCGTCTGGCTGGTGCGCTACGACCACCACCAGGTGGTTGAAGTGACCGCCGGCGAGAATGCCGGGCGCACCCTGAAGGTGCCCAATGTCGTGCGCGACGCCACCGCCATCGGCACCTGGACCGGCGAGGCGATGGAGTTCACCCTGGATATGGCGGCACTCGAGGCGGGTGGCCGCGAGGCCTGCGCCATTCTTGTTCAGACCGATGGCACCGGTCCGATCATCGGCGCCGCCGATCTCGATCTGGTGCCCGAGACCGACGACCGGTAATCCTACCCGAGGCCGTCGAGCACCACATCCGTCAGCCGGCGCGAAAAGGCGGCCGGATCGGCAGGCATCTCGCCATCCAGAATCAGCGCCTGATCGAGCAGCAGTTTCGACACCTCCGCCAGACGATCGGCGGCGCCCTCCTGGCCGGCGATCTCCGCCAGCCGGCGAATCAGCGCATGACGGGGATTGATCTCGAGGATCCGCGGGGTGAGGCGGTCGAGCTTCTGGTGCATTTTCAGCATGCGCTGCAGGTGCAGATCCATGTCCGCCTCGTCGGCAACCAGACAGACCGGGCTGTCGGTCAGGCGCTCGGTGGTGCGCACGTCCTTGACCGCATCCCCGAGGTTCTGCTTGAGCGCCGCGATCAGCGTGCCGAGCGCGGCCCGCGACGGCTGGTTCTCGTCGTCCGCCGTTTCGGACGCCGCCGCGCCCTTGATCTTCGAGAGGTCGGCGCCGCCGCGGGTGACCGAGCGGAACGGCGTGCCCTCGAAGCCGTCGACCACCGAGAGCCAGAAATCGTCGATCGGATCGCTGAGCAGCAGCACCTCGACGCCCTTGGCGGCAAAGCCTTCGAGCTGCGGGCTGCGGGCCACAGCTTGGGCATCATCGCCGGTGATATAGTAGATGGCGTCCTGGCCTTCCTTCATGCGCGCGACATAGTCGGCCAGCGAGGTCAGCCCATCGCCATGGGTGCTGGCGAAGCGGGCGAGCTTCAGGATCCGCTCGCGGCGTTCGGCGTCCTCATAGAGGCCCTCCTTGAGGACTGCGCCGAAATTTTCCCAGAATTTGGCGTAGCCTTCGGCATCTTCCGCCGCCCGCTTCTCGAGCTCGGCAAGCAGCCGGTTGGTCACCGCCTTGCGGATTTTCGCCACCACCGCGTTGTTCTGCAGGACCTCGCGGCTGATATTGAGCGGCAGGTCCTCGGAATCGATGATGCCGCGCACGAACCGCAGATAGCCGGGCAGCAGGTCGTCGCAATCATCGGTGATGAACACCCGCTTGACATAGAGCCGGACCCGCGGCCGGCGCGCCGGATCGAACAGATCGAACGGCTTGGTTGACGGGATGTACAGCAGCACCGTGTATTCCAGCACCCCTTCGGCGCGGTAATGCAGGCGGTGCCAGGGATCATCGAAGCTGTGCGAGACCAGGTGATAGAATTCCTTGTACTGCTCGGGCGTGATCTCTTTGGGCGGGCGCGCCCAGAGCGCGGCGCCGCGGCCGATTTCCTCGGCCTCGATTTCATCCCCCTTGACCTCGCCGACCGAGATCGGAAAGGCGATGTGCTGGGAATACGTCTTGACGATCCGGCGCAGGCGCTCAGCCGACAGAAATTCCTCGGCGTCTTCGCGCAGATGCAGGATCACCGTGGTGCCGCGCCGGTCGCGCTCGGCCGGCTCGATGGTGAAATCGCCGGACCCGTCGGATGACCACTTCCAGGCCGTCTCGTCGCCGGCCTTGCGGGCGATCGCGTCGACCCGGTCGGCGACCATGAAGGCGGAATAGAAGCCGAGCCCGAACTGGCCGATCAGCGACAGGTCCCTGGCGGCATCGCCGGTCAGTTGCGAGACAAACGCCTCGGTTCCCGAACGCGCGATGGTGCCCAAATGGTCGATCAGCTCCTGGCGGTCCATGCCGATGCCGTTGTCCGCGACCGCAATGGTGCGGGCCTTGGCATCCACCGTCACATCGATACGGAAGTCCGGTTCGTTGCCGAGCAGATCGGGTTCGGTCAGCGCCTGATAGCGCAGGCGGTCGCAGGCATCGGACGCATTCGAGATCAGCTCGCGCAGGAACACCTCGCGTTCGCTGTAGACCGAATGCACCATCAGGTACAGCAATTTGCTGACCTCGGCCTGGAAGGTGAATTTTTCGGGGGACGATGTGCTCTTGCTCTTGGTTGTGGTCGCCATTTCCCATGTCCATGCGTTTGGATGCCCGCCGGCACCGGACCAGGCTGGATATGAGCACGGGACGAGACCCGTTCAAGGGCAGGCTCAGCCGCCGTCCGCCTTGGCCTTGCCGGTTTTGTCTTCCGGGGGCTCGATCAGATCGTCGAGGCGCTTGGTGAAATCCTCGGCCTTGTACTGGGGCAGGCGGTAGGCCCAGCCCTGCACCCGGGCGTTGATTTCCTCGGCCTCCTTGGCACCATCTTCGGGGGCATCGGGAATCACCAGGTTTTTACCCTCCTTGCCCCTGGCGATCGCCTCCGGCTCATAGCGGGCGGCAAAGGTCGACCAGTAGGCATCGCCGACCTTGGCGGTGCGCACGGTGACGATCAATCCGTCGAAGGTCGTATACTCGGTCTCGGTGGCGCCCGAGAAATCGATCTCCCTGGCCGGGCGCACATCATCGAAACTGATATATCCGAGCGCACCGCCGAAACCGTTGGCGATCGACGGCATGCGCAGCTTGGCCCCCTTTGGCAGGTTGACGACCGTGAAATCGGCCTCATCCGGCGCATCACGGGCCACTTCGAGGATGGTGCCATCGGCATGGCGGGCACGGGCGCGGGCGATGCGGTCGCGCTTGACCTCGACCACGTCCGCGACCAGCCAGCGCACCGGCTCGGTCTCGATTCGCGGCAGCCCGTCAGCCAGCCAGGTCTGCGGATCATCGGGCAGGCGCACATAGGTCCAGGCCTCGAGCCGTCCGCTCAGGCTCTTGCGCTTGCCGACGATGAGGCTGGCCAGAACCTTGCCCTTTTCGTCCTTGAAGGTCAGGCGGGTGCCGCCGCCTTCGCTCCCGGGATCGGCGAGCCCGATGCGGCCGTAATAGTCGGGACGCGCGGTCTTGGGCTCGATCTTGCGGGCCTCGGCCAGGCCGAGGATCAGCTTCTTCACGTCTTCGAGGACCACCGGATAGCCGGCCTTTTCCGGCAACACCCAGCGCCCGTCCTCATTTCGTTTCAGATGAAAGACGGTGGCGGTGGCGATTTCGATCTCGGCCACGTCGTTCACCCGGTCCGCAAAGCCGGGAACCAGAAGCGCACTCGAGACCGCCTCGCCGGTGTCCTGGTCGCGCACCAGCACCGCCGCCACCGCCAGCGCAACGGCAAGCGCGGCGACAATCCCGAGACCGATCACCTGTCTGGTCGTCATGTGCCTACCCCCGGTCCTGGGCTGGCCTTACGCGCGGCGCATCTTGCGCCGGCGCCACAGGGCAAGGCCGGCCGTGCCGATCATGATAAGCAGCGGGACAAGCCCGATGTTGATGAAGCGGACCCAGGCCTCGAGGCGGTCGATATCCTTGCGCAGATTGCGCTGGACCTCGCGCAACTGGCGCCGGGTTTCCAGCACCTCGCGCCGGAAGGCATCAATCTCCGCCTGCTGCTCGGGCGTGATCAGCAGCGCGCCCTCGCCCGATTCCTTGCTTTGCAGCGCCGCAATCCGGTCCTCGGCGGCACTCAATTTGTCCTGCAGGCGTTTTTCCTCGGCCAGGAATTTCGCTTCCGCCTCGCGCCGGATGTCCTCGATCACCGTGAACGGGCGGGCCGAGACGCCGCGGCTGCGCAGGCCGATCAGATCGCTGGACCCGGCCAGCTGATCGACGCCGTTGATCACGAAGCTGGCGTTGTCGGCGATCGGGACCACCAGCCGCTGGCCGAGGAAATCCTGGACCTGGGCCCAGAAGCGGTCGTCCAGCAGGTCCGAATCCGCCACCACGATGACGTGAATCGGCCCCTTGGAGCGGGCCAGATGCACCGGTTCCGCCGGCTTGTCTGCCGCGTCCGCATCCTTTGCCGCGTCGCCCTTGTCGGCGCTGTCATCCGCCGCCGCGTTGTCGTCATCGGCCGGTTTGGGCGGGCCATCCGGGAAGGCGCTTTCGACCTCGCCGGAAATCCGCGCGGCGATCACGTAGCGCTCGCCCGTCGGCTTGAAATCGCGCAGCAGGGCGTCGGGGTCGGGGACTGCGCTGATGTCCTTTTCGTCCAGCAGCATGGCGTCTTTGCTCGAGGTGATCAGCGGCTCAAACGTCGTCGTGGCGCCCTCCAGCGTGGCGAGATGGCCGGCGGTGCCGAAATTCACCAGGCTGAGGTCGCCGGTCACCACGTCGTCGCCGCTGAGCCCCTCCTTGGGCACCGACAGCCAGATGACGTAGTCCTTGACCCGGCGCCAGTCGTCGTTGCTCATCGTCACCTTTTGCGCAAAGCGGCGGTCGGCCACCACCTTGCCGGCCTCCAACTCGAAGCCCCAGGCCCGGAACAGCTTCGGCAGGTCGGAGGACAGCGCCCCGCCGGCCGGCGGCATGCCGGGCGCCGGCGGCGGCGCGGCGGCCATTTCGGAGTGCGGATCGACGAAGATCATGGCCCGCCCGCCGCGAAGCACGAACTGGTCGATGGCATAGAGGCCCTGGTCGTCGAGCTCCTCCGGGTCGACGATCAGCAGCAGATCGATGTCGTCGTCGATCTTGTCGAGACGCGGGCCGAGGGTGCGGACCTCGAAAAGCTGGCGCAGCCGGTCGTAAATCACGTTGGGCCGCGAGCGGCCGCGCAGCATGCCCTGAATACCGCCCGCCCCGTACTGCAGAGGCAGCGAGGTGAGCAGCCCGATCACCGTCTTGTCGGGATGGCTGAGCCCGTAGATCAGGCGGGTGAGGTCGTATTCGAGGAAGCGTTCGCGCTCGCGGGCAAAAAACGGGATGACCTGCTGGTCATCGAGCGTATTGGTGCCGACCAGCCCGAAATAGAGCGAGTCGCCGTCACTTGTGGTCGCCGCCTTGAGGCCGAAGGCGACCGCCTGATCCTCGGCCTCGGTAAAGGGCTCCGGATCGATCACCTCGAGCCGCAGCTTGCCGCCCGCAAGGCCGACATATTCCTCGAGCAGATCGCGCACGCGGCCGCCATAGCTCTTGACGCCGGGGTACGCGGTGGCCGCCTTGTCGGAGAAGAAAAACCGCAAGGTGACCGGCTCTTCGAGGTTGCCCAGCACCTTGCGGGTGCCTTCGCTCAAGGTATAGAGGCCGTCCGCAGTCAGGTCGATGCGGGCCGAGCGGAACAGCGACTCCGAGATGATGTTGACCGCCAGGAACAGCACCGCGGCGGCAATCAGGGCGCCGGTTCCGATCAGCCTGTTGCGCATGCTCATCCCTCTAGCCCGCCTTCTTGAGATCGACGACGACGGCGTTGGCATAGAGCCAGACGGCGATCAGCGAGCCGAAATAGATCAGGTCGCGCAGATCGATCACGCCGTCGACGATGCTGTTGAAATGGGTGAGAAAGCTGAACGAGGCGATCAGGTCGAGGAGCGCCTGCGGCGTCCAGGCGGCGAAGAAGTCGAGGACCATCGGCAGGCCTGAGACCGTGAACAGGAAGCTGACGACAACGGCGAGCACGAAGGCCACGACCTGGCTGCGGGTGATCGCCGACATGCAGGCGCCAATCGCCAGGAAGGCACCGGCCATGAACAGGCTGCCGAGATAACCGGCGACGATGACGCCGTTGTCCGGATCGCCCAGCACATTGACCGTGATCCACACCGGAAAAGTCAGCGCCAGGGCGACCCCGGTAAACGCCCAGGCGGCGAGGAACTTGCCGAGCACCGCGGCGGACAGCGGAATGGGGAGCGTGAGCAGCGTCTCGATGGTGCCGGAATGGCGCTCCTCGGCCCACAGGCGCATGGAAATCGCCGGCACCAGAAACAGATACAACCACGGGTGAAAGATGAAAAAGGCCTGCAGATCCGCCTGGCCGCGCTCGAAAAAGCGGCCCAGGTAAAAGGTGAAAATGCCGGTGAGGAAGAGAAAGATGACGATGAAGACATAGGCCAGCGGGGTGGCGAAATAGGCAGCGAACTCGCGCCGGAAGATGCTGCCAGTACCGCGCAGAACCGCCTTCATCATGACGCCACCCTTTCTTCCGGTCCGGTTTCGGCGCTGGTGATGCGGCGAAACACGTCATCCAGGCGTCCGGCCTCGGCGAAAATCTGCTCCGGCGTCCAGCCGGCGGCCTCGATCTCGCGGGCGACCTCGCCAAGAATCGGGCGGGCATCCCGGGCCAGCACCCGGACCCGGCCGGTGCCATCCGTGCGCACCACCCGCTCGACCGCCGCCACGCAGGCAAGGCCCGTGAGCCGCGCCTCGATCTGCTCGGCGGCAATGCCGCGGATGGTGACGGTCACCGCATTGTGATAGCGCGAACGCGCCAGCAGCTCGTCGGGCGTGCCGTCGGCGACGATGCGGCCCTTGTCGATGATGATGGCGCGCGTGCACACCGCCTCCACTTCTTCGAGCAAGTGGGTGGAGATCACGATCGCCTTGTCCTTGGCGATGCGCTGGATGAGCCCGCGCACGTCGTGCTTCTGGTTGGGGTCGAGCCCGTCGGTGGGCTCGTCCAGGATCAGGATCTCGGGGTCGGCGATGATCGCCTGGGCCAGCCCGACCCGGCGCTTGAAGCCCTTGGACAGGGTCTCGATCGGCTGGTCGAGCACGCTGGCAAGCGCCAGCTCATGGACCGCCCTGTCCAGCGCCGCCGTCAGCGCCCCCCCGCGCAGGCCCCGCACCTCGGCAACGAAGCGGAGAAACTGCTTGGGCGTCATGTCGCCATAGAGCGGCGCCCCTTCGGGCAGATAGCCGATCCTCGCCTTGGTCTCGAGAGGCTGCGTCTCGACGTCGAGACCGCAGACCCGCACCCGGCCCGAATCGGCGCGCAGGAAACCGGTAATGACTTTCATGGTCGTCGACTTGCCGGCGCCATTGGGGCCCAGAAAGCCGAGCACCTCGCCGCGCGCGACCGAGAAGGTGACGCCATCGACGGCGGTCAGCGCCCCGAAACGCTTGACCAGATTGTCGATGTCCAGCATTGCCGTCATGCCGAGAGCGGATCCTCAGGTTCTGGTTGTCGGCGGAGGGGGCCACCGGTTGCGCGGACACGCCCCGTGTATATAGAAAAACCGTGCTCGCTTCGCAAGGCCACCTCCCCGTTCATACCGGATAGCCGAGGCTGCCGGCCGCCAGGCCGTCGAACAGCGCCAGCATGCGCGCCCGCCAGGCGTATATCGGATCGTCGTCTTCCAGAAGGCGCAAGGGGCTGATGCTGCGCGCCCACTGGAATGTGCCGAAGACCGCATAATCGCCGTAGGCCGGCTCGTTGCCGCACAGGTAATCGGCGTGCCTGAGCACCTCGCGCAGCGGCGCCAAGGCAGCGCGAAAAGCCGGCAGGCGTTCCTCGCGGCCCTTCTGCACCTCTTCGAGCGGCGCGCGGAAGCGGGCTTCCCGGCTTTGGCGGAAATAGTCGCGGTCCTTTTCGTGCAGGTGGTTCCAGATGTCGGCGACCACCATGGTCACCAGCTGCGGGTGGATCACCGTATCCACCCAGGCGGCGATGAAGCGGGCCTCATGCCGGCCGATCGGCCCGCCGAACAGGCTTGGGCGGTCAGGATAGGTGTCCTCGAGATAGCAGGCGATGTCCCAGGAATCGACGATCGCGCGCTCGCCGTCGGCCAGAACCGGGAAGGTCCGGCCGCCGGAAAAGGCAATGCGGTCCTTTTCGGTAAAGCGCACCGGCACGCAGTCCGCGTCCAGCCCCTTGTGGGCCAGCGCCAGGCGTGCCCGCCAGCAGAACGGGCTGAACCGGCGCTCGTCCTCGGCGCCGGCAAGATCGTAGAGGGTCATCGTCATGGTCGCACGCACCTCTTGCTCATGCTCGAAGTCGTGGGGGCCTGCCTGTTCTACCCGATGCCGGCGCCAAGGCATAGACGCTTGCAGGCTGGCGAAATAACGATGGGAAGGGGCGGGCCGGAGCAAAGAAAGACCCGGCCCCGGTGCGGTGGGAAGGGGGCTGTATGGGGGCAGATGTCCCACCGCATCGGTGACCGGGCTGACGAGGCCAACGAAGAAACTATGACCATCATTTGCGGCGCCATTAGGTCTGAATTGGGGCGAAATCGTGGCATTTGCACCCGCCGGCGCCGGCGGGCGGATTTGCCCGGACAGAGGGGCGAAAACACCGCCGCTCACTTTGGGCTTGCCCAGGAGAGCGCGATGGAGTGTGATAGGAACCATGGACGGTGATGTCCCCATAGCCTTGTTCCGCGAACCCGGGTGGCAGGGTTCGCGGACACCGCAGGCGCCCCGCCACCCACCCTTCCGGCGTACGGTCTTTTTCGACCGCCACGAGCTTGCCCTGATTCTCGATCTCTACGGCACCATGGTGGCCTCCGGGCGCTGGCGTGATTACGCCCTCGAATACAGCGATGAAGCGGCCATCTTCGCGATCTATCGCCATGCCTTCGATGCGCCGATCTTCCGCATCATCAAGCGCCCGCGCTGGATGCGCCGCCATGGCACCTTCACGGTGATCTCGGCCGGCGGCGAGGTCCTCGGGCATGGCGTGACCCTGGCCGTCGCGCTGGGGGCGTTCAGGCGCCGCTCGCTGCGCCTGATCGAGGGCCGGGCAAGAGCCCCGCGGTAATTTTGCTGCAGTGGATCGGCTGATCGCGGCCAGCCAAAATGTTTGGCCGTGCGGTTCCGCCTTTTTATGATGGCCCAAGGCTCTCACAAAGGGACGTGCTTCGATGACGCAACTTCCGCCCTGTCCGGAAATGACGCTGGACCACGTTCTGGTGCAATCGCAAGCGCCCGACGCCCTGGCGGCATTCTACGCCCGGGCCCTCGACATGGCACCCGAGCGACTCGATGACGAGCGCTGGATCTGCGCTGCGCCCGCACGCCGCATTCTGTTCGGGCCGGGCGAGCCGCAGCAACTGGGTTTTGCCGCGTTTGGCTGCCGCTCGCACCTCGACCTCGAAGGCTATCGCCGGCGTATCGATGAGGCGGGAGGCGACATCACACCCTCGCCAAGCCCGCTGTTCGGCAACGAGGCCTTCGCGGTCAACGACCCGGACGGCAATGTGATCGTCTTCGGGCTGTCGCGGCCCTCGGCGGATGCGGTCCCCGGCACCGCGCCCCTGCCCGGGCGGCTTCAGCACGTGGTGGTGACGACGCGCGATGTCGAGCGCCTGCTCCGGTTTTACCGCGACATCCTGGGCTTTCGCCTCTCCGACCGGGTCGAGGACGAGGCCGGACGGCTGACCGCCTTTTTCATGCGCAGCGACCCCGACCATCACAGCTTCGCCGCCTTTCTGGCGCCCGAGCGGCGCCTCGATCACCAGAGCCTCGAGACCACCGGCTGGATGGACATCCGCGACTGGGCCGACCGCCTGGCGGAACGGGACATCGCCATCGACTGGGGCCCCGGACGCCACGGGCCGGGCAACAATCTGTTCTTCATGTTCCGCGACCCGGACGGCAACTGGATCGAGATTTCGGCCGAACTCGAGCGCCTCAATCCGGCCTATCCGGTGCGCATCTGGCCGCACACCGAGCGCACCCTCAATTACTGGGGCCGGGGCGTGCTGCGCTCGTAAGCCCTGAAGCATAATCAGCAGGAAATCCGTCACGGGGGAACCGCATGAAGTACGCTAGTTTTCGCCACGACGGCGCGGAATCGTTTGGCGCCGTCGTCGAGGGCGGCATCGTCGATCTCAAGGCGCGCCTTGCCGGGCAATTCACCGGCCTGCGAACCGCTCTTGAGCCCGAAAATCTGGCGCGCCTGGCGGACGCGGCGCAAGGCGCCGCGCCCGATTACGGGCTCGGTGACATCGACTTTCTGCCGCCCATCCCCGATCCCGGAAAAATCTTCTGCATCGGCATCAATTACGACGACCACCGCGCCGAGACCGGCCGCCCCAAATTCGACCACCCCACCGTCTTTACCCGCTTCGCCGACACGCTCGTGGGACACAAGCGTGCGATCATCCGGCCCAGGGTCTCCGACAAGCTCGATTACGAGGGTGAGCTGGCGGTGATCATCGGCCGGGGCGGCCGGCACATCGCGGAAGCCGATGCCTTTGCGCATGTCGCCGGCTACAGCTGTTTCAACGAGGGCTCGGTGCGCGACTGGCAGCGCCATGCCCTGCAGTTCACCCCCGGCAAGAACTTCCCCGCGACCGGCGGCTTCGGGCCGTGGCTGGTCACCACGGACGACATCGCCGACTTGCGCGCGGCCACCATCACCACGCGGCTCAATGATGTGGTGATGCAGAACGCCACCCTGGGCGACATGATCTTTTCGGTGCCCCAACTCATCGCCTACATCTCGACGTTCACGCCGCTCGCACCCGGCGACGTGATCTGCACCGGCACGCCGGGCGGTGTTGGCGCCAAGCGCAACCCGCCGGTGTTCATGAAACCGGGCGATGTGGTCGAGGTCGAGATCGCCGGCATCGGCACGCTGATCAACACGATTGCCGACGAGGCTTGAGCGGCGAGGTCATTTATTGCCCGTTCGCGCTCCAACATGCTGGTACCGGGCAGCTGCAGCCACTGCTCGCGAATGATCATTCGATGCCCGTTGCACGGGTGGCAAGGGCCGCGACGATACGCCCCCTTTGCGGGTCCCGAGATCGCCTGTATAACGCCGGAAAAGAGCGTCGGCGCGGCGTTCGCGCCGGGAGTCAGTCCACATCCGGTTCCCAAGGGTGATTTGATCCCTCTGCTGAACAGCAGGCCACTGATTCCACGCGACTCTCTTTCAATCCGACTCGCAGCGAAAAGGAGAAACAAGCGATGAATCCCGTATCGATTCTCCGACCCGCGATCTCGGCCGGCGTGCTTGCCCTGGTGTTGGGAATGGGGGCAGCCGTCGCCGCTCCGCTCGTTTATGTGCCGCTTGGTGGCAAGGACAGGATCGTGGTCGTCGACGCCGCCAAGGATCAGATCGTCGCAACCATCGACGGCATCACGGCCGTTCACGGCCTTGCCCGAACGCCCGACGGCCAGTTCCTGATTGCCGGCAGCCTCGACGAGCGCGAAGCCGGAAGCGCACCGCCGGAGAAGCCGGCCGGCATGAGCGCCGATGAGCACGCCAAGCACCATGGCATGGCGCCGGCGCCGAAGCAGAAGCCGGCCGGCATGAGCGCCGACGAGCATGCCGCGCACCATGGCATGGCATCGGCGCCTGAGCAGGAGCCCGACCAGATGATCAGCACGGTGTCGGTGATCCGCGCCGCCGACCGCTCGATCGTGCGCCGCATCGACGTGCCCGGCGCCGTCCATCATGTCGCGGTCAGCCCCGACGGGCGATTTGCCGTCGTCACCCTGATGAAGGAAGGCGGCATCAGCGCCATCGATCTGGCAACTTACGAGGTCGTTGCGACGGTGCCCACGGGGACGCTGCCCAACTATGCGGTCTTCAGCCCCGACGGCCGGCACCTCTATGTCAGCAACGGCGGCGATGACACGGTCAGCGAGGTCGATACGGCCCGATGGACGGTCGCGCAAACGATCAAGGTCGCAAGCCGGCCCGAGCACATGGCGGCCGCGCCCGACGGTCGACGGCTTTATGTCGCCAATGTCAACGACGGCACGGTGTCCGAGATTGCCGCAGACAGCGGCACGGTGACGCGCACCTTCGAGATCGGCGGCAAGCTGCACGGACTCGATGTCTCGAACGACGGCACCACGCTGTTCGTCAGCGCGCGCGAGCGCAACAAGCTGGTTGCCGTCGATCTGCGCACGGGCGACAAGCGTGAGATCGCACTTGACCCGGCGCCCTATCATCTGACGACCATCGGCGATACCGGCAAGCTCTATATCTCCAGTGCCGAGGAGCCGATCGTGTGGGTGGTCGATCAGAAGGATCTTGCGGTACTGGGAACGATTCCGATCGGCGGCAAGGGCCACCAGATGGTGCCGGCGCCCGGCTCGTAACGGCGACGCGCACCGGTACAGGGCCGGCACCTGCCCGGGTCCGCCATCAGCATCGGATGATCCCCGACAGGTTCATCGCTGCCGGGCGGCGTATCTCTGCGCGGTCACCCGGGAAGGCAGATGACTCGCGTGCACGACAATCAAGCTCCGGTACCGGCAATCTGTTCAATGCCGAATCGCCGATTCCGGTCTCCGACGCCCTTGCGATCGAGCCCCGGCCTGCGGCCGGCGCAACGGGATCCGCTCGGTCGGATTCGCCCGGTCATTTCGGGGCCGGAACGCCGCCCCATCATGGAACCGATTTGGACGGTTGTCTGATTTCGTCGGGAAGGCTATCTATTCGTCACGCGAAGGTCGCCACCTGTGGTCGCAGCGCCGCCGGCGGTCCAACAGTCTGGGGAGATTACCATGGGGACATCCACAAGCCGCGCCGGCAAGAAGGCGCCGGACCTTAGATCGCCAGAATACCGGCTGGAAAATCAGGTCGGGCACATT
>CAZZKF010000045.1:0-20116 GCA_964654995.1 uncultured Alphaproteobacteria bacterium | reverse complement strand
CATAGACGGTTTCGGCGGTCACCCGGTCCCAGCGCGGCCATTTCCCGGCATCCGAGATGCACACCGCGATTTTGTGGCCGGCCAGACAGTCGGCCACCGCGTCATCGAACCATGAAGAGTGGCGGAATTCGATGGCATGGGCGACCTCGGCCCAACCGGCCAGCGCGCCGGCAAAGGCGGCCAGGCGATCCAGATCGCGCTCAAGCGAGGCCGGCAGTTGCCACAGCATGGCCTTGAGCCTGGTCCCCAGCGGCCGCAGGCTGTCGCGCTGGCGGGCCAGCGCCGCCTCGATGCCGGCGAGGCGCTGAATATGGGTGATCCGGCGGTGGCCCTTGCAGGCAAAGGCGAAGGCCGGCGGGGTCCCGGCGACCCAGGAGTCGAGAACCTGCGCCCGCGGCTCACGATAAAAGGTCATGTTGACCTCAATGCCGCCAAACCGCTCGGCGCAGTGCCGCAGCCAGCGCCGGCGCGGCACGCCGGCATAAAACCCGTCTTTCCAGGCTGCATAGCTCCAGCCGCTGGTGCCGATGAAGCAGCGCTGCAATGACCGGTCAGACACCTTCCGGCTCGCATGGCCATCAGGCGATATGCGGAGAGCGCCCATCAGACCGTGCGGACGCGCCGCTTCGACGTTGGCTGCCGGGCGTCCGAGTCTTTGACGATTTCCGCCGCCGCTTGTCCCGGGCCGTGTCGCGGGCGGCATAATAGGCCCGGCACTCACCCTCGCGGCCGCGCACCACGCGTCGTCCGGCCAGCGGCCCGAAGGTTTCGGTCACCACCGTACGCTGCCCCTCGCCGTGATCCGGCCCGCGAAAGCGAATCACCACCCAGTCATGGACCCGGCCCAGCTCGTGGGCGCGGGCGGTGTTGGAATAGAGCGCGGTGAAATGCCAGGCGCCGCGGTCGGTCTCGAGAATCGGCAGCCAGGCCTTGCCCTCGGGGTTGAAGCGGCGCGGCGCGATGGTCCGCAGGCGTCCGGCAGCAGCCGCCTGGCGATAGGTCCGGTCGACCGCCAGAATCATCTCCACCGGCGGCTCCTCGGTGGCCGGTGCGGTTTGCGCCCGGCGGCGAGAGAGCATGGCATCAAGGGCGGCACGAATCATCGCCGCGCGGCCCGGGCCGACGCCTGGAACCCGCTCGATGCGCCCGTCATGAGCGGCCACTTCCAGGGCTTCCAGGGTGTCGACGCCGAGCGCCTGATGGATCTGTTTTGCCAGTTTCGGGCCGACCCCGGGCACCGACTGAAACACCTGCTCGGGCGACAGCTCGCGTCGCAGGCGCTCGAGCTGGATCCAGTGCCCGGTCTCCAGCATTTCAATGATCGCCAGCGCGATCGACGGGCCGATCCCGGGCAGCGCCAGCAGCCCTTCCACACCTTGCTGGCGATGCAGCACCGCCACCGGCGTTTCCAGCTCGCTCAGGGTCTGTGCCGCCCGGCGGTAGGCGCCAATACGAAAGCGGTCGGCACCCTGCTGTTCGAGAAGATTGGCGAATTCGTGCAAGCGATCGGCAAGTTGCTGATTGTCCGTCATGGCCGTGGCCTTCGGCTGCTACGATCGCCCCCGCCTCACCCTTTAGAAATGGGGGCTCCGGCGCCGGCACACAATGACGCCAGTCAACCGCAAGCCGGCAAACAGCCGTTCCCGGGCGCCACCGCGCGTGTCCGTCCATCGACCTTGGTTCACCCGAGAATGACTCTTATGATGGGCAGCCAAAATCGACAACGCCATCCGGGAGGACCAGAATGAATCCGACTCCTTGTTCGCGCGCACGCCTGGCCGGGCTGGTCCTGGCGGGGCTGGTCTGGCTGACCCCGGGAGGCGGGGCGCGCGCCTATGACGGGCCGGTGATCGACGCGCACTTTCATACCGATACCGGCCGCTTTCTGACCCGCGAGCGCATCGATGGCGAACTGGTGACGCTCAAGCCCAAGCCGCGGGCCGAGCTGATCCGGGAGGCACTGGCAGCGATGCGCAAATACAATGTCGTCTACGCCGTCACCAGCGGCCCCGATCCCAAGGTCGTGGCCGAATGGCGGGCCGCCGAGCCAGACCGGTTCATCCCCGCCCTGCAGATCACCAATGCCCGGCTCGACAAGGGCTATCTGGGCATGTTGCGGCGCCTGGCCGGCAGTCGCGAGATGCGGGTGCTGGGCGAAATTGCGCTCCAATACGAAGGCTTTGCCCCTGACCATCCGGCCTATGATGTCTATTTCGAGCTGGCCGAAAGCCTCAAGCTGCCGATGGCCCTGCACCTGGGGCCCGGGCCGGAGCAGGTGTTTTCGGTGCGCCCGCGCTATCGGGTGCGCCTCGGCGATCCCCTGGCGCTTGAAGAGGTGCTGCGCCGCCACCCGCGCCTGAAACTGCAGGTCATGCATGCCGGCTGGCCGTTCATCGACAACATGATCGCGATCCTGAATACCTACCCGCAGGTTTATGTCGGCGTCGGCTTTCTCGACTGGTCGCTTCCCAAGGCGGAGTTCGACCACACCTTGAAGCGCCTGGTCGATGCCGGCTTCGACAAACGCATCCTTTACGGCTCGGATCCGCATCCCGGAGCGATCACCCGCATCATTGCGATGAGCATTGAGCGGATCGCGTCCGCCCCCTACCTCAGCGAGGCCCAAAAAGCCGATATCCTGTACAACAACGCGGCCCGCTTTTTCGATCTGCCGATCACCCGGTGACGCAAGAGCGACTGCCCGGCCGCCGATATATTCGCATGCGACATCTTTTGGCCCTCTGATATACGGTCCGCCTTGACGGGCGGCCATAGGGCCGGCTAACCATGCGTGAATTTGGCAACCGGCTGAAAGGACATGCCATGAAGTTGTTACGTCGGCCGCTGGTCCGAGTGGCCCTCGGCGCGGTGATTCTGGGGTTGGGCTACTGGGTCCTGCGACCGCCGCCGAAAGTCGATACCGGCGGGCTGGTTTCGGTCATCGTGCCCAAACTGTCGAAAATCGCCCAGGCCGGGAAGGTCGCCTTCGATGCCAACTGCGCCCGCTGTCACGGGCAGAACGGCTCCGGCACCGAAAACGGCCCGCCGCTGGTCCACAATATCTACAACCCCGGCCATCATGGCGACCTTGCCTTTTTCGCCGCCGCCCGGCGCGGCGTGCGTTCGCATCACTGGGCGTTCGGGAACATGCCGCCGCAGCCTCAGGTTTCCGACGCTGAACTGACAACCATCATCCGCTACATTCGTGAGCTTCAGGAGGCCAACGGCATTTTCGCCCAGCGTCACGTGATGTAGGCGCCCGGCGACGCCCGCTGGCGGGACCGGAAAATGACCTGGATAACAACCCTGCGCCGGTATCTGCTGATGCTGGCCGCGGGCAATCTGGTCTGGGAATTCGCCCACATGCCGCTTTACCGGCTGTGGGACGAGGGCACGCCCATGCAGATCGTCTTCGCCGCCCTGCATTGCACCGGCGGCGATATTCTGATCGGGCTGTCTTCGATCATGCTGGCGCTGCTGCTGTTCGGCCGCCCCGACTGGCCGACCCGCGGCCACCGCCGGGTGGTTTTCTGGACATTGCTGTTCGGGCTCGCCACCACCGTCTTCAGCGAGTGGTACAATGTCCGGATCGAGCAGAGCTGGAGCTATGCCGAGGCGATGCCGGTGGTGTTCGGCATCGGCCTATCGCCGCTGGCGCAATGGCTGGTGGTGCCCGGGCTGAGCTTCTGGTGGGCGCGGCGCGGCTGACCGCCACCGGATCAGGAGATCTTCAAAATGGAACATGTCTGGACCTTTCATTTCCATCACTGCGGCAACGACCATGAATTCGAAGTGTCGATTTCCGACTGCGACGAGGACGCCCCCTGCATCGTCTTTCACGGCTCGCGCGAAACCTATGGCGGGCGACTGAGCAGCGAACGCTCGTCGGTGGCGATGCCGGCGACCATGATTCCGAAGCTGATCGAGATCCTGCGGCTGGCCGAGCGCGAGACGTCGGCAGCGACGGGGCCTTGATCATTGCCGGCCACAACCACATATGGAGCCTGATGGCGCCGAATTCCCCCATGACAAGATCAATTTGCTTGGTGCCCGGGGGGTTCATGGTGCATCATGGCGACATGTCGCGCAGATGGGACCGACCACGGGCCGGGAATGTCCACAACATGAAGCTGGTGCCCAAGTTTCTGGTTCTGATGCAGATCGTTGCGTTCGCCCTTTATGCGCAGCCGATCCCGCATGTCGCCGCCGGCGAGGCCGGACCGGCCGCCAACGTCCATTCTCACGCCATGGATCATTCCATGCACCCCGGTTCGGCAATAACGTTGGCGTCTGTGCAGGTGCCGGCAGCCGCCGACATTCCCGGTGGCGGGCTCGAGGTTCCGGACGAGCACCCCTGCTGCAGCAGCATCGCCGGCGGCATGTGCGTCACAATGATTTCTTCGCCACCCGGCATGACCGGGCCGAAACGATCCGTTTTGTCTCCGCTGACCTGGATCAACGCGCTCCAGGGCGCCGAGTTGTCAACCATTACGCATCCCCCCAAAGGTTTCGGCTGAAGCGCTCGCGCGCCGGCAAGGAGCCGCGTGGCAGGGAGACACTATCTGCGTGAGAGGCCGGCGGCTGCGAACGTCCTGGGTCTACCTTCGCCAGTGCGGCCATGGCCGACCGCCGCCGGCTCGACGGTGTTTTTCAAAGACCCCGGCCCGGTGATCGACAATCGGTTCAGGTAGCGTCGGACGCAGTTGCACAGCCAATCAATTTACACGTTGGGCCGGCGTCGGAGTCATTGACCGCCGAGCCCACCCCAAAGACCAGAACGACCAGCAGGAAAGGACTACGAACATGCAAACCAGAGGATGGATCTTCTCAGGCCTTATCGCCATCGCGGCAATGGCCTTGGCGGTGACGCCAGCTACAGTCAACGCCCAGACGAAGTCGGACACCAAGGCGGCTGAAGGCGCCAAGCAGCAGATGCCTCATCACAATGGCAAGGCTGATGGCAAATCCGGCGGCATGAAGATGAAGCACGACGGCAAGACCGGCACCATGATGATGAAGCACGACGGCAAGGCCGGCGGCATGATGATGAAGCGCGACGGCAAGAACGGCCACATGAAGGGCATGCAGGACCACAGGAAGAAGCTGATCAAGGAAGTGCGCGCCTGCATGGAAACGATGGATGGCCAGTCAAAAGCCGCCAAGGGAAAGAAAGGCAAGTCGGCCAAGATGTCGGCGGACAAGATGCGCGATCAGATGATGGGCCAGATGGAAACCTGCCTGACCCAGGTGGCCGAAAAGATGCACGGCAAGGATGGCAGCATGCACAAGTCCGGCGGCATGCACAAATCCGGCGGCATGATGGGCAAGGACGGCGGCATGCACAAGTCCGGCGGCATGATGGGCAAGGACGGCGGCATGCATAAATCCGGCGGCATGATGGGCAAGGATGGCGCCGGCGCCGATCATCATGAAAAAATGAAGAAGGACGCCAAGAGCGACGAAAAAGGCAAGAAGTAACCGTGATCATGTCCGACCGGCATCCAATGCCGGCGCCCATCGTGATCATACGCCCGGCCCTGGCCTGCGGCGGCGGTGACGACAATGTCGGATACCGCCGCCGGTACCGGGTCAACGGCCTGGCAGGGTGGCCCGGCCGCCGTCTTCGCCCGACCGGCACGGCGGCCGGAAACCCGGCCATTATCGAAACCGTAACCTCATCGGATCTGTGGCCGGGCAGGTTCGATACGCTTCAAAAAACCCGTTCCATCAAGGAGGACTGAATGACACGTCTGGTTCTTACCGTTTTCATCGTGCTGGCCATGTCGGCCGGCCTGAACAGCGCCATGGCCGATGGCAAAGACGATCACGCGAAGTCGGCAGGCGGACACAAATACATCGTCAAGATGAAATACGATGAAAACGACGGCCGCTTCTATTACGAGCCGGCACGCCTGAAAATCCATTCCGGCGATACCGTGATCTGGGTCGACGACGACGCGATCAACGAACACAACGTCGTCGCCTATCCCGACGGCATTCCGCAAGGTGTGGAAATGTTCGAAGGGCCGCTGCTCAACGAGGTGGGACAAACCTATTCCATCACGTTCACCAAGCCCGGGACCTACCGCTACCACTGTCATCCCCACGAAGCTCTGGGCATGCGGGGCGAGATCATCGTCGACCGCGAGTCCCGGCCCGACGAGTTCCGCAAGGCCAGCAGCTCGGAAATGCATCATCACACCGACATGCCGGATATGGATATGAGCGGCCACGCCGAGAGCGGCGATGGCGGAGCTGCCGGCGGCCATGATGGAGGCAGCGATCACGACCACTGATATGCTGTGACAGCCGGTACGGACGCCGCGGCGTCCGTACCGGTCCACAAAAGATGGAGAAAGGCCATGTCTGACACATCGACAGTCGAATCGGGTCACGCCGGGGGCGGACCCTCATCGGAGGCAACGCGCGGGACGATTTCGCTCTACGCCTTCGGCATGAGCCTCAGCCTGTTCCTTGTCATCACCTTTGTCTTGTGCGTCGGCTACGGTCTTGTGTTCCCGGCCTACCCGATGCACCCGGTCTGGGCACCGTTGCTGCCCGGCTTCACCTGGCTGACCTGGCCGAGCTTTTTCCTTGGACTCGTCGAGACGTTCGCTTACGGTTGGTATGTGGCGATCGTTTTCGTGCCGCTTTACAATTTCTTCCGGACCCGGACGAACACGGGCTGACAAGGGGCACCGACGATGAAACCTGAAATGACCAAGTCATTGCCCTGGCTGCCGTCCGCGGCCATCGCCGTCATTGCCGCCCCAGCCTGGGCCCATGCCGGAGGCGCCGACAACGGCAGCTGGTTCCACCACGCATGGGGCTGGGGCTGGGGTCACATGCTGTTCGGCGCCCTTTTCATGTTTCTGTTCTGGGGCGGGCTGATTCTGCTGATCGTGCTGGCGGTGCGCTGGTTCGGTCGCGACCGAGCGGTATCCGGCGAGGCCCCGGACAAGGCCAAATCGGCGCGCGAAATTCTCGATGAACGGTTCGCCCGCGGCGATATCGACCGCAACGAATACGAAGAACGCAAGCGTCTGTTGTCCGAGTAAGGCGCCCGCCCGGAAACGGGCCAGCGAGTCCGGGCGGCACCGCCCAGAGACAAGGAGAAAGTCATGAACGATACCGTGGTACCGGCCGAGCCTGCGGGCGAGCCGTCGCGGCAAGAGTTGGCCCATATCGATATCCGGGTCGACGGCATGACCTGCGGCCATTGCCAGGCCAACGTCGAAAAGGCACTGCTCGACCTCGCCGGTGTTGCGGGTGCCCGCGTCAACCTGTCGAGCAAGACGGCCAGCATCGATTACGATGCCGATCAGGTACAGGCACGCGACCTGCTGCGCGTCATCCGTGCCGCCGGTTATACGCCGGGCGGTGCCACCATGCGGGTCGGCATCCGCGACATGCACTGCGCGTCCTGCGTCAGCCATATCGAAAAGGCCCTGGCCGCAACCGCCGGTGTGGTGTCGGCCAACGTCAGCCTGGCGACCAACGCCGCCGAGATCGAATACCAGCCCGAGCTGGTCGATTTCGACGGCATCCGCAAGGCCATTGAATCCGCCGGCTACCGGGTTGCCGAGGCGCAGGCGGGCGAGGGCGAGGCGGCCGATCAGGAGGAGGCCGACCGGGCCCGCGAATACCGCACCCTGATGCGCAAGTTCTGGTTCGCGGCGATCATTTCGATTCCGGTGATGGCACTCAGCTATCCGAGCTACGTTCCCGGCCTCGCCGAATGGATGCCGCCCGGCAGCGAGACCCGGCGCATCGTCTGGGGCCTCCTCGGGATCCTCACCCTGCCGGTGCTGGCCTGGTCGGGCTCGCAGTTCTACACCGGCATGTGGCAGGCCCTGAAACACCGCTCGGCCAACATGCATACGCTGATCGCCATCGGCATCTCGGCCGCCTACATCTATTCGGTGATCGCCGTCTTGATGCCGCAGTGGTTCCCCGATCAGGCCCTGGCCGAGGTATTCTGGGACGTCTCGGCGGTGGTCGTGGCCCTGGTCGTCCTCGGCATGGCGCTGGAGGTCAAGGCCAAGGGCCGAACCTCGGAAGCAATCAAGAAACTGATGGGATTGCAGGCCAAGACCGCCCGCGTCGTCCGCGACGGTCAGGAAATCGACATCCCGGTCGAGGAAGTCGTGGTCGGCGATATCGTCGTCGTCCGGCCGGGCGAGAAAATCCCCGTCGACGGGGTCATCGTCGAGGGCTCCAGTGCAGTCGATGAATCGATGATCACCGGCGAGTCCATGCCGATCGAGAAAGCGGTCGGCGACGAGGCCATCGGCGGCACCATGAACAAGACCGGCAGCTTCAAGTTCAAGGCCACCAAGGTCGGCAAGGACACGGCGCTGGCCAACATCATCCGCATGGTCAAGGACGCCCAGGGCTCCAAGGCGCCGATCCAGAGGATCGTCGACGTGGTCTCCGGCTATTTCGTCCCCGCTGTGATGATCCTGGCGATCCTGGCGTTCACCGTATGGTACGTCGTCGGACCGGAACCGCGGATCATCTACGCCACCATCGTCCTGGTCACCACGCTGATCATTGCGTGCCCCTGTGCGCTCGGCCTGGCGACACCGACGTCGCTGACCGTGGGCATCGGCAAGGGCGCCGAGAACGGCATCCTGATCCGCTCCGGCGACGCCCTGCAGGCGGCGGAGAAACTCCAGACGCTGGTCCTCGACAAGACCGGCACGATCACCGCCGGCAAGCCGTCGCTGACCGATGTCATCGCGGTCAATGACTTCGACGAGTCGGACATCCTGCGTCTGGCCGCGTCGCTGGAAAAGGGCTCCGAACACCCGCTGGGCGAGGCCATCGTGGGCGGCGCCGACGACCGCGGGCTGAGCCTGGCGGCAGCCGAGGATTTTTCCGCCATTGCCGGCCACGGCGTGATCGGCCGGGTCGACGGCCACGACGTGCTTCTCGGCAATGTCAAGCTGATGGAGAGCCGCAGCATCGCCACCGAGCAGCTGGCCGAATCCTGGGAGACCCTCGCAAGTGCCGGCAAGACGCCGATGTATGTGGCCATCGACGGCCGGCCGGCCGGGCTGGTGGCGGTTGCCGATACGGTCAAGGAGGACTCGCGCCTGGCGATCGCCGAACTGAAGCGCATGGGCCTCGAGGTGGTGATGCTGACCGGCGACAACCAGCGCACGGCGGATGCGATTGCCCGCGAGGTCGGCGTCGACCGGGTGCTGGCCGAGGTGCTGCCGGAAGAAAAGGCCCATGAGGTCAGAAAGCTGCAGCTCGAGGGCAAGAAGGTCGGCATGGTCGGCGACGGCATCAACGACGCGCCGGCGCTGGCGCAGGCCGACGTCGGCTTCGCCATCGGCACCGGCACCGACGTGGCAATCGAGGCCAGCGACATCACGCTGATCAAGGGCAGCCTCATGGGCGTGGTGACCGCCATCGAGATCAGCCGCGCCACCATGCGCAACGTGCGCCAGAATCTGGTTGGCGCCTTCGGCTACAACACGCTTGGCATCCCGGTCGCCATGGGGCTGCTGTACCCCTTCTTCGGTATCCTGCTGTCGCCGATCATCGCGGCGGCCGCCATGGCATCAAGCTCGCTGACCGTGGTCACCAACGCCAACCGTCTTCGTTTCTTTCAACCGCGGAGGATCTCGTCATGACCCCCGACCGCTGGATCGTGCTCGTTCTCGGACTCGGCCTCATCGTCTTCATTGTCTGGTTCTTCTGGCTCAAGCGGGCCCGCGGCGTGCGGGCCGGCGAAGTCAGCGGCGGCTATCAGGAAGCGATGATTCTGGTCAAGGGCGGCTATACGCCCGACACCATCGTGGTGCGCCATGGCAAGCCGGTGCGGCTCAACTTCCGGCGTGAGGAAACCGCGGCGTGTTCGGAAAAGGTCATCCTGGCCGACTTCGGCAAGAGCGCCGAGCTGCCGACCGGCGAAGTCGTTCCCGTCGAGTTTCTGCCCGAGCAGCCCGGTGAATACGAGTTCACCTGCGAAATGGGCATGCTGCGCGGCAAACTGATCGTCGAGTAAGGTCACAGAATGCTTGCATCCCAGTTGCGTCTCGGCTGCCTAGTGTGGTGGATTTGAAGTTCCTCTGATTATCAGGGCTGACGCCGTGAGGAACTTCAAATTCATAAACCACACGAGAGTCAAAGAGTTGCCAGTGTCCTTATCGAATCGGAAGTTCGTCGGGCGCTCGCCACGAATGATGCGAACTTCTGATTCGGGACACTAGACGGAATTCGCGCGGGCGGGGTCTCGACCGCCATGTGACGGGCCCCTGCATCAACGGCGCAGAAAGTGCTTCTGAGCCCCCTCGCGGACCATCGGATGTCGTCCGTCCTGGCTTGTCGCGACCATGAGCCAGGACCCTGAGTGCAAACCACGGGAGGCCCCGACAATGCGCCGTTTCTATGACTGCACAATGAGTGAGAAGCTGCTGTACACGTCGTTTCTGGTGGTCATCGGCATCGGCTATCTCATGGCCATGGCCTATTTGTACACGACCCACCGGTCCCACGACGGCAAACCCGGGCTGTCGATCGAGGATATCGTCGATACCTATTACGGAAACCGCAGCGGCACGCGGCTGGAAGCGGCCATACGAATTCAGGGCGCGATGGCCGAGTACATTCAGTTGAGCGACCGCAACGAAATCGTCGCCTGGCTGAAATCCGGCGCCCCGGAAGATCAATACAATTCGAAAATCCTGCCGATCCTGAAGAAAACCTGCCTGGCCTGCCACAGTCCGGCATCAGGGCTGTCGATCCCGGATCTTTCGACCTATGCCGGCATTCAGGAAGTCGCGAATATCGACACCGGGGAATCGCTGCATACGCTCTTGAAGCTGTCGCATATTCATCTGTTCGGAATCGGCCTGGTACTGCTGGGCGTCGGCATCATCTTCCGGTTCACGGTGATGAATGTGTGGGTCAAATACACGCTGATCGTTCTGCCGTTCGCAGCGATGTTCTCCGATATTCTGGCCTGGTTCCTGACCAAGTGGGATCCCGTCTATGCCTATACCGTGGTCATCGGTGGCTCGGTGCTGGGCGCGTCGCTGGGCGCCCAGATTCTGATCTCTCTTTACCAGATCTGGTTCCTGAAGCGACCCCAGGAAGCCGCCACATGATCGTCGGGTCATGATCATGACCCCCCGTTGCTGCCGGAGGGGCCCTGCGAACCCGCGTTCGTCTGCCAGACAGGCGGACCGTTCGCCATGCTGATCGTCGACGAAGGCGTCCCTGGCCCGGCATGGCGCTGGCCGGGGCCGGGCGGCGGCCTGCCTCATCCGCACCGCGACATGAGGAGAACAGCCAGATAAGCACGTCAGACCTGGATCAGCCAATTCGACGCCGGGATTTTCTGGCGGCGGCTGGGATGGCTGGTTCTGCCCCTGTCACGGCTCCCACTATGATACCGCAGGACGCGTCCGCAAGGGCCCGGCGCCGGAAAACCTCTGGCTGCCGCCTTACGCGTTCCTCGACAAGCACCGCCTGCGCATCGGCTGATGGCGATCGATCCGGGCCGACATCGGCAACCGCCGACGCCGGCACCGAGGAAGCCGGCATCGTCACGGTGATCCGGGTCGGGCAGGTGTTCCGCATCTATGATCAAAGGGAGGTGACGGACACCGGCTGCTGACGGTACCCGCACCGTCTTCTCGCCGGCCGGTTTTTCCCCTACAGTCTCTGGTTCGGGGGAATCAGCAAGGAGAACGACCATGATTGGCTACGTCACGCTGGGCACCAACGATATCAATCGGGCCGCCGCCTTTTACGATGCGCTTATGAGTGAGTTCGGGGCCACGCGGTGGATGGAATCCGAGCGCTTCGTGGCCTGGTCGGTGGCGCCGAATACGCCTGCGCTCTCGGTGATCACGCCTTATGACGGCAACCCGGCGACGGTGGGCAACGGGGTGATGGTGGCATTGGCCGTCGACTCGCCAGAGAAGGTCGATGCCATTCACGCCAGGGCGCTTGAACTGGGCGGCACCGACGAAGGCGCACCCGGCGAGCGTTTCGAAGGCTTTTACGCCGGCTATTTCCGCGACCTTGACGGCAACAAGCTCAATGTCTTCTGCATGGGCGGCTGACAGGGCGGGCGGACAGCCGGGCGCCGTAGACGAGAAAGCCGCCCGTTTCGCAGGCGGCTGGCTTGGGACCGTTTCAACGATTGGTGCCCCCGGTCCGAGTCGAACGGACACTCCCCGAAGGGAACCAGATTTTGAGTCTGGCGCGTCTACCAATTCCGCCACAGGGGCTCTCGCCGTGGGCGCAAATGATAGCGCAGGCTTGGCTCCCGTCAACCGCTGTGCGCATGGACGCCCGGCTGCGGCTGACAGTAAGCTGGCATAGCGATTGAAACCCGGGAGGTGAGATGTTCGCAACCGGCCAGAAAATGCCCCAGGACAGGGACACGCCGCTGCCCATCGTCGGCGCCGGGCCGGCCGGCCTGGCCTGCGCCATCGTGCTGGCCCGCGGCGGCCAGAAGGTGATCGTCCATGACCGGCGCAAGCGCCCGGGCGGGCGGTTCCATGGCGACTTTCAGGGCATCGAGAACTGGACCTCGTCCGACGACATCCTGAAATCTCTGGCCGAGGCCGGCATTGCCCCGACGTTCGAGCACCTCGCGGTGTACGAGGGCGTGGCGTTCGATGCCTGGGGCAAGGCCTACCCCGTGGGCAGCGACAAGCCGCTTTATTATCTGGTGCGCCGCGGTGCCGGCGACGGCACCCTCGATCAGGGCCTGCTCCGGCAGGCCCGCGAGCTTGGCGTCGAGGTGCGGTTCGACAGCCCGGTCCACAGGATCGAGGCACCGGCGGTGCTGGCCATCGGGCCGCGCACGGCCGATGCGATTGCCGCCGGCTACGTGTTCGAGACCGACATGGCCGACGGCCAGTGGATCTGCTTCAATAATCGGCTGGCCCCGCTCGGTTATTCCTACCTTCTGGTCGCCGGTGGCCGCGGCACGGTGGCCAGCTGCATGTTCACCGGCTTCAAGCAGCAGCAGCAGTATGTCGCCCGCACGATTGCCTTTTTCGAGGACAAGGCGGGCCTGCGCATGATCAATCCCCGCCCGTTCGGCGGCTACGGCAATTTCCGGCTGCCGCGCACCGCGGTGCAGGGCGGCAAGCCGGTGGTCGGCGAACACGCCGGCTTCCAGGATCCGCTGGCCGGCTTCGGCATGGTCTATGCCTTGCGCTCCGGCATCCTTGCCGCCCGCAGCCTTCTCGAAGGCCGCGATTACTGCCGCATGTGGCGCAAGGAGCTGCTGCCTCTGCTGCACACTGCGATCAGCAACCGCTTTCTGTTCACCCTGGTCGGCGAGCGGGGCCGGCGCTGGGCCCTTTCGGGGCGCATCAGCAAGGGCGACACCCGCGAGGTTCTGCACCGCATCTACCACCCGTCGCTGCTCACCCGCCTGGTGCTGCCGCTGGCCTTGTGGCGCCACCGCGTGCCCCTGCAGGACAAGAGCTGCGATCACGTCGACTGCACCTGTGTCTGGTGCCAGCACGGCGTCAATCACGCGGCGACCGAGACCTGCTGACGGTGGCACCGGCACCGGCGTCGCACAGGCCCTTATAAGCCAGCCCGTCATTGCCGCCGGCGCGCCCGCCTGCTAAACGAAAGCCACATGCGAGATCAGAGACGAGAAAGGCACCGGCCGCCGCCATGCTGAGACGGCTTTACGACCGCACGATGGAGCTGGCCGGGCACCGCCATGCGCTGGCGGCGCTGACCGCCATCGCCTTTATCGAAAGCTCGGTCTTTCCGATCCCGCCCGACGTGCTGCTGATCCCGATGGTGCTGGCCCTGCGCGAGCGCGCCTTTACCTATGCCACGGCCTGCACGCTGGCTTCCGTCGCCGGCGGCTTTGCCGGCTATGCCATCGGCTACTTTCTGTTCGAGACGGTGGGTCGGCCGCTGATCGACCTCTATGGCTATGGGGCGCAGTTTCATGCCTTTCAGGCCCGCTACAACGACTGGGGGGCGTGGATCGTCGCTTTCTTCGGGCTGACCCCCTTTCCCTACAAGGTGATCACCATCGCCAGCGGCGTGACCGGCCTTGATCTCACCACCTTTGCCGGCGCCAGCCTGGTCTCGCGCGGCGCCCGCTTCTTCATCGAGGCCTGGCTGCTGTGGCGGTTCGGGGCACCGATCCGAACCTTCATCGAGCGCCGATTGGGCCTGCTCACGCTGTCGTTCTTTCTCGCCCTGTTCGCCGGATTCGTGGCGATCAAATATCTTTGATGCCAGGGCCTGCGCCCGGCTATAGTCGAGCCATGACACAGACAGACCTTTTGCCGCGGGCCGTTCCGGCGCTGATTCTCGCCGCCAGCATTGGTGTGCTGGGCAGTGCCTTTGCCTTCCAGTACATCGGCGGCTATGTGCCCTGCAAGCTGTGCTACTGGCAGCGCTGGCCCTACGGCCTGACCATTCTGGCGAGCCTCGGGGCGCTGGCGCTGTTGGCCCGGGAAAATCATCTCTGGGCACGCCGTCTGGTCGGCCTGTGCGGCATCATCTTTGCCGTCGGCGGCTCGATCGCCGTCTACCATGTCGGCATCGAGAACGGCTGGTGGCAGGGGCCGACGACGTGCTCGGGCCCGGCCGCCGCGGCCGACAGCATCGAGGCGCTCATGGCCCAGATCGAGCGGACCCCGGTGGTCCGCTGCGACGAGGTGCAATGGTCGCTGTTCGGCATTTCCATGGCCGGCTTCAACGTGCTGATTTCCTTCGGGCTCGCCGTCTTCGCCCTGGTACCCGGCCTGTGGCGCTATATTCCCGGGGTCAAGGCATGAACGAGACGGGCGACCATCCCGCTGTGACTGGCGAAGGGCGGCTGCCCGGCGACCTGCCGCCCGAAAAGCTGGTCGCGCGGATGATCCGGGTCGATCACGCGGGCGAGTTCGGCGCCGTGCGCATCTACGAGGGCCAGCTTGCGGTGTTGGGTCGCACCCGGAGCGTGCGGACCATCCGCGCCATGGCCGCCAAGGAACGCGAGCATCTGGATCGCTTCACCGGCCTCATCGCCGAACGCCGGGTGCGCCCGACCGTGCTCACGCCGCTGTGGCACATCGCCGGCTTTGCGCTGGGTGCGGCCACCGCCCTGATCTCGGAAAGGGCGGCGATGGCGTGCACGGTGGCGGTCGAGGAAGTGATCGACGAGCACTACGCCGGCCAGGCCGCCCGGCTTGGTGACGACGAGAAAGACCTGCGCGAGGTCATCGAGACCTTCCGTGCCGACGAGGTCGAGCACAGGGATGCGGCGCTGGCCCACGGCGCCGAGGAGGCGCTCGCCTATCCGCTTTTGAGCCGGGCGATCAAGGCCGGCTCGCGGCTCGCCATCTGGCTTTCCGAGCGGATTTAGCGTCCGCCCCGGTCACTCGCCGCGCGGGCGGCGTGCCGGCACCACCTTTTTCAGCACGCGGACCGGCGGCGCGGCGTTGCAGAAGACCTTGTAGGTGACCTTTTTCGACAGACCCGCCTGATCCCTGGGCTCGAGAATGCGGATCGCCGCCCAGCCCTGATAATCGGGTGTCTTCTTGCCGCCGGGCGCTGCCAGTTTGTTGAGATCGCGCTTGGGCGCGGCGAAGCGTTTAGTCCAGCCGACGATGTCCTGGCTGCCGGCCTTCTTGAACGTCATCCTGCGCACCGGCGAGCGCCAGCCGCTGCCCTCGATGCGGTAGGTGACGCTGGTCGCCCCCATGGCGAATATTTTCCCCGAAAACCGGATCGTCGCCGGGCAGCTCTTGGCATGCAGCACCGCCGGATGTGCCTCGATCCTGGCCTTCACCTTCGGCTTGCGTGGACGTGGCGCCGGTTTGCTGTTCGGAGTGTTCGGCTTGCCGGCTCCGCCCCCGGTCCCTGCGGGCTTTCCCTTAAGCCCGACGGGCTCGCAGGCGATCCAGACTTTCGTCTTCAGTTCCGAGACCTCGAGATGGCCTTTCCCCAGCGGCCGGCTGCAGGCGACCGTGAACTTCGATGTAAAGGCATTGTCGTAGGTGACGACAAAGCCGCGCTGCATCAGGCTCTCACGGCTCGTGCCGAACTGGGCGACCCGCCGGTCCAGCTCGTGATTGCAGGCCGCCACCGGGCTGCGCGGCATGTCGGGAATGGTAAACGGGATGTCCAGAACCACCGTTCGGTTGTCGAGAGAACGCTTGCGGCCCTCGTAGATGCTCTTGGAGGTGCCGTCGACCGCGACCGAGGCCATGGTCAGCTTCTTGCCCGACCCGCAGGCGGCCCCGACCTCGACCGCATATTTGAGGTTCTGATTGTCGTTGGCAATCGCGTCGTATTGTTTGCCGGTCTTTGAAAACACCCGGATGACCGGCCCGTTGAGCGGAATCAGATCGCCCGACTTGTAATAGGGCGTCATCTTGTGCACCGCCGGCCGGTGAATCACCAGAATGTCACTGGCCTGCGCCGAGCGCACACCGACAAAAACTGAAACTGACCACAAGGAAAAAGCGGCGGCATACACCGCCCGGGTCCATGTCTGACGCATGATAATCCCCCCGTTTGCATCCCACGCTCAACCCCGGTGCCCAGTATGCGTGCGGCGAAATCGCTTGTCCAGATCAGGGCTCCAGCGCCGTATCCCAGTAGAGATAGTCGCGCCAGGATTCGTGCAGGTAGTTGGGCGGGAAGGCGCGCCCGCATTCCTTGAGCTCCCACATCGTCGGCTCGAACGGGGGAATGGCCGGGAACATCTGCGCCTCTTCGCAGGTGCGCCCGCCTTTCCGGAGGTTGCACGGTGCACATGCGGTGGTGACATTGCGCCAGGTCGTGCGCCCGCCCTTGGAGCGCGGCAGGATGTGATCGAACGTCAGATCGTCATGGGCGCCGCAGTACTGGCAGGTGAAGCGGTCGCGCAGGAACAGGTTGAACCGGGTGAATGCCGGGCGCCTGGCGGGCCGCACATACTTCTTCAGCGAAATCACGCTCGGCAGCGCCATCTCGAAGGACGGTGAGCGGATCGTGCGATCATACGCACTGACGATGTTGACCCGATCCATGAACACCGCCTTCACGGCACTCTGCCACGGCCACAGGGACAGCGGAAAATAGCTGAGCGGCCGAAAATCGGCGTTCAGCACCAGTGCCGGACAGGCATCCAGAGACGGCAGTGTTCCGTGCACCTCTCGTTCCCTCGCGCCCGGGACCGGCCGTTTCCGTCCTGCCGCATCCCGGTTGCCGGTGATCTTAGCCGTATAAGAATGGCAAAACCATGACAGAAATTGCGGCGTATCGTAGCGGCGCGGGCTTTGCCGGCGCCGCCAATCCCGGCTATCTTGGCGCCACCTTTGCGACAATCGGAAGCACCCGGAGCCGCCGATCCGCCATGTCACCCGCCGTCATCACCCGCTTCGCCCCCAGCCCCAATGGCGAGCTGCATCTGGGCCATGCCTACGCGGCGCGGGTGGCTCACGCGGCGGCACGTGAAGGGGGCGGGCGCTTCCTGCTGCGCATCGAGGACATCGATCGCGGCCGCTGCCGGCCCGAATTCGAGGTCCGGATCCGTGATGATCTCGCCTGGCTGGGGCTCGACTGGGACGGCCCGGTCGCGCGCCAGTCGGACCGCTTCGAGGCCTACCGGGCGGCCCTCGATCGGCTTGACGAACTGGGCGTCCTTTACCCCTGCTTCTGCACCCGGGCCGAGATTCGCGCCGAGATCGCCGCCAGCGCCCAGGCCCCGCACGGACCTGACGGGCCCCTGTACCCCGGCACCTGCCGGCAGCTGAGCCTGGAGGAGCGCACCGCGCGACGGGCTTCGGGCCGCGCCTATGCGCTGCGCCTCGACATCAAGCGCGCACTCTGCCTCGTCGAGCAGCCGTTGGTCTGGACGGATGAGCGGGCCGGTGACATCGTTGCCGAGCCGCAGGCGCTGGGCGACGTGGTTCTGGCCCGCAAGGACAGCCCGGCCAGCTACCATCTGGCGGTCACCCTCGACGACCACGCCCAGGGCATCACCCTGGTCACCCGCGGCCGCGACCTGTTCCATGCCACCCATGTCCACCGGCTGTTGCAGGCGCTGCTGGGGCTCGAGGTGCCGCGCTACCACCACCATGCACTGATCCGCAACGCCGACGGGGAGCGCCTGTCGAAGCGCGACAGGGCGATGAGCCTCGCCCAATTGCGCGCGCGAGGGGCCAGCCCGGCCGACATCTGGCGTCTGATCGATGACCGGCAGCCCGACTGACACCCAGGCCGGCGGTCAGGACCGGACAGGGCTCCTGCGCGCCCTGTTCCGCACCGGCATCGAGGCCGTCGATCCGGCCCACCTGCTGCCGCCCCGGCTGCCGCCCGCGCCCGAGCGCGGCAGCATCATCCTGCTGGCCTTCGGCAAGGCGGCGCTCCCCATGGCCCGCGTCGCCGCCCGCCACTATCGCGGACATGCCGTGCGCGGCCTGGTGGTCGTGCCCGCGGGCACGGGCGATCCCGCCAACACGCCGCCCGGTCTCGACATCCTCGAAGCCGGGCATCCCGATCCCGACGACCGCAGCGTCGCGGCGGCGCGTGCCTGTCTTGAGCTGGCCCGATCCGCGACCGCCGACGATCTGGTGCTCTGCCTGATCTCGGGTGGCGGCTCGGCGCTCCTCTGCCTGCCGGCGCCCGGCGTAACGCTGGCCGGCAAGCGCAGCGTCACCAGCGCCCTGCTGCGGGCCGGCGCCCGGATTGGCGAGATCAACCGTGTGCGCCGCCATCTCTCCAGCATCAAGGGCGGGCGGCTGGCCAAGGCGGCACGGCCGGCAAAATGCGTCACCCTGATCGTCTCCGACGTGCCCGGCGATGACCCCAAGGATGTGGCTTCCGGGCCGACGGTGCCCGACCCGACGACCCTTGCGGATGCCCGCGCCGTTCTCGAGCGCTACCGCATCCCGGTGCCCATCGATGTCGCCCGCCACCTGGCCTCGCCCGATGCCGAGACCCCCAAGCCCGGCGATCCGGCCTTTGCAGATAACACGTGCGAAATCGTCGCGTCCGCCGCCACGGCCTTGCGCGCCATGGCGGATGCGGCGAAGCGCGCCGGCTTTTCCCCCATCATCCTCGGCGATGCGATCGAGGGCGAGGCGGCGTTTGAAGGCGTCGGCCATGCCCGCCTCGCCCGCGGTCTGGCGCTTGCCGGGGCACGCACGGCGCTGATCTCGGGCGGCGAGCTGACCGTCGATGTCGGCGAACACGGTGGCACCGGCGGGCCCAACATGGAATATGTGCTGGCCGGTGCGCAAACGCTTGAGGGCGCGCCCGGCATCTGGCTGCTGGCCGGCGATTCGGACGGCGCCGACGGCTCGACCCGGGCGGCCGGGGCCATCGCCGGGCCGGATCTGCCCGCCCGCGCCGGCGCCCGCGGCCTCGATCTGGCGGACGCGCTCGCCCGCCATGACGTGCTGCCGGCTCTCGACGCCCTGGGCGCGCTGCTGGTCACCGGGCCGACGGGGACCAATGTCAACGATCTGCGCGCCATCCTGATCGACGCGGAAAAGAGCGAGCCCCTGCCGTCCCGGCCCGATGGCCGGCTGGTTCTGGTGGTCGGGCCGAGCGGCGCCGGCAAGGACAGCCTGCTGGACGGGGCGCGGGCGCAACTGGCCGGCGATCCGACGTTCGTCTTTCCGCGCCGCTTCATCACCCGGCCCGGCAGCGTGCCGGGCGAGCCCAGCCATTTTCTCACCGAAGAAGCATTCAGGGATATCGAAACGGCCGGCGGCTTCGCGCTCTCCTGGGCCGCCCACGGGCTCAATTACGGCATCGATGGCGGTGTGCTGGCCGACCTCGCCCGTGGCCGGACGGTGGCGGTCAATGTCTCGCGCACGGTCATCGAGGCGGCGCGCCAGCGCTTTGCCCGTCTCACCGTGGTCGTCGTCACCGCGCCGGCCGACGTTCTGGCGGCGCGGCTTGAACGCCGCGGGCGCGAGACGGCCGATGAGATCGCCGAGCGGGTAGCCCGCGCGGCGCTTGGCCTGCCGACGGGCCCGGACGTGGTGACCATCGACAACGACGGCCCGCTGGAGCGCGCCGTCGCCGCCTTTATCGCGGTGCTGCGCAGGCCCGCTCGGCCAACCTGAATCAGGCGCTACTGGACGCCCATGAAGCCGAGATGCTGGCGCACCTGGTCAAGGCCGCC
>CAZZKF010000044.1:0-20668 GCA_964654995.1 uncultured Alphaproteobacteria bacterium | reverse complement strand
GGCTGAAGGTTTTCGGGCTTGAGGTAGATTTCCGCCGGCGCGTCCTCGACATGCAGCCGGATCAACGGCGTGCGCAGGGCATAGCCACGCAGGCGCGCTTGCGCGGCGCGGATGTCGTCAAGCGAGGGGACGTAAAGCTCGGCCATGAGGTCTTTCCTGAATACCGCCCCTCTGCTCATAGCAGAGGCGGCGGGTGAAAGCGACATTTCGGCAACAGACAGCCCAAAAACCACAAGATTTTGAAATTTTCATCTCCCACCCCCCAGATTTTGTATCTATGATCGAAATCGACTGCAGTGCATCCGGGGGGAGAGATGATGAGCTGGTTCGCCCCGATATTCGAGCGCAACCGCAAGCGGCGGATCGTCTGGGCCAAGGGCTATGTGGTTCCGGGGCGCAATCCGGACGAGTTTCGCATGGACGACAATCAGCGCCTGATCCGCTTCCGCGACTACGGCAATGCCGCTTCACCCTACGGCTGGGATTTCGATTTCGAGCCGGTCGTGCGCGGCCCCATCGACCGCGATGACGCGGTGCATCTGCGCCCGCTCAATCTTCAGGACATCGCCGCAGCCCGCCCGGAGGCGGGCCTGCGAAGCCGCACGCGCCGGGCACGGACGCCCCTGGCCCGTCTGCGCCGCGTGCCCGGCGGCTGATTTCCTCAACATGGTCGGACGGTATCACCGGCCCTGTCACCGTTTTCAGGGCTGGCAGATGCCGCTCAGAAAGATGTCGGACAAATGGTCAGCGATTTCGGTGATCGACCACGACGGATAACGCCGGCGCCAGTCGGAGACCGCGTTGCACATGCCGAGCAGGGCCAGAGTGGCCAGCCGGCAATTCAGATCGGCGCGCAAGGCGCCTGATTTCACGCCATCGCTCAACAGCTCCTCGATCAGACGCTCGTAGTGCCGGGCGCGGCGTCCGATCGAATGCCGGCTGGTCTTCGGCAGGTCCTTGCGGCAGTTGAGAAACACCCGAACGTAGGCGGCCTTTTCCTGAATCGGTGCGAGGTGGTTGTGAATGGCGGCACGGATCTTGTCGGGGACCGGCGCATCGCCTGCGGTCACGGCCTTGAAGTCGTGAATGAACCCTTCGACGCCGATCTCGCAGACCTCCTCGAGAAGCGCCTCCTTCGACGGCACGTAATAGTAAAGACTGGCCTGGCGAATACCGAGCTTGACCGCAATGTCCTTGGTGCTGGCGCCGTGATAGCCCTGCTCGGCAAAGACTTCCGCCGCCGCATCAATGATTTGCCGGTGCCGGCGTTCGTATTTGTCCATACGCGCCAGGGCAGCCGCTTTGGCTCTGGTCTCCCTTGTCATGACGGCCGCAACTATAGCCGAGGATGCCGGGACGGAGCAAGGCGGATTTCTATCAATCGATAGGTTGACAACCTATCTATCGATTTATAAAATTCCGCAGGAGCAAACATCGGAGTAACCCAATGTCACGTCTGATTATCGATGCCCATGTCCATGCCCAGCGCTTCGCCCCCGGCTTTCTGAAGCGTGGTGAACGGTTTACCTACCGGGGACTTGAAAACAGCATCATGAGCGAGTTGCCGTTCGACAACTCGCGCGCCCTGTTGGCCGACATGGACCGGCTGGGAATCGACATGGCCTGCATCCTCACCGCCTTCTCGATGCGCAACGAAATGATCTATGAGCAGGTCAAGCGCCACCCGAACCGGTTTATCGGCTTTTGCGGCTACGTCGAGACGAGCCGGGCCGAATGGCTGAACGAAGCGAAATTCGCGGCCGAGCGGGCCGCCCAGGAAGTGGATTTCTGGCTCTCCAAGGGGTTCACCGGTGTTGGCGAAGTTCTCGGCATGCTGCCGTCGAAGAAACTCGATTTGTCGGTCGACGAGAACCTGCGCCTGCTTTGGCCGATCCTCGAGGTCTGCAACCATCACAAGGCGCCGGTGCTGTTCCACACCGGCTGCATCGCCTATCCGGACACCTGCCGCCTGCGGGCCGTCGACCCGATCCTGCTCGACGACGTGGCGCTGCAGTTCCCGGATATTCCGATCATTGTCGGCCATGCCGGCGTTCAGATGGGCTGGTACCGGAATTTCCCGGAGAACGCCGCCATGGTCGCGGCGCGCCATGAGAATGTCTATCTCGAGCTCTCGCAGTGCCAGCAGGAACAGATCGAGCGCGTGCTCCTGGACCCCAACATCGGCCCCGACAAGCTCCTGTTCGGCTCCGACTGGGGGGCCTCGATCTCCTACCGCTATTACGGCAAGGACAAGGCCTATGCCGCCACGCCGGCGGGCGATCCACCGACCGCACTGCCGCTTCACATGGACTGGAATCTCCGGCAGATCAGGGCGATCGAGATGTCCGAGGACGATCGCGCCAAGATCCTTGGCCTCAACATGGCCCGCATCTGCGGCGTTGATGTCAAAGCCCTGATGAAGGAAAAGGAAGAGCGCTACGGCGACAAGATCAGTTGGGACGACGTGGAGGTCCGGTGGCAGCCGGAAGGATAGCGGCGCCTCGCAGCAGCCGCCATCCGGAGGCCCCATAAGGCTATGGCCTCGCTCCAGAGCAACCGTTCATGCAGGAGAACAACTCACGATTCTGAACGCATACCGGCAAGATCAAGGTAAGGGCTGCCGTCGGCTTTGCGGGGACCACGTCCGGCTCCACCCCCCGGGAGGGACGATGCCCGCACCGACGGCGCCCAAGGTGTCTGTCGACCACATAATGAAAGCCGACCGGCACATGCGATCCGGCGGCAAGCCGGAAAGGACCCTGCAGACAGGGCTGCAAGATTGGGGGACAGCCCGTCCGGACAGGCCATCAATACCGAAACGACGCTGAAACAGGGAGGATAAGATGTTGAATACAGTCCGGTTTGTGTTGGCGGCAACAACAATAACAGCCGCAACGGTTGCGCTGACGCTCTCGCCCGCATACGCGCAAATCGAGGAAATCACCGTCACAGCCCAGAAACGCGAACAAAACCTGCAGGACGTCTCGGCACCGGTGACCGCCTTTTCGCAGGACCGCCTGGCCAGTGCCGGCATCAATGACGTCGAAAGCCTGCAAAAGATAGCCCCCAACATCACGGTGGGCGACAGTTTCGGCTACGCCAATCTGTTCATTCGCGGCCTCGGCTACAACACGGTGTTCGCCAATGTCGACCCGTCGGTGACGATCTACACGGACGGGGCCATCATCTCGCAACCCAGCGCCCAATTGTTTTCGTTCTTCGATCTTGAGCGCGTCGAAGTTCTGCGCGGCCCGCAAGGCACGCTCTACGGACGCAATTCCACCGGCGGCACCATCAACCTGATCACCGCAAGGCCGACCGAAGAGTTTTCCGGATATGCGCGCCTCACCGGCGGCAACAACGCTCTGGTTCAGACCGAAGGCGCAATCAGCGGCCCGATCACCGAGAACCTGCTCGGGCGCATCTCCTTTCTGACCACCAACCGCAACGGCTTCGGCAAGAACGAAGTCACCGGCAACGACGTCAGTGATCGCAATCGCCAGGCGTTCCGGGCCCAACTGCAATACCATGCGAGCGATGATCTGCAGCTCCGTCTGATCGCTGAATATGGCCGCGAAAACGACGCGTCCAACGCGCTCTTTTTCAAGCGCGAGACGTTTCCGGATGTGCTGAATGACGACGATCCGACCAATGACCGGCTGGCGGCCACCGGCAAGGGCGGTTTTCCGACCGGCGGACCGCGCGACTACGCATCCGACGTCGACCCCTCCAACGACCGCAAGACCTGGTCGGTGACCGGCATCGTCGACTGGGCCTGGAGCGACACCGTCTCGGTCAAGAACATTCTCAATTATCGCGAATTCGACTCCGAGCTGGTCCAGGACCTTGATCTGTCGGCGGTCAGGAACAGCTCGGTCCAGGATTTCACCTTCAGCTCGCAGCAGTTCAGCGAGGAATTGCAGCTATCGGTCCGGACCGATCGCATCAACGCCATCGGCGGTTTCTATTACTTCACCGAGGACCTGTTCAACGAAAATGCCATCGCGACCGGCGCCAAGACCGGGCAGTTCGATCCCACGGCGCCGGGTGGCGGTCGCCGTGTCTTCCTCACCGGAAATGGAGATACCAATTCATGGGCGTTGTTCTGGAACGTGGTGTTCGACCTCACGCCGCAGATCGCCATCAAGGGCGGCGGCCGCTACACCGAGGACACCCGCAAGATCGACAATGAAAACTTCATTTTCGTGGCACCCACCTTCCAGCTCATGATCCCCGGTCCCGACGGCAAGCGGACGTTCACCAACTACACCAATGAAGCCGGCCTCGAGTGGCGCCCCGCGGATAACATCCTGCTCTATTACACCTATTCCGAAGGCTTCAAGGCGGGGACCGGCCAGCTCGGAACGACGGTCGGGCGCATCGTCGACCCCGAATCGATCACCAACCACGAAGCCGGCTTGAAGACGACACTGGCCGACCGCCGTCTGATCATCAATCTGGCCGGCTATACCTATCATGTCGACAACGTTCAGCTCGACCAGACCCTGCCCGGCGGGCCGACCGGCTTCATCACCCAGTTCCGGAACGCGACGTCACAGGACGGCCACGGCATCGAGCTCGAGGCCTTCTGGACCCCGACCGACCTGCTGCGGTTCAGCGGCGCCATCGCCTATCAGAAAACCAAGTTCGGCAGCTTCCTGTCGGTCAACCCGGCAAACCCGGCCCAGGTCCCCGAAGACATCGCCGGCAATCGCGCCCGCAACGCGCCCAAATGGGCGGCCTCGGTCCATGGCGAATATGACATTCCGGTGAGCAATGGCGGCGTGGTGACGGTGATGGGCGACCTGCTCTACAAGGGGGCCCAGTTCTTCAGTGAATTCAACGACCCGCTGCTCAGCGAGGACAGCTACACGATCATCGATGCCAAGATCCGATACGTCTTCCCCAACGGCCGCTGGGCGGCCTCGGTCTGGGGCAAGAACCTCGCCGACAAGCTGGTCGAAGCCGCCAACTTCGCGGTGGCGACCGGCAAGGTGACGGGCCGCACCTTTCTGCCGCCGCGGACCTATGGCCTGACTCTTGGATACGTGTTCTGAACTGGGCGCCGGCGTGCCTTTTACATTAAACTGCTTGGCGGGGTCGCAAGGAGACGGCCATGGACAGCAATGTCGATACCGAACATATGATCGATTTCGACGCCGCCAAGCAGGACATTTTCGCCTACGCCAAACGTAAGGGCGCGCTCGCCATCGGCGTCGCCGACGTCGACATGCTCGAATCCATTGCGCCCGAGGGCCATGGGCCACGCGCCCTGATGCCGGGGGTCAGGTCGGTGATTGCGCTGGGCGTCGGCGGCGGCACCCAGGGCGCCTGGGCGTCGAGCGCCAAGACCTTGAGCTTCGTCGGCGATACCGAAAAGCGGGCCTACAAGATCGCCTTTGGCCTCGCCTATTTCATCGAGGCCAAATTCGGCTATCGCGCCATCTACTGCCCGCCCGACATGGACCCGGAACAGGGTGCACGCATTCCGCTCCAGAGCCTCAAGCTGCATGCCGAAGTGGCCGGCATCGGGGCCCGTTCAATGGCCGGGGATATCCTGCTCCACCCCGACTTCGGGATGATGTATCTGGGCTCGGTGTTCACCGAAATGCCGCTCGCGCCCGACCGGCCGATGGCGGACAATCCTTGCCCGGCACCATCCTGCGTCGACATGTTCCACAAGACCGGACAAACCCCGTGCATGAAGTTCTGCCCGGTCGCCTGCCTCTCCGGCGCGATCGACGAGACCGGCGCACAGGCGGAAATGCGCTACGACATGTATCGCTGCGCCGAGATGTCCCAGCAGTACGAGACCGTGCCCAACATCATCGCCGACGCGCTCGCCGCAGAGGATCCGGACGCCCGCGACGAGATCCTGTTCGGGGCCGAAAATCAGGTGATCTGGTACAAGATGGCGATCGGCGAAGGCGAGCTGCTCTCCCAATGTTACGAATGCATGCGGGTCTGCCCGATCGCCACCCGGGCACCGCTGGCCGATCCCCTGCGCCGGGCCCGGGCAGCCCGCAACGCCACCACCAACCAGGAGAAGAGTTGAACCATGGCCTATGGCGTTACCCCTGAGATGATTGCCAGCTTTGGCCCCTTGGTGTTCGAGTTGAGCCTCAATCGTCAGGTGCGGCGCGGCGATCCGGTGCGCGCCCTCGACCTGAACGGCGTTGCGGCCCAACGCGACGGCACCGGCCTGTCGGACGCCGAGATCGCCGCCCGGCTGGGGCTGACACCTGAACAGGTGCGCTTCATCCGGGTGGTCAGCGAGCGCCGCCGTTTTCGCACCGATCAGTATCGCAAGCTGTTCGGGCTCGGCACCGGGCGGCGCTGGCGGGCCGAGCGCTATGTCGATCCGGTCGAACAGCAGTCGTTTTCGGACGATGCCATGGCCCTGCGCCAGACCTTGCGCTTCCGGGATTCCGACGTGCGCCGCTATGTCGAAAACGGCTGGTGGGACGCCACCACGCTCCCTGCCCTGCTTGCCAGACACGCCGGGATGCACGGCGATCGTCCTGCGATCATTACCGAAGATCCCGATGCCGAACCACTGACCTTTGCGGCTTTGGCCGAGCGCGTCGACCGCCTGGCCCGCGGCCTTGCCGCCCTCGGGATCCGCCGCGGCGACGGCATCGCCATTCAGCTTGCCAACCGAGCCGAATACATTGTCGGCTATCTGGCTGCCGCCACCATCGGCGCGGTGCTGACCACCGTGCACCTGCCCTACCGCGAGCGCGAGATCAGGAGCCTGCTGGCCCACAGCCGGGTGCGCGCGGTGATCTGCGAGCCCCGCATCGGCGACTTCGAAGCGGCCAAGGTCATCTGCGCCCTCAAGAACGACCTGCCGCGGCTCGATCATGTCATCGTTGCCGGACCGGCGCCGGCCGGCGCCGTCTGTCTGGACGACGTCGAGAACGCCGATCACGAGGGGTTCCCGTTGGCGCCGCCGGTAGCGTCCGATCCGTTGTTGCTGCTTTATACCTCGGGCACCACACAGGCTCCGAAGGCAGTGCCGCTGACCTCCCAGAACATGGTGGGAAACGGGCGATTGAGCGCCTCGGAACTGGGCCTGCGGGCCGATGACGTGATCTGCTCGGCAGCACCCTTTTCACATCTGCTCGGCCTGTTCAACCTGCATATGGCGATGAATATCGGTGCCGCCAGCGTGCTCCTGCCGCGTTTTCGCGCCGACGCCCTGGCCGAGACCGTGGCCCGCGCACGCCCCAGCATATTGATCGCCTCGCCCGCCCATTTCGCCACCTGCCTGGCCGAGGGACTGCTGGACCGTGAAGCCTTCTCCAGCCTGCGCATGGCCATCTTCTCGGGAAGCCGGCTGGGGCCCGATCTGGCCGCCAGAATTCGCGAACGCCTGCCCGACTGCCGGCTCATTCAGCTCTGGGGCATGACCGAGACCCAGGCCGCCACCTATATCCGCCCAGACGACCCCCCCGAGCTGGCGGGAGAAAGCGCCGGCCGGCCCAATCCGGGAACCGAGATCCGGGTCGTCGACGAGGATGGCAATCCGCTCGGCCCCGACATCGAAGGGCAGCTTCAGGTTCGCGGGGCCAACGTTTTTCCCGGCTACTTCGACAATGACGCGGCAAATGCCGAGGCCTTCACGCCGGATGGCTGGTTCCGCACCGGCGATCTGGCGCGGATCGACGCCGACGGCAACCTGTATATCACCGGGCGCAGCAAGGACCTGATCAACCGCGGCGGTGTCAAGTTCAACCCCGGCGAGATCGAGGGGCTGCTGGAGGCATATCCCGGGATCGCCCAGGCGGCCATTGTTCCCCTTCCCGATCCGGTGCTGGGCGAGCGCGCCTGCTGCGTGATCGTTGCCGAGGGAACGAAACCAACGCTGGATGAGATCAACCGCTATCTTCTGAGCCACGGGATCGCCAAGAACAAGCTGCCGGAGCGCCTTGAGACCGTCTCGGAAATGCCGATGACGCCGACCCGAAAGATCATCAAGGCGCGGCTGGTGGCGGCTTTCGCCCAGGATACAGGATAGACACCGGTTCCGCCGTCGCCACGATTGCGCCGCATTCGGTTTTTATGATCGTCCGCGTTGCGCATTCATCAGGCTGCCCAAAGGCACATATTTTCCGTTGTCTTTTGGCCGGCTTTCGCCAATGATGCGGCGTTTGAATGGAATGGGCCGATCCTTAAGCATCTTACAGGGTGGGAAAGAATGACAAGACTTGCGATCGTCGCGGCCATGCTGGTCGCACTTCTGACCGGCGGCCCGGGCGCCGCTGTGGCCCAGGCCTTGCCGCCGGCGGCCGTTCTGATCATCGATATTTCCCGTATCCAGAGCCAGTCTCTGGTCGGCCAGGACGTGCAACGTCAGGTTCAGGCCCTGCGCAAGAGACTGCAGACCGAGCTGGAAAAGAAACAGAACGAAATCAAGGCGATGAGCGACAAGCTCCAGAAGGAGCGGGCCAGCCTCACCCAGCAACAGTTCCAGGCGCGCGCCCGCGAGGTCGATGCCCGCGCCCAGGCTTTCAACAAGGAGGTCGAGGAACGCCAGGCCATGGTGCAGCGGGCCCTGCGGCTCGCCGACAACGAGATTGACCGGGCGCTTCGCCCCATCCTTCAGGAGCTGATGGACAAGAAAAAGGCCAATTTCGTGTTCGACCGCTCACAGGTCGCACTTGCCGTCGATTCGATCGATGTCACCGCGGAAGTGATCAAGAAGCTGGACAAGAAGCTGCCGACCCTGACCCTCGATCTCTCCGATCTTGACAAATAGCCTGCCGCCGGGCCGGCGGCGGCGGACGGCGAAACGACCGATACAATGGCTTCCTGCATGCGGGAAATCGCATTGCGGACAGTAAAAATGTGTCCTCTCGCCGCGTTTCAAATAATATTTTGCGGACTCTCAAAACAACGGCCACCAGCATGCTCGTCAAACCGAACCGGCCCTGTGGATTCACGCTTTCCGCCCTGAACTGTTGAAGTCTCTCCGATTCCTTTGTAACTTGTTTGGAGGGGGGCTTCATTCCAGCCAATAACAGTCGAATAGTTGCTTAGGCTGCAAGCGGTTGAGGTCTCTCGAAAAAGAGAGCGCCAAACGACTTGCGCGGGGGGAAATTGTGATTCATTTCAGCGCACGACCCGAGTCGCGCGGCCCAATGTCGGCTGCGTCGATCCTTTCATTTGCACTGCCGCTTGCTCTGGGAGCTACGCCGGCAGGGGCACAGGAAACCGAAACCGAAGGCGTCGAAGAGGTGGTGGTCACCGGCACGCGTATTGCGCGCGATCCCAACGCCATCGCGCCGGTTCCGGTTCAATCACTCAGCGCCGACGATGTGCGAATGTCGGGCGAGGCCGATATCGGCGAGGTTCTGAACGACATTCCGGCCCTGTTGGGCAGCAATACCGCCAGCAATTCGGTCAGCGGAATTTTCGGCACCGGGTCGGGTGAAACCGCCGGCAGCGCCGATGTTGGTGAGACCATTCTCCAGTTGCGCGGTCTTGGCGTCGAACGCACGCTGGTGCTGGTCAACGGTCGACGTCATGTCGCCGGCGTCGGCGGCACCCAGGCGGTTGACATCGGCACCATTCCAACTGCGCTCATCGAACGGGTCGAGGTGCTGACCGGCGGCGCCTCGGCGATTTACGGTGCCGATGCGGTCTCCGGTGTGGTCAACTTCATCCTCAAGACGGATTACGAAGGGCTGGAGCTGAACGCCCGCGGCGGCATTTCCGACCAGGGTGACGGGGAATCCTTCACCTTCAACGGCATTTACGGCAAGAACTTCAGCCATGACCGGGGCAATTTCACCGTCGCCGTCGACTATACCCGACGCTCCACGGTTCGTGCCGGCGATCGTGCGTTCTCACGCAACAATGGTATTGCCGACGACCTGCCAAATCCGGATCTGCGATTCCAGGTGGGCGACATTACGCCCACGTCGACGCCCAATTTCGCCCGGTTCTACGACCCGTCGACCGCCTTTTCGTCGGACCAGGCGCCCTGCGATCTGTTCGGTATCAACGAATGCTTCGGCTTCTTCGACCGCGGATTCCGGATCCCGACAACTGATGACTTCATCCGCCTGTGGCGGCTGGCCTTCCCGAACGAGCCGGACCCGGTGCTCACCAGCGCCGAGCAAGCCCTGATCAATCGCGCCGCCACGGCGCCGACACGTCGCATCGGCAAGAAACCCAATTTCTCGCTGACCTCTCCCGGTGGCGTCATCCTTCCCGGCGGCATTTCGCTCACCGGCGTCGATCTCAACAACAACGGCAATGACGACTGCCTGGATTCCTATCAGGGCTTCATCAGCACCTTTGATTTCTCGCCGCCCGGCTTCGGCTTTATCGGCGGCTGCTGGATCATCGATAACGACGGCACCGTGCGGCCGCTGCGCGACGGGCTGATTGCCGGCGACATCAACCAGTTCGGTGACGATGGCGTCCCCAATACCTTCGACGAAGACTTCATGATCCCCGAGGACGACAAGGTCACCATCAACTTCAACGGCAGCTACGAAATCACCAGCAGTATCAAGGTCTTCGGCGAGTTCAAATATGCCTGGCAGCGCTCTCGCTTCGGCGGCCCGCTGAACACCTTCTGGGACCTGCTGACGGTGGCGCCCGACAACCCCTTCATCACCTCCGAGCTGCCGCCGGCGCTGGCCGCCGTGGGCACCTCGCAAGGCCTGTTCATTACCCGCGACCCGGCCGACTTGGGGCCCAATATCGACAAGAACCGGCGCCAGACCTTCCGCTTTGTCGGCGGCCTGAAGGGCAACTTCTCGAACGGCTGGGACTACGAGGTAAGCGGCAACTACGGCAAGTTCAAGATGAAAACCTTCGACCGCAACCGGGTGATCGTCGACCGCTGGTTCGCCGCCATCGACGTGGTTGCGGACGAAAACGGCAACCCGATCTGCCGCTCGGATGTCGATCCGACGCCGCCGCCGACCACACCGTTCGGCATTCCCGCCTTCGATCCCGGGTTCTTTACCTTCAATCCCGGCGACGGAAGCTGCAAGCCGGCCAACATTCTCGGCGGGCGCGGTGCCATCAGTCAGGAAGCGATCGATTTCGTCACCACGACCGTGCTCAATGTTTTCGATCTTGAGCAGATCGTTCTTTCGGCGGTGATGACCGGCGATACCGAGGACTTTCTGACTCTGCCTGCCGGCGCCATCGGCTTCGCTGTGGGCGCCGAATACCGCGACGAAAAAAGCACCTCGACCTTCGATCCACTGGTCCGCGGTGTTATCCCCGTGGATACGCCGGACGCGTCGGCCGGAACTCTGGTCTCCGATCTCGACAATGCCCAGAACTCCCTGGTGTTCGATTCGGAATCGCTGATTCAGAACAGCGGCGGCTCCTTCGACGTCTGGGAGATTTTCGCCGAGATATCGGTGCCCCTGCTCAAGGATCAGCCGTTTGCCGAAGACCTGACCGTCGATGCCGCGGTGCGCTATTCGAATTACTCGACCGTCGGCTCGACGGTGACATGGAAGGCCGGCGGCTCATGGACGCCAGTCAGCGACATCCGCTTCCGCGGCACCTATTCGGTGGCCATTCGGGCACCCAATATCGATGAGTTGTTCTCACCCGATCAGGGCGCCTTCTTCCGGCCCATCGACCCCTGTGATCAGAACGAGATCGACGCCCTGATCGCGGTCGGTGATCCGCGCGGCCCGATCCGCGAGGCCAACTGCCGGGCGGCCGGTATTCCCGAGGGGTTCGTCGATCCGCTCACCGCACGTTTCGTCGGCGTGACCAGCGGCAACCCCAACCTCAAGGAGGAAGAGGCAAAGACCTTCACCGTCGGGGCGGTCATTCAGCCGCGCTGGACCTCGGGCCTGACCCTGTCCGCCGACTACTGGAACATCGTTATCAACAACGCCATTCAGGCGGTCAGCGCCCAGGATATCGTCAACAACTGTTTCGATTCGGAGGCCTTCCCGAATCAGTTCTGCACATTGTTCCAGCGCAATATGGACCCGACATCGCCGCAGTTCCTGGGATTCGAGTTCCTGCGCCAGACCCAGGTCAACTTTGCCTCGCTGGATACCGCCGGTATCGATTTCTCGGCCCTGTACCAGGGAAGCTGGGGCGCCTACCAGTATTCGGTTCACGTCTCCGGCACCAAGGTCTTGAAGCTCGATAATTTCTTCGATCCTGCCGACCCGACCGCCCTGGACAACGAGCTGGGCGAACTTCAACGCCCGGAATGGGCGGGCAATATTCGCGCCAACGTGCGGCGCGGCCCGTTCAACTTCAATTGGCAAACCCAGTATATCGGCAAGCAGGGCCTGCGTGCGGTCGAGATCGAGACCGTCGATGTCATCTTCGGGCCTGCCGGCATTGCCAGCCGGACCTTCATCCATGACGTTTCGTTCAGCTACCAGGTGGACGACCGCATTCAGGTTTACGGTGGTATCAACAATCTCACCGACGAGAAGCCGTTCATTACCGAGTTTGCTTTCCCGGTCAGCCCGATCGGACGATTCTTCTTTATCGGCGTGAACGCATCGTTCAACTGATATCGGGAACATCCCGGAACGACGAGGCTGGAGCGGCAACGCTCCAGCCTCTTTTTTGTGCCGCCACCATCGCTTCCGGTGGCGGCGGCGCGGGCAACCTCAGCCTTCGCGGCCGGCTCCGGCAAAGGGAATTCCGGCGAGGTCGGCTATGTCTCTTTTCCAGGTGGCGATGTCACGACGACTGAACTGATTCAGGTGGTCGTGGCCACAGGCCCGTGCCAGGACCTTCATGAGTTCGACCGAGGCGGTGAGAAATCTCGCCAGCCGTTCAGCCGATGTTGCCACATCGATCCGGGCTCGCAGCTCCGGCTTTTGGGTGGCGATGCCGGCGGGGCAATTGTTGGTGTTGCACATCCGCGCCGCGACACAGCCCACCGCCTGAAGAGCCGAATTGGCGATGGCGATCCCGTCGGCCCCCAAGGCCAGGGCCTTGACGAAATCGGCCGGCGTCCGCAGGCCGCCGGTGATGATCAGCGTCACGTCGGTGCGGCCGGCCTGGTCAAGGCAACGGCGAGCCCGCGCCAGGGCCGGAATCGTCGGAACCGAAATATTGTCGCGGAAGATCAGCGGCGCGGCACCGGTGCCGCCGCCACGCCCGTCCACGATCAGATAGTCGGCGCCGGCATCGAGAGCGAAGGCGATATCCTCTTCGATGTGGTTCGCCGATATCTTGAAGCCCACCGGGATGCCGCCGCCGACTTGCCGCACGCGTTCGGCGAAGGCCCCGAAGTCGCGGGCCGACGAGAGGTCCTTGAAGGCGGCTGGCGAGACCGCCGCCTCGCCGTCGCGAAGACCGCGGATTTCGGCAATCCTACCGGTCACCTTGTGGCCCGGCAAATGGCCGCCGGTACCGGTCTTGGCGCCCTGCCCGCCCTTGAAATGAAACGCCTGAATTCGTGACAGGATGTCTTCGCTGTATCCGAACATCGCCGTCGCCAGCTCGTAAAGGTAGCGCCGGTTTTCGGCCTGCTCCTCCGGCAGCATGCCGCCCTCGCCGGAACAGATACCGGTGCCGGCCAGTTCGGCGCCACGAGCCAGGGCGATTTTCGCCTCCTCGGAAAGGGCACCGAAGCTCATGTCCGAGACAAAGACGGGAATATCGAGGTGAAGCGGCTTGGCGGCGCCGGGACCGATAACCAGCCCGGTTCCCACCGCTGCGTCATCCATCAGCGGCTTACGCCCCAACTGCGCCGGCAGGATCTGAATGTCGTCCCACTGCGGCAACCGGGCCCGGGGCACGCCCATCGCTCCCATTTCACCGTGCGGACCGGTGCGGTCGAGCCCGTAACGCGCCAGATCGTGGATGAAACGGACGGACGGCTCCTCCGGCGTCGGGCTCGCCTGCGGAGGGCCGGAATCCAGGGCCGAGACGGTGGCCGGCGCATTCGTGCCGGCATCTGCCAGCCTGGCATGCGCGCCATCGCAAAAAGGTGGATTGGCGGTGTGCTTGCACATGCACAAATGCGCTTCTTCGGTCCGCTCGGCGACGAAGCCCAGAGGGCTGAAGTCGGTTCCGCGGTGCGAGCCGTCGCAGAACGGCTGGCTGCGTGAACGCCCGCAGGCACACCAGAAATATTCCTTTCCCGCCTCCAGCCCGACGGCCTTCGGCTTCGTATCGGCAACCACGGGGACGGCCATGAAGATGCTCCCTCGATTGTTTCCGGTCGAGGGCTGACGGTCCCGTCGACGCTGAACGCCCACCGGTCGAAGAACGGAATGGCTCGGAACGCGCCAGAGGGTGCGGAAATCGACCTCCGGCCAGACCGGCGCGATTTCCGAAGGAGGGATCGAGCGATGGCGGATGCAATAGTAGACGCCCGGCCGCCTGAAAGCGACCGTCTTGACGACACCGGGCACCGGCTACAGCCCCGGTGCTGGGGCCGGCAGAGCGAACGATCCGAAAGTTGCCTCAGGCGGGACTATGGCCCCTTGACCACGAAACAGTCGTGGCCGGCCGCCTTCAGCGCATCGCACAGGGCCCGGGCATCCGCCTGGCTGAGCGGATCAGTGCGGATGCGCCAGACATCGCCGCCATCGGCAAGAACCCCGTGCTCGACCCTGAGCGATGTGCCGGACAGAGCGTCTTCATAGCGGCGGCTGAGGCGCGCCGCCTCATGCTCGGCAATCAGCGCCTCCGAGCGCACCGCCCCAAGCTGAACCCGATAGCCATCACTCCCGTCCGACACCGCCGCCGGTCCGGTTTGCGCGGCCGCCTGATTGGCTGCCCCGGTCTCCGTAGCCGTGGTTGGCGCACCGTCATCAGGCGCCGCCTGATCCGTCGTCGCCTCGGCATCAGCACTGTCGGTGACATCTGTTTCCTGGGGCGGCAGAGGCTTGGCACCTGAATCAACCGCCCGTTGCCAGCCGGTTGTCTGCCGGCTCAACAGCGTGACGATATCGCCATAGCCACGCAATGCGGCAATGTCGAGCGGGGTGAAACCGAACCGATCCTGCTCGTTGACGTCGGCGCCGGCCTCGATCAGCCGCTTGACCGCATCGATATCGCCGGCCGCCGCCGCATCGTGAAGCGGACCGGCGGTGGCCGCCGCGCCGCCGGCAAGCCACAGAACGGCCAGGATTGCCCAGACCCGGTTCATGGCATCTTTCCTTCCCGAATTTGTAATTTTGATTCTAGGGTGCAGGCTGCGCCCCGGCAAGGGGCGTGGGATGTCTCGACGACCGCGGCCACACGCGGCAATGGAAAGCGAAAGGATGGGCATGGGCTTCGATCCGGTCTGGGGACTTGCCATCGCCGCGCCGTTCATCGGCAGCTTTCTGGGCACGCTGGCCCTGCGCCTGCCGGCGGGTGAGCCGGTGGCATTCGCCCGTTCGGCCTGCCCTCACTGCCAGACGTCCTTGCGCGCGCTCGAGATGATCCCGCTCGTAAGCTGGGCGGCGCAACGGGGCAAATGCCGCACCTGCCACCAGCCGCTGGGGCTGTTCTATCCGGTGGTCGAGCTTGCTGCCCTGGGCATCGTCCTGTGGGCTGCCAGCCGTCTCGACGGCGGTGAGCTGATGGCCGGCACGCTCTTCGGCTGGCTGCTGCTGGCGCTGGCCGCCGCGGATGCCCGGACCGGCCTGCTGCCCAATGCGTTGAGTGCGGCGCTGGCCGCCGCCGGCTTGATCGCCGGGGCTCTGTTGTGGCCCGGGCGCGTGATTCATCTGGTGGTCGGCGCGGTTGCCGGATACGGCGTCTTCGCCGGACTGGCCTGGTTCTATCGCCGGGTTCGCGGCCGCTCCGGGCTTGGCGAGGGCGATGCCCGGCTGCTGGCGGCCATCGGTGCCTGGGTCGGCTGGCAAGGGCTCCCGGAGGTGGTGCTGATCGCGGCTGCAACCGGGCTCCTCTGGGCGCTGGTCGGGGCCGCCGCCGGGCGACCGGTCAGCGCCACCACGCGGCTCGCCTTCGGGCCGCATCTGTGCCTCGCCGCCTGGATCGTCTGGCTTTACGGTCCGTTCGCTTTCTTGCTCCAGGATTATGCTATCCTTGGGTGAGAAGACCGGGGAGCGGAACGGTGACCAAACAATTCGGCGAACTTCTGATCGAGCTCGGCAAGATCGATGAGCCGACGCTCGAGCGGGCGTTGAACGCCCAGGCCGGGGACGAACGTCACCTTGGTGACATTCTTGTCGAGCTCGGCGCCTTGTCGGACACCGACCGCGCCGAGGCGCTGGCGCGCCAGCTCTCAATACCGCGCGTCGAACCGGACGATTTCCCGGCCGAGCCGGTGCTTGGCGACAAGATCTCGCTCAAGTTTCTGAAAGAAGCCCGCGTCATCCCGGTTGCCGACAGGGATGATGCACTGGTTGTGGCGATGGCCGACCCCTTGGATTCCTATGTCGTGCGGGCAATGGAAATGATCGCCGGCAAGCCGGTCGAGATCCGGGTGGCCGCCGGCGCCGACATCGAGGCGGCGATCGAGCGCATCTACGAGACCGGCGAAGGCGCGCTCGCAGAGCTCTACGACAATATCGACGGCCAGGCCGTCGTCGCCGACCTCAAGAGCGACATCGAGCGGCTCAAGGACCTGGCCAGCGAGGCGCCGGTCATCCGGCTTGTCAATCTCCTGATCAGCCGGGCGCTCGAGGAGCGGGCCTCCGACATCCACATCGAGCCGTTCGAGAACCGGCTGCTGGTGCGCTACCGCATCGACGGCGTGCTGAGGGAAAAGAACGCGCCGCCGGCCCGCCTTGCCGCGGCCATCACCTCGCGCATCAAGCTGATGGCGCGCCTCAACATCGCCGAACGCCGGCTGGCCCAGGACGGGCGTATCCGTTTTGCCCATCAGGGTCGCGACATTGACATCCGGGTGTCCACGGTACCCACCATCCACGGCGAAAGCGTCGTCATGCGCCTGCTCGACAAGGGCGCGCTGGTTCTCGATTTCCCGGCCCTGGGATTCGATGCCGAGGATGAGGCGCGGCTCAAGGAGATGTTGGGCCTGCCGCACGGCATAATCATCGTCACCGGGCCGACGGGGAGCGGCAAGTCGACGACGTTGTACGCCGGCCTGGCATTGCTGAACACGCCGGAGAAAAAGCTGATCACCGTCGAAGAACCGATCGAGTATCAGTTGGAGGGCGTCAACCAGATCGAGGTCCGCCCGCAGATCGACCTGACGTTTGCCCGCATTCTACGCTCGGTCGTGCGCCAGGACCCGGACATCATCATGATCGGCGAGATCCGCGACCTCGAGACCGCCCAGATCGCCGTTCAGTCGGCCTTGACCGGGCATCTGGTGCTGAGCACGCTGCACACCAACAACGCCGCCGGCGCGGTCACCCGGCTGCTCGATATGGGGGTCGATGACTACCTGATTACCTCGACCCTCAACGCCGTGGTCGGCCAGCGCCTGGTGCGCCTGCTCTGTACCGAGTGCCGTGAAGCCTATGCGCCGTCGCCGGAACTGGCGGCGCGCCTCGGGCTGGCCCGACTCGCCGGGGGCCGGGACATCACGCTCTACCGCGCCGTCGGCTGCGAGGCTTGCGATCACACCGGCTATGTCGGGCGCGCCGGCATTTTCGAAATTCTGGTGCTCAGCGATACCTTGCGCGAGTTGATCCTCAGGAACGCCGACACCAATGCGCTGCACCGCGCGGCGGTGGAGGCCGGCATGCGCACCATGTACGAGGACGGCCTCAACAAGGTGCTGGCCGGGCGCACCGCGATCGAGGAAATCCTGCGCGTCACCCGCGCCACCGAGGCCCGCGTGGACTGATCCATGCCGCAATTCCAGTACACGGCGATTTCCGAGGCCGGCGAGGTTTTGGAAGGCAGTATGGAAGCCACCGACCGCGAAGCGGTGATCGCCAGCCTGCATGCCGCCGGCAACTATCCGGTGCGGGTTCGCCCGGCCGGGCCGCGCGACCAGAGGGGATGGCGCTGGCGTGGCCTTGGCTCGGGCGTCTCGCAACGCGATATCGCCATTTTCACCCGCGAGCTGGCCACCCTGCTGGGCGCCGGACTGCCGCTCGACCGCTCGCTGGAGATTCTCACCACCACCGGCGCCAACGCCAGGGTCGCACGCATCACCGGCAAGATCCTCGAGCACATCATGGCCGGCAAGTCGCTGGCCGACGCCTTGCAGGAGCAGGGCCCGGTCTTTTCCCGCGTCTATGTCAACACGGTGCGCGCCGGCGAGGCCGGCGGCTCGCTGCACATGGTGCTGGAGCGCCTGGCCGACTATCTCGAAAAGTCGCGGGCGCTGCGCGAAAGCATCATTTCCGCCACCATCTACCCGGCGATTCTGTTTGCCGTGGCGGTGCTTTCGCTGGTGCTGCTGCTCACCCAGGTGGTGCCCCAGTTCAGAACCCTGTTCGATCAGGCCGGCGCCGCCCTGCCGATCCCGACCCAGGTGGTCATTGCACTCGGCGACTGGCTGAGCGCCTATTGGTGGGTGCTGCTGCTGGCCGCGCTGGCGGCGCTCGTGGCCCTCGACTTCGCCCTCAGGCTGCCGGCCGGGCGCCAGCGGATCGACCGGCTGGTTTTGCATTTGCCGCTGTTCGGCGGCCTGGTGCGCAAATTCGCCGTCGCCCGCTTCGCCCGCACCTTCGGCACGCTTCTGGTCAATGGCGTCAATCCGGTGACCGCGCTGTCCATCGTCCGCGAAACGGTGGCCAATTCGGTGCTCGCCAAAGGCATCTCGGAGCTGGCCCGCGGGCTCACCGAGGGCCGCGGCATCGCCGCGCCTTTGGAGCAGGCGGCGATCTTCCCGGCGCTCGCCGTCCAGATGATCCGCGTCGGCGAAGAGACCGGCGAGCTGGAATCCATGCTGCTCAAGATCGCCGACATTTACGACGACGAGGTGGCGTCCACCGTCAAGCGCGCCTTGATCCTGCTGGAGCCGGCGCTGATTTTGGTCTTGGGGCTGATGATCGCGGGAATTATCATCTCGGTGCTGCTGGCGGTGCTCAACCTCAACGAACTGGCATTCTGATGAACGCAGACCGATCGATGACGTTCCGCCCCCGGCGCCCTGGCGCCGCGCCGGGCTTTACCTTGATCGAGCTGCTGATCGTCCTCGTCATCCTCGGGCTGCTGGCCGGGCTGGCGGTGCCGCGCCTGATCGGCTATCTGGGTACCGCCAAAACCGATGTCGCGCGCCTCCAGATCCAGAATCTGGGCACCGCGCTTGATCTCTACATGCTGGATGTCGGCAGCTATCCGACGACCGAGCAGGGTTTGCAGGCCCTGGTCGAGGCACCGCCCGGAGTCGACAACTGGAACGGGCCCTATACCAAGAGCCGGAAAGTGCCGCTCGACCCCTGGGGCAACGCGTACATCTACACCTATCCCGGAGAAAACAACGTTTACGACCTCATATCCTTGGGCGCGGACAATGCCGAAGGTGGCGACGGGGAAAACCAGGATATTCGCAACGAATAGAGCGTGTTTCCGTCATATGGAACCATTCTGCCGGAGGCATTTTTCGTCATGACCAGGAAGGACCCGCAGGGCGTATCAGGGAATACGGGCAAGGGGCCTGACGCCGTCATGGCGAAAAAGGCCCCGGCCCCAAAGGGGTTGCGCTTTGGCGGCCATCCGCGGCGTTGCCGTCCTTGGCCGATGTCCCCGCATCGCCCTGCGGACGGCGCCTTGCGGGCAGCCTCGCCAAAGCGGCAACAGAATTGATCCCATATGACGGAAACACGCTCTAAACGGCGCACCGCGCCCGGATTTACGCTTTTCGAGCTGCTGATCGTTCTCGTCATCCTGGCGCTTGCCCTGGGTGTCGCGACGCCGACGCTGCTGTCCGGCCGGCTGGGCGATCCGGCCAGGGCGGCGGCGCTCGAGGTCGCCGGCGCCCTGCGCCGGGTGCGCGCAGAAGCGATCCGCGCCAACCGCGACCATGCCCTGATCATCGATACCGAGCGACGCGGCTACCGGGCCGACTGGGCCCGGGATTTCGCCCCCCTGCCCGCCGGCCTGAACCTCACGCTGCTCACCACCCGGGCCGAGCAACTGGGTCCGAGCCGCGGCGCCGTGCGCTTCTTTGCCGACGGCTCGTCAACCGGTGGCGGCCTCACCCTGTCGGATGACGGCTCGGCCTATGAAGTCGCCGTCGACTGGCTGACCGGGCGCGTGCGCATCGCCCGCAGAAAGGGCGACGATGCGCGATAGGCGCGCCAATGGTCCACGCCGGCGCGGCGCGGCCGCCGGCTTCACGCTGATCGAGGTGCTGGTCGCCCTCCTGGTGCTGGTCCTGGTGCTGCCGCCCCTGCTGCGCATCTTCAGCCAGGGGCTTACGACCGCGTACGCCAGCGGCGATTATGCCGAGGCGGCAACCGTTGCCGAATCGCTGCTCGCCCGGGCAGGAGCGACAACCCCGCTGGTCCCCGGCCAGGACCGCGGTACCCAGGCCGGCCGCTATGACTGGACATTGACCATCCGCCCCTATACCGGTGACGAGACGGTCGATGCGCGCGCGCCGCTGGCACTCATGGAGGTGGTCGCCAACGTGTCCTGGTCGCGCGGGCCGTTTTCGCGCTCGATCACGCTCAAGACCTTGCGCCTTGCGCCCACCGAGGCCTTGCCCGAGCCATGACCGCGCCGAACCGTCAGGACGCCGGGTTTACCCTGGTCGAGGTGCTGGTTGCGCTGATTGCCGCGGTGCTGGTGCTCGGCGTGGTGCTGGCCGGGCTCAGACTCA
>CAZZKF010000043.1:2658-20855 GCA_964654995.1 uncultured Alphaproteobacteria bacterium | reverse complement strand
TTCGCAATGTCGAGGTCAGGGGTTCGATTCCCCTCGGCTCCACCATCCCCCCGGCGACTGATTGAATGCGGCCCTGCATCAGGCCATCGGCCAGGCCCAGGCATATGAGGCCACGGCTCCATGACCAGCAAAAAACCGCCTATCCTCAATCTCGATGACGTACCCCTTGACGACTGGCGCCACGGTGACCGGTTTGCCGCACGGCTGGGACAGATCGGCCCCCGGATCGGTGCCCGCAAGCTCGGCTGTCGTCTGGTCGTTCTGCCACCGGGCAAGGCTGTGTGGCCCCTTCATGCCCATTACGTCAACGAAGAGATGTTCATCATTCTCGAGGGCCGCAGCTGCCTGCGCCTGGGCGACGATCGGCATCCGATTCACGCCGGCGATGTCATCGCCATCCCGCCGGGGCCGGACACGGCACACCAGATCGTCAACGACAGCGATTCAGACCTGCGTTATCTGGCGCTCAGCACGATGGAAGAGCCGGACATCGTTGATTGCCCGGACTCGGGCAAGATCGGGATCATGGCCGGCAGCCCGCCGGGCGGCGGCAAAGAGGATCGCACCCTTACATTTTACGTCCGCCGGGACTCGGCCGTCGACTACTGGGACGGCGAGGATTGAAGCCCTCATCCCGCTTGCAGCCGGTCATTTTCTGACATCGTTCCGGGCGGCGCGCCGGTTAAGCGATTCCCGTGAGACGCGAAATCCGTTAGGTTTGGGGTCATGCCATCGATCCCTTGCCCACGGACGTTCATGCCATGACCGGCGGCGACCTTGTGATCCCGGTGCTCATCGCCGGGCTGATCGCGGCGCTGCTGGCGATCATCTGGCTCGCCTTCCGCGGCCGCTCCGGCGGCGCCGCCGGTGACCAGATCGCCGAGGTCAATCGCACGGCCACGGCGCTCGAGGCGTCGCACCGCGAACTCGCCGGCCGGCTGGCGCAACTGGCCGAGGAAAACCGGGCCCAGCAGGCCAGTCTGTCGCGGCTGATCGAGGAGCGGCTTGAGAAAGTCTCGCGCCGCATGGGCGAAAGCCTGGAAAGTTCCGCCCAGACCACCCACAAGACGATTGCCGAGCTGCAGGCGCGGCTTGCCGTGATCGACGAGGCCCAGAAACGGATCACCGAGCTGTCGGGTCAGGTCGTCGGCCTTCAGGACATTCTCGCCAACAAGCAGTCGCGCGGTGCGTTCGGCGAGATTCAGCTCAACGATCTGGTCAGCACCATCCTGCCGCCCTCGGCCTACAGCTTTCAAACCGTGCTGTCCAACGGCAAGCGGGCCGACTGCCTGATCAGGCTGCCGAACCCGCCGGGCGCCATCGTCATTGATGCCAAGTTTCCGCTGGAAAGCTACCGGGCGCTTTCCGAGGCCGGCGACGAGGCGGCCCGCACTCTGGCGGCGCGGGCGTTCCGTGCGGATGTTCTCAAGCATGTCAATGACATTGCCGGCAAATACATCGTCGCCGGCGAGACGGCGGAATCGGCGCTGATGTTCCTGCCCTCCGAGGCGGTTTATGCCGAGCTGCACGCCAGTTTTCTGGATGTCGTCGAGCAGTCCTATCGCAAGAAAGTGTGGATCGTCTCGCCAACCACCCTGATGGCCACCCTGAACACCGTGCGCGCGGTGCTCAAAGACGCCCGCATGCGCGAGCAGGCCGGGCTCATCCAGCGCGAGGTGATGACGTTGCTCAAGGACGTCGCCCGGCTCGATGACCGGGTGGCCAGCCTGCGCCGCCACTTCGAGCAGGCCGAGCAGGACATCCGCAAGATCAGCACCTCCTCGGAAAAAATCGTGCGCCGCGCCGGGCGCATCGAGGAAGTGCAGGTCGCCGATGACGAGACGGCAGACGCAGACACGCTGATCCCCAAGCCCGACAAGGTGATCGCCGATCAGGGGTGATCGGATAGCTCAGACCGGGCGCCGTGCCTTGAGCGCTGCAGCAAGCGTGCCGTCGTCGAGATAGTCGAGCTCGCCACCCAGGGGCACGCCGTGGGCCAGCTGGGTGACCTGCACCCCGGTTTCGGCCAGGCGGTCCATCAGATAATGGGCCGTGGTCTGGCCGTCGACGGTGGCGTTCAGCGCCAGAATCACCTCGCGCACCGAGCCCGCCGCCACCCGCTTGAGCAGGCTTTCGATATTGAGGTCCTCGGGCCCCACGCCATCGAGCGCCGATAATGTGCCGCCGAGCACGTGATAGCGGCCCTTGTGCGCCCCGGCGCGCTCCAGCGCCCACAGGTCGCCAACGTCCTCGACGACGCAGACCAGGCCGGCGTCGCGCCTTGGGTCGCGACAGATCGGGCAGATCTCCGCGGTATCGAGATTGCCGCATTCGCGGCATGCGGTGATCCGCTCGGCCGCCTCCACCAGCGCCCTGGCGAGCGGCGCCATCAGGCTTTCGCGCCGTTTGATGAGGTGCAGAACCGCGCGCCGGGCCGAGCGCGGCCCCAGTCCGGGAAGACGCGCCAGCAGCTTGATCAGATGCTCGATCTCGGATCCGGTCAAAACGGCAAACCAAGACCCGGCGGCAGCGCCATGCCGCCGGTCACTTCCTTCATCCGCTCGGCCACCGCCGTTTCCAGCTTGGCCCGGGCATCGTTGTGGGCGGCAACAATCAGGTCTTCCAGCACCTCGACCTCGTCCCCCGAGGCCAGCGCCGGATCGATGGTCAGGCTGCGCATCTGGCCGGTGCCGTCAAGCGTGACCGCGACCATGCCGCCGCCGGCGCGGCCTTCGATGCGCAAGTCGCCGAGCGAGGCGCGCATATCGGCCAGCCGGGCCTGCATTTGCTCAACCTGCTTGAGCATTTCACCGAGGTTTTTCACGCACCCTCTCCCTCGCCGGCTGTATCCCTCTCTGCATCCGCCATAATGTCGACATCCAAAACCGCCACGTCGCGCACATCGACAATCTCGGCGCCGGGGAACAACTCAAGCGCGGCTTGAACCACCGGGTGCGCGCGGGCCTGGTCAAGGGCCCGGGCTGCCGCCGCTTCCTGTTGCTCACGCAGGGTCGGCCCGCCCTCCTCCTGCGAGACGGTGACGACCCAGCGCTCGCCGGTCCATGTTGTGAGCAGCTTGCCGAGGCGATTGGCGAGATCCGCAGGCGCCTTCGGCGTCGGCTGGATCTCGATGCGCCCGGGCTGAAAGCGGACCAGGCGGACATTGTCGAGCAGATGGGTCTGCAGCACCGCCTCGTGGTGGTCCCCGACCAGATCGACGACCTCTTCGAAGGTCCGCGGCCGGGGCGCGGCGGGCGCCGATTGCCGGGCCAACTCTGGCGCTTGGGCAGCGCCGGCCACGGGCCCCGAATCGGGGGGTGGCTGGTGCGCCACCGGTGATGACGCCGGCGGCTTCTTCGGCGGTGCGGGCGCTGCCTGCGCTGACGCCGGTACGCGGTTGCGGGCGCGGCGTACCAGCTCGGCCGGGTCCGGCAGATCGGCCATGTGAGCCAGCCGGATCAGCACCATTTCGGCCGCCGCCAAGGCCGAGGGCGCGCGCCGGGCCTCATCCAGTCCCTTGAGCAGCATCTGCCAGGTGCGCCCCAGCGTCGGCATCGACAGCTTGGCCGCAAGCGCTGCGGCGCGGGTGCGCTCGGACTCGGCAATGGTCACATCCTCGGCCGCTTCCGGCACCATCTTGAGACGCGAAAGTCCGTGGGTGACCTCCAGGAGGTCCTGCAGAGCGGCAATCGGATCGGCGCCGGCATCATAAAGGTCGCGCAGCACCGCCAGCGCCTCGCCGACCTGTCCGGCGAGGGCCGCCTCGAACAGATCATAAATGCGCATGCGGTCGGCCAGCCCGAGCATGTCGGCAACCGCAGCCTCCGCAATCGTCCCGGCGCCATGGGCAATCGCCTGATCGAGCAGCGAGAGCGCATCACGCACCGAGCCTTCGGCGGTCCGCACGATCAGCCCCAGGGCGCCGGCTTCGATCTCGACGCCTTCGCGGCCCGCGATGGTGCGCAGGTGCGCCATCAGGGTCTCGCCATCGACCCGGCGCAGATCGAACCGCTGGCAACGCGACAGCACCGTGACCGGCACCTTGCGGATCTCGGTGGTGGCGAAGATGAAGACCACATGCGCCGGCGGCTCTTCCAGGGTCTTGAGCAGGGCATTGAATGCGCTGCGCGAGAGCATGTGCACTTCGTCGATGATATAGACCTTGTAGCGCGCCACTGCCGGGGCGTAGCGCACGGCATCGATGATCTCGCGTACATCGTCGACGCCGGTATGGCTGGCGGCATCCATCTCCAGCACGTCGACATGGCGGGACTCGGCAATCGCCACACAGTTGTCACACACGCCGCAGGGCGAAATGGTGGGCCCGTCGCGGCTCGCCTCGCCGGTGCAGTTGAGCGCCCGGGCGATCAGCCGGGCAGTGGTCGTCTTGCCGACCCCGCGCACGCCGGTGAGAATGAAGGCGTGTGCGAGACGCCCGCTCTCGATGGCGTTGGAGAGCGTGCGCACCATCGCTTCCTGGCCGATCAGTTCGGAAAAGCTGGCAGGGCGGTACTTGCGGGCCAGCACCCGGTATTCGGAGCGGGTCGCGGTGGCGGTTTGCGCGGCCTCACCGGTCTCGGAAAGTTCGTTCATCGCCGTGTCCCGCCGCCCTCGGGGTCAGTTTCGCAACCACCAAAAAAAGCGCCGCCCCCTTGGCCCATCGCCGAGGGGCGGGGTGGAAGACTGGGCAGCGACCCGAATCCAGCTCGTTACGGCTGCTTCCTTCCGGACCTGACCGGGTTGGCGAGGGATCCGTCCACCGCCAGCCTTCCACCGCCACTATATCAGGATTCGGGCCGGCAGGCGCAAGTAAAGCGGCGCCAAAAAGCCATCTGTTGGGGCCCCGACCAGGCGATCGCCGCCATTGCCGCAGGGCCGTCCCCTGTGGCAGTCTGCGCCCATCGAACATCCCCGCCCGACACATCAGACGGACCTGTCCATGGACGTGCACACCTTCGCCGGCAGCCCCCTTGATCGCGCCGCCCATTTGCGCCGCGACACCGACTGGCAGGCCGCTGCCCTGCGCGCTCCAACCACCCGGATGGTACCGTTCTGGCGCCTCAAGCCGCTGATCCGTGAGGGTGATGCCCCGCGCATCGCCTGGCTGGGCGCGGATGATCTGACCGACATCCTCGATGCCGAGGCCGCGCACATCTTTCTGGGCGTCGACGAATCAGGCGCCGCCCGCTATGCCGTTGATGTCCCCGGCTTGTCCGAGGATTCCCCGCCGCTGACACAGTCCGGCACATTCATCGATCTGCGGGCGATTGCACCGGCGCTTCCCGAGGGCGCGCCAGCGATCCTCGCCCAGGCCCGCTCGCTGATCGCCTGGCATGCCCGCACCGCTTTTTGCGGGGCCTGCGGCGCACCGACCCGCACAGACGAGGCCGGACATCTGCGCCGCTGCACGGACGCGAGCTGTAATGCCCAGTATTTCCCGCGTGTCGATCCGGTGGTGATCATGCTGGTTTATCGGGGTGAACGCTGCCTTCTCGGGCGCAGCACGCGGTTCCCGGCCGGCTTCTATTCGGCGCTCGCCGGCTTTGTCGAGCCCGGCGAGGCAATCGAGGAATCGGTGCGCCGCGAAGTCCTCGAGGAAGCCGGCATCACCGTCGGTGCCGTGCGCTATCACTCATCGCAGCCGTGGCCGTTTCCGGCGTCCTTGATGATCGGCTGTCTGGCCGAGGCCGAATCGGACGCAATCACCATCGATGCGCATGAGCTCGACGACGTTCGCTGGGTCTCGCGCGATGAGCTTATGGCCGCGCTCGACGGTGCGCCGGGTGCAGATTTCAGCGTACCGCCGCCGCTGGCCATTGCGCGTCAGTTGATGACCGCCTGGGCGAAAGAGACCGGCTGATCGCTATTCCTTGAAGCGCTGGCGGTAGGGGTGCTGGGGGTAGACGCCGAGGATCTTGAGCTCGCGGGTGAAGAATTCGAGCTCTTCGAGGGCGAGGCGCACCGGGCGCTGCGAGGGATGGCCTTCGATGTCGACATAGAACTGCGAGGCGTAGAATTCACCCTCGAGCTGATAGCTTTCCAGCTTGGTCATGTTGACGCCGTTGGTGGCGAAGCCGCCCAGCGCCTTGTACAGGGCCGCCGGCACGTTGCGCACCCGGAAGACGAAGGTGACCATGGTCGGACCATCGTCAGGCCCCGGGTCCACCGGCTCGCGGGCCATGACGACAAAGCGGGTGGTGTTGTGGGCGGCATCCTCGACCCCGACCTTCAGCGACTCAAGCCCGTAAATCTCGCCGGCCAGTTCCGAGGCGATGGCGGCAACGCTCGGATCGTTGAGCTCGGCGACATGGCGGGCGGCACCGGCGGTATCGGCCTCGACCTTGGCCGTCAAACCCAGCTCACGGATCAGCGCCCGGCACTGCCCCAGGGCCTCGACATGGCTGTGGACCTCGCGCAACTGCTCGATGCTCGCGCCCTTGACGGCGAGAAGATGATGATTCACCCGCTGAAAATGCTCGGCCACGATGTGCAGGTTGGAGCGCGGCAGCAGATGGTGATTGTCGGCCACCCGGCCGGCCACCGAATTCTCGATCGGGATCATGGCGAGGCGCGCGAGGCCCTGCTCGACCTGGGCGAAGGTGTCCTCGAACGTCGGGCACGGCACCGCCGTCATGTCGGGAAAGGCGGTGCGACACGCCAGGTGCGAATAGGCCCCCGGCTCGCCCTGAAACGCGATGGTGTTTTCGGGTGACGGTGTGGTCATGCCCAGGCTCCGGTGCCGGCCGCCCCTGGCGACGGCCGCCGGGAGTATCCGTCCCGGACCGCGCCCTGTCAACGTTGCCCACAGCCCGCTTCGCTACACACCGATTGCCCCGGAAAGACGCGATATCGGCTTGCGAAAACTGCGAGGAACCGGATAATCTCCGCCAACCGGCATGGCGAGCCATGTGCCTGAGGGAGGGTAAGGGTCTTGGATAAATTCGAACTGAACAAGATCATCGGCGCGTTCTTGCTGACCATTCTGCTGCTGATTGTCATCAACAATCTGGCCGACGCGCTGGTCCGTCCCGAGCCGCTGGCCAGGAACGTTTATCCGGTCGCCGAACCGGAAGAAGAATCGGCAACGACTGTCGCCGAGGCCGCCACCGAGGAAACTGCCGTCGAGCCGGCCGGTTCCCCGGAACCGGCGGCCGCAGCCGCAGAGGTCGCCACGGATGCGACGGCAACTGCCAACACGGCCACGGCCGTGGTGACCGAGGCCCTGGACGCACCAGACGCGGCGCCGGCCACCACAAGCATCGCCGCCCTGGTGGCCACGGCATCGCCCGAGGCCGGTGCGAAGTTGTACCGCAAATGCGCGTCCTGCCACACCAAGGACAAGGGCGGCAAGAACCGGGTGGGACCCAACCTGTGGAACATTGTCGGAGCGCCGGTGGCCGGGCGGCAAGGATTCAAATATTCATCCGCCCTGGCCGGACACGGCGGAGTCTGGGACGAAGAGGCGCTGGATCGCTGGCTCGAGAACCCGCGCGGGTTCATTCCCGGCACCAAGATGACGTTTGCCGGCATCAAGAAGGAAGCCGACCGGGCGGCACTGATCGCCTATCTCAAGTCGCTCAGCGACTGACCGGTTGCCCGGCGCCGCAAGCGCCTGCAGCCATCATCGGCAAGGATATCCCATGACCCTTTGGCAGAGATTTGTCGTCGCCGGGGCGCTGTCCCTGGCGTTCACCCTCTCGGCCTGCGATGCGCCGACCGACAGGGCCGAGCCCGAGGCATCCGAATCGGCCCGCCTCGCCGCCTTTTTCGAGGACAGTTTCGAGCGCGACCTGGCGCGCTCACCGATGCGCCAGACGGTTCTGGGCCGCAAGACCGACTACGACAAATGGGACGATCTGTCGGATGCCAAGGCCATCGAAGACATCGCCCTGGTGCGCCAGGACCTGGAGCGATTGCACAGCGAATTTGATATCGATCGTCTGGACCCGGCGGCGCGTCTCAGCTACCGCCTGTTCGAATATGAGGCGGAGCGCAAGCTCGCCGACTTCGAATTCCGCTTTCACAATTACCCGATCAACCAGATGCGCGGCTGGCAATCGCGCATTCCGGCCTTTCTCATCAACTTCCATCGCATCGATTCGGAAGCCGACGCCAAGGCCTATATCGCCCGGCTCAACGGTGTCGCCGGACTGATGGATCAGATTATCGACGGGCTCGAGATGCGGGCGCAGAAAGGCATCGTGCCGCCCGCATTCGTGTTCGCCCATGCCCTGCGGGACTCGGAAAACATGCTGCGCGGCGCGCCGTTCGACGACTCCGGCACCGACAGCGCCCTGCTCGCCGATTTCCGCGCCAAGGTCGCCACACTGAAGATCGATGCGGCGAGCCGTCAGCGGCTTGTCGACGGTGCCACGGCGGCGCTCGAGACGGCGGTTGCGCCGGCCTACCGCAAGCTGATCGCATACCTGCGCGAGCTGCAGCAACAGGCAAAAGGCAACAACGGCGTCTGGGCCCTGCCCGACGGCGCCCGTTTCTACCGCCAGCGCCTCAAGGACATGACCACCACGGACTTGAGCGCCGACGAGATTCACGAATACGGCCTGGCCGAAGTGGCCCGCATTCAGGATGAGATGCGGGCGATCATGGCGCGGGTCGGCTTTGCCGGCTCGCTGCGCGATTTCTTCACCTTCATGCGCACCGATCCGCGCTTTTACCTGCCCGACGACGAACAGGGACGCACCGCCTATCTGGAACGCACAAAGGCGGTGATCGCGGCGATGAAGGCGAAGCTGCCAACGGTGTTCGCGCACACGCCGAAGGCCGATCTGGTGGTCAAACGGGTCGAGGCGTTCCGTGAAAAATCGGCGGGGCGGGCGTTCTACTGGATGCCGGCGCCCGACGGCTCGCGCCCCGGCGTCTATTACGTCAATCTCTCCGACATGTCGGCGATGCCGACCTATGGCATCGAGGCGCTGGCCTTCCACGAGGGCCTGCCCGGCCATCACATGCAACGGGCCCTGCAGATCGAACAGACGGATCTGCCGAGCTTCCGCAAGTTCGCGGGCTTTACCGCCTATACCGAAGGCTGGGGGCTGTACGCCGAATATCTGGCCAAGGAAATCGGGTTTTACGATGATCCCTATTCCGATTTCGGCCGCCTTGCCGGGGAGCTGTGGCGGGCCACGCGGCTGGTCGTCGACACCGGCATTCATGCGCGCCGCTGGAGTCGCGAGAAGGCGATCAAGTATCTGGTCGCCAACACGCCGTACAGCGAAAGTGACGCCACCAAGGCGATCGAGCGCTATTTCGTCATGCCCGGCCAGGCCACCGCCTACAAAATCGGCATGCGCAAGATCCTCGAGCTGCGCGAGACCGCTCGCCGGCGGCTTGGCGAGCGGTTCGATATCCGCGAATTCCACGATGTCGTTCTCTCCGGCGGCCCGATGCCGCTCAGTATGCTGGAAGAAGTGGTCAACGCCTGGATCGAGACCAAGGCGGCCTGACCCGTGCGTGCCCGGTACCGTCTCAATCGAGGCGGCGCACGGCCGTGACCGGCTGCGCTTCGGTGCGCGCAATTTGCTCGATGACCTCGGCCAGCGGATCGATGGTGACCATCATGCACCGGGCATTGGCATGGATCAGCCTCTCGGCGTCGCGCATGATGCCGACATGGCCCGGGAAAAACACCAGGTCCCCACGGCGCAAGGCGCCGGGCCCGGGAAGCGGTTCGACGGCGCGGCCGATGGCGGCGGCCTGCTGGTCGCTGTCGCGCGGCACACACAGGCCGGCCAGCGCCAGCACCCGCTGCACCAGCCCTGAGCAGTCGAGCCCGAAGGCGCTCACCCCGCCCCACAGGTAAGGCACGCCGACAAGCCGGGCAGCGGTGGCGACATAGTCGGGCTCCGGCTCATCAAGTGGCGCCACATGGCCGGCAAAAATCCAGCCGCCGCCGGTCTCTGGCAGAAAGCCGTTTTCCCCGCCCTCGGGATCGAGGCACAGACGGCTGCCCATGCTGATGCACATGCACGGCATCGATTTGACGTCGGGCCGGGTGTAGATGTGGCTGAAAAGCGCCCGGACCTGGTGGCTGGGGTCATTCTCTGCCCGGGTCAGCGCGTCCGCCTGCACATAGCCGACGTACTGGTCGTGTTCGCCCTGCCCCCAGGCCCAGCCGTCCTTTTGCTCGTAAACGATGAAGCGCTGGCCGAACAGCAGCTCGCTGACCTGCGCGGCGTCCGTAACCGGCTCGGCCCGCACAGGTGCAAGCGAGGCGCAAACCGCAAGGGTCTCACCCTTCACATAGCGTTCGGCCTCGATACGCCCGGCCAGATGCGCGGCGGCAAGATCGGGCCGCGCCGGCGTGATGCGGGGATCGAAGCCGGCATCGCTCATCCCGAACCGCCATCGTCTGCATCGCGTTCGCCGAAGCGCGCACGCAGAGCCGCAAACAGGGCGCGCAGGGCCATCGCTTCGCCGCCGGTCGGGCGACCCGGGCGGTCCTTGCGGTTCCAGCCGTAGATGTCGAGATGCGCCCAGGCCGCCGCCTTGTCGACAAAGCGCTTGAGGAACAGGGCCGCGGTGATCGCCCCGGCAAAGCCATCCTGTGTGACATTGCCGATGTCGGCGATCTTGCTGTCCAGGCCTTCCGCATAGGGCGTCCACAGGGGCAGGCGCCACAGCGGATCGACTTCGCGCCGGCCGGCTTGCGCCAGGGCATCGGCAAGCTCAGAGTCATCGGTAAACAGCGCCGGCAGATCGGTCCCCAGCGCCACCCGGGCGGCGCCGGTGAGCGTCGCCAGATCGATCAACAGGTCAGGCGCCTCTTCATCACCGAAGGCCAGCGCGTCGGCCAGCACCAGCCGGCCTTCGGCATCGGTATTGCCGATCTCGACCCGCAGTCCTTTTCGGGTTGCGATCACATCGCCGGGGCGATAGGCGGCGCCCGAGACGCTGTTTTCCACCGCCGGGATCAGGACCCGCAAGTGCACCGGCAGATCCGCCGCCATCACCATCCGCGCCAGCCCCAGCGCGTGCGCCGCCCCGCCCATGTCCTTTTTCATGAGCTGCATGGCGGATGCCGGCTTGATGTCGAGCCCGCCGGAATCGAAACACACCCCCTTGCCGACCAGGGTGAGCCGCGGCGCATTGCCTTCCCCCCAGCGCAGATCGATCAGACGTGGCGCCCGCGGGCTGCCCTTTCCGACCGCATGGATCGCCGGAAACTCGCGTTCAAGCCGGACACCGTCAATAATCTCGCACGCGGCGCCAAAGCCCGCCGCCAGTTCCTGTGCGGCCGCCGCCAGTTGCTCCGGCCCCATGTCGCCGGCCGGCGTGTTGATCAGATCGCGCACCAGGAAGATGGCCGCGGCCGTGCGCTCGACATGGCCGGCGTCCGCCGCCTCCGGAATCACCAGCGTCGCCGGTTCTCGGTCCGGCGCGTCCGACTTGTAACGGCGATAGCGATAGGTGCCGAGCGCCCAGCCCAGCGCCGCCAGGGTTGCAGCATGCCCATCCAACGCCGCTTCGATGCGATAGGTGCCGGGCGGCAAGTCCTGCGGAAGTCCGGCATAGACCCAGGGATCGCCAAGCGCCTCGCCGCCGCCACCGAGGCCGAGAATGACGCCGGCCAGCTGACCGTCTTCACCGGGCAGGCACAGGTGCCTGAACCGGTCCGGGCGAAAGCCCGAGGCCTCGACCCAGGTGCGCAGGGTGCGCGATCGGGCGGCACACCAGGCCTCGAAATCCTCTTCCGCGACGGGCCAGATCGGAACCGCGTCCGGGGGAGATTCAGTGACAAGAAAGGGGATCATCAGGCATCCTCGCGACCGCCGGGAAACAGTCCCGGCACTCTATCCGAGGCCGGCGCCGGGGAAAAGATGCCATGCCCGCGGCAGTCCGGCTATTGGCCGGTGGTTTCGATCAGCCCGGCCTCGCGGTAGAAGCGCTCGGCCCCGGGATGCAAAGGAATGGTGACACCATCGAGTGCGCTTTCCAGGCGAATGCGCCGTGCCGCCGGGTGGGCGTCCTCGAGAATGCGGCGGTTGGCCGGGTTCCACAGGGCGCGGGTGATCGCATAGACGCGGTCCTCGTCAACCTCGGCGCCGACGATCCACTGGGCGCCGACACTGAGCGTCTTGACCGCGTCGATCCCGGGATAGGTGCCGGCCGGAATCTCGTCCTTGAGGAAAAACGGATAGCGGGCCATTGCGCGGGCCGCCCGGGCCCCCTTGATCGGCAACAGATCGATGACGCCGCGGGCCGCGAGATCGGCAATGCCCGAGGCCGGATAGCCGCCGACGAAGAAGAACGCGTCCAGCTTGCCGGCGAGCATGGCGTCCACCGCCCGGTTCTGTTCGAGATAGCGGGCGATGAAATTGGTCTCGCGCAGGCCGAAGGCCCGGAGCACGATCACCGCGTCGGCATAGGTCCCGGAATCGCGGCGATCCAATGACACCCGTTTGCCGCGCAGGCTGCGGATCGAGCGGATGCCGGCGGCGCGGCGCACCACGACATGTACGCTTTCGGGATACAAATGGGCAATCACCCGCAGGTTCCGGTGCGGGCCGGAGCGGCGGAACGGGCCTTCGCCGCGAAAAGCGCGATAGACCAGATCGCCCTGCGCCAGCGCGCTTTCAAGCCGGCCGGCGGCCACCGCCTCGATATTGGCGAGCGAGCCGTCGGTGGCCTCGGCTAGGGCAATCAGCCCGGGCACCCCGCAGTGGCCGCCTTCCTGGCAGGTACTGGCGCCTGGCGGCTGGCTGATGAGACGCGCCAGCGCCCCGCCGATGACGAAATAGGTCCCCGCCGTCGAGCCGGTGCCGATGCGAAAATAGGTGAGCTCCTGGGCGCCGGCCGAGGCGCCGAAAACCAGCGATACGGCAACGGCCAGGCAGCGGATGGCGCGTCCGGTAATGGTCATGATCGTGGCACCGGCCTCCCGGCCAATGGAAGAGGCGCCCCCGAACCCCTTGATCTACATATAGGCCCTTTCCCCCGCCGGACCAAGCACTTGATGGCTGGCCCGGGCGGCCAGAGCCGATCAATTGTCCGGATTGACCAGAACCGCCGCGCCGTTGATCCGCCCGGCGCGCAGATCGTCGAGCGCCCGATTGGCCTCTTCGAGCGCATAGGCACGGGTGGAGGTGCGCACCGGCACCCTGGGCGCGATGTCCAGAAACGCCTCGCCGTCGGCCCGGGTCAGATTGGCGACCGAACGCACGACCCGCTCGCCCCACAGCAGCTCATAGGCAAAGGCGGGAATGTCGCTCATGTGAATGCCGGCGCAGACCACCACGCCGCCCTTGCGCACGGCTTCGAGTGCCGCCGGCACCAGCGCGCCGACGGGGGCAAAGATGATGGCGGCATCCAATTCTTCCGGAGGACGCTCGGTTGACGCCCCGGCCCAGACAGCGCCGAGCTCGCGGGCAAAGGCCTGGCTTGTCGTGTCGCCCTCGCGGGTGAAGGCGAACACCTCGCGGCCCTGATAGACGGCGACCTGGGCGATGATATGGGCGGCCGCCCCGAAGCCGTAAAGGCCTAATCGGCGGGCCTCTCCGGCTACCGCCAGCGAGCGATAGCCGATCAGCCCGGCGCACATCAGGGGCGCCGCCTGCTGGTCCGAATAGGGCTCAGGGATGGCGAAGGCGTAGTCCTCATGTACGCAGGTGTATTCGGCAAACCCGCCGTCCAGGTCGTAGCCGGTGAAGCGGGCGTGATCGCACAGGTTTTCATGCCCCGTGCGGCAGTAGCGACAGCGCCCGCAGGTCCGTCCCAGCCAGGGCACGCCGACGCGCGCACCGATGGCGAAACGCCCCGCTCCCGGACCCGCCGCGACCACCGTGCCGATGATCTCGTGACCGGGAATGAGGTCGGGCTTGGGGTGGGCGAGATCGCCGTCGACGATGTGCAGATCGGTGCGGCAGACAGCGCAGGCATGAACCCGGATCAGAAGCTCGTGGTCCTGCGGTGCGGGCCGAGGCCGCGCGACCGCCCGCAGCGGCCTGCCCGGTTCCTCAAACACCATCGCCCGCATGGTTGGTGTCATCGCGGCACCTTTGGCGTCTTTACTCCGCGGCCTGGGCCGGCGGCGCGCGGTAGGCTTTCATCAGCCGTTCCGCGCGGGCGCGGGCGGCGCGGGCGGCTTCCGCCTTTACCGGTCCGAAGCCGCGGATGGCATCGAACGCCCCGGCGATCTCGACGGCGCGGGCATGGACATCCGGCGTCAAGCCGTCCAGAAGATCGCCAACCAGCGCCTCATATTCGCTAATCAGTTCGCGTTCGAGGCGGCGGTCGGCGCTGCGCCCGAAGGGATCGAAGGCGGTACCCCGCAGGCCCTTCATGCGGGCAAGCAGTGGGAACAGATGGCGCAGCCAGGGGCCGAAGCGGCGCTTTTTCGGCCGTCCGTCCGAGGGCTTGCCCCCGAGAATCGGCGGCGCCAGATGAAAGGCCAGCCGATAGGGCCCTTCGAAGGTGGCGTCCAGCGAGCGGCGAAATGCCGGGTCCGAAAACAGCCGGGCGACCTCGTACTCGTCCTTGTAGGCGAGCAGCTTGTAATAGATGCGCGCCACCGTGCGGGCGAGCTCGTCGTGTCCCGCCGCCACCGCCCGCTCGGCCGCCGCCACCCGGTCGATGAGCGCGCGGTAGCGCCCCGCCAGCCGCTGGTTCTGATAGGCGACAAGCCGCGCCGCCCGGTCCTCGATCAGCGCCTCGAGGCCGGGGTCTTCCGCGTCCGCGGCGGCCGTCTCATCGGCCCCGAGGATCGGGCGCAGGCGCTCGGGCACGGCGGCGCAGGCACGGCCCGCGGCAAAGGCCCTCAGGTTGTCCTCGACCGCAACGCCGTTGAGCCGGATCGCCCGCTCGATCGCCGCAACGCCCACCGGGTAAAGGCCCAACTGGCAAGCGAAGCCAAGCATGACCATGTTGGCGTAGACCGCATCGCCGAACAGCGCGGTGGCCACCCGGGTGGCATCGATGAAATGGCTGCGATCCGGCCCGGTGGTGGCGGCAATCGCCTGCGCAAACCGCTCGGGCTGGAAATCGACGTCCGGATTGGCCAGCAGGGCGGCGGTCGGGATCAGATGTTCGTTGATGACCGCATGGCCGGAATCGCGGTTGACCTGGGCCAGTGTCTGCGCAGCGCCGGCGACGATGATATCGCAGCCCAAGAGCACATCGGCCTCGCCAAGCCCGAGGCGCGGTGCATTCAGGTCCTCAGGCGCCGGCGCAATGCGCAGATGGCTGACGACCGCACCGTTCTTTTGGGCCAGCCCGGTCATGTCGAGGACCGAGCAGCCCTTGCCTTCGAGATGCGCCGCCATCGCCAGGATATGGCCGACGGTGACCACGCCGGTGCCGCCGATGCCGGTGACCAGAATGCCGTAGGGCCCGGTGAGCGCCGCCGCTTCCGGGGCGGGAAGATCGGCAAAGACCTCCTCGGGAATCTCGGCCCGGGTCTTGCGCAAGCGCGCACCCCGCACGCTGATCAGCGCCGGGCAGAACCCCTTGAGGCAGGAATAGTCCTTGTTGCACGAGGACTGGTTGACCGTGCGCTTGCGCCCCAGCGGGGTTTCCAGGGGCTGCAGGCTCACACAGTTCGACTGAACCCCGCAGTCGCCGCAGCCTTCGCAAATATCGCTTGCGATAAACACCCGCTCGTCGCGGTCCGGCGCCGTGCCCCGCTTGCGCCGTCGGCGCAGCTCGGCGGCACAGGTCTGATCGTAGATCAGCGCGGTGACACCCGGCACCTCGCGCAAGGTCCGCTGCACCGCATCCAGTTCATCACGGTGATGAATGGTGACGCCCGGCGCGAAGCCGGCCGCCCCGTACTTGCCGGGATCGTCGCTGACCACGGCGATGCGCTTCACCCCTTCGTCGGCGAGCTGACGGCTGATCGTCGCCACGCCCGTGTGCCCCTCCACGGGCTGGCCGCCGGTCATCGCCACGGCGTCGTTATAGAGCAGCTTGTAGGTGATGTTGACGCCCGCCGCCACCGCCGCCCGGATGGCCAGCAGCCCGGAGTGAAAATAGGTCCCGTCGCCGAGATTCTGGAACATGTGCGGGATTTCGACAAACGGCGCCATGCCGATCCAGTTGCCCCCTTCGCCGCCCATCTGGGTCGGCGGCAGGGTCGGCCGGTCGGGCATCCACAAGGCCATGGTGTGACAGCCGATGCCGGCCATCGCCAGGCTGCCGTCGGGAACCCGCGTCGAGGTGTTGTGCGGACAGCCCGAGCAGAAATAGGGCAGGCGCACGATATTGGGTGCATCGACGTTGCGTTTCGCCGGCGTCCGCGCCTCGAGCCGCGCCAGACCGGCGGCGAGGCAGGAATCATCGGCACCCAGGGCGCGCAGCCGGGAAACAATTGCCCGGGCCACCATGTCGGGGTCGAGCTCGCCATAATCGGGCAGCAGCGGCGCACCGGTCTCATCCGTCTTGCCGATGAGCCGCGGGCGCTTATCTGCCGGAATGTTGAACAGCAGGCTGGCGACCTGGTCCTCGATGATGGCGCGTTTTTCCTCGATGACCAGCAGCTCGGTCTGGCGCTCAGCGAAGTCGCGGATGATCTCCGGCTCGATCGGCCAGGTCAGCGCCAGCTTCAGCACGCTGATGCCGAGCGCCGCCGCCGCTTCATCATCCAACCCGAGATCACGGAGCGCCTGGCGCACGTCCAGATAGGCCTTGCCGGTGGTGATGATGCCGAGGCGCGGCCGCGGCGCTGCAATCACCACCCGGTCAAGACCATTGGCGCGGACGAAGGCGCGCGCGGCCGGCAGGCGATAGCGCAGGACCCGTTCTTCCGGATCACCGAGGTTGGCCTCCATCAGACGGATATTGAGCCCGCCGGGCGGCATCGGCACATCATCGGGCAGGATGACGGGCGCGCGATCCGGCCCGACATGGCATGACGCCGCCCCGTCCACCGTTTCGGAGACGCACTTGAGCCCCACCCAAAGCCCCGAGAACCGCGACAGGGCCCAGCCCCAGAGGCCGAAATCGAGATAATCCTGAATCGTCGCCGGATTGAGCACCGGGATCATGGCGGCGATCAGCGCCGGTTCCGACTGATGCGCGGTGGTCGACGACTTGGCGCCGTGATCGTCACCGAAAAACACCAGTACGCCGCCGTTGGGCGCGGTGCCGGCAAAATTGCCGTGCTTGAAGGCATCGCCCGAGCGATCGACACCCGGGCCCTTGCCGTACCAGGCGGCAAACACGCCGTCATGGCGCGCACCGGGCAGCAGCATCGCCTGCTGGGTGCCCCACACCGAGGTGGCGGCGATATCCTCGTTGAGCCCGGGCTCGAAGCGAATGTTGTGCTCGCCCAGATGCGCGCTTGCCTGCCACAGGGCGTGATCGAGCATGCCCAGGGGCGAGCCGCGATAGCCGGAGATGAAGGCGGCGGTATCGAGCCCGGCTTCCACATCGCGTCGATGCTGGTCGAGGAACAGCCGCACCAGCGCCTGAACGCCCGACAGATACACCCGTCCTCGGGCGCGCGTGTATCTGTCATCGAGCGTATAGTTGTCATCGAGACCGAGAGAGGCCATATCCATGGCATGCTCCGCATAGCAAATGGCGGCAACCCGCAACCGCCCGAACGGGCCGCGTTGGGGCTCAAGGCTAGAGGATTTCCGGGTCCGAGAAAACCATCCGCCACTCACTCGCCGACGGCGCCTGTTTCCTCACCTGCCTGATCAAAGCGTTCAAGGCGGAAAGCGAATTGCAATCGCCGCGGACCGGGGAGGTCGCCGCGATTCCTGTTATGGCTAATTAGCTGGTTCCGAAGGAAAATTTTTGGTTGCGGCCTTAACGCCTGCTAAGCTGCCAAGGACTATGATTAACACAACGCCCACGCCGCCAACCACCCAGGGCCATATTTTTCTTTCTTCGTCTTCGTCCTCGCCGGCCGCGAGAATCGGCGTGTCTGCGAGGGCAATGCTGTTAAGTTGCAGACTTTCCTTGCCTCGCAGTCCTATCGACAGATCGAAGAGTTTGGGCATGTCGGCCAGCGCATGCCGGCTGCCATAGCGATCGACGCTCGGCAGCCGCGCGCCCAGGCTCAAACCGAAGCGGGTCTCGGAAACTGATTGACGCGGACTGCGCGAGAAGGGGATGCGCACATAAACCCCGACGGCCAGTTCGCCGGAGCGGCGATAGCTGCTGAAACCATACTCAGGCGCAAGAAAATAGGGATCAAACCCGCCGGCCGCAAATGTTGGAGCGGACGCCGCCGTAAT
>CAZZKF010000043.1:0-2558 GCA_964654995.1 uncultured Alphaproteobacteria bacterium | reverse complement strand
GAAAATAGGGATCAAACCCGCCGGCCGCAAATGTTGGAGCGGACGCCGCCGTAATCAAGGCAATCACGCATATGATGGATGAACACTGCCGCAACATTGATTTCCTCCCGTTTATTGATCTTTGAACACTGGTCATAATACACGGACTGAATAACCTATATCAGCGTCTTTCCCGTCCAGGTGGCGAGAACGCCGTCGGTTCGCAAATTCGCCATCGCTCATGGAACGAAGAAGCAGCCTTCCGACCCGCAGTCCGGCGATCATGTGGTGGTAGAGAAGGGGGCCACCGTTTTCGTCGACCCGGAAGTGGTTGCGCCGCTGTGCGGTGCTGAGGTGGATTTCCGGGAAGAACAATTCTTCACCGGCTTCGTCTTCAACAACCCCAACGAAAAGGGGCGTTGCGGCTGCGGCGAATCCTTCTATGTCTAACCGGGCCGGCTAACGTTGGCACGGTTTAACGCTCTCAATACCTTTTTAGGGGTTTTCGAATGAACGTTCGATAGATTTGCCAACGGACTTGCTAATAGCCGCGGCACCTAAGGCGCCGAACACGACAACACCGGCCACGACCCAGGGCCATACGATTTTTTTCTTTGGCTTCCCGTCCTCGTCGGCATAAAGCGTCGGCGTATCGATGATCGAGAGGCCGTTGAGTTGCAGGCTTTCCTTGCCCGCCAATCCGATCGACAAATCGAAGAGTTTGGGCATGTCGACCAGCGCGTGCCCGTTGTCGTAACGCTCGACGCTCGGCAGCCGGGCGCCGATGCTCAAACCAAAGCGGGTCTCGGAGAGTGAGCGGCTCGGACGCCCCGAGAGCGGGATACGCAGGTAAACCCCGGTGGTCAATTCGGCGGACCGGCGATAGGTGTCAAAGCCATTCGATGGCGCGCCGAAATAGGGGTCCAATCCGGCGGCGAATGTCGGCGTGGACGTCGCCGTGATCAGTGCGATCATGGAAATAATCGATAAACACTGCCTCAGCATTGGTTTCCTCCGATTATGGATTGGACGGCCGTTGGCCGATCAGGGCACGGGCGTCATCACCACTTGGTTTATGCTCGGTTGATAAATCGCGGGGAGAGGTGACTTCGTAATCGCCGCTTCACGAAATCACTGCGGCCAGGAGCAATGCGCCCCCGAGCAGCGTAAAGCCCGCGAATATCCATGGGCCTGTCCCCCACCCTCCATCCTCGTCGGCATAAAGCCTCGGTGTGCCGGCGATGGAGACGCCGTTGAGCCGCAGGCTGTCCTTGCCGGTCAAACCGATCGACAGATCGACCAGCTTGGGCATGTCGGCCAGGGTGTGGCTGATCTCAGGGCGATCGACGCTCGGCAGCCGGGCGCCCAAACTCAGACCAAACCGGGTTTCGGAAACCGATCGACGTGGGTTGCCCGAAAAGGGCACACGCAGGTAAACACCGGCCGCCAGTTCACCGGACCGGCGATAAGCATCGAAGCCATGATCGGGCCCGCCGAAATAGGGATCAAACCCGCCCGCTGCGGCTGTCGGTACCGACGTCGCCATGACCAGGGCCATCATCAAAATGCTCGACAAGCAACCCCGCAACATGTGTTTCCTCCCCGGGCTACATTTTTCTCATTTTACGAGTATTTTCTAAACCATTCAATTCGAAAAAGAGTACAACGCCTTATACTTGTAAAATCATGAAAAACATGTGCCCGAATCTTCAAGCTCCCGGAAACGCTGTGGCCGCACTGTTCGTTCGGACCGCGCTCACTTCGTACATTCCATGCTACTGATTTAGCCAAATCGCTTGCACCTGCGACAAAGACACGCGGCTGTGAGGCGGCGACCGGACCAGATCATGGCTTGAGAAAACCATCTGTCGCCGCCGAAAACCGCCCGGCCCGGAAAACCCTGATCCGTTCACGGTTGACAAGGCCCGGCGATTGGGCGCCAATAAATGGACGATGACGATCCGTCCGGGGTGCCCCCGAGGGGCTGAGACCATACCCGTCGAACTTGACCTGGTTCGCACCAGCGTAAGGAGCGGATGATCCGATGGCGTTTTCCACATCCCCTTGTTCGACGCTCAGCCGTGGCGCAGGCATGCCCTTGCAAGCGAAGGCAGACCGATGACCAAAGCAAACGTGCAGATCATTCCCGATACCGAAACCGTGACCACCGGGCCGATCCCCGGCTCGCGCAAGGTCTATCTGAAGGGGCAGCGATTCCCGGATCTGCGCGTGCCGGTGCGCGAGGTCGATCTGGCGCCAAGCGCCGGGGAGCCGCCGGTTCGCGTCTATGACCCATCAGGCCCCTATACCGATCCGGACGCCCGGATCGATATCGAAGCCGGCCTGCCGGCGCTGCGCCGCGACTGGATTCTCGCCCGCGGCGACGTCGAGGAATACGAAGGCCGGGACGTGCGCCCGGAGGACAATGGCGGCAGCGAGGCCGAGGTCACCGCCTTCCCGCGGCGTGCGCGCATGGTTTTGCGGGCCAAGGCAGGCCGCGCGGTCAGTCAATTGGCGTACGCACGCGCCGGTATCATCACCCCGGAAATGGAATATATCGCCATCCGCGAAAACCTCGG
>CAZZKF010000042.1:18722-21179 GCA_964654995.1 uncultured Alphaproteobacteria bacterium | reverse complement strand
TCCGGCCTTGATCGTCGGGGATTTGGGGCTTATGAGCTAATGCCAGCCCCAAGGTCATTTCTGAAAGTTCCCCGAGCGATGAAGTTCACAGGTACCGATTCCTACGTTGCGACCGAAGATCTGATGGTCGCGGTGAACGCCGCGATCACGCTGGAGCGCCCGCTCCTCGTCAAGGGCGAGCCCGGCACCGGCAAGACCATTCTCGCCCACGAGATCGCCAAGGCGCTGAACAAGCCGTTGATCGAATGGCACATCAAGTCGACGACCAAGGCCCAGCAGGGCCTGTACGAATATGACGCGGTGTCGCGGCTGCGCGATTCCCAGCTTGGCGACGAGCGTGTCCACGACATTTCCAACTACATCGTTCGCGGCAAGCTGTGGGAAGCCTTCGATGCCGACGAGGCGCCGGTGCTGCTGATCGACGAGATCGACAAGGCGGATATCGAGTTTCCCAACGATCTGCTGCTCGAGCTCGACCGCATGGAGTTTCACGTCTACGAGACGCAAGAGACGATCCGCGCCCGTCACCGGCCGATCGTGCTGATTACGTCGAATAACGAAAAGGAACTCCCCGACGCCTTTCTGCGCCGCTGCTTCTTCCACTACATCAAGTTTCCCGAGCCCGAGACCATGCGCGAGATCGTCGAGGTCCATTTCCCCGGCATCCACAGGGAGCTGGTGCGCGAGGCGTTGACCGTCTTCTATGACGTGCGCGAGGTGCCGGGCCTGAAGAAAAAGCCTTCAACCTCGGAACTGCTCGACTGGCTGAAGCTGCTGCTGGCCGAGGACATCGGGCCGGAAGTGCTGCGCCAGCGCGATCCCAAGAAGATCATCCCGCCCCTGCACGGTGCGCTCCTGAAGAACGAGCAGGACGTTCATCTGTTCGAGCGCCTGGCGTTTCTGTCGCGCCAGAGCGGCGGGCGCTGAGCGGCGCGGGGCGCCAGGCGCGCACCGGGAAAGGCGGGCCGCCATGTTCACCCAGTTCTTCTTTGCCCTGCGCGAGGCCGGCGTGCCGGCGACCCTGCGTGAGTACCTCACGCTGATCGAGGGCGTGAAGGCCGGGATCGCCCGCTACCGGGTCGATGATTTCTACTATCTGGCGCGGACCACCCTGGTCAAGGACGAGACCAATCTGGACAAGTTCGACCGGGTGTTCGCCGCCTGTTTCAAGGGCCTGGAATCAGCCGGCGAGGACGAGACGGTGGACATCCCGGAAGAATGGCTGCGTCATCTGGCCGAGCTTTATCTCTCGGAGGAGGAGCGCGCCAGGCTCGAAGCCATGGGCTGGGACGAGCTGATGGAGACGCTCAAGAAACGCCTCGAGGAGCAGGACGAGCGCCACGAGGGCGGCTGCAAGTGGATCGGCACCGCCGGCACCTCGCCTTACGGTGCCTACGGCTACAATCCGGCCGGCGTGCGCATTGGCCAGGACACCGGCCGCCAGGGCCGGGCGGTGAAGGTCTGGGACAAGCGCGAATACCGCAATCTCGACGATTCGGTCGAGCTGGGCACCCGCAACATCAAGCTGGCCCTGCGCCGCCTGCGCCGCTTTGCCCGCGAAGGTGCGCCGACCGAGCTCGACCTGCCCGGCACCATCCATGCCACGGCACACAATGGCGGGTATCTGGACCTGAAATTGCTGCCCGAGCGCCACAACAAGGTCAAGGTGCTGCTGTTTCTGGATGCCGGCGGCTCGATGGACCCGCACATCAGGGTCTGCGAGGAGCTGTTCTCGGCGGCGCGCAGCGAATTCAAGCATCTGGAATATTTCTATTTCCACAACTGCCTTTACGAGGCGGTGTGGAAGGACAACCGCCGCCGCCACGCCGAAAAGACGCCGACCTGGGAGGTGCTGCACACCTACCCGCACGATTACAAGGTGATCCTGGTCGGCGACGCCTCGATGAGCCCCTATGAGATCGTGCAGCCGGGCGGCAGCGTCGAGCACTGGAACGAGGAAGCCGGCGAAGTCTGGCTGCGCCGGCTGCTTGGCGTCTATCCCAAGGCGGTGTGGCTCAACCCGGTGCCCGAGCAGTACTGGGAATACACGCCGTCGATCTCGATGCTTTACCGGCTGATGGCCGGGCGCATGTACCCGATGACCCTGGAAGGGCTCGATGAGGCCATGCGCGAACTGAGCCGCTGAATCCGGCCATACGGCCCTCGGCCTGCGTTATTCCGGCTGCGCAAAGGGAATAAACCGGGTCTCGGTGTACGGTGTCTTCACGGCGACACTATCAAACCGTTTCAACATGTCGAAATTCTTCACCGCCAGATAATTGCAGTAAAGCGTATCGTCCATGGATCTGCGGTAGAACGGCACGAGTTCCAGGCCGAGCGGCGTAAGCCGCCAGACGGAAAAATCCTGCTCGTTCAGGTCATGATAGGTGTCGCGAAACAGCGACTCCGTTTCCACCCAGCCGAACGAATATTCGAACAGAATGAAAAGAGGACGGT
>CAZZKF010000042.1:0-18622 GCA_964654995.1 uncultured Alphaproteobacteria bacterium | reverse complement strand
GACTCCGTTTCCACCCAGCCGAACGAATATTCGAACAGAATGAAAAGAGGACGGTGGACAGCGAACAAACGGCGTCCGCCACGCAGAATATGCGCCTCATGCCCCTCGGCATCGACCTTGAGAAGTATTCCGGCATCGGATGCATCGGCGTTTTCCTCAAACCGCTCGATGAAATCGTCCAGGGTTGCAACGTCAACCTCGATTTCCGTTGTGCCTCGCCTGAACTTCGGGTTCATTTCGGTGCGGCGTGACAGGCTTGACACCGAGTCATTACTTGCAAAAACGAAAAACCGCGCCTTCCCGCTTTTGTCCGAAAGGGCGCAGCCGAAAAGCCTGTCGCCCCGGTCCTGATCAAGACACGCGCGAATCCGACTGTGCAGTCCGGGATTAGGCTCGAACGCCGTGACCCGGCAGCTTTCATGCATGTCTTTGATTTTCCTGGAAAAGTCACCTCTGTTGGCACCGATATCCACAAAGTGGACAAAATAGCTGCGCAGCAACTCAAGGGTCAGAAACTCACCATTCGTTTCCGGATCCCCATTTTCGTAACCCTTCAGATGTAGCCATCGCGCCTCATTGGCGCGTCGTCTCAGATACTCCGTCAGTTTCATCAAAGCTCCAACCTATCGTACTTTCTTTCTGTTCCTTGAGGTGACGCAGTTCTTGCGTTGAGGTGACGCAGTTCTTGCGTTGCAGCGCTCAGAACTGCATCCCAGTCCCCCGGCCTTTCGGGAAAAACCGGGATCACCGCCGGCTGGAACGGCTCGCCGTCCGTGCCGAGCGTCGTAAAGCCGCGCTCGCGCATCAGCCGCAAAGTGGGCACGCCGAGCGCGCCGGAGATGTTGGACACCGTGGTCGGCGCCGAGATCACCGCGTCAAGCGCCGCGATCAAGGCCGCCACACCATCGAGATCGTTTTTCTGGTCGAGCGCGGGAAAATCGTGAATCCGGACACCCAGCGCCGTCTCGGCCTCGGCCAGCTCGCCCGTGCATTCGTCATATTGCAGATTGACGAAGTGGACACCGGGCAGACGCAGGATCGGCGCCCAGTCGGTGAGCGCCAGATATTCCTTGCGCCGCTCAGGTGTCAGCAGGCCGCTGCGCCAGCAGATCCCGACCTTCGGCCCCGGCCCCAGCTCAGCGAGGCGCGCCTGCCAGCCAGCAACCTGCTGCTCGTCCGCCTGCAGATAGCTGCGGCGATCCGGAAAGTCGGCAAGAGAGCGGCGCAGCAGCCCCGGAAGGCTGCCCATCGGAATTTGAAAATCAGGTGAATAACGCCCCTCAAGCCACTGATATTCAAAGACCCAGCGCCCTTCCAGCTTGACCGCATTATAGGGGTGCACATGGGCCGTCGGGAACGAGCGGGCGAACAGCGGCACCAGGCGTTCCTCGCATTCGATCACCACCTCGCCGGCCGGCTCGATCACGTCCGGCAGGCAGCTTGCGAACAAGATCTGGTCGCCCAGCCCCTGTTCGGCACAGACCAGCAGCGTCTTGCCGGTCAAATCCTCGCCGGTCCAGCGGCGGATGCGATTGCGATAGGTAATCGCGCGCGCCAGCCCCTTGGCATTGCGGTGCTCGTATTCCGCCCAGCCGGCCTCCAGGTCGCCGAGCGTAAGAAGCGTGAGCGCATGATTGAGCCGCAATTGCCCGTCGCGCGGCAGCAGCCGGATGGCGCGGCGGTAATGGGGGAGCGCGTCGTCGAGCCGGCCTTCGCCGCAGGCCAGTTCGGCGAGATTGGCATAAGCCTCGCCATAGCGCGGCCTGAGGGCCAGCGCCTGCTCGTAAAAGGTCCGGGCGTTTTCGAAATCGCCGGTGGCGGCCACGGCGCGCCCGAGATTGAGCCACAGTTCCGGGGTTTCGGGGGCGCGCTCGATGGCCGCACGAAAGGTCTCGATGGCGGCGTCATACTGGCCCAGCCTGGTCTGGATGTTGCCCAAGTTGTTGGCCGCCTCCACCGCATCCGCCCGGGCCATCAGCACCGCGCCATAAAGGCCGGCGGCCTTGTCCGGCTCGCCCAGCCGGTCGGCGATCTGCGCCAGGCCGAACAAGACGTCCGGATCGCCGGGGCTGAATGCATGAGCCCGCTCAAAGACGTCTATCGCTTCGTGAAGCCGGCCCCTGGCGATCAGCCGCCGGCCCTGGCGCACCAGGTCCTTGACGGCGGCGGCCGGAACATCGGCGATTGGGCGGGGCTGGGCGCGGGCCATGGATCGCAGGTCCTCGGGCGTCAGAGATACCGCCCAAGCTAGGGAGTCATGCTTAACGATCGGTGAAAACCGGGCGATCGACCGGCAGCCGGTCGGGGACACATGAAAGGCTTTTCTTCAATGGCCGTGTCCGCTAACGTGCCGGGCAAGGGGCCGCAACTTCCGGAACCCACAAAAGGATAAATCCACCATGTTCAGGAAAATCTGGTTGCTTGTGACGGCTTTGGCCGTCCTGGCCGGCGTGCCTGCGCGTGCGGCCGAGCCGGACTGGGTCGCCCGCTCCAACGCCTACACCCAGGAATTGCTCAAGGTCACCGGGGAATTCTTCCCGGAATCGGCCGCCAGCCTCGGGGTCGAGGGAATCGACGAGAACATTCTCGACCTAAGGCCCAGGGTCAACGCGCGGCTGATCGCCGCCACCGAAGCGGCGATCGCGCGCCTCCAAAAGACGCTTGAGGCAGAGAAAGATCCGCGGGTCCGCCAGGATCTCGAGATTCTGATCAAGGCCGGGCACGACACCATTCGCAGCGTCCGGCTCGAAGAAAAGTATCTGATTCCCTATTTCAACATCGGCCAGACCATCTTTTTCAGCGTCCAGGGGCTGCTCGACCCGCAGATCGCCAAGGAACGCCGGCCGGCGATCATCACCCGTCTGCGCCGCTATGCCGGGCTCGAGCCGGGCTACGAGCCGCTCACCGAGCTGGCCAGGGCGCGCACGCTTGAGCGCATGAACAACAAGAAGCTGATCGGTCCCTATCGGGCCGAAGTGGAGCAGGATCTGGAGCGCCTGCCGACCTTCATTGCCGGGGCCAGGAAACTGCTGGCGGCGAGCGGGCTCGAGGGCTGGCAGACGCCCTTTGAGACGCTGGAGAAGCAGCTCAACGACTATGCCGCCTGGGTGCGTGAAGTGGTGCTGCCGCGGGCCCGGACGCAGGCCCGGCTGCCGCGCGAGCTGTACGAAAACGGCTTGCGGAACTGGGGTGTCGAGGACACCCCGGAAAACCTGATCCGGCTGGGCACCGCCGCCTTCGTCGCCATTCGCGACGAGATGATGACGCTGGCCCCGCTGGTCGCCCGCGAAAAGGGCTTCAAGGTCACCGACTACCGCGACGTCCTTCGCGAACTCAAGAAGGACACGCTGACCGGTGATACGATCCTCGATTTCTACAAGACGCGGCTCAACGACATCGAAAAGATCATCCGCCAGCACAGGCTGGTGACGATTCCGGACCGCAGAATCGCGATTACCATGAAGACGGCGGCCGAATCGGCGGCCCAGCCGGCGGCCAGCGTCAAGGTCCCGCGCCTCATCGGCAACACCGGTGAATATCCGGAGTTTCAGGTCCCGCTCCTGGAGAAAAATCCGGACGGAAGCTGGAAGTTCAACGATTCCGCCGTCAAGGCCGAGACCTGGACGCTCACCGCCCATGAGGCGCGCCCCGGTCACGAGCTTCAGTTCAGCGTCATGATGGCCGAGGGCGTCTCCATCGCCCGGGTGGTCTATGCCTTCAACAGCGCCAATGTCGAGGGCTGGGCGCTGTACGCGGAATCACTCGTCAAGCCGTACATGCCGCTCGACGGGCAGCTGGTCTCGCTCCAGGACCGGATGCTGCGCGCGGCGCGCATCTTTCTCGATCCGATGCTCAACCTCGGCCTGATTTCCGCCGACGAGGCCAAGCGGCTGCTGATGGAAGAGGTGGTGCTTGGCGAATCCGACGCCCAGAACGAGGTCGAGCGTTACACCTACCGCATCCCCGGCCAGGCGACGGCCTATTACTACGGTTTCAATCTGTTGCGCGCCTTGCGGGCCGAGACCGAGCTGAAGCTGCAGGGCCGGTTCGACCAGCAGGCGTTTCATGATTTCATCCTGCACCAGGGTCTGCTGCCGCCCGAGCTGTTGCGCAAGGCGGTCCTGGAGACCTTTGTGCCGGCCCAGCTTGGCACTAAATAGAGGGGCGAGTCCGGTCGTGCCAGGGCCGGGTCGAGGGCCAGCCCCCGGCCCGGCCGGCGGCCACCCACCCGACGGCTGAAAAAAGAAGGAGAGAGCGATGTCCTATCATTTCTCGAAAACCGTGGATGGCGATTTCGACGCCGTGATTTCCCGCGTCACCGAGGCCCTGATGACGCAAGGCTTCGGTATCCTCACCGAAATCGACGTCAAGGAGACCCTGCGCAAGAAGCTGGATGTCGAGTTCCGGCCCTACAGGATTTTGGGGGCGTGCAACCCGCAGTTCGCCTATCGGGCGCTTCAGGCCGAAGACAAGATCGGCACCATGCTGCCGTGCAATGTGATCGTGCAGCAGCTCGATGACGGCCGCATCGAGGTCTCGGCGGTCGATCCCGTCGCCTCGATGCAGGCGATCGACAACCCGCAACTGGCCGAGATCGCCGGGACCGTTCAGGGCAAGCTCAAGTCGGTGATCGAGGCGCTTTAACGGGCAAACGCCCGCTCGGCTATTGGCCGCCCAGAATGCGGTAGAGGCCGGCGACATTGAGCGCCCGCCAGGCATCATACTGGGCCCAGTCCCTGTAGTTCTCGAGGGTGATCCGCGCCTGAGCCTCTTCCACCGACAGGCCGCCGGCCAGCGCCTTTCGCACCTCGCCCACCAGCTCTTCCAGATAGAGGCGGTGATCGACGGCGTCCTGTCTGACGCCCATCGGCCCGTGCCCGGTCACCAGAATGTCGAAATCGAGCGCCTCGATCGCCTTCAATGAGTCGATGAAATCGGGAAAATAGGCGTCCGGGAAATCCCGGTACGGCAGCCGCCTGACCGAGATGGCATCGACCACGAACAGCGCCCGCTCGTCCGGGAACAAGGCGACGATCAGATTGTCGGAATGGCTGCGCCCGGGCCAGATCAGCTCGACCCGCTTGCCGCCCAGCGAAATGATCTTGCGAGTCTTGAACGTTTCGGTGGGCACCGGCGTGTAATCGCCGGCGGCGATCTTGGCCTTCGCATTTTCCTGCGCCACGAAGGTGGCAGAATCGGCAAAGACCTCGCCGCCACTGATGTGATCCGGGTGACTGTGGCTGTAAAATACATATTTTACAGGCACATCAAAGCGTTTCTTGATCTCGCCCTTGATCCACGTCGCCACCTCGCGATTGATCGGGTCGGCGAGGATCACCCCATCGGGCGTGACCAGAAACACCGAATAATGGGCGTTGTTCTGAAAGCGATAGAGATCGCCCGCAACATGGACGATGGAGCGTTGCGGCACATCCTGGGCCCGCGCGACAGGCCCCGGAAACAGGCCCGTGACCAGGGCCGCCAGCATCAGCGCCGCCGACCCGGCCTTGTAAAGTTGCAGTGTCATGATGTTTCCCCCCGTGCTCGCCTGCGCACACCTCCATCATCCGCCGCTTCGTGGGTGGGTTCAAGAGCGGTGTGCATGGGTGCTCGGCCGGCCGGCGCCACCCACACGTCCGGTCAGGTGCCGTGGCCGGCCTGTGTCTGCACCGGCGGCGGCGGGTACCGCGGGATCGTGGCGGGATGGCACGGGCTCGCGGCAGGCTCCGGAGGCTAAGCGCTCCGCCGCTTTTCGTCAGTCCGGCTCTTCATAGATCACCAGCGTCATTTCCGCAGCCTCATCGCGAAGCGGGATCAGCGCCTGATAGTCCGGGGAGCGATACCAGGCCCTGAGCGCCGCCATGTCGGGAAAGCGCACGACACCGACAACCTGATGGTCGCTGCCGCCGGCAAGCGTGTCGACGCTCTTGCCCCGGATCACCAGTTCGCCACTGAACGGCGCGATGCTGGCGCCGGCTTTGGAACCGTAGTCGGCAAATTTCTGCGGATCCTTGATCCGCGATGTCGCAACAAAAAATGCGGCCATGAAATTTCCTGTCCTGATGTGATGACAATGGTTATGTTCAGTTATGTACAAAACATATTCGACATGTTTTGTCCAGAGGTGTATAAAATTCTGCAGGCGATTTCGTGAGGAAGCCCCGCCATGCCACGCCCCTCCAAGTTCAGCCGCGAGAAAGCACTGGAGCTGGCCATGAACGAGATCTGGCGCACCGGCTATGTGGCCAGTTCCGTCAAGGCCCTGTCGGAAAAACTCGGCATCACGCGCTCGAGCTTTTATAACGCCTTCAAAAGCCGCGAGGCCCTGTTCGACGAAGTGCTGAGGCTTTATCTCAGCCAGGCGCCGGATCGGGCGTTGATGGAAGCGACGCCGGACATGTCGGTCAAGGCGCTGTTCACCGACATCTTTCGTGCGGTCTGCGCATGGCGGTCGGCCGACCCGGAAGCGCGCGGATGCCTGGCGGTCAACTGTGTTGCCGAGCTGGGCAGCCGCAATGACGAACTGGGCGAAAAGCTCAAGCGGGCGGTGGGCGAGCGGGTGGCGCGCATCGAAACGATCCTCGGCTGGGGCATCGCCAAGGGCGAGATCGATCGTGAAGTGGATGCGCATGGCCTGGCGCTGACGCTTCAAAGCCTGTTCATCGGTTTGAACGTTCTGTCCAAAGTCGTGCGCGACGAGCACGACCTGTGGCAGGTCGCGCGAACCGCCTTGCGGGGGCTCAACCTGCTGGCGGAGACATGATTATGCGCAGTTTCGAAGAAATCCATGCCATCGCGGCCGCGCGCCAAGGCGGCGAGAAGGCGCTGGAAGCGGCCTTGGAGAAACCGAAGTCGCCCTCCGAACTGGCCGCCCTGCCCGATGATCGCTGGCTGTCCTGTATGACCCGATGCATCTTTCAGGCCGGCTTCAACTGGAAAGTGGTCGAGAACATGTGGCCCGGCTTCGAAGAGGCCTTCTGGGGGTTCGACCCGGTGCGATGCACGATGCTGAGCGAGGCGGACTTCGACCGCCTGGTGTCCGACCGGCGCATCGTGCGCAATGGTGCCAAAATCCAGGCCGTACAACGCAATGCCGCCTTTGTCACCGAGCTCGCAAGCGAATATGGCTGTGCCGGCAAGGCGTTTGGCAGCTGGCCGGCGAGCGATTATGTCGGGCTCTTGGCCCTGCTCAAGAAACGCGGCGCCCGGCTTGGCGGCAACAGCGGCCCGTATTTCCTGCGCTTCATGGGCGTCGACAGCTTTATCCTGTCACGAGACGTCGTCGCGCGGCTGATCGCCGAAGGTGTCATTGACAAGGCCCCGTCATCGCAAAAAGCCATGGCCGCGGTGCAGGATGCTTTCAATGTCTGGCGCAGCGAATCGTCCCGGTCCCTGATGGAAATCAGCCGGGTGCTGGCGATGAGCATCGGACAGACGGCGGGCGCGCCGGCCGATCCGCTTTGAAGGCCGTGAATCGGGGCTCGGACCAACCCGAAGATCCGAGCGGATGGCGCCGACAGGAGATGGCAGGCCCGGGAGGAATCGAACCTCCGACACCGTGATTAAAAGTCACGTGTTCTACCACTGAACTACGGGCCCAGAAGCCGCGCGCACCATAGGCAGCACCGTGCATCCGGTCAATACCGTCACCTGCTTACAACGGCTCGATATCGCCGGCCGCCTGCAGGGCGGTGAAATCATCGACGAATGCGGCCAGCGTCCCGCCTTTGATCGCCTCTCCCAGCCCCCTGACAAGATCCTGATAATACTGCAGATTATGCCAGGTGAGCAGCATCGCGCCGAGGATTTCCCCGGCCCGCACCAGATGGTTCAGATAGGCGCGCGAAAAGCGCCGACAGGCCGGACATTTGCAGGCCTCATCAAGCGGGCGCGGGTCATCCATATGACGCGCATTCTTGAGGTTGACCGGGCCGCGCCGGGTAAAGGCCTGTCCGGTACGGCCCGAGCGGGTGGGCAGCACGCAATCGAACATGTCGATGCCGCGCACCACCGCGCCGACGATATCGGCCGGCTTGCCGACCCCCATCAGATAGCGCGGCGCCTGCTCGGGCAAGTGCGGCACGGTGGCGTCCAGCACCTCGAACATGGCCTCCCTGCCCTCGCCCACCGCCAGCCCGCCGATCGCATAGCCGGGAAATCCGATGTCGATGAGCGCATCCACGGATTCGCGGCGCAGATCGGCAAACACGCTGCCCTGGACGATGCCGAACAGGGCGGCGCCGGCCTCTGCGCCGCCCGAGGCCGCGAAGGCGTCGGCCGAGCGCGCCGCCCAGCCCATGGACAGGCGCATCGATCGCGCCGCCTCGTCATGGCTTGCCGGCCAGGGGGTGCATTCATCGAAGCACATGATGATGTCGGCGCCCAGCGTGCGCTGAATCTCGATGCTGGTCTCGGGCGTCAGCTTGTGGGACGCGCCGTCGATATGCGACTGGAAGGTGACACCGTCCTCATCGATCCGGCGCAATTTGGCCAGCGAGAGCACCTGAAAGCCGCCCGAGTCCGTCAGGATCGGCCCCGGCCAGTCCATGAATTCGTGCAGGCCGCCCAAACGGGCAATGCGCCCGGCGCCGGGGCGCAGCATCAGATGGTAGGTGTTGGCGAGCAGAATCTCGGCGCCTGTCGCGCGCACCGATTCGGGCAGCATGGCCTTGACCGTCGCCGCCGTGCCCACCGGCATGAAGGCGGGCGTGCGGATGCGCCCGCGCGGCGTGGTGATCTCGCCCACGCGTGCCGCCTTATCGCGCGCGGTGACGCGGAATGAAAAATGCTCGCTCATGCCCCCGTCTCCCTCGCCATCGGGCTCAGCAGGCAGGCGTCGCCATAGGAGAAAAAGCGATAGTTCCGGGCGATCGCGTGGGCATAGGCCTGTTTCATGCGCGCGAGCCCGGAAAAGGCGGCGACCAGCATGAACAGGGTCGAGCGCGGCAGATGAAAATTGGTGAGCAGCCGATCGACCGCCCGAAAGCGGTAGCCCGGCGTGATGAAAATGTCGGTCTCGCCGGCAAAGGCCGCCACCCGACCCCTGTCATCAGCCGCGGTTTCAAGAATCCGCAGGGCGGTGGTGCCGACCGCCACGATGCGTCCGCCGGCGGCGCGCGCGGCATTGATGCGGGCAGCGGCCTCCGCCTCGATCCGGCCCCATTCCGCGTGCATCACATGATCGCCCACGTCGTCCACCTTGACCGGCAGGAAGGTGCCGGCACCGACATGGAGGGTCACCGCGACCCGGCCGATGCCCGCCGTGTCCAGAGCATCGAGCAGCCGATCGGTGAAATGCAGTCCGGCGGTCGGCGCCGCCACCGCCCCGGTGCGGGTGGCGAAGATCGTCTGATAGTCGGTGCGGTCGCGCTCATCCGGTGCCCGGCGCCCGGCGATATAGGGGGGAAGCGGCATCTGGCCGATCGTTTCAACTTTGTCGTCAAGCGCTTGTCCGGCGATATCGAAGCGAAGGATCACCTCGCCTTCCCGGCGCTCCATGACTTCCGCATGCAGGTCATCTCCGAATTCGATCGCGTCGCCGGGCCGCAGCCGTTTGGCGGGCCGCGCAAAGGCGCGCCATGTGGCCGGATCGTCGCGCTTGTGCAGCGTCAGCTCGATCCGCGCAGCACCGCGGCGCCCGGAAAGGCGGGCCGGCAGCACCCGGGTATCGTTGAACACCAACAGGTCGCCGGCGCGCAGCAGATCGGGCAATTCCCGGACCTGGCGATCCTCGAGCCCGGCCTCGCCGACCACCAGAAGGCGCGCGGCATCGCGCGGCTCGACGGGGCGCAGCGCGATCAAGTCGCGCGGCAGATCGAAATCGAAGTCGGATACTTTCATCGGCGCGGGAACCGCCGCCGCGGAAGATGCCGGACGCGGCGCTATTTGTCGACGTCGGCGGCCACCCGCATGCGAATGATCGCATCCGGGTTGTCCACCTGACCATTGCGATCGGGATCGCCCTTCTTGATCGCGTCGACATGTTCCATGCCTTCGATGACCCGGCCCCAGACGGTGTACTGGCCATCGAGATAGAGGCTGGGCTTGAGCACGATGAAGAACTGCGAATCCGCACTGTCGGGATCGCCGGCGCGGGCCATGGAGACGGCGCCGCGCATGTGGTGCAGGCTGTTGAACTCGGCCGGCAAATTCTGGCCCGAGCCGCCGGTGCCATCGCCGCGCGGATCGCCGGTCTGGGCCATGAAGCCGTCGATCACCCGGTGAAAGACGAGCCCGTCATAAAAGCCCTTTCGCACCAGTTCCTTGATCCGCGCGACCGTGCGCGGGGCCTTGTCGGGACGCATGAGGATGACCACGCGGCCCGTCGGCAGGTCCATGTACAGGATGTTTTCCTTGTCCAATTTCGAAAGATCCACGGCTGAGGCCGCACTGGTGCCGATAAGAAGGGCACTCAGCAGGGCGATGAACGTTCGCAAACTCATGATGATACGGCGCCGCTGCGGCGCTCCTCCTGTTCGGCCAAGGCCCGGAACCGGGCCTCGAGATCGGCCTTGACGCCGGGGGTGACGAAGTCGCTGACATCTCCGCCGAGGCGCGCCACTTCCTTGACCAGCCGCGAGGCGATCGCCTGATATTTCGCCTCGGCCATCAGGAACACGGTTTCGATGTTGGGGTTCAGGCGCGCATTCATGCCGACCATCTGAAACTCGTACTCGAAGTCGGAGACCGCCCGCAGGCCGCGAATGATCACGGTGGCGCCGACGTCCTCGGCAAAATCGACGAGCAGGCCTTCGAACGGCAGCACCTCGATGACGACGCCGGCGGCGCGCCCCAGCGGCTCGGTCTCGCGGGTGACGATGCCGACCCGCTGCTCGAGATCGAGCAAGGGAGCCTTGGCAAGATTGGTGGCCACCCCGATGACCAGCCGGTCGACCAGCTTGACGGCGCGCCGGATGATGTCGAGATGCCCCAAAGTGATCGGATCATAGGCTCCGGGACACAGCCCTACCCGTTCCTTGCTCACGTCGCCTCCCCCTGGGCTCACGTCGTTTCCTTTTCGCCGCTGGCACCATCAGCAGCGTCGTCGTCCTCATCGTCATCGTCGCCATTGGCGTCCGCAACATGGGCGACAGACACCACCCGTTCGCCTTCCGACGTTCGGAACAAGGTTACCCCCTGGGTCTGGCGCCCGGCAATGCGTATATCGTCGACCGGCGTGCGGATCAACTGGCCGCCGTCGGTGACCATCATGATCTGGTCGCCGTCGCGCACCGGAAACGCCGCCACCACCGGGCCGTTGCGCTCGGTGGTTTCGATGTTGATGATGCCCTGGCCGCCGCGCCCCATGGTCCGGTATTCATGCGAGGAGGTGCGCTTGCCGAAGCCGTTTTCGGTCACCGACAGGATGAACTGCTCTTCCTCCGCCAATTCCGCCATGCGCTCGGACGGCAGGGTTGGCGAGGCGCCGTCGGATTTCCACGGCGCCGCCTTGAGATAGGCCTCGCGCTCCTCGCGGCTGGCCTTCTGGCCGTTGAGGATCGACATCGAAATCACCGCGTCGCCCCTGGCCAGCTTCATGCCGCGCACGCCGTCCGAGGTGCGGCTCTTGAACACACGCACGTCCGAGACGGCAAAGCGGATGCATTTGCCCTGGCGCGAGGCCAGCAGCACGTCCTCGTCGTCGCGGCAGACGGCGACGCCGACCAGCCGGTCGTCGTCGCCGAGCCGCATGGCGATCTTGCCGTTGGACTTGACCCGCGCCAGATCGGCCAGCGTATTGCGCCGCACCTTGCCGGTGGCGGTGGCGAACATGACGCTCAATGCATCCCATTCGGCCTCGTCCTCGGGCAGCGGCATGACGGTGGCGATGCTGGTGCCCTCGGTCACCGGGATGAGGTTGATGACCGGCCGGCCGCGGGCCTGGGGCGAGCCCAGAGGGAGGCGCCAGACCTTGATCTTGAACACCCGGCCGAGCGTGGTGAAGATCAGCAGCGGCGTATGTGTGGAGGCCACGAACACCTGCGAGACGAAATCCTCGTCGCGGGTCGCCATGCCGGTGCGGCCCTTGCCGCCACGCCGCTGCGCCCGATAGGTGGACAGCGGCACCCGCTTGATATAGCCGGCGTGGCTGACGGTCACCACCATGTCCTCGCGCTGGATCAGGTCCTCGTCCATCAGCTCGTCGCCGCCGGGCACGATCTCGGTGCGTCGCGGAGTGGCGAACTGGTCGCGCATCTCGACAAGCTCATCCCTGAGCAGCGCCATCAGCCGCGCCCGGTCGCGCAGCAGATCGAGATATTCGGCGATCTTTTTGGCCAGTTTTTCAAGCTCGCCGCCGATTTCGTCGCGTCCCAGCGCGGTCAGCCGGTGCAGGCGCAAGTCCAGGATGGCCTTGGCCTGAATCTCGTCCAGCCGATAGGTGTCAGACCCGCCGTCATGACCGGGCTCGCCGATCAGCGCAATGAACGGTGCAATATCGGCCGCCGGCCAGTCGCGGCCCATCAGCCGCGCCCGCGCCTCGGCCGGGCTCGGGGCGCCGCGGATCAACTGCACGACGGCATCGATGTTGGTCACCGCAATCACCATGCCGACCAGCACATGGGCGCGCTCGCGTGCCTTGCGCAGCAGATGGCGGGTGCGCCGGGTGATCACCTCGGCCCGGAAATCGATGAACGCCTGCAGCATGTCGAGCAGGTTCATGGTCCGCGGCCGGCCACCGTCGAGCGCCAGCATGTTGGCCCCGAACGAGGTTTGCAGCGGCGTATAGCGGTAAAGCTGGTTGAGCACCACGTCCGCGACCGCCTCGCGCTTGAGGTCGATGACCACGCGCACGCCGTCGCGATCAGACTCATCGCGCAGCTCGGCAATGCCCTCGACCCGCTTGGCCCGGACCGCCTCGGCGATGCGCTCGATCATCGTCGCCTTGTTCACCTGATAGGGAATTTCGGTAATGACGATGGACTCGCGGTCCTTGCGCGGTTCCTCGATATGGACGCGCCCGCGCATGACCACCGAGCCGCGCCCGGTGACCAGCGCCGAGCGCGCCCCGTCCTCGCCGAGGATAATGCCGCCGGTGGGAAAATCGGGCCCGGGCACGAACTGCAGCAGGTCATGGACGCTCAGGCCGGGATCGTCGATCAGCGCGCAGGCGGCATCGATGATCTCACCCAGATTGTGCGGCGGAATATTGGTCGCCATGCCGACCGCGATGCCGCCGGCGCCGTTGGCCAGAAGATTGGGAATGCGGGCCGGCAGCACCGTCGGTTCGCGTTCGGAGCCGTCATAATTGGGCTGGAAATCGACGGTGTCCTTGTCGATGTCCTCGAGCAGCGCCTCGCCGGCCCGGGCCATGCGGACTTCGGTATAGCGCATCGCCGCCGGCGGATCGCCGTCCATCGAGCCGAAATTGCCCTGGCCGTCGAGCAGCGGCAGGCGCAAGGAGAAATCCTGGGCCATGCGGACCATGGCGTCATAGATCGCCTGGTCGCCATGGGGGTGATACTTGCCCATGACGTCGCCGACGATGCGGGCCGACTTGCGGTACGGCTTGTCGTGGCCGTAGCCGTTCTCGTGCATGGCGTAGAGGATGCGCCGGTGCACCGGCTTCAAGCCGTCACGGGCATCGGGCAGTGCACGCGAGACGATCACGCTCATCGCGTAATCGAGGTAGGAGGTTTTCATCTCCTCCTCGATGGTGATGCGTTCGATCCCCTGCGCGGGCGGTTCCGAGGGCGGCAATGTGGAGGTTTCAGGCAAGGGTTTTCAGGGTCCCCGGATTGTCAAAATGGCCGCAACGTGGCCTTGAGTTGGGCGCGTTGCGGCCGGTTCGCTCAAGATACCCCGTGACGCCGCGATATCTGGTGTTCAGAGGCGTCCAAACATACCAGTTCTTGTGGGCAAGGGCAAGGAAAAGGACGCTGGAGCGGCCCCAAAATCGCCTGCGATTTCAATGGCTTGGGAGATCGCGCCTAGAACGGGATTTCGTCGTCGAGATCGCCGGCGGTTGCGGCGGCACCGCCGCCCGCTTCCACCGCCTCGGCCGGGGCAGCGACATTCGCCGGCGCAGCGCCCTCACCGCGCGAATCCAGCATCGTCAGCTCGCCGCGATAGCGTTGCAGCACGACCTCGGTGGAATAGCGCTCGGCGCCCGACTGGTCGGTCCATTTGCGGGTCTGGAGCTGGCCCTCGATATAGACCTTGGAGCCCTTGTGGAGGAAGCGCTCGGCGACCTCGCCCAAGCGTTCGTTGAAGATCACCACCCGGTGCCATTCGGTGCGCTCGCGTCGCTCGCCGGAGTTGCGGTCCTTCCAGGACTCGGACGTCGCCACCGAAAGATGGACGATCTTGGCGCCGTCGTTGGTAAAACGGACCTCCGGGTCGCGGCCCAGATTGCCGACCAGAATGACCTTGTTCACACTCCCTGCCATATCGGGTTCCCCTGTCGTGGCCTGTCGCTCGGACAATAGAGCAAACGCCCCCTTTGCGACAACGTGAAAAGACGCATAATGGGCTGCGCCCGGCCACCGCATGGCGCAACGCCGGCTTGATTATAAACGGGAACGGTGCCAAACAGAACATAATATGAACAAGGTGATTTCCATCCGCGGTGCGCGCGAGCACAACCTGAAGAACATCTCGCTCGATCTGCCGCGCGATTCGCTGACCGTGATCACCGGCCTGTCGGGCTCCGGCAAGTCGTCGCTGGCGTTCGACACCATCTATGCCGAAGGCCAGCGCCGCTACGTCGAAAGTCTGTCGGCCTACGCGCGCCAGTTCCTCGAGATGATGCAGAAGCCCGATGTCGATCACATCGAGGGGCTCTCGCCGGCGATTTCCATCGAGCAGAAGACGACATCCAGGAATCCCCGCTCGATCGTCGGCACGGTGACCGAGATCTACGATTACATGCGGCTTTTGTGGGCCCGCATCGGCGTGCCCTACTCGCCGGCCACCGGGCTGCCGATCGAAAGCCAGACGGTCAGCCAGATGGTTGACCGGGTGATGGCGCTGCCGGCCGGCACCCGGGCCTATCTGCTCGCCCCCATCGTGCGCGGGCGCAAGGGCGAATACCGCAAGGAGTTTGCCGATCTGCTCAAGCGCGGCTTCCAGCGGGTCAAGGTGGATGGCACGCTTTACGAGATCGAGGACGTGCCGGCGCTGGAGAAAAACATCAAGCACGACATCGAGGTGGTGGTCGACCGCCTGATCGTCCGCGACGGGCTGGAAAGCCGTCTGGCCGACGGCTTCGAAACCGCTTTGGCGCTGGCGGATGGGCTGGCGATTATCGAGCTGGTGGGCGGCGAGGACGATGATGAACCCCAGCGGCTGATCTTTTCGGCCAAGTTCGCCTGTCCGGTGTCCGGCTTCACCATCGAGGAGATCGAGCCGCGGCTGTTTTCCTTCAACAACCCGCACGGGGCGTGCGCCACCTGCGACGGATTGGGGGCCAAGCTCTATTTTGATGCCGATCTCATCATCGGCGATCCCCGGCTGTCCTTGCGCCAGGGGGTGATCGAGCCCTGGGCGCGGGCCTCCTCGCCGTACTACGATCAGGCGCTCTCGGCGCTGGCGCGCCATTTCAAGGTGTCGATGAACACGCCCTGGCAGGATCTGCCCGAAGAGGTGCGCGACAAACTGCTCTTTGGTACCGACGATGAGCCGGTGGTGATCACTTATGATGACGGGCGCTCCAAATACACCACCGAGCGCCCGTTCGAAGGCATCATCCCGAACCTCGAGCGGCGCTGGCGCGAGACCGACTCAAGCTGGCTGCGGCACGAGCTTTCGCGCTATCAGGCCTCGGCGCCGTGCGCCGAATGCAACGGCTATCGCCTCAAGCCCGAGGCGCTCGCCGTCAAGATCGATGGCCTGCACATCGGCGAAGTGACCGAGATGTCGATCGATGCGGCGCATGCCTGGTTCCGCGATCTGCCCGAAAAACTCACGCCCAAGCAGCGCGAGATCGGCGCCCGGGTGCTCAAGGAAATCGTCGACCGGCTGGGCTTTCTGGTCAATGTCGGGCTCGATTACCTGACGCTGAGCCGCACCTCGGCCACGCTGTCGGGCGGCGAGTCGCAACGCATTCGTCTCGCCAGCCAGATCGGCTCGGGGCTCACCGGCGTGCTTTATGTGCTGGACGAGCCGTCGATCGGGCTCCATCAGCGCGACAATGCGCGCCTGCTCGAGACCTTGAAGGACCTGCGCGATCTCGGCAACACGGTGCTGGTCGTCGAGCATGACGAGGAAGCGATCCGCGCCGCCGATCACGTGATCGACATGGGGCCGGGCGCCGGCAAGCACGGCGGCGAGGTGGTGGCGCAAGGGCGCCCCGAAGAGATCATGGCGGCGCCGCAAAGCCTCACCGGCCAGTACCTTGCGGGCCGGCGCGAAATTCCGGTCCCCGCCCGGCGCCGGCCGGCGAGCACCGGGAAGGCGCTTGCGGTGGTCGGCGCCCGGGCCAACAACCTGCAGGATGTCACCGCCCATATTCCGCTCGGCAGCTTTACCTGTGTGACCGGGCTTTCGGGCAGCGGCAAATCGACACTGGTGATCGAGACGCTTTACAAGGCCATCGCCAAGCGCCTGAACGGGGCGCGCGTGCATGCCGGGGCGCATGAGCGCATCGACGGCCTCGAGTTCATCGACAAGGTGGTCGACATCGACCAGTCGCCGATCGGGCGCACGCCGCGCTCCAACCCGGCGACCTATACCGGCGCCTTTACCCCCATCCGCGACTGGTTCGCGCGCCTGCCCGAGGCCGCCGCGCGCGGCTACAAGCCGGGGCGCTTTTCCTTCAACGTCAAGGGCGGGCGTTGCGAGGCCTGCCAGGGCGACGGGGTGATCAAGATCGAAATGCACTTCCTGCCCGACGTTTACGTCCAGTGCGACGTTTGCAAGGGCCAGCGCTACAACCGCGAGACCCTGGAGATCAGGTTCAAGGGCCGCTCCATCGCCGACGTGCTCGACATGACGGTGGATGAGGCCCACGACTTCTTCAAGGCGGTCCCCGCCGTGCGCGACAAGCTCGCCATGCTGCAGCGCGTCGGCCTCGGCTATATCCATGTCGGCCAGCAGGCGACCACCTTGTCGGGCGGCGAGGCGCAGCGGGTCAAGCTGTCGAAGGAGCTCGCCCGGCGCGCCACCGGCCGCACGCTCTATATCCTCGATGAGCCCACGACCGGCCTGCATTTCGAGGACGTGCGAAAGCTCCTCGAAGTCCTCCACGCGCTGGTCGATGCCGGCAATACGGTGGTGGTGATCGAGCACAATCTCGATGTCATCAAGACCGCCGACTGGATCATCGACCTCGGCCCCGAAGGTGGCGACAAGGGCGGCCGCGTGCTCGCCGAAGGCCCGCCGGAAGTGATCGCCGCCGTGCCTGAAAGCTACACCGGCCAATACCTCACGCGGCTTTTAGGGCGCAGGAAAGCGAGGAGAAGGGCGTGAGGGAGAAGGAGGCTCGCTAAACGATGGGCAAGCTAAGCAGTCACTCAAAAAAGTCTTCATCAACTTTCTTGATGTAGAGAACCTCTTCGTCACGGCAACCAACATTGTGACGGATCATAAGTTTGCTCAACTGCAAACCGTCGATCAGCACGATCCGCTTGCTTAGCATCTCCGCCGTCTCTCTCGCGGATTTTGAAAAGTGCGACGTCGTCACGAAAACGCCCTTGCTAGCCTTGAACCGGTCCAGACTTCCGAAGAAATCACGGATCGCACCGGCGCCAACGCTGTTATCCCGCGAGTAGCGTTTTGCCTGAACATAAACCCGGTCCAGGCCAAGCGGATCCTGGTCTATGACCCCGTCTACACCACCGTCATTGGATTTCCCCAACGCCCGGCCCGATTCTTCGGCCGATCCGCCATATCCCATCCCAAGCAGGAGGGAAACTATAAGTCGCTCAAAGAATTCGGGCGTCCCGTCGATAACCCGTTCAAGTAACTCCGCGGCAAGGGTATCATTCATTCTCTCGTGTGCATCACGTAGAATCTCATCCGGAGTTGCATCGGCTCTTTCTGTTGTTACCGGGGAAACTGTCTTTTTGGAATTGTTGCGAACACGCTTCCGAAAATCTCGAAAATCGTCGAACTGTTCCAAGAGCTTGAGATCTATCTTAGCGGGCTTGTCCGAAAGAACCGCTTTGCCCTTATCGGTAATGGCAAAATGACCGCGTCTCGTCGCTCGCACCAATCCTGCCTGTTTCAAATATGTTTTGGCCCAATGAACCCGGTTCGCAAAAATAGTTTGCTTGCCACTTGGAAGAAGCTCAGAGCGTTCTTCAGGTGAAAGTTGAAGATCATTTGCCAGCTTTTCGATGACGTCGCCAATTCGGACTTCTCCATCGGCTGCGCTCTTAAGAACCGGCAACATTAGGGTTTGATAATCAGGAACCATCACGGATCTTCCTCTTAATCACGAAAACACAATACCCACAAGTCCGGGTTTAGGAAAGAAGACGCGGCTGGCCTCCCCGCTTTCCTGATCACCGCGGATTGGCTACCATCTCGGGACGCGCCCGGGGCGGGGCTCGGGCGCCGATGGGCGCGGGCAAGCGAGGCGACCGGGACATGGCTGGAACCAAACCTCTGCTGGATGGATTTCGGCGCTTCCGCGCCCATTATTTCGAGGCGGCGCCGGCGCTCTATCGCGACCGGCTGAGCC
>CAZZKF010000041.1:0-21750 GCA_964654995.1 uncultured Alphaproteobacteria bacterium | reverse complement strand
GCGCTCATCCGGGTGGTGCGCGATCAGATCGGCCGCGGTGCCGACTGGATCAAGGTCTATGCCGATTACCGCTGGGGCCCCGAGGGCGAGGCGCGCCCGACGTTCACGCTTGACGAGCTGAAGCTGATCGTCGCGGTGGCAGGGAGCAGCGGCCGGCCGGTGGTGGCGCACGCCTCATCACCTGAGGGCATGCGCCGGGCGGCGCTCGCCGGGGTTGCCAGCATCGAGCATGGCGATGGCGGCACGGCGGAGGTCTTCGCCCTGATGGCGTCGCGCGGTGTGGCCTGGTGCCCGACCCTGGCAGCCGGCGAGGCGATGGCGCGCTATGCCGGCTGGGCGCCGGGTACAGGTCCGGAGCCCGCCCGCCTCAAACACAAGCGCCAGGTGTTCAAGGCGGCGCTCAAGGCCGGGGTCACCCTGTGCAACGGCAGCGACGCCGGCGTTTTCGCTCATGGGCAGAATGCCCGCGAGCTGGAGCTGATGGTCGATTACGGGGCAACACCGGCCATGGCGCTCAGGGCCGCGACCGCGGTGAACGCCGAACTCCTGGGCCGCGGCGAGGAGCTCGGGCAGCTGCGCACCGGCTTCCTCGCCGATCTTGTGGCCGTCGACGGCAATCCGCTGGCCGACATCTCGGCGCTGCGCCAGGTGCGGATGGTCATCAAGGGCGGGCGGATCGTCTTTGGTGGGCGTTAAACCATGAAGGATTTGAGCGCCGCGATCAGAGCGTCGTTTTCCTGCTCGTCGCCCAGGGTAATCCGCAGGTAATCGTTGAGCCCGTAATCATCGACCTTGCGCAGAATGATGCCGCGCTCCGCCATATAGGCATGCGCAGCATCGGCCGTATGATTGGTGTCAGCCGGGAACCGGGCCATGACGAAATTGCAGGTGCCCGATTCCACCTCCAACCCGATGGCGCGTAAAGCCTTGGCGACGCGGGCGCGCTCCACCTCGGTCCTGTCGCGCACCTCGCGGACGAAATCGAGGTCCTGAACGGCCGCCCTGGCGGCTTCCTGGGCCACCGCGTTGACATTGCCGATGCCGCGCATGCGGTTGATCACCTGCGCCATGGCCAATGATGAGTAGCCCCAGCCGACGCGTAGGCCGGCGAGCCCGAAGGCCTTGGAAAAGGTCCGCGTCATGATGACGTTCTCATGAGCGTCCGCCAGCTCCATGCCGTCCGAATAATTGTCCCCCGTGACATATTCGGCATAGGCCGAATCGATGACCAGAACCACATGGCCGGGCAGCCCGGCGTGCAGACGGTGGAGCTCGTCGCGGTTGATATAGGTGCCGGTGGGGTTGTCGGGATTGGCGAGGAACAGGACCCGGGTGCGCTCGCTCACGCCGCCAAGCAGCGCGTCCACGCTGGCGGTGAGCCCGTTGCCCGGAACCGTTACCGCGGTGGCGCCGACCCGCATGGCGACAATTGGGAACTGCATGAAGGCGTATTCGGAAAACAGGATCTCGTCGCCGGGCCGCGCGAACAGCCGCCCGATCACGTCCAGCAGCTCTTCGGAACCATTGCCGCAGGTGATCCGCTCGGGGTCGAGATCATAGGCCCGGCCGATGGCTTCGCGCAGCTCGGTGCTGGCCGGATCGGGATAGCGGTGGGCCTGGCGCGCCCGCGTGATTGCCGCCTCAATGGCGCGCGGGCTGGCACCATAGCTGGATTCGTTCAAGGACAGATCGATCAACCGCCCGAAGCCCTGCTCGAGGGTCTTGGAGCAGGGTTTGAGCACCTTCTTGACCACCGATTTCCCGATCTCCGGGATGTAGGGGCGAGGGCGTGTGCGGGGGCTATCGTTCATCGTCTGTGTCCTTCTCGGCGCCCGCTTCGACCACCGTCGTCCAGCTTTCGGCGTCCTTGAGACTGGCCCGGTAGTGCCTGAGGCCGAGCCCCAGCACCAAAGCCGCCGGCGGCGCCATCAAGGCGGTCGCAATGGCCAAGGAATAACGCACCGCGCCGTCGCTGGCAAAGACGTAATCGGTGATCACCGCAACCATCGTCGGCCCGATCGCGAGGCCCACGAGATTCATGATGAACTGGTAAAAGGCCGAGACTTGGGCGCGAAGCTGATTGGGCGTGATCGGCTGCAGGGCGGCGGGTGCCACACCGAACGGCAGGCTCCACAAGAAGGTGGTGAGACACAAGAGCGCAATAGCCACCGGCAGGCTGGAGACCAGCGGCGCGGCGATGCCCACAGGCAGCAGCACGATCGCGCCGATCATGACGCAGCGCATGTTGGCGTCCGTATAGCCCCGGCGGCGCAGAGCATCGGCGATCCAGCCGGCGCCGACCACGCCACCGGTGCCGAAAATCAGCAGAATCAGCCCGAAAATGCGCCCGGTTTCACCGATTCCGAGCCCGAAGGTGCGCATGAGGAAGGCCGGCACCCAGTTGATGTTGGCGTAGCCCAGGATGGACAGAAACATGAAGCCGCCGATGTGGCCGCCGAAGGTGCGCCGACGCGTCCAGACGAAGCGGATGGCCTCGCGCAGCGGAATGGCACGGGGCGTATCGGCCGCCTCCGACGGGCCGACCCGGGCAAGACCGCGGCGCAGCGGCTCGCGCACGCTGAGCATCAGCAGCGCCACCAGGAGGCCGGGCAGGCCGACGGCAAAAAAGGCGATCTGCCAGGGATGCGCCGTGCCGATCACCGGCAACACGATATCGACCTGCGCCGAGGCCAGCTCGATCACCGTGCCGCCGAGGATGTAGGCGAGCCCGGCGCCGATGAAAATGCCGCCGGCATAGACGCTGATGGCACGCGACACCGTCCTGGGCGGAAAATAGTCGGCGATCAGAGAGTAAGCCGACGGGTTGAGCGCTGCCTCGCCGACGCCGACCCCCATGCGGGCGATGAACAGGGTGAAAAAACTGCGCGCCAGGCCGCAGGCGGCGGTCATCAGGCTCCACAGAAAAACGCCGGCAGTGATGATCAGCCGGCGGCTGCGCACGTCGGCCGCACGCGCAATCGGAATGCCCAGAAAGGTGTAGAACAGGGCAAAGGCAAGGCCCTGGAGCAAGCTGATCTGGGTGTCGCTGATTTGCAGATCACGGCGGATGGGATCGACCATCAGGCTGATGATCTGGCGGTCGATGAAGGAAAAGGTGTAGGCGACGAACAGCACGGCGACGACATACCAGGCGTACGCCGGGCGCGGGTAGGGGGGGGCAGACGGCGGTGCCTGCGGGGTGGGCGGCTGGGCGCTCACGCCACCAGATCCTCAAGCGCCGGACGCGCCAGCCCGGCCATGTCGGCGGCCTGCAGGATGTTCTCCCACACCGCGTCGGGCATCGGAACACCGGTCTCTTCGCGGGCGCGGCGGCGCGCCCGCTCCGGATCGCCGGGGATCAGCACGGGTGTGTCTTTATCGGCCGGGCGGGTGGCGCGGATATAGGCGATAAAGGCGCGCACCTCGCTTTCGAACCAGTTACCGTCGACCAGGCGCGCCGGGTCGATGACGATCGACAGCATGTTGTTGGTAATTGCATCATCGCGCGGGGTTTGCGGCTGCACCGTGCCATGGCCACTCAAAGCACCAGCCAGCAGCTCGCAGACCAGGGCGAGGCCATAGCCCTTGTAGCCGCCGAAGGGGAGCAGCGCGCCCTTGAGCTCGGGGTGCATGATGCCGGCATCCACGCTCGGGCGCCCCTCGGCATCGATGATCGTCTCGGGTTCCAGTTGCTCGCCCCGAATTGCTGCCAGGCGGACCTTGCCGAAGGCGATCTTGGAGGTGGCCATGTCGAGTACCAGCGGTTCCTCGCCTTCGCCGGCCGGAATGGCGCAGCAATAGGGGTTGGTGGCAAAGCGCCGCTCGGCGCCGGCAAACGGGGCGACGAAATTGGAGCGATTTCCCACCACGTTCACATAATGGATGGACACAAACCCGGCCTCGGCGCACATTTCGCCCCAGGCGCCGACCCGGCCGATGTGATGGCTGTTGCGCAAGGCGGCGACGCAAACCCCCGCCTCGCGGGCCCGATCGATGGCCAGTTCGGTCGCCTCACGGGCGATCACCTGGCCAAAGCCCATATGCCCCTCGATCACCAGGATGGCGCCGTCGTCACGCACCACTTCGGCATGCTGGCCGGGCTTGATCAGGCCGTTTTGCAGATGTTCGATGTAAAGCGGAATAAGGCCGGCACCATGGCTGTCATGACCGGCCAGATTGGCGCCGATCATGTGTTCGGCAACCAGATCCGCCTCGGCGCTCGCGCAGCCTGCCGCCTCGAGGATGGCGGCGATGGCGGCCTGCAGGTTTTCCGGTCGGATCAGTCGCATGCTGGTGAGAAAACCTGCTGACAGGCCATGTTGTTCCCCCTCATAATGACCCGCAGTGCAAGAACCGGCGACCACGCCTTTGGAGGCTTCGGGACCGATGGTGAAAACCATGCTTGCGGGCGCGTTATCATTGGCGCTGGCGGGGGCTTTGGCAAGCCCGGCGGCGGCGATCGAGCTTGATCGCGGGGTCTACGCACGGGTTCGCCTCGATGTGCCGCTGCGTATCTCGCCGGCGGACGAGGCCAGCCCGCGGCTGCGCTTTGCCATCGACAATGTGACCCCGTATACCGACAACCCCCCGTGGGAGGAGCGTGACAAGACAGGGACCTACCTGATCGATATCTCCACCGCCAAGGCGCTGGGTCTGCTCGGCTTCGGGCCGCTGGGCGAGATCTTCCGCCAGGCGGCGGAAGAGCTCGGCACCCGGCCGGCGCCGGCTCCGGCCCGTTAGTTACCGAAGTCCCGAGCCCAGATGCGTTCCGGTTTTCCCGACCTGCCGACGTTCGTCACCCATCTCGAATGTTCGCTCACGGCTGAGCGCCACGAGCCGGACGTGGTTCACAACCTCAGCCGTGCCGGCAAGCCGCTTCTGGTGCGCTATGACCTCGATGCTATTGCCGGCGCCGTGAGCCGCGAAGATCTGGCCGCCCGGCCCCCCGATTTGTGGCGCTACCGAGAATTTCTGCCTGTGCGCCGGCCCGAGCATATCGTCAGCCTCGGTGAGACCATGACGCCGCTTTTGCGCTGCCCGCGCGTCGAATCGCATCTCGGCCTGGGCAAGGCCGGCCGGCTTCTGGTCAAGGACGAAAGCCGCCTGCCCACCGCCTCGTTCAAGGCCCGTGGGCTGTGCATGGCGGTCTCCATGGCCCATGCCTTCGGGATCACCCGCATGGCGATGCCGACCAACGGCAATGCCGGGGCGGCGCTGGCCGCCTACTGTGCGCGGGCCGGGATCGAATCCTTCGTCTTCTGTCCCGATGATACGCCGGACGTGAGCGTGCGCGAGATCGCCTTTCAGGGCGCCCGGGTTTACCGCGTCAACGGCCTGATCAACGACTGCGGGCGCATCGTCGCCGAGGGCCGCGAGGCCATGGGCTGGTTCGACGTCTCCACCTTGAAGGAGCCCTATCGCATCGAGGGCAAGAAGACCATGGGGCTGGAACTGGCCGAGCAGATGGGCTGGAGGCTGCCCGACGTGATTTTCTACCCGACCGGCGGCGGCACCGGTTTGATCGGCATGTGGAAGGCGTTCGACGAACTGGAACGGGTCGGCTGGATCGGGCCTGAGCGCCCGCGCATGGTCGCGGTTCAGGCCAGCGGCTGCGCCCCCATCGTCAAGGCCTTCGAGGACGGCACCGAGCACGCCGAGCCCTGGCAGGATGCCCGGACCACCGCCTGGGGCATCCGGGTGCCGGCCGCCATCGGCGATTTTCTCATCCTGCGCGCGGTGCGGATTAGCAGCGGCTTCGCCATCGCCGTCGACGACGAAGCGATCGCCCGGGCCCGCGTCGACATGAACCGCCACGAAGGCCTGCACATGGGGCCCGAAGGCGCCGCCACCTTTGCCGCCTACCGCCAGGCGCTGGCCGATGGCCGGGTGGGGCGCGACGAGCGGGTGGTTCTGTTCAACTGCGGCTCCGGGCTCAAGTACGATATGCCGCCGGTGACCGCCACCCTCGATCTGTCGAAGCCGATCGACTACGCCGCGCTGTAATGCCCGGTGATCGGCTGATATCTAACGCGCTGTTTTTCCGGCCGAGATGCCGCCTATGTCCAGGCCTTCCGAAAAGGACGCGCCGTCCTGGTTGAAGGCACCTTCGACCTTGATGTGATTGAGTTCGACATCAGCGAAGCGGGCGCCATCGTTCATCAGCAGATCACCGCCAATGGAGGCGCCGACAAGCACCAGATCGTCCTCGAAGCTGGCGCCGCTCATCACCAGATCACCTTCGATGCGGATGCCCTGTATCTCGACGCCATCGCGCAGCCGGGCTTTGTCGAGGCGCAGCGATCCGGTGATGTTGACGCCCATGAACGCCACCTCGTCGCGCAGGTCCGCATTCTGCATCAACAAATCACCGGCGATGTTGGCCCCCGTGAGCTCGAGACTGTCATGGAGCACGCTGTTGCGTGCGTCCACATCGCCGCTGACATTGATGCCGACGATGGTGACGCCGTCACGGATGCTGGCACTGTTGAGCGAAAATGTGCCGCCGATCTTGACACCGGTCAGACCCAGTTCCTGAACCTCGGCTTTGCCGCCGAGCAATAAATCGCCGGTCACCGAAACGCCGGTGAGGCCGAGCGAATCATTCAGGCGGAGCCCCGAGAAATCCATCGTGCCCGCGATCTTGACACCGGTAAAGCTGACACTGTCCGCAAAGCTCGCCTGCTTGAACGACAGGCCTTTGTCAAACCGCGACCCGGTGAGCACCAGAGGCACGCTCACGCTGGCGCCGTCAAGGCCGACAGGCTCGCGAAACCAGGCGCCGATGATGTGAACGCCGCTGGCCGGGAGGTTTGCGGCATAGGGTTTCCTGGTCAGGATGGTGCGCAGAAAATCGCCGCCCAGCACGCGTTTCTCGGTCCATTTCCCGTCTTCGCCGTAGCGCTTGGAGAAATTGGCCTTCTTGCCGGTGCAGATCCGCTGCCAGGCCCAGGTCTCGGCTTCGCTCCACCCGGGCTCGGCCGTATCGCAGGCGGATTTCGCGGCCTGCACAGGGGCGGCGAACATCAGCCCCGTCAGCAGGGCGGTGGCCACAATCGCAAGTGATCTGGTCATCGGTCGGGTCTCCGTTTTTTTGCGGGCGACCCCTGATGCCGGGTGCGGTCTGACAGGATATGATTCCAAACCGATCGGCATCAAAAAAGGCCTCCCGATCTCCGCTTGATCGGTGGCCCCTCACGCAAGCTGAAGACTACGTCATTTCGCGCTCCGAATCCAGCTCCGGTTTTGCCACCTCGCCGATGGTCAGATGGTCGGGCAGGAAGCGGTCGACGACGGCCGCACCCACCGCATCGCCCCAGATGTTGACCGAGGTGCGGAAGCGGTCGAGGAACCAGTCGACCGAGAGCAGCAGCGCGATCCCTTCGAGCGGCAGTCCCACCGCCTTGAGCACGATGACCATGGTCACCAGACCGGCTTCGGGAATGCCGGCGGCGCCGATGGCGGCCAGCGTCGCAGTGACGAAAATGACCGCCTGCTGGCCAATCCCGAGATGCAGGCCATAGGCCTGGGCGATGAACATGGCGGCGGCCGCCTCGTATAACGCGGTGCCGTTCATGTTCACCGTGCTGCCCAGCGGGATGACGAAGCGAATGGCGCGTTCATCGACGCCGGCCTCGCGGGCGCACTCCATGGTCAGCGGCAGGGTTGCCGACGAACTGGCGGTGCCGAAGGCGGTAAAGATGGCGCGCAGCAGGGTGACGATGTAATCGAACCCGCGCCCGGCCAGCAGGAACAGGATCACCACCAGCACCACGAAATGAACGGCGAGACCGCTCAGGATGGTGACCACATGCAGGCCGACCGCCTGGATTTCCCGAAAGAACGCCTCGCCACCGCCGGCCTGGCCGAGGCGTGCCGCGACCAGGGCGAAAATGCCGACCGGCGCGAAATACATCACCCAGGTGACCAGCTTCATCATCGCTTCGTTGATGCCGTTGAAGAATTCGATCACATGCTCGCCGACGCGCCCCAGCGTGGTCAGCGCCGCCGACAACAGAATGGCAAAGACGATGAGCGGCAGAATCTGGGTCTCGGCCGCCGACTTCACCAGATTCGGCGACACCAGCGAGTTCAGAATATCGGCAACGCCGACATCGCGCTTGGCAGCGAGACTTTCGCTCAGGCCGCTGGCCTGGATGTCAAGGCCGACGCCGGGCTGGATCAGATTGACCAGGAACAGGCCGATCAGTACGGCAATGCCGGTGGTCGCCAGATAGTAGATGACGGTAAGCGCGCCAATCCGGCCGAGCTTGCGGATATCGCCCAGCGAGGCGACACCACTGATCACCGCGGCGACGATCAACGGCACGATCATCATCTTGAGGGCGTCCAGGAACAGGGTGCCGAGCCAGGCGATGGAGAGCATCTGCGCCCCCCAGACCCAGCCGGAAACGAGCCCGGCGGCAACCCCCAGCATGATCAGATAAAGGATGATGACGGCGTGTCTGTGCGGCATGCATGCCCCCCCTTGTCACACGTCTCCGGCGCCCATCCCCGGTAAACGCAACCGGTTTAGCTTTCCGGCCGGGCATCGGCGCGGGTAAACCGGCGCACCACTTTAGCGGAATATCGCGTTCCATCAAATCAACGGGCGAATGGACACGGTCTTGGTCGGGATGAACGGCATGGTATGGTGCAGGACGACTGCACGTGGAGCGACAGACGCCGTGGCGCCCAACCCCCCGCAATTCGACGATATAGAGACCGCCGCCCGGCGGCTGGGCGGACATGTCGTGGAAACCCCGGTGCTGGAAAGCGAGGCCTTGAATGCGCGCGCCGGTGTCCGCGTGCTGATCAAGGCGGAATCGCTGCAGCGGACGGGCTCTTTCAAGATCCGCGGTGCGCTTAATCGCCTGGCCCTGATCCCCGAGGACCGGCGCGAGGCCGGCGTCGTCGCCTTTTCGTCCGGCAATCACGCCCGGGGGGTGGCGGCTGCGGCGCGCCATTTCGGCATGCCGGCGACGATCGTCATGCCGCGCGACGCGCCGGCGGTCAAACGTGCGGGCACCGAGGCCCTGGGCGCCCGCATCGTGCCTTATGACCGCACCCGCGAATCCCGCGAGGACATTGCCGCCCGGATCGCTGAAAAGACGGGTGCGACCTTGGTTCCCTCCTTCGATGATCCGGACGTGATTGCCGGGCAGGGGACCGTCGGCCTGGAGTTCGCCATCCAGGTGGGCACGCGCGGACTGCGCCTCGATGCACTGCTGGTGCCGGTCTCGGGCGGCGGCCTGCTGGCCGGCTGTGCCCTGGCGTTTGCGTGCCTTTCGCCGCCAACGCGCCTGTTCGCGGTCGAGCCGGAGGGCTTCGATGATCTTGCCCGCTCGCTCAAGGCCGGGCGCCGCCGGCGTAATCGCGCATTGGCCGGCTCGATCTGTGACGCCCTGCTGGCGCCCAGCCCCGGAGCGATGACCTTTCCCATTCTCAAGCAGCATCTCGCCGGGGCATTCGCCGTCAGTGACGCAGAGGTGATCGAGGCAATGGGTTTTGCCGCCCGCGAGCTCAAGCTGGTGGTGGAGCCGAGCGGCGCGGTGGCGCTGGCGGCGGTTTTGGCCGGGAAGCTGGCGTTGCCGGATGCGAGCGGGGCGGTCGGCGTGGTCTTGAGTGGCGGCAATGTCGATGCCGCCGATCTGTGCGCGCTTATCGCGGCCGGTTGCTGACAGCTTTGGCGGCAGGCATTGCCGGCTGGTCGTCTTCCGTTTCGGCCGCCGCCTCTGAAGGCGGGTGGCATTCGGCCGTTTCGCCAATCGGCAGATAAAGGGTGATCGTCGTGCCTTCGCCCTCGGTACTTTCGGCCACCACAGTGCCGTTCGACTGTTTGGCGAAACCATAGATCATGCTCAGCCCGAGACCCGAGCCGCTGCCCACCTCCTTGGTCGTAAAGAACGGCTCGAAAACCTTTTCCAGCACGGCGGGCGGCATGCCGTGGCCGGTATCCGAGACCGAAATCGCCACATAGGCCCCGGGCGTCAGACCGACGGCGGCGGCCTCTGCCCCGGGGCGCAGAGTGACCGGCCGGGTCTCGATCGCCAGCGTACCGCCGTCCGGCATGGCGTCGCGGGCATTGCTGGCGAGGTTGACCAGCACGGTTTCGAGCTGATGCGGGTCGCTGGTCAGCGGCGGCAGGTCATCGGAAAGGCGCAAGGTCACATTGGTGTGGCTGCCGACAATCTGGGCCAGCCGATCGCGCATGTCGATGATCTGCTGGTTGACGTCAAAGGTTTCGCGGCGCAGCAGTTGCTGGCGCGAAAAGGCCAGCAATCCCTGGGTCAGCCGGGCCGCCCGGGCAGCCGCCCGGCGGATCGCCCGCAGCGGCTTGTCGAGCCCGGAGTCGCTGGCAGTGCCGATGGCCGCCGCCAGCTCGGCATTGCCGATGATGATCGCCAGAAGATTGTTGAAATCATGGGCGATGCCGCCGGTAAGCTGGCTCACCGCTTCCAGCCGGTCGATCCGGCGCAGGCGTTCTTCGGCCTCCTTTTCGGCCGTCAAGTCCCGCATCGTGGCAACGAACAGCCGCCCCTTGTCGAGTTGAATCTCGCTGATCTGGAGGTCGAGCGGGAACTCCTCGCCGTTTCTGCGCCGGCCGGTGACCTCACGTCCGATGCCGATGATCCGGGAGGTGCCGGTTTTCAGATAGGCGGCGACATAGCTGGCGTGGGCCTCGGCATCCGGTCGGGTCATCAGTATGTCGACGTTGCGGCCTAGAACATCCGATGCGCGATGGCCGAAAATGCGCTCGGCGGACGCATTGAACGACTGGATGGTGCCGGCCTCGTCGATGGTGACGACACCATAGACGACGTTTTCCAGAATTGTCTTCAGGAGGTCTTCGTTTTTCTGGCGCTCGGATTCGGCGGCCCGCCGCCGGCGACCCGAAGCGAGCAGCCAGATAATCGCCAGCGCCTGCAACAGAATGATCAAGACTGTTGCCAGAATCCGGTAGCGGTAGACCTCGAAGAAGCTGGCGTCCGGCCCGACAATCACGCGGTCCGCGGGCAGATCGTCCGGCCGGATCCCGAACCGTTCGGTCATTGCGGCATTGAACATCCAGTTGCCGGCATCGACCTGGACAAGCTCCAGGTCGCTCACCTTGTCGCCGGCAAGAACCCGGGCAACAAGGCGGGCGGCTTCGCGCCCTTCGGCCCGGTGATCGGGAATCCAGCCGCCGACAATGGCGCCGGTCGCCAACGCCGATGGCCGAATTCCGTAAATCGGGGCCGGCGTGGCATTGGCAATCATCCGGACGATATCGGCATGGTCATATCGGGAGCCGCCTTCGTTGCGGTATTGAACCAGCGGCAGCACGATGCTGTCGGCCGGAATTTGCGCCACCTCCTTGAGCAGCGCCGGCAGGGCCAGCTCCTGGCGATAAACGACAAATCCATCTGACGAGATTTCGCCAAGACCCTGTTCGACGGCGCGAAGGATCGAATTGTCGTAGCCGGGGTCGTCGTAATAGACATACAGGCGCCGTGCCCGGGGGTGGAGCTTGCGGGCCAATCTCACGGTCTTGGCGAGCGCGGTCGTCGCGGAGCTGACGATGCCGGTCACCGTATAGTGGGAGCTTGCCTGCTCGGCTGCGGTCCGGTTGAGGCCGACGCAGACGATCGGAAGGTCCGTCAGGGCCGGCGGGCGGATCGTCTGGACCAATGCGATCGCCGGCGCGCCAACGGCGATCACCGCCATCAGCCCGACATCGCGGTACTTGCGGTCGAGCATGTCGGCAAAGCGGCTCAGATAATCGGGATCGGGGAAGCGACCGGCGTCGAGATACTCGTGGTACAGCGCCCGATCGGGGCGGGTGACCGGCAACTGGTCCTTGATCCCGGCGTTAAACGCCTCGGTGACCGCGGTTCCGGCCTGCTGGCTGTGCAGGACCAGAATGTGGCTGGCCTGCGCCGGTGCAGGCAGCAGCAGGGCCAGCCCGAGCGCGACAAGCAGGCCGGCAATCCGGGGATGACACTTCGCGGATTTGGGCTCACGCTGTGCGTGATGACGATTCCGGCTGTCGGTCAGAAGCATGGCATGGCCCGGTCGTGCACCCCGCCAGGGCCGCCGACAACACCAACAAACGGTATGAGCCCCGGCAGCGCTTGTTGCGCGCAGGCCGATGGCAGCGTTTGAACGGACGATGCCGAAACGCGGTCCCCAGATTGGTATCGATGGTGGCGGGATTTTCTTAAGCAACCCCTAACTTGCCGAGATGGCAAGCGTCAGCGCGCGCGAAAGATCGGCCAGACCGGAGAGCAGCTCACCCGAGCGCAAATAAAGGAACCCGCGGCGCAGCCGGGCGCCGGTATCCTGGGGCGCCAGCGCGATCGCCTGAGAAAAGTCGCGCAGCGCCTGGCTGCGCCGGCCCAGCGCCCGATAGGCCAGGGCGCGATTGTAGTAGGCTTCGAAAAAGTCCGGCGCCCGGGCCAGGGCAGAATCGAAATCGATGATCGCCCGCTCGGTCTTTCCAAGACGGGCCAGCGCGATGCCGCGGCCATTGAACGCGACGGCGGCATCGTTTCGCACTTCGATCACCTCTGAAAACAGCCGGATCGCCCGAAAGTCGTCGCCGGCACGGAGCGCGGCTTCGGCTTCGGCCAGTTTCTGCGTCGCCTCGTCACGGGTGTCCTGAGCCGTCGCCAGACCGGCGGCGAGGCCGACGGCCATGACCAAAACGAGCCCGACGAGGCGACGACCGCCGCCCGACCGGTCTCCCGGGCGTCGGCGGGTCACCGGCGTCTTCGCCAGGCTATTTGCGCGAAAGATCCTCATAAACGATCCTCGTGAACCGTTCGGCATTCAGGAACCCCTTGCCCCATTTGGCGACGAGGTCGGCGAGCGGGTTCGAGGCCACGAAATCCTCTACCGAGGTGCCCTTGGCGATCGCTTTGCCGACGCGCTGGCGCACCGTCTTGAGCATCGCCACATAGTCGGCCAGATCGTCCTTGCCGGCCAGCGGCCCGTGGCCGGGGATCAGCTTGGTGGTTGCCTTGCTGCGCGCCAGCACCATCTCGGAAGCCGCGATCATTCCGTCGATGGACCCGCCGGAACTGAGGTCAATGAACGGAAACATGCCGTTAAAGAACACGTCGCCCATGTGGTAGACGTCGGCCTCGTGGAAGTGGATGATCACATCGCCGTCCGTGTGGGCGTCCTCGACATGAAAGGCGACGACGGTGGCGCCGTTGATATGAAAGGTGACGCGGTCGCCAAAGGTGATCACTGGCAGGGCCTTGCGCGGCGCCGCCGGAACCTCGCGGTTGAAGGCGGCGATGAACTGTTTGGTGCTCATCCGCTTGCGCACATTGTCGTGGGCGACGATGACGATGCCCGCCTTGCCGAGGTTTTCATTGCCGCCGGTATGATCGCCATGCCAGTGGGTATTGAGCAGAAACCGGATCGGCTGGTCGGAAATGGCGGCAATCGCGGCGCGAATCTTTTCGGTGAGCGGCGCATATTCATCATCGATCAGAAACACCCCGTCGTCGCCGGCTGAGACGCCGATGTTGCCACCGCGCCCCATCAACATATAGACACCCTCGGTCACCGGCACGGTTTTCATCTCGACGTCGGCCATGTCGTTCTGGGCGAGCGCCGCGCCGGGCGCCACCATCAGGGCGAGGATCAGACACGACCGGAAACAGTTGCGAATCATCGGGGGAGCCTCCTCGTCATGGTTTTGTCGTTGTGCGGATGGGTGTGTATGCGCCGCCGACCTGCGTCAGGATGACACAGTCGACCGGTGCGGACAAGGCGAGGGTCGATGTCAGCTTTTTGGCTTGGCGGCTTTGTTCCGGGCGTGGAACTTGCGCCGTTCCTCGCTGGCGCGTTGCATGAACTGGGCCTTTTCGCGCAGGGCTTCGGTCATCCAGCGGTTGGTGTAGGTTCGCGTATCCAGCCCGGCATTGGTGTTGAGCAGTTGCCCGAGGCACGACAAATAGCGGTCGAAGGCCCGGCTGTATTCGGCAATCGCCGCATCCGCCCGGGCCATTTCCTCGCGCGTTGCGGTGGCGCCGTCGGGCAACTCCGGGGCCTGCGGCTTGTCACAGGCATAGACCGACTTGGGCGGCGGCGCGGCGGCGGCACCCGTGACCGTGGCGAACGCCAGCGCCAAGGCGAGGGCGCCGCACAGCGCCGGCAGACCCGGCAGGTGGCGATCACGGTTGCGCGACGGACCTGTCTTCATGGCCGCCAGTTTAGCACAATCGCCCGAGTTTGTGGCGGTGCGAGCCGCCCTTACATATCGGCTTCGACGGGCCTGGTGCGGCGGGACTCGAAGGCGTACAGGGTGTCGAGATCGCGCAGCCAGTAGAGCACCCAGAAGCCGGCCAGAACCGGAATGCCGGCGGTAAACAGATGATTGCTGTCCTGATAGGGATTCAGAAGCTGGTCGTAGGTGGCAACGGTGGAGACGGCGTGGATCAGGAACGCCAGACCATAGGTGAGGCGCTTGTACGCCCCGGCGAGAAAGGCGAGGACCAGAATTACCTCGAAACCGCCGATGAACATCGGCATGCTGGCCGACAGATCGATGCCGTAGTAATAGCCGAAGATCTTGGAGGCCCCTTCGGGGCGGACGAATTTTTCCACTGCCCACTGCAGCAGGAACAGGCCGAGGACGAGGCGCAGCACGAAAAGCGCCAGCGGCACCCGGGCGCCGGCACCCGGTGCAGGTGTGGATGTGGTCTCGGACATGACAGTCTCCCATGACGTGGTTTTTTGGTGATTGCCTGCGATTTTCAGCGCCTGTAGTCGACCTGTCCAGTCAAACCTCTGCGATCACGGTTGCGCCTGAGCGGCCAGGAAGGCGGCGACGTCGCGGCGCTCCTTGTCGTTGCGCAGGCGAAGGGTCATGCGGGTGCGCGCCGATTCATCGCCCAGATAGTCGGCCAGAAAGGCCTTGGGATCGCGCGTCCAGCGGGCGACCGTCTCTGGCGTCCAGACCAGGCCCTTGGCGCCGGCAGCCCGGAGTGCCGGCGAGTAATTGAAGCCGGGGACGCTGGCCGCCGGCCGGCCGATGACGCCCGCGAGACTGGGGCCCACCCGGGTCTTGCCGGGCTCGAGCGTATGACACGCCTGGCATTTGCGAAACACCTTGGCACCGGCCTCGATGTTGCCGGCAGCGGCTCCTGCGGAGGTGGCGAGCGCGGTCGTCAAAGGGCCGGCGATCAAAGCAATCAGAACGATAGTGCGCGGTACATGGTTCATGCGGCTCTCCTGATCCACCGGGTATCAAGGCCGGACCGGCAGGCTTTGCCGGCAGCGACGATTTCGCCCCGCATCCCCGTGCCAGTCAACCACACACGGCAGGCCAGCCGAAATCACGCCGTGTCACGATGGCGCGAGAGGCCTGCGAGCGCTGCCTCATCCTCGGGCGATGCGGGCCAGATAGGCGCGGATGCGCGCCGCATTGGTGCCGACGTCCGAGCGCCCGACCCGCGAGACCGAACGCACGTCAATGCGCGCCTTGCCGTCTGCGGCGCGGATACGCACCACCACATCGTCCTTGAAGCCGAACCACAGGGTGGTGTCGGTGGCCTCGATGCGGCCCTCTTGCGGCACGGCCGCGACGATCTCCCAGCCCATGGCCCGGGCGGCGGTGAGCGCCCGCTCAAAGGCGGCGCCTGCGTCCATGTCGAGAACCAGCGGCCCGAGGTCGGGATAGCCCCGGCGCTGCAGGCGGGCGATGTCCGGCCCGCCATAGACGTAAGGGTTGCGGGCGCCTTCGCGCAAGGGAAGGATGGCGACGAAGGCCGGCGGATCGTCGAGATCGGTGGTGATGTCGTGGATCGGCGGCACCTCGCGAGCGGTGTCGCGCCAGTCGAGAATATAGCTGGCAAAGGCCAGCGTGCCGATGAGCGCCAGGAAGACCAGCCAGAATTCAATTGCCGGACTGTGGGGACGTGCCCGCAAGACGGCAACAATGCCCAGCGCCAGCGTCGCCAGACTGCCGTAGGTCGCCCATTGAAGGAGCGCAAAGGCGCCACCCAGGTTCCACCACTGTTGGCGATAGCCGAGCCCTGAGAGGATCGCCGCCAGCAGGGATATGCCGGCAAGTGCCGCCACGGCAATCGCCAGGCGCGATGGTGTCGCGCCATTTTCGCGCATGGCTTGTTCGTTGGTTGCGTCGCTCATGAATCGGTCCCCCCGTCATGTCTTGAACCCGACACGATAGGGCCAAAGCCGCGCCCCGGGCAAGCGGCCGCCGGCAGGGCTTGCATCACGCGTGCCCTTGAGGGCATCATGGAAGGGCCCGGGGGCGCCAGAATAATTCGAAATACGAATGGGGCCATCTCAATCAAGGGCGCCGAGGACCGGACCGGGAGGCGGTCCCGGCGGGGAGTGTTGATCATGAATGTCGACAGCATCTTGCGTGAAAAGGGCGACACGGTTGTCACCGTCAATCGCGATCAGACGGTTACCGAGGTTGCCCGGGTTCTTGCCGAGCACAAGATCGGCGCCGTCGTTGTCTGCGATGGCGGGCGTGTGGTCGGCGTCCTCTCGGAACGCGATATCGTGCGCGGGATCGATCGGCTCGGCGCCGATGTGCTGAAACTGCCGGTCTCCGAGATCATGAGTTCGCCGGTTCACTGCTGCCAGCGCGACGATTCGGTGATCGAGATCATGGAGGTCATGACCGAGCGGCGCATCCGCCACGTGCCGGTGGTCGAGGACGGGCAGCTTCTCGGGATCATCAGCATCGGCGACGTGGTCAAGCACCGGATCATGGAAGCCGAGCGCGAAAACGAGGCCATGCGCCAGTACATCACCACCGCCTGAGCCATCATGTGCCTTTGATGGCTCTCCAGTGATCCCACGTGATCCTCTGCAATGGTGCGGTGATGCGGTGAATAAAAGACTCATCCGCCGCATAATATGCGGAGATTAACCTTGCGTTTGCGGTGAAAATCGACCACAATCTCCGCAAGATATGCGGAGAAAATGGCATGTATATATGGGCGTGTCCCGATTGGCCGGAGTTCACGTGGGACGCAAACGCGATTGAAAGGCCCCTTTCGGACGTCCGCTTCAAGCAGGGACGATTGCTCGGTCGCATGGCCGGGCTTGGCTTCGAGCTACAGGAACAGGCGGTTCTGGAGACCCTCACCCGGGACGTCGTTAAGTCGAGCGAGATCGAAGGCGAGAGATTGGATGCCAAACAGGTGCGCTCGTCCGTTGCGCGCCGTCTCGGCATCGACATCGGTGCCCTCGCCCCCGTCGACCGTCACGTTGAGGGGATTGTCGAAATGACCCTCGATGCGACCCGTCGCTTTGATCGGCCGCTTACCAAGGTGCGCCTGTTCGACTGGCATGCTGCCCTCTTTCCGAGCGGCCGCAGCGGTCTGAAAACAATCCGGGTCGGCACCTGGCGCGACGACCGGGATGGGCCGATGCAGGTCGTATCAGGACCGATCGGGCGAGAGCGCGTTCACTACGAGGCGCCGCCCGCCGCCCGCCTGCCCGCGGAGATGAGCCGGTTTCTGGATTGGTTCAGCTCGCCCGGCGATATCGACCCGGTGATTCGCGCAGGGCTGGCCCATCTCTGGTTCGTAACCATCCATCCTTTCGACGATGGTAACGGCCGTATCGCGCGGGCGATTGCCGATATGGCTCTTGCCGAGTCCGAAAACAGCCGGCAACGTTTTTACAGCCTGTCGGCGCAGATCCGCGCCGAGCGCAATGATTATTACGCCACGCTGGAGCACACCCAAAAGGGCGGTATGGATATTACCGCCTGGCTGGAATGGTTCCTGACCTGCCTGTGCCGCGCCATAGAGGGCGCCAATGAGACCCTGGGGGCGGTGCTGGCGAAGGCCCGATTCTGGGAGACACACGCCGGTCGGACGTTCAATGCACGTCAGAGAAAACTCATCAATCGCTTGCTCGACGGGTTCGAGGGCAAACTCACGTCGTCGAAATGGGCAAGACTTGCGAAATGCTCGCAGGACACGGCGCTCCGGGATATCACCGATCTGATTGACAAGGGCGTTCTGGTCAAGGATGCCGGAGGCGGCCGCAGTACCAGCTATTCCCTGGTGCAACCTTGATTTTCACGAGCGGTCGGCGATTCCTGGCTCGCTGGCGTCATTCGGGATGAGCGGCCGTCCGGCTCCTACCCTGCGTGCCCGAGGTTCTGGGCGAGGAAACGCTCCAAGGCCTTCAAGGTGGTCACCCGGGCGGCCTCGGTGTCAAGCGTGTGGCCGCCATTCTTGACTTCATCACACATATAGCGGGTCATGCAACGGCACAAAATCAGCTGTCTCGTTGGCTCACTTCCGGTTCCCAAGGGCGGGAACTGTTCGCCACGTGGTTGTTGGGAGTGGGCGAATTGCCGGCGCTTTTTGACGGGCTGCCGCTGCCCTCTATAATGCCTCTTGATGGCTGTGGCACCTGCGCGGCCGCGCTCGGGGGGACGATCAATGAATTCTGCGCACGCTCGGTTTGCCGGCGGGCTGGCCCTGCTGCTGGCTCTGGTGCTTGGCTTTGGCGCGGCTGTGATGGCGCGTGGAGCCACGCCGCCGGGCGAGGAAGTGACCGCGGTGTTCGAGCAGTTGCAGGTGAAGCGCCCCGCCCCCGCCCCCGATCGCCCGCCCGGTGAAGGGCAGGGGCCGTTTGCGCGCCTCGTGTTGCGCGGCGGCACGCTGATCGACGGCACCGGCGCACCGCCGGTCGGCCCGGTCGACATCGTCGTGGAAGGGAACCGCATCAAGGAAGTGCGTGTGGTCGGTGCGCCCGGCGTTTCCGTCAACCCGCGGGCGCGCCCCGCGCCGGGCGAGTTCGAGCTCGATGTCGCCGGCATGTACATCCTGCCCGGCTTTATCGATTCGCATGCGCACACCGGCAATGTGCTGCAGGGGCTGACCGGGCCGATCCCGCCGCCCGAATATATCTTCAAGCTGTGGCTGGCCCACGGGATTACCACCATCCGCGAGGTCGGCGCCGGCATGGGCCTCGGCTGGACGCTGGACCACAAGCGCCGGGCGGCAGCAGGCGAGATCACTGCGCCGCGCCATTTCGTCTATGTGGTGTTTCCGAGCCCGCCGCGCAGCAGCGTCATTACCACGCCCAGACAGGCGCGCGAATGGATCCGGGCGGTCAAGGCGCGGGGCGCCGATGGCATCAAGTTCTTCGGCGGCCCGCCGGCGGTCATTCGTGCGGCGCTGGAGGAAGCCAACAAGCTGGGGCTGGGCAGCGCCTTTCACCACGACCAGATGGCGGTGGCGCGGATGAACGTGCTGGACACGGCGCGCTGGGGTTTGCGCAGCATGGAGCACTGGTATGGCCTGCCCGAGGCCCTGTTCGAGGATCGCACCGTTCAGGACTTTCCGGCCGACTATAATTTCGCCGACGAACAGCACCGGTTTGGCGAGGCCGGTCGGCTGTGGCGCCAGGCTGCGGCGCCGGGCAGCGCCAAATGGAACGCGGTGATCGAGGAACTGATCGGGCTTGATTTCACCCTCGATCCGACGCTCACCATCTATGTCGCCAACCGCGACGTGATGCGGGCCCGCAATGCCGACTGGCAGGCCGATTATGCGCTGCCCGGCCTCTATCGCTTTTTCGAGCCCAACCGCAAGACCCATGGCGCCTATTTCTTTGACTGGACGACGGCGGACGAGATCGCCTGGAAGGAGAATTTCCGCCTGTGGATGCGGTTCTTGCGCGACTACAAGAACCGTGGCGGCCGGGTGGTGACGGGGAGTGATTCAGGCTTCATCTATCAGGTCTTCGGCTTCGGCTTCATTCAGGAGCTGGAGCTGTTGCAGGAAGCCGGCTTTCATCCCCTTGAAGTCGTGCGCGCCGCCACTTTGAGCGGCGCCGAGCTTTTGGGCGCGGCCGACGAGCTGGGCTCGGTGGAGGCCGGCAAGCGCGCCGACTTTGTGATCGTCGATCAGAACCCGTTGCGCAATTTCAAGGTGCTCTATGGGACTGGCCACATGAAGCTGGACGATGAGACGGGCAAGGTGGTGCGCGTCGGCGGCGTGCGCTGGACGATCAAGGACGGCATCGTCTTCGATGCCCGCAAGCTGCGGGCGGATGTGCGCGAAATGGTACGTGCCGCCAAGGCGCGCGAGGCGGAGGGGGAGAAATGAAGATCCGGCTCTTGCAAACGCTGATCGGCCTTGCCACCGCTGTGGCACTTGCCGCCTGCTCGCCGCCGGGCGGGGACGAGGCGCCGGCGCCCGACTACGACGTGCTGATCCGTGGCGGCACTATTTACGACGGCTCCGGCGGCGCGCCGATGGTGGCGGATGTGGCCATTTCCGGCGACCGCATTGCCGCCATCGGTGATCTCGGCGATCTGCGCGCCAAACAGGAAATCGATGCCCAGGGCCTCGCTGTGGCGCCCGGCTTCATCAACATGCTGAGCTGGGCGGTCGGCTCGCTGATCGTCGACGGGCGCGGTATGAGCGACATCAAGCAGGGCGTGACCCTCGAGGTCTTCGGCGAGGGCTGGTCGATGGGCCCGTTGAGCGAGCGTGCCAAGGCGGACATGAAACGCCGCCAGGGCGACATTCAGTACGACATCACCTGGACGAGCCTGGGCGAATATCTGGATCAACTGGTGGCCCGCGGCATTTCCCCCAACGTGGCGTCTTTCGTCGGCGCCACCACCGTGCGGGTCAACACCGTGGGCTATGACAACCGCGCGGCCACGCCCGAAGAGCTCTCCGAGATGCAAGACCAGGTGCGTGCCGCCATGCGCGAAGGGGCGCTGGGCGTCGGCTCGTCGCTGATCTACGCACCGGCCAACTTCGCCCCGACCACGGAGCTGGTGGCCCTGGCGCGGGCTGCCGGCGAGTTCGGCGGCATGTACATCTCCCACATCCGCTCGGAAGGCAACCGCCTGCTCGAAGCCATCGACGAGCTGATCTACATCGCCGAGGCTGCCCATGTGCCGGCCGAGATTTATCACTTGAAGGCCTCGGGCCGGCCCAACTGGCCCAAGATGGAGGCCGCCTTTGCCAGCATCGAAGCGGCGCGCGCCCGCGGCCTGGCGATCACCGCCGACATGTACACCTATCCGGCCAGCGCCACCGGACTGAACGCCGCCATGCCCCTGTGGGTGCAGGAAGGCGGGTTCGAGAAATGGGTCGCGCGGCTCAAGGACCCGGACATCCGCGCCCGCGTGATCGCCCAGATGACGACGCCGTCCACCGACTGGGAAAACCGCTTTCTGCAAGCGGGCCCCGAAAACATCCTGCTGATTGGCTTCAAGAGCCAGGCCCTCAAGCCGCTGATCGGCAAGACGGTGGCGCAGGTCGCCGCCATGCGCGGCAAAGGCGCGGCGGAGACCGTGCTCGATCTGGTGGTCGAAGATAACAGCCGTGTGGACGTCGTCTATTTCATCATGAACGAGGACCAGGTGCGGGCCAAGATCGCGCGGCCCTGGGTGAGCTTCGGCTCGGACACCCCGGCGCCGGCCGCCGAGGGCGTATTTTTGAAATCCAGCACCCACCCGCGTGCCTATGGCACTTTTGCCCGCCTGCTTGGCAAATATGTACGTGATGAAAAGGTGATCCCATTGGCCGAAGCCATCCGGCGCCTCACCGCGCTGCCGGCCAAAAACCTGAAACTGCGCGGGCGCGGGCGTTTGCGCCCCGGTTTTTTCGCCGATGTCGTGGTCTTCGATCCGGCCACCGTTCAGGACCATGCGACATTCGAGAATCCGCACCAGTACGCGACCGGCATTCAGCATGTGTTCGTCAATGGCACGCAAGTGCTGCGCAACGGCGAGCA
>CAZZKF010000040.1:0-22881 GCA_964654995.1 uncultured Alphaproteobacteria bacterium | reverse complement strand
CGCCGAAGGCGTTCCGTGCGCGCTCATAGAAGGCAAACCGCTCGACCCGCTCCAGCGCCACCAGGCGGCTCTCCGCCGCCTCCAGAATGGCGCTGAATTCACCGTAGATGTCCGGCGTGGCGTCCGGATCGTCAACCACCGCCATCACCGCCGCCGGGCGCTCGACATATTGGTCCAGAGGCACCAGGGTCAGCACCGCCTGCAACACGTCAGTGGTGGCAGCCCCGTCGAGGCGCACCAGACGCCGGGCGGTGGTGGCGGCCGGGAAATTGCCGTCGGCAATGACCAGCTCGTCGCCATGCCCCATGGAGGCCAGAAGATGCAGCAGATCCGGACCCACAAGCGGATCAATTCCCTTGAGCATGGCGCCTCCTCGATCCGGTCATGACTGTCATCGCCCGTCACGGCGCCCCTGACAAGACCGACGCCGGCAACTGTGCGATGTTGACTAAGTTGTAATTTGGCCTTACCAATAGACCAATGTCAAGAACGGCCATCGGCCATCTGTGGAGACAGTGATGGTAAGCTGGCTGCGTTGACTGCCGCACTTGCCCGGTCCCGGAAAACACCATGGACATACCGACACCGCCCTGGTCGCAACGCTCGTATCGCCGCTTGCTGATCGACACCCAGATCGGTGACTGGGATACGCGGTTCCTCAGCGATTACCATCCCGAGCTGGCGGCAGATACAGCCGCCGCAGCCGGGGCACAGGCGGTCATGCTCTATTTCCAGTCGCATGTCGGCCTGTGCTACTGGCCAACCAGGAGCGGCCGGGTTCATGCCGCCTTTGCGAAACGCGACGACGATATCATGGCGCGCCAGATCGACGCTCTCAAGGCCCGCGGGATTCCGGTCTGTGCCTATTACAGCGTCAATTTCAACAACTGGGCGTGGCTGGAGCACCCCGACTGGCGCCTGGTCCCGGCGGTCGAAAGCCCGATCGGCGGCGGCCTGCTGCCCAAGGACCGCTATGGCCTGGTCTGTCCCAACAATCCCGACTATCGCGCCTTCGTGCATGCCCAGACCGAGGAAATCGTCACCGGCTATGACATCGACGCGGTCTTTTTCGACATGCTGTGGTGGATGTCGATCTGCCTGTGCGATCATTGCCGGGCCCGCTACCGGCGCGAGGCGGACGCGGAAATTCCCACCGTCATCGACTGGCTGGACCCGGCCTGGTGCCGGTTTCAGACCGCCCGCGAGCAGTGGATGACGGAGCTGGTCGAAGAGCTGCGCGACAAGGTGCAGGAAATCCGCGGGGACCTTCAGGTCTATCACAACTTCGCCTCGGCGCTTGCCAACTGGCTGCGCGGGGTGTCTTTCGACTCGGCCGCCGGTCATGACTTCCTGGGCGGCGATTTCTACGGCGGGCGCGACGAGCAACTGGTGGTCTCGCGCCTGATGCTCAATCTGTCGCCGAACCGGCCGGTCGAGTTCATGACCACCGTGGGCGCCAACCTGGCCGAACACGAGGGGCTCAAGAGCGTCGAGGAACTGAGTCTTCAGGCGTTCGCCGCCACCGCCTGCTCATCGGCCTTTCTGATGATCGCATCGCTCGATCCCGACGGCCGGCTGAACCCGCAGGTGCCGGCCCGCATTCGCCGGGTTTACGACCAGACCCGGGTGTTCGAGCCGGAGCTCGGCGGCCACCCGGTCGAGGATATCGCCATCTATTTCAGCAGCGATTCCAAGATGGATTTCGCCGACAACCGCACGCCGATCAAGGCGGCGCCGGTGGCCTCGCTGACCGCCTATCCGCACCTCAAGGCGGTCACCGGGGCGGCCCGGGCCATGCAGCGCGCGCATCTGCCGTTCGGCATCATCACGCGGCGCCAGCTCGACGATCTCGCCCGCTATCCGGTCATCGTGCTGCCCAATGTCGCCCGCATGGATGCCCGCGAAGTGGCCGCGTTCCGGGCCTATGTCGAAGCCGGCGGGCGATTGTATGCCAGCCGCCTGACGTCACTGACGGAAACGTCGGGCGAGCGCCATGAGGACTTCATGCTGGCCGATCTGTTCGGCTGTCATTTCGATTCGGAAGAGGACGGGCCACTCATCTACCTGAAACCCGCTTTGCCCGCCCTCGGCGAGGCTCTGGACCAGCGGTATCTGAGCCATTGGCGCCGGCCACGCAGCACCGGCACGGTGCGCCTGCGCAGCGAGGTGGAGGGGCGCGCGCTGGCGACGCTTACCCTGCCCTACGGCTATCCCCACACCGGCCGCATCGGTGATCACAACTGGGCGAGCATCCATTCCTCGCCGCCCTGGGAGGAACTGGACGTGCCGGCGATCGTCGAGCACGCGATCGGGACCGGCCGGGTGATTTACAGCGCCGCCGATATCGAAGCCGGCGACGACCGCGGGCACGAGAGCCTGTTCATCGCCCTCATCAGGGACCTTTTGGGGCATCCCCCGTCCTTCGAGGCGGACACCCACCCGGCAGTGTGGATGACCGCCTTCGACCAGCCCGAGCGCCGGCGCTGGATCGTCAGCTTCCTCAACTATCAGCAGGAGCACCCGGTTCTGCCGGTCACGGAGGTGCGCTTCCGATTGTGCCCACCGCCCGGCTGCCGGTTCACCGCCCTTCACAGACTGCCCGAAATGACGCCGATCTCCTTCGATGTTCTGGAGGACGGGCGGCTTGAAGGCGAGCTTCCCGGGCTCGGAATGTTCGAGATGATTGCAGCATCCTATGCGACCACAGATGACGCGACAGGGCCGGAGCACAAGCGATGAGCGCCAGCCAGGAACCGCCCGACAACGAGCATGAAACATGGCAGATAAAGCAAAACTTACCCGGCGCGCCGTGATCGGCGGATTGACCGTGGCGGCCCTCGCCGGGGGTGGCGCCTGGTACCTTCACCGGCTGCGCCATCCGGGGCCGGCGCCTCTGGGCATGGATCTGTCGGACGACGACCGGGCTGTCGGGCTGGCGTTCCTGAAAAAACATGCGGCGATTGATTTGCACTGTCATCCCGGCCGATTTTTTCTCGACGATTTTGAGGCCGAGGATCTGGCGATCCGGGCCCTGGGCGGCGGCTTCATCGACCATACGGTTGCCGACATGGCCGCCGGCGGCCTGACGGCGGCGCTGTTTGCCACCGTTTCCGACGTCGCCGTCATCGGCCTTGAAGACGGCGGCCTGCGGGCCCGGCGCGACTTCAAACCGGGCGAGGCCTACGACGACTACAAGCGGCAAATTGGTATTCTCAAGTCCCTGGTTGCGCGCGGACGCGCGGCCCATGCAGATTCGCCGGCCGACATTGAGGCGGCACCAACATCGGGACAGGTGGCGGCTATGTTCGCCTGCGAAGGCGGCGATTTTCTCGAAGGCCGGCTGGATCGGGTGGCGGCGGCCAAAGCCGACGGCGTCGCCTCCATCCAGCTCGTCCACTACCGGGTCAACGAGCTTGGCGACATTCAGACCGAAGAGCCCCGCCATGACGGGCTCAGCCCGTTCGGTGCCGACGTGGTGCGCGAGATGAACCGGCTGGGCCTTGTCGTCGATGTCGCCCATGCCAGCTTCAAGACCACCATGGATGTCCTGGAGGCCAGCGCGCATCCGACGATCCTGTCACATAGCAGCCTGGTTCACGACGATGTGCGCCATCCCCGCCTGATCACCCTCGAGCACGCCCGCGCGGTGGCCGAGGGCGGCGGCGTCATCGGCGCCACGCCGTGGGGAATCGGCAATAAGACTCTGGCCGATTTCATCGATGAAATCCGCCGCCTCGTCGAGGCGGTCGGCATCGATCATGTCGGCATCGGCACCGACATGGATGCCGCCTACAAGCCGGTGTTCACCAATTATCGCGACCTGCCGCTGATCCCGGCGGCGTTTAAGGCGCGCGGCCTCAAGGACGATGAGATTGCCAGGATCATCGGCGGCAATTTCATGCGTGTGTTCGAACAGATCGTTTCATGAAGACCGAGATATCCGACAGCATCCTGACCGTTGAAGCCGAGGTGATCCGCCTCTATGCGCTGGACAATGTTGTCATCGCGCGGACTGACCTGGCCGCGGGCACCCGGCTGCGCGAAGAAGGCGTGGTTACCCGCACGCCCATCCCGGCCGGCCACAAGGTGGCCACCGTCGCCATCGGCCGGGGCGAAGCGGTCCGCAAATACGGTCAGATCATCGGTTATGCCAGCCGGGATATCGCCGCCGGCGACCATGTGCACAGCCACAATCTGGCGATGGGCGAAATTCCCCACCCCTATCGGACCTGCGCCGCTGCCCGGGTTACGGAGATTCTGCCCGAAGACCAACGCGCCAGCTTCCGTGGCATCCGACGCAGCGACGGCCGGGTCGGCACCCGCAATTACATCGGCGTGCTGACCACGGTCAATTGCTCGGCGACCGTCGCCGGCCGGATTGCCGATGCCTTTTCGGCCCCCGAGGCACTGGCCGATTTCCCCAACGTCGACGGCGTTGCCGCCTTCCTTCACCGCACCGGCTGCGGCATGCAGGCCGATGGCGAGGGCCACGACATCCTGCGCCGGGTGCTCGCCGGCTACGCCCGGCACCCCAATTTCGCCGGCATTCTGTTCATCGGCCTGGGCTGCGAGGTCAACCAGATCGAAGCGATTCTCGAAGGTCTCGACAGCGATTCCGCCCGGCCGGTGCGGGCCCTGACCATCCAGGACAGCGGCGGCACCCGCACCACCGTCGAGCAAGGCGTCGCCATGATCCGCGAGATGCTGCCCATCGCCAATGCCGCCAACCGCCGGCCGGTGCCCTCCAGCGAGCTTGTCCTGGCCCTGCAATGCGGCGGCTCGGATGCCTATTCAGGGATTACCGCCAACCCGGCATTGGGCGCGGCGGTGGATCTTCTGGTGCGCCACGGCGGCACCGCGATCCTCAGCGAAACGCCCGAGATCTACGGCGCCGAACACCTGCTGCTGGCCCGCGCCGCCAGCACCGAGGTGGCCGACAAGCTGCTGGAGCGCATTCGCTGGTGGGAGGCGTATACGGCCCGCCACGGCGGTGAGATGAACAACAATCCGTCGCCCGGCAACAAGGCCGGCGGCCTGACAACGATTGTCGAGAAATCCCTGGGCGCGGTGGCCAAGGGCGGCACTACCCGCCTCAACGACGTCTACCGCTATGCCGAGCCGGTCACCAGCGCCGGGCTGGTGTTCATGGATTCGCCGGGCTACGACCCGGCTTCGGTGACCGGCCAGGTGGCGGCGGGCGCCAACATGATCTGTTTCACGACCGGGCGCGGCTCGGTCTTCGGCTTCAAGCCGGTGCCTTCGATCAAGCTCGCCACCACCACCGACCTGTACCGCCGCATGGAGGATGACATGGACATCAATTGCGGCCTGATCGCCGACGGTGAAGCGACGGTGCAGGACATGGGAGAACGGATTTTCAAACGCATCCTCGAGGTTGCGTCCGGCACCCCGTCACGCAGCGAGGCCCTGGGCTTCGGCGATCACGAATTCGTCCCCTGGCAAGTGGGGGCGGTGATGTAAACGCCATGATGACCCCGGTTCGACTTGGCATGATCGGCTGCGGCCTGATTTCCCACGCCCACGGCCGCGCGGCGCTCAAAAGCGACCGGAACATCCGCTTCATCGCCTGCGCCACCCGACGCGCCGAGGCCGCCCGTGCCTGGGCCGACACCTATGGCTGCGCCAACGCCTATACCGACATCGCCGACATGTTGCGCCATGAAACGCTCGACGGCGCGGTGATCGCCACCTGGCCGGTCGATCATCGCCGTCACATCGAAATCTGCCTGGAGGCCGGCATCCGTTTCATCCTGTGCGAAAAAGCGCTGACCACCGGCGCCGACGATGCCCTCACCATCTGGCGGGCGGCGGCACAGACCGGGGCCACCATCGTCGAAGGCTTCATGTACCGCCATCACCCGGCGATCCGGCGGCTCGAAGAGATCATCGAGGCCGGCGATCTCGGCCGGCTCGATACCATTCACGGCGTCTTCCACATGTTCGACCCCGAGGACGCCGATCCCGAAGATGATGCGCGCGGCTGGCGTCAGCGCGCCGATGCCGGCGGCGGGGTCCCCTTCGATTTTCTCTGCTACCCGGTGGATGCCGCCAACCACTTTGCTGGCGCCTTGCCGGTGCGCGTCTTCGCGCAGGGCGGGCGAAGCGCCAAATACGGGACCATCAACCGCCTTTACGGGCTGATTGAATATGAAAACGGCTGCTTCGCCACGGTCGAGAGCAGCCGCCGGGCGAGTTTCGACCAGACCCTGCGGCTGACCGGGGCCAAGGCCATCCTGGAGCTGCCCGTCGCCTGGAGCATTCCCGGCGATATCACGATCACCCGCATCGAGAGCCCGGCATTTCTGGCCCGCGAGACGACAACCATCGCCATCCCCCAGAGCGAACCTCATGATGGCCGGCTGATCGATTTCCCGGTGTTCAAATGGCAGCTCGAGAATTTCGCCGAGGTGATTCGGGGCACCGCGACGCCCCGCATGGCCTTGACCGCCTCGGTGGTGAATCTCTTCGTCCTCGAGGCGCTGGTTGCCAGCTTTCGGGCGGGCGAACCGGTCGGCATCGCCTTGCCGGAAGAGATCAGAGAGGCTGCAAACGGAGCCCGATCATGACCCGATATGGCAAAAGCGCGCCCTTGCGCGCCGTGACCGACGCCGAGATCGAGACCTACCAGAGGGACGGGGTTGTCTGTCTGCGCCGCATCTTCGATCCCGGCTGGATCGAGGCCCTGCGCGTCGCCTTCGAGCACGCCAAAGTCGAACACGGGCCGCTGGCGCAGTCCTATGCCCAGGCCGACGCGGACGGCGAATTCTTCTTCGATGTCGATGTCTGGACGCGGCTGCCGGACTTCCGCGCTTTCGTCTTTGACTCCCCGGCCGGTGAAATTGTTGCCGCCCTGATGCAATCGGCCCGCGTCACTTTCTTTTACGACCAGGTGTTCATCAAGGAACCCGGCAAAGTGGCGCCGACCCCCTGGCACCAGGACCAACCCTACTGGCGGGTTGACGGCTTTCAGGTCTGCACCCTGTGGCTGCCGCTCGATCCGGTGCCAAGGGCGACCGGTGTCGAGTTCGTGCGCGGCTCGCACCGCTGGGATGTGCTGTACAGCCCGGTGACCTTCAGCGACGATCAGGCGCCCTACGAGGGCGATCTGCCGCCGGTCCCCGATATCGACGCGCGGCGCGACGATTACGACATCGTAAGCTGGGACGTCGCGCCCGGCGATTGCCTGGTGTTTCAGGCGATGATCCTGCATGGCGCCCAAGGCGCCGAACGGGTCGGACGGCGACGGCGGGTGCTGGCGACGCGCTGGTGCGGCGACGATGCCCGCTACATCGAACGGGACAACAAGACCAACATCCCCACCTTCGACGCCGGGCTCAAGCCCGGCGATGCCCTGGACGGGCCGATGTTTCCGATCATCTGGCCGCGACCGGTCGATCAGCGGGCCGGGGCATGAGCCGGCTGGACGGCAGACCCGTTCAACCCGGATCAGTACGCCGCAAGATCAGTCGATGTCGGCCGGGTGGCAGGGGATCCAGCCGTTCTTTGGCCTCGTAAGACGGCGGTGGAATGATCTCGGCCCGCGTGCCCTCGGGAACCGTGAGCACCAGATCGAACGCGTCCTCGCTGCGCGTCCATTCAACCGCGATATCGCCGCGCACGGTGGGATAGACGCCGCGGGCGAAATCGAGGTCGGCGGGTTGCGGTGCCACCTGAAACCGGGCGAATCCGGGGGCCATGGGCGCGATCCCCAAAGCGTGAGCCGAAAGCTGGTGGACGGGTGTCGCCGAAAAGGCATGGCATAAACTGGCGATGGGCTCGAAACTTTCCCACAGCGTCCGCGCCCCGGCCTCCAGCATCGGCCGGTAGAAGCGGCGCATCTGTTCGAGTGCCAGATCGAAGCGCCCGGCCCTGGCCAGCGCGCTGTAGACAAAATGGCTGAAATAGGTGTTGGCCCGCACCACGTCCTCGTCCGGATCGAACGGCTCGTCGGTGCAGACGATCGGCGGCACGGCGGTGAGTTTGAGGCGATCGGGATCGGTGATGCGGGCGATCATCGCCGGCCAACGGTCCGTCGGCGCAATGTCCCACAGGATCATCGCCGCATTGGCCTGCTGCGAGATCTGCCGATCCTGAAGACCGCTATCGGGGTCGACCGAATCGACATAGGCGCCGCGGCCTGCATCCCAGTGTCGGGCATTGAGCGCCGCCTTGATCCGCGCCGCCAGCACCTCATAGCGTTGCTTCGCTCGACCATAGTCAAGATGGACGGCAAGATCAGCGGCCGCGCCCAAGGCGCCGGCGAACATGGCATTGATGATCGCCGCCTCGCCGCGCCGTCCCACCTTGGCCCACTCGATGAAATGCCAGTGCGGAATATCGACCAGAAGATCGTTGGGCCCGACATGGCGCTCGAACCAGGCCAGCACCCGCTGGACGACCGGGAAAACCTCTTCCGCAGTGCCGAGATCGCCAGTGTGCATCAGGTAGTGCCGGGCGGCGCAAATCCAGTGCAGGCTGAAATCGGGAATGACGATGCTGTTGGCGTGGTGATCGCCGGGGGCGAACATCTCCAGCAGGCCGTCGCGGCGCTGCGCCTCCATCGCGTGCAGCAGAAACTGTCGATCGACGGCCTGACTGCTGGGACCAAAGGCCGCGGCATCGATCAGAAAGTGGACGAGGCCGTCGCCGATCCACTGCCGGTTCTCCCGGCTCGGCCCATCACACCAGGCATCGTGCGTGCACTGCAATGCCGTATAACGCCCGACCGTCCACAGCTTGTTGAGAAGGTCATCGGAACATTCGAATTTTCCCCGATAATCAACCGGATAATGGGTCGAGACCGACCCGACATGGCGGATCTTCACACCGTCCGGCGCATTGCGCACCACAAGCTGCAGGTAGCGCACCGCCGTCCATTCGAATTTTTCGAAGCGTTGTACGCCGGCGCGCGCGGTATAGCGGAACAGATGCGCACAATCGAGATAGCTTTCGCGCACAAGCCGTGGTTTCTCGGGCCACTCCCCGGAAAATTCGCCGGGGATGGTTTCGGCCACGCCGACCTCGATCACTTCGCCGCCGCGCGCCTCAATCTCAATGAACGGATAGCCCGAATGGGGGCAATCAAACGCCAGCACCACCGCAACATCGCAGCCCGGCGCCGTGCGGATCAGGCTTGCCGCGTCATCGGGGTGCAGCAGCGCCTCGGCATTTTCGATCAAGCCGCCCGGCAGCGGCTTGAGAGGCTCGTCATAAAGGCGGCGATCGAGCGCCAATTCGGGCTTCGGGGTCACGCCGTGGACGGCGACGATCCGGTCGGGCGCCAGCGGCGTTTCGGGAAGCGGCGGGATTTCGCGGGGGCACAGCACCGGAAACGGCTCGATCGGCCCCCAGCCCTTGGCGGCATCTTCGGGGCCCGGCTCGACGATCAGCTCGTGGACCGGTTCCCAGTCCGAATCATTGAAGCCCGCCTGCGTCCATCCCTGCGGCATCTTGCTGGCATCGAAATCCTCGATGAAGCCCTGGCCCCAGCCGCTGCGCGGCACATCCCGGCGCCAGGCCTGGCATTCCAGACACCGCCAGTCGGTATCCGAAAGAATGTCGATGGTTTCAGTGCCACAGCGGACGCAGCCCTCGCAATAGAGGCCGCCATCGCCGAAGATTGTCTGCCAGTAGGCCTTGGCGGTCTCGTACCAGCCGGTATCGACGCCGTAGACGTGAACCAGCACGGCAATCGCGTTTTCGCCCACCTCCAGAAAGGGGGCGATGTCGTGGCGATCGACGCGCAAATAATCAGGGCTTGACCGCACCGGCCCGCGCCCGACCCGATGGCCGTTGACATACAGCACATAGCGGCCATCGACGGTGATCGACAGATCGGCTTCATCGGCCGCACCCGGCAATGCGAAGGTCCGGCGGAACAGAAACCAGCGATTGACCCCGTCGTCGCGCCGCACCGGCCCGTCGCGCAACAGGCTGCGAAAGGTCACCTCGCGGTCGATCGGCTGTGCGGCCGTCCAGATGAAACGTGCGCGGCGGTACATCAGCGCATCGTCCCATGGCGGCCGGGCTCACCAAAGGCCATATGATAAACGACGCTCGGTTTCGCCTTTAATCGAGACCACCGAACCTGTTGAACGACCCCGCTGTTCGCCATCTTGTTGCTCCGGTCGTTGCGGGTTTTCATGCTCGGGCGGGGTCTTGCTGCCAGCATTACCTCCCAGGCCCACGACCACGCTTAAATTGGTAAGACCAATTGTGGAAATCTACCTGCCTTTGTGCTGGACGGCAACGTGAAAAACGGCGGGGACGGAAAATCGTTATGACAATCGGGTGCCGAGACGACCCGGAGACTCCGGTTCGCTTAAGACTCGTTGGCGGAGGGGGAGGGATTCGAACCCTCGGTACGCGCAAGCGTACAACGGTTTTCGAGACCGCCCCGTTCGACCACTCCGGCACCCCTCCGCTGGGCACTTCGGGCCACGGCCGGCAACCTAGCCCAACCCTTGCGCGCCCGCAAGAGTGCGGGAACCGGGTGGGAACCGGCAGGCCGACGGCAACGGTGCGCCGGAACCGGTGCAAAACCATTGACACAAGCCGGTGTGGCGTTATATTTCGCCGTCCTTTGCCGACGGCCGCGGATCGGCCGGGCCGCCCGTGGCGTGCGCCCGGCAGTCGGCTCTGGCGATGGTTTTGGCCCCAACCCCGGCAGTGAGCGATGTTTGCAATAATCAAAACCGGCGGCAAGCAATACAAGGTTGCCAAGGATGACGTGATCACCGTCGAGCGCCTGGCCGGCGAGGCCGGCGCCAAGGTCACGCTCGACGAGGTGCTGATGATTGCCGGCGAGGCCAAGGTCACGCTCGGCACGCCGCGCATCGACGGCGCCCGGGTGAGCGCCGAGATCGTCGAGCAGACACGGGGCAAGAAGATCATCGTCTTCAAGAAAAAGCGGCGCAAGAATTACCGCCGCCGCCAGGGCCACCGCCAGGATCTCACCGTGCTGCGCATCACCGAGATTGCAACGACGGCGAAAAAGGCGGCGGCGCCCAAGAAGGCCGCGGACAAGGCCGAGGCGGCCGAGGCCAAGACGGCGGCCAAGAAGGCCCCGGCCCCGGAGAAGACCAAGGCCACTGAGGCCAAGACGGACGCCAAGGAGGCCAAGAAGGCCCCGGCCAAGAAACCGGCGGCCAAGAAGGCTGCGGCCGACAAGCCGGCCGAGAAGAAAGCGGCACCGAAGAAGGCGGCCGCCAAGACGACCGCGAAAAAGCCCGCGGCCAAGAAGACGCCGGCCAAGGGCAAGGAGACGAGCTGATGGCACACAAGAAAGCAGGCGGCTCATCGCGCAACGGCCGCGATTCGATCGGCCGGCGCCTGGGCGTCAAGAAATTCGGTGGTGAGCGCGTGATCCCCGGCAACATCATCATCCGCCAGCGCGGCACCAAGTGGCACCCCGGCCCCGGCGTCGGCATCGGCAAGGACCATACGCTGTTCGCGCTGGTTGAAGGCCAGGTCAAGTTCAGGCGCGGCAAGGCCGGCCGGCAGTTCGTCTCGGTCGTCGAGCCGTCATAGGGCTCCTGTCCAATGAACCGGCGATGCGCCGCCGGGGGCAGGAGCCAGGATCGGGGAACGTAGCCGTTCCCCTTTTTTGTGCGCGCCCGACAGCGTGTATATTACCCGGGCTCCGGCGCCAGGTGGAATGGAAGCGATGAAGTTTCTCGATGAAGCCAAGGTCTATGTGCGCAGCGGCGCCGGCGGCCACGGCTGCCTGAGCTTCCGGCGCGAGAAATACATCGAGTTCGGCGGCCCCGACGGCGGCGACGGCGGGCGCGGCGGCGATGTCTGGGTCGAGGCGGTGGCCGGCCTCAACACCCTGATCGACTATCGCTTCCAACAGCATTTCAAGGCCAGGAACGGGCGCCCCGGCATGGGCCGCAACCGCACCGGCGCGGGCGGCGCCGACGTGGTGCTCAAGGTTCCGGTCGGCACCGAAGTGGTGGACGAGGAAAGCGGCATCGTGCTCGCCGATCTCACAGAAGTGGGGCAGCGGGTGCGGCTCCTCGAAGGCGGGCGCGGCGGGCTCGGCAACACCCGCTTCAAGAGCTCGACCAACCGGGCGCCGCGGCAAACCAGGCCGGGCGAGCCGGGGCGCGAAATGTGGATCCGGCTGCGCCTCAAGGTGATTGCCGATGTCGGCATCATCGGCCTGCCCAATGCCGGCAAGTCGACCTTTCTCGCCTGTGTCACCCGGGCGCGCCCGAAAATCGCCGAATACCCGTTCACCACGCTCAATCCGGGCCTCGGCGTCGCCTACCATCGCGGCCGCGAGATCGTTCTGGCCGACATCCCCGGGCTGATCGAAGGCGCGCACGACGGGGTCGGGCTCGGCGACCGGTTCCTGAAGCATATCGAGCGCTGCCCCGTGCTTCTGCATCTCGTCGACGGCACGCTCGAGGACGTGGCGGCGGCCTACCGCACGGTGCGGGCCGAGCTCGAAGAATACGGCCACGGGGTTGCCGACAAGAGGCAAGTCGTGGCGCTCAACAAATGCGATGCCCTGGGCGAGGACGACATCGATGCGCGCACGCGCGCCCTGCGGGCGATCACCGACGCCCCGGTCATCGCGCTTTCGGCGGTCACCGGCGCCGGCCGCGAGGCGGTTCTTGATGCGCTTGCCGCAATCATCGCCGAAACCCGCGCGGTCGAGGCGCCCTCGTCACCTGCGCCCGCACCCGCCTGGCAGCCATGACCGCGGCACAGGACAGCCGAGAGCGCCTCAGGTCGGCCAAGCGCGTCGTCGTCAAGATCGGCTCGGCCCTGCTTGTCGATCCCGAAAGTGGCCGGCTGCACCGCAAGTGGCTCGCCGGCCTGGCCGATGATGTCGCGGTGATGAAAGGTCGCGGCCAGGAAGTGCTGATCGTCTCATCGGGCGCCATCGCGCTGGGCGTCCGGCACCTGGGGCTTGGCCGCCAGCGCCTCACCCTCGAGCGCAGCCAGGCAGCCGCCGCCGTCGGCCAGATCCGCCTGGCGCACGCCTATGAGGAGACGCTGGCGCGTCATCGCATCACGGTGGCCCAGATCCTGCTCACCCCCGGCGATACCGAGGAGCGCCGGCGGTACCTGAATGCGCGGAGCACGCTCGCCAGCCTGCTGGCGCTCGGCGTGGTGCCGGTGATCAATGAAAACGACACCGTGGCGACCAGCGAAATCCGCTTCGGCGACAACGACCGCCTGGCGGCGCGCGTCGCCCAGATGGTCAGCGCCGATTGTCTGGTGCTGCTCTCGGACGTCGACGGCTTCTATGACGCGGACCCCGATGCCAATTCGGATGCCAGGCTGATCCCCGAGGTCCGGGCGCTCACCCCCGAGATCGAGGCGATGGCCGGCCGGCCGAAGAAAACCGGGGTCGGCTCCGGCGGCATGGTGACCAAGATCGCCGCCGCCCGCATTGCGCTGTCCGCCGGCTGCCGCATGGCGATCATCGGCGGCGCCCCCATCAGGCCGATCGCCCGCTTCGAGGAAAGCGGGCGCGGTACCTGGTTTCTGCCCGACGGCATCACCCCGCAACGCGCCCGCAAGCAGTGGATCGGCGGCGCCCTCAATCCGTCCGGCACCATCGTCATCGATGACGGCGCGGCGGCGGCGCTGGCGCGCGGCGGCAGCCTGCTGCCGGCCGGGGTTGCGGATGTGCGCGGCAGCTTCGAGCGCGGCGATGCGGTGATCGTCGAGACCGCCAAGGGTCGCGAGGTGGCGCGCGGGCTTGCCGCCTACGGCGCGACGGACGCGCGCGCCATCATGGGCCACAAAAGCGATGAAATCGAGGCCCGACTCGGGTACCGTGGCCGGGACGAGATGATCCATCGCGACGACCTGGTGCTGACCCGACGGACCGATTCGGGCCGCCCGGACAACAAGGGAAACGGCTGACATGACCGCAGTGACCGAGACCCGACGCGACAGCGACCATGAGCAGACCCCGAACATCGCCGCGCTGATGACCGAAATCGGCGCCGCCGCGCGCCAGGCCGCCCGCATCCTCGCAGGCACGCCGCGCGCCGCCAAGGACCGGGCGCTGAAAGCCGCCGCCGAGACCCTGCGGGCACAAACGAACGCGCTGCTGGAGGCCAACCGCGCGGACGTGGCGGCGGCCGAGACCCACGGGCTCTCGGACGCCATGATCGACCGGCTGCGGCTTACGCCCGAGCGCATCGAGGCGATGGCCGCCGGGCTCGACGCCATTGCCGAGCTCGACGATCCGGTCGGCGAGACCATGGCCGAATGGGACCGCCCCAATGGTCTGCGGATCGCCCGGGTGCGCGTGCCGCTGGGCGTCATCGGGATTATCTACGAATCGCGCCCCAATGTGACGGCCGATGCCGGCGCGCTGTCGCTCAAGGCGGGGAATGCGGCGATTTTGCGCGGCGGCTCGGAAAGTGCGCGCTCCAGCCGCGCCATTCACGGCTGCCTGGTGGCCGGGCTCGAGGCCGCCGGCCTGCCGGCGGACGCCATTCAGATGGTCCCGACCCAGGACCGCGCCGCCGTCGGGCAGATGCTGCGCATGGCCGACTACATCGATGTCATCGTGCCGCGCGGCGGCCGCTCGCTGACCGAGCGGGTGCAGAACGAGAGCCGGGTGCCGGTGCTCGCCCATCTCGACGGCATCTGCCACAGCTATGTGCACGAAGCCGCCGATCCCGAGATGGCGCGCCGCATCGTGTTCAATGCCAAGATGCGCCGCACCGGCATTTGCGGCGCCACCGAGACCCTGCTGATCGACCGGGCGGTGGCGCCCACACTGCTGCCCGCCATCGTCGATGATCTGGTGGCGGCCGGCTGCGAGGTGCGCGGCGACGCGGCCGCGCAGGAGATCGACGCACGCATCCTTGCCGCCACGGATGCCGACTGGGACACCGAATATCTCGACGCCATCCTGTCGGTGCGCGTCGTCGACGACGAAGACCAGGCGATCGCCCATATCGCGCGGCACAGCTCGCAGCACACCGAAGCGATCATCACCGAAGACGCCGAGGCCGCGCGCCGGTTTCTCGATGCGGTCGACAGCGCCATCGTCATGCACAATACGTCCACCCAGTTCGCCGACGGCGGCGAATTCGGCATGGGCGCCGAGATCGGCATCTCCACGGGCCGCCTGCATGCCCGCGGGCCGGTCGGGGTCGAGCAGTTGACGAGCTTCAAATATGTCGTGCGCGGCAGCGGCCAGACCCGGCCCTGAGCGCCGTCGGGACTTCATGCGCGCAAGGCAGACGCCGCGGCCGGCCCCGCCCGAGCCGGTGCCCGGCTCCAACCTGTGGCGCCGGCTGCGCGTCGGCTTGCTCGGCGGCTCGTTCAATCCGGCCCACGAGGGGCATCTGCACATCAGCCGCCTGGCACTCAAAGCCCTGAAGCTCGACTATGTCTGGTGGCTGGTCTCGCCGCAAAATCCGCTTAAACCCGTGGCCGGCATGGCGCCGCTTGCAGACCGGCTGGCGGCGGCGCGCGCCTTGGCAGCCGAGAACCCGCGGATCGTGGTCAGCGATATCGAGGCCCGGCTCGGCACGGTCTATACCGCCGAGACGCTCGCCCGCCTGACCGAGATGTTTCCCGAGACCCGGTTCGTCTGGCTGATGGGCGCCGACAATCTGGTGCAGATCCCGCGCTGGCGCCACTGGATGCGCATCTTTCGCACCGTTCCCGTTGCGATTTTCGACCGCCCCTCCTATTCTTTAAGGGCCGTCAGCGGGCAGGCGGCCCGGCGGTTCGCGCGGTTCCAGTTGCCGCAGCACCGGGCCGGGGCCTTGATCCGGCATCGTCCGCCGGCCTGGGTTTTCATCCGCGGCCGCAAGAGTCCGGCCTCGGCAAGCGCGCTTCGATCCGTCGGTGGCGGACGGAACGAAGGGGATGAACAGGGTAGCGCCACATAGAGGAGCAGACCTGATTACCGCACAGCCAGTATCGGAAACGGTCAAGCGGCTGCTTGATCTCGTCCGGACCTCCCTCGAAGATGATAAGGCCGAAGACATCATCTCGATCGACCTCAAAGGCAAAACCACCATCGCCGATTACATGATCGTCGCCAACGGGCGTTCGCAGCGCCAGGTGACGGCGATGGCCGACCATCTGGCCGAACGGGTCAAGAAGGCCGGCTTCGCGTCCTGTCAGGTCGAAGGCCTGCCGCGCGCCGACTGGGTGCTGATCGACGCCGGCGACGTGATTGTCCATATTTTCCGCCCCGAGGTCCGGGCCTATTACAATCTCGAGAAGATGTGGGCGGTCGATCTTCCGGACGAGGCGGCCGTCGGATAACCCCGGCCCCGGTCCGTGCACCAGCCGCCGGAACTGCAGGTTCGATGCGCATCACCATCGCCGCCGTCGGGCGCCTCCGCAAGGGCCCGGCCCATGAGCTTTGCCGTACTTACCTGCGCCGCATCGACTGGCCGGTGCGGCTGATCGAGGTCGATGCGCCGCCACAGCGCGATGCCGCGATCCGGCGCGCCCGCGAAGGCGAGCGCCTGCTGCGCGCCATTGACGGGGCCGAGCGGGTGATCATATTGGACGAGCATGGCGAGTCGGTGGCCAGCGCCGACTTTGCCCGGCGTCTCGCCGCCTGGGCCGATGACGGCGTGCGCGACGTGGCCTTCGTGCTCGGCGGCGCCGACGGCCTGGACGCGGCGGTGCACGCACGCGCCGACTGGACGCTCGCCTTCGGCGCCCTGACCTGGCCGCATGAGCTTGCCCGGGTGATGCTGATCGAGCAGATTTACCGGGCCCGGACGATCATGACGCATCACCCCTATCATCGCGGCGGCGAATGAGCGATAAGACGGCATCCGGAACCGTCATGGGAATAAGGTATCCTTAATCGAGGCTGTGCTATGATCCGCGCCATGAATTCAGGTGATCAGCACGCCGCCGGCATCCGCCCGCGCCCCCTGGTGCTGTGTGTGCTCGACGGCTGGGGCTGGCGCGAAAATGCGTCCGACAACGCCATTGCCGCCGCCCGCACGCCCCATTACGACCGGCTGGTCGCCGGGTGTCCGCGCAGCCTGCTGGAGACTTCGGGCCGCATGGTCGGCCTGCCGGATGCGCAGATGGGCAATTCCGAGGTCGGCCACATGAATCTCGGGGCCGGCCGCATCGTCCTTCAGGACCTGCCGCGCATCGATGCGGCGATCGAATCCGGTGCGCTGGCCGACAATCCGGTGTTGTTGCGTCTGATCGAGGCGCTGAAATCATCGGGCGGAACCTGCCACCTGATGGGGCTGGTCTCGCCCGGCGGCGTGCATTCCCATCAGGACCACATCGCCGCCCTGGCCCGGGCGATCACCGCCCGCGGGGTGGCGGTCAGGGTCCACGCCTTTCTCGACGGCCGCGACACGCCGCCGCAAAGTGCCCGCGACTATCTCGCCGCCCTGGCCCGCGACCTGGCGCCGCTCTCCGGCGCGGAGATCGTCACCGTCATGGGCCGCTATTACGCCATGGACCGGGACCGGCGCTGGGAGCGCACCGAGCGCGCTTACCGCTGCTTGGTCGCCGGCGAGGGACGGCGCGCCGACGATCCGGTGGCCGCCGTTGCCGAAAGTTACGAGGCCGGTCTCAATGATGAATTCGTCGAGCCGGTGGCGATCGGGGATTATGCCGGCATGGCCGACGGCGACGGGCTGCTGATGGCCAATTTCCGCGCCGACCGGGTGCGCCAGATTCTTGCCGCCCTCGTCGATCCCGATTTCGACGGCTTCGCGCGTGCGCACCGCATCGTCTTTGCCGCGCGGGTCGGCATGGCCGAATATTCCGAGCACCTCAACCAGTGGATGGAGACCCTGTTCCCCAAGGAGCGGATCACCAATACGCTCGGCGAGGTGATCGCGGGCGCCGGCTGGCGGCAGCTGCGCATCGCCGAGACCGAGAAATATGCGCACGTCACCTTTTTCTTCAACGGCGGCGAGGAAACCGCCTTTGACGGCGAAGACCGGGTGCTCATCCCCTCGCCCAAGGTCGCGACCTATGATCTGAAGCCGGAGATGTCGGCGCCCGAAGTCACCGACCGGCTGGTCGAGGAAATTGCCGGCGGGACGTACGATTTCATTCTGGTCAATTACGCCAATGCCGACATGGTCGGCCATACCGGCATTCTCGAAGCCGCGGTGGCCGCCGTCGAGGCCGTCGATCACTGCCTCGGGCGGCTGATGGCGGCTCTCGAAGCGGTCGGCGGCGCCTTGCTGCTGACCGCCGATCACGGCAATGTGGAGCTGATGCGCGATGCCGGCAGCGGCCAGCCCCACACCGCCCATACCACCTGCCCGGTGCCCCTGATCCTGTATGCCGCACCGGATCACCGGCCGGCTGCGCTTGCCAACGGGCGCCTCGCCGATGTTGCGCCCACGATCCTTGATCTGATGGGGCTGACGCGCCCGCCGGAGATGACCGGCCGCTCGCTCATCGCCGCCGGCGCCGACGCCGATACCGGCGCCGCAGCCGAAGCCGCGCGCGGCAGCCTCGCCGCCGGTTGAGACCAGAGCGCAAACCCCGAGATGCCATGGCCCACGTCCCGACACAGAGACACCGGATCGAACCCCGCCCGAAGCTGCGGGCGCTGGTGGCGGCGGCACCCTGGGCGCTGCTTCTGGGTTTGGCCGCCCCCGCCGGTCCGGCGGACGCGGCGCTGGCCGACCAGCAGGCGGCCAGCAAGCTCAAGCGCATCGAGGCGGAGATCAAGCAACGCGAGGACAAGCGCCGCACCCTGGAAGATACGCTCAGCCAGCTCTCGCGCGAGGTCAGTGCCTTGACCGCCGAGCTGATCGCCACCGCACGCGCCCTGCAGAATCAGGAAGAGACGGTCACCGCGCTCGAGACCCGTCTTGCCGATCTGAAAGTCGAGGAAGACCGGAAGGCGGCGCATCTCGCCAAGCGCACCGGCGAACTGGCGCGCAGCCTGGCGGCGCTTCAGCGCCTCAGCCAGCAGCCCAAGACCCTGGTTCTGGCGCGCCCCATGGATCATGTCGACAGCCTGCGCAGCGCCGGTCTGCTGGCCGCCGTGGTGCCCGAGCTGAAGGCCCAGGCCCTTGATCTGGGACGCGACATCGCGGCGCTCAATGCCCTGCGGGCCGAGATCGAGCGGGACCATGTCCGCCTGATCGCCGAAGCCCGGTCGCTGGCCCGCCAGCGCGAAGAGCTGGATGAGCTGGTCGCCAAGAAGGGGCGTGAGCGGATCGTCGTCGCCCGCGCGGTGGATGCCGAAAGGCTGCGCCTCGAGCGGCTCAATCGCGAGGCCGCCGACCTGCGCGCCCTGGTCGCCAAGATTGAGCAGGAATCGCGCGCCCGCGAAAAACGCGCCGGGCTCGCCGCCCTGCCCGAAGGCACCCGACCGTTCTCCTCGGTGCGCGGGCAGTTGCGTCTGCCGGTGCGCGGACGGCTGGTACGCAAATACAATCAGCCGGACGAAACCGGCCTGCGTTCCAAGGGTTTGCTGATCGAAACCCGCCCCTCGGCCCAGGTCGTGGCGCCCTACGACGGGCGGATCGTCTATGCCGGCCGGTTCCGCCATTACGGGCTGCTCTTGATCATCGCCCATGGCGAGGGATATCATACGCTTTTGGCCGGCCTGGGCCGTATCGACGGCGTTGTCGGCCAATGGCTTCTCGCCGGAGAGCCGGTCGGTCAGATGAGCGCCGCCCCCGAACAAGCGGGAGGCGGCGCCAAGCCCACGCTTTATGTCGAACTCCGGAGAAATGGTGAGCCGATCAATCCGCTGTTGTGGATTGCGGCAACCGACAGAAAGGTAAGCGGATAATGCGAAAATTCCTCCTGGTTGCGGTGGTTGCCGGAACGGCCTTGCTGGTCGGTGTGTCCGCCGGTCGAACCGACAGCAAGAGCACCTATGAAAGCCTGGCGCTGTTCGGCGACGTGTTCGAGCGCATCCGTTCGGACTATGTCGAAGAGGTCGATGACGAAAAGATCATCGAGGCGGCGATCAACGGCATGCTGAGCTCGCTGGATCCGCACTCCAGCTACATGAGCGGCGATAGCTACCGCAACATGCAGGTCCAGACCCGCGGCCAGTATGGCGGACTGGGGATGGAAGTGACCATGGAGAACGGCCTGGTCCGGGTCATCGCGCCGATCGACGACACCCCGGCCGAGCGGGCCGGCATCAAGCCCGGAGACTACATCACCCATCTCGATGGCGAGGCGGTGCGCGGCCTGACGCTGAACGAAGCGATCAACCGCATGCGCGGCACGGCGGGCACCGACATCAAGCTCACCGTGGCGCGGCCCGGCGAGGACCAGCCGCTGGAATTCCAGCTCACCCGCGCCATCATCAAGGTCAACCCGGTGCGCGCCCGGGCCGAGGACAATGTCGCCTATATCCGCATCACCTCGTTCAACGAACAGACCAGCGAAAACCTGCGAAAGGCGATGGCCCGCCTGCGCGAGGAGATCGGCCCCGACATGGTCGGCGTCATCCTCGATCTGCGCAACAATCCCGGCGGCCTTCTCGATCAGGCGGTGGCGGTCTCCGACGCCTTCCTCAATCGCGGCGAGATCGTCTCGACGCGCGGGCGCAATCCGCGCGATATCAAGCGCTTCAATGCCCATGCCGGCGACATTGCCGACGGCAAGCCGATCATCGTGCTGATCAACGGCGGCTCGGCCTCGGCCTCCGAGATCGTCGCCGGGGCGCTTCAGGACCATCGCCGGGCGATCGTTCTCGGCACCCGCTCGTTCGGCAAGGGCTCGGTGCAGACGGTCATTCCCCTGGGCGCGCGCGGCGCCCTGCGGCTGACCTCGGCGCGCTACTACACGCCGTCGGGCCGGTCCATTCAGGCCAAGGGCATCGAGCCCGACATCGAGGTCGAACAGGCCCGTGTCGAGCGCATCGCCAGCCGCTTCCCGCGCCGTTCGGAAGCCGACCTGAGGGGCCATCTCGAAAACCCCGAGGGCGAAGCCGAAAAGCCGAAGGCGGGCGATGGGGCCGACAGCAACGGTGCCGCCGACAAGCCCAGTGCCGCCAACGACAAGGACAGCGCCTCGGGCGCCGACGAGATCGAGGACTACCAGTTGTCCTACGCGCTCGACGTGTTGCGCGGCCTGTCGCTGATCAGCAGCCGGATGCGGCCATAGAGGCGCGTTCGACCAGCCCTCAAACATCCGGTATCGGGGTTGACCGGCCGCGTTGGCGTTCATGAATGGCCTGAAAACAACTCTGCTCAAGGGGCTCGGCGCCGTCGCGGCGGTGGTGGCGCGGCTGTCGCCGCTGGCCGCCACATCGCTGGTCCTGGCTCTGGGCTTCGCCGGGCTGGTGGCCTGGCTGGCGCTGACCGCCGACGACGAGGTGCCGCCGTCCGCACCGGGCGTGGCATCCACGCCGCCGCCGGTCAACGAAACACGCGCGCCTGCCAAGGCGGCGCCACCGCCGCAGACCCCGGCCAAGGAAGTTCAGGTCGCGGTGCCGCCGGCCCCGGTGACCGCCAAGCCCGCCGCCGGCCTGCCGCCGGTGCCCGACCCGGACCTGGTCGAGGACGGAAAATACGGGCCGCTGCCGAAAATCGCAGCCGATGGGCGCAAGCCCTGGCAGGTCTATGCCCGGCCCTACGCCGGCACCGCGGATCGCCCGCGCATCGCGATTGCCGTCGGCTGGCTGGGGCTCAAGCGCAAGACCACCGAAATGGCGATCAAGACGCTGCCGCCGGAAGTCACGCTCGGCCTCTCGCCCTATGCACCGAAGGCACAAAACTGGGTCAAAACAGCGCGCGCCGCCGGCCATGAGGTGATGCTGATGATCCCGATGGAGCCGATCAACTATCCGGTTTACGACCCCGGTCCGCACACCCTGCTGACCGGGATGTCGGCGGAGGACAATCTCGACCGGCTGCAATGGCTGATGAGCCGCATTGTCGGCTATATCGGGGTGATCAACGACATGGGCTCGAAGTTCACCTCGGTGCGCGAGGCGCTGACCCCGGCAATGGCGGTGTTCCGCGACCGTGGCCTGCTGTTTCTCGACGCCCGCTCGGCGGCGACCAGCATTGCCGCCCCGCTGGCCCGCGAAATGGGGGTGCCGCGGGTCATCAACAACCGCTATCTCGATGCCGAAATCAACCGCGAGGCGATCGACCGGCGCCTCGAGCAGCTCGAGAAGCTGGCCCGTCTGCACCGGGTGGCGGTGGGTCTGGCGCACCCCTATCCGGTGACCCTCGAGCGGCTCGCCGGGTGGACCGCAACGCTCGCCGACAAGGGCATCGATCTGGTCCCCGTGAGCGCCGTCGCCGACAGCCAGCCTGAGCGCTGAGCCCGGCGGGACCGTCATGAACCGGGCGCGCCCATCCGAGCTTCCCTACCGGTCCGGGGTCGGCATCATCCTGCTCGACCGCCGGGGCCGGGTGTTTGTCGGCCGGCGCATCGATACCGTCGCCGAGGCCTGGCAGCTGCCCCAGGGCGGCATCGATACGGGCGAAACACCGCTTCAAGCGGCACGCCGCGAACTGGCCGAGGAAACCGGGGTGACCAGCGCCGAGCTGCTGGCCGAAAGTGCCGACTGGTACACCTACGACCTGCCCGCCGAGCTGATCGGCAAGGTCTGGGGCGGGCGCTACCGCGGCCAGCGCCAGAAATGGTTCGTCTTCCGCTTCACCGGCCCCGACGACGAAATCGACATCGCCACCGAACATCCCGAATTCAACGCCTGGAAGTGGATCGCGATCGACGATCTGCCCGCCACCATCGTCCCCTTCAAGCGCCGGCTCTATGAGCGCCTGGTGGCCGATTTCCGCCATCTCGCCAGACCCGCAGACGAGGAGGAACATTGATGACCGGAACCCCGATCGGCGGCCGCGTCCGCCTCCTGGTCGAGATCGAGGCCGTTGCCTACAAGCCGTCAGGCCCCAATACGGATTAGCCGGTCAGCGC
>CAZZKF010000039.1:0-22938 GCA_964654995.1 uncultured Alphaproteobacteria bacterium | reverse complement strand
GGCGCCGGCGTCGTCACCAAAATCATCGAGTAGAGCGGCGCGAAAGCAGCACAGAAGACGGGACAGGGCCATGGAAAGCCAGAATATCCGCATCCGCCTCAAGGCGTTCGATCACCGGGTGCTCGATCAGTCGACGGGCGAGATCGTGAGCACGGCCAAGCGCACCGGTGCGCAGGTCCGCGGCCCCATCCCGCTGCCGACCAAGATCGAGAAATACACGGTGCTGCGCTCGCCCCACATCGACAAGAAGTCGCGCGAGCAGTTCGAGATCCGCACCCACAAGCGGTTGCTCGATATTGTCGATCCGACACCGCAGACGGTGGACGCGCTGATGAAGCTCGACCTCGCCGCCGGTGTCGATGTCGAGATCAAGTTGCAGGGGTAAGCGATCATGCGACCGGGCCTGATTGCACGAAAAGTGGGGATGACCCGCGTCTTTGCCGAGGACGGCCGGCATCTGCCGGTGACCGTGCTCAAGGTGGACGCCTGCCAGGTGGTTGCCCGCCGCACGGCTGAGCGCGATGGATACACGGCGCTCCAGCTCGGTGCCGGCGTCGCCAAGCCGGGGCGGGTGACGAAGCCGATGCGCGGCCATTTCGCCGCCGCGCGCGTCGAGCCCAAGGTCCGGGTGGCCGAGTTCCGGGTCTCGGAAGATGCGCTGATCGATGTCGGCGCCGAGATCACCGCTGCCCATTTCGTACCCGGCCAGTATGTCGATGTCGCGGGCGTAAGCATCGGCAAGGGCTTTGCCGGCGCCATGAAGCGCCACAATTTCAGCGGCCTGCGGGCCAGCCACGGGGTGTCGATCTCGCACCGCAGTCACGGCTCGACCGGGCAATGCCAGGATCCGGGCAAGGTGTTCAAGGGCAAGAAGATGGCCGGCCACATGGGCGCCAGGCGGGTGACGATCCAGAATCTCCAGGTCGTCGACTCCGATCCCGAGCGCGGCCTGGTGCTGGTCAAAGGCGCGGTGCCGGGCTCGAAGGGCGGCTGGGTGCTGATCCACGACGCGGTCAAGAAGCCGTTGCCCGATAACGCCCCCTATCCGGCGGCGCTGCGTGAGACCGGTGCGCCAGTGACTGAGCCGGAGGCCGAAGCGACTGCTGCGGAGGCAGGGGACGCCGTCGACACTTCCGGTGCGGATAAAGCTGCGGGCGGTGATGCCGCGTCCGAGAGCGAGCAGAAGGATTAGGGGCATGAAAGCGGATGTGATTACGCTGGATGCCGCCAAGGCGGGGGCGATCGAGCTGGACGACGAGATTTTCGGCCGTCCGCTGCGCACCGATCTGCTGCATCGCATGGTTCGCTGGCAGCTTGCCCGCCGGCGTGCCGGTACCCGCAAGACCCGGACGCTGAGCGAGACCCGCGGCTCGGGCGCCAAGATGTACCGCCAGAAGGGCACCGGCCGGGCCCGCCACCATTCGGCCAAGGTCAGCCAGTTCCGCGGCGGCGCCAAGGCGTTCGGCCCGGTGGTCCGCAGCCATGCCCACAAGCTGCCCAAGAAGGTGCGGCGCCTGGCCCTGTGCACGGCGCTCTCGGCCAAGCGCGCCGAGGGCAAGCTGATCATCCTCGATGAATTGAAGCTCCCGGAGCCCAAGACCAGGACGCTGGCCGAAAAGCTCGGCAAGCTCGGCTGGTCGTCGGCGCTGGTGATCGCGGATGGTGAGCTCGACGGCAATTTCGTGCGCGCCGCGGCCAACATCCCGAAGCTCGACGTGATGCTGGCGGCCGGTGCCAATGTCTACGACATCCTGCGTCACGAGACCCTCGTTCTGACCAAGGACGCCGTGGCCAGCCTGGAGGCGCGCCTCAAATGAAGCGGAGCCAGATGTACGAGATCATTCGCAGCCCGGTGATCACCGAAAAGGCGACCCGTGGCTCGGAGTTCAACCAGGTGACCTTCCGGGTGGCCATGGATGCCACCAAACCGCAGATCAAGGCGGCGGTCGAGGGTCTGTTCGGGGTCAAGGTGACGGGGGTCAATACCCTGCGCCTCAAGGGCAAGACCAAACGGTTTCGCGGACGCCTGGGGCGCCGCTCGGATGTCAAGAAAGCGATCGTGACGCTGGCCGAAGGCGACATGATCGATATTACGACGGGGCTCTAGGCAATGGCGCTCAAGGGATACAAACCGATGACACCGGGCCAGCGGGGACTGGTCCTGGTCGATCGCTCCGGGCTGTGGAAGGGCAAGCCGGTCAAGAAGCTGACCGAAGGCCTGACCTCGAAGGGCGGGCGCAACAATGCCGGGCGCATTACCGCGCGCCGGCGCGGCGGCGGCCACAAGCGGCGTTACCGGATCATCGACTTCAAGCGCCGCAAGTTCGACGTGCCGGCGGTGGTCGAACGCCTTGAATACGACCCCAACCGCACCGCCTTCATCGCGCTGATCCGTTATGAGGACGGGGAGCAGGCCTACATCCTGGCACCGCAGCGGCTCCGGGTCGGCGACACGGTGATTGCCGGTGCCCAGGTCGACGTGAAGCCGGGCAATGCCATGCCGCTCAAGAATACGCCGATCGGCACCATCGTCCACAATGTCGAGATGAAGCCCGGTGCGGGCGGCAAGATTGCACGCGCTGCTGGCACCTATACCCAGCTTGTCGGGCGCGACGGCGGCTATGCGATCCTGCGGCTGTCGTCCGGCGAGCAGCGCCTGGTGCGCGGCGAGTGCATGGCCACCATCGGTGCCGTGTCCAATCCGGACCAGAAAAACATCAAGCTCGGCAAGGCCGGGCGCAAGCGCTGGCTGGGCAAACGTCCGGCGGTGCGCGGCGTTGCCATGAACCCGGTGGATCACCCGCATGGCGGCGGCGAGGGGCGAACCTCGGGCGGGCGCCATCCGGTGACACCCTGGGGCAAGCCGACCAAGGGCAAGAAGACGCGTTCGAACAAGGCGACCGACAAATACATCGTGCGGTCGCGTCATTTACGGAAACGATAGGGAGACCCGGCGTGCCACGCTCTGTCTGGAAAGGCCCGTTCGTGGACGGCTACGTGCTGAAGAAGGCCGAGGCGGCCCGGGAATCGGGACGCAAGGACCCGATCAGGATCTGGTCACGGCGCTCGACCATTCTGCCGCAGTTCGTCGGCCTCAATTTTGCCGTCTACAACGGCCACAAGTTCATTCCCGTCTATGTCACCGAGGACATGGTCGGCCACAAGTTCGGCGAGTTTTCGCCGACCCGAACCTATTACGGGCATGGCGCCGACAAGAAGGCACGGAGAAGGTAGGTGGGCAAGCGAGCAAATCCCCCGCGCATCGCCGAAAACGAGGCCATGGCCATGGCGCGGATGATCCGGATCAGCCCCCAGAAGCTCAATCTGGTGGCCCAGACGATCCGTGGCAAGCCGGTCGAGGCGGCCTTGGCCGAGCTGGCCTTTTCGCGCCGCCGCGTCGCGCGCGAGGTGAAGAAGGTGCTGGAATCCGCTATCGCCAATGCCGAAAACAACCATCAGCTGGATGTTGACGAACTGGTGGTGGCCGAGGCGACGGTCGGCAAGTCGATGACCATGCGCCGCTTCCGGGCCCGCGCCCGCGGCCGCGCGGCGCGCATCATGAAGCCGTTCAGCCGGCTCCGCGTGGTCGTGCGGCAAAACGAGGAGAGCGTCTAGTGGGCCAGAAAGTCAATCCGATCGGGCTGCGCGTCGGCATCAACCGCACCTGGGATTCGCGCTGGTACGCGAACGATACCGAGTTCGGTGATCTGCTGCACGAGGATCTGGCGATTCGCCGTTTTGTCGAGAAACGCCTGGCCCAGGCCGGCGTCAGCCGGGTGGTGATCGAGCGCCCGGCCAAGAAGGCACGGGTGACCGTTCATACCGCGCGCCCGGGCCTGATCATTGGCAAGAAGGGCGCCGATATCGAACGTTTGCGCCGCGATCTCGCCAAGCTCACCAACGGCGAAGTGCACATCAACATTGTCGAGATTCGCAAGCCCGAGATCGATGCCAAGCTGGTGGCCGAAAACATCGCCCAGCAGCTCGAGCGCCGGGTGGCCTTCCGCCGGGCGATGAAGCGCGCCGTCCAGTCCGCCATGCGGCTGGGTGCCAAGGGCATCAAGGTCAGTGTCGGCGGGCGCCTGGGCGGGGCCGAGATCGCCCGCACCGAAGGCTATCGCGAAGGCCGGGTGCCGCTGCACACGCTCCGCGCCCACGTCGATTACGGCCACGCCGAGGCCAAGACGGCTTACGGCGTGTGCGGGGTCAAGGTGTGGATCTTCCTGGGCGAGATTCTCGCTCACGATCCGATGGCCCAGGAGAGGCGCGTGCTCGAGGATCAACAGGCGGGCGGGCCGCGGACCACGGCGACGCGCGGCCGCGGCGGCGGGAGTTAAAGGTCATGTTGCAGCCCAAACGCACCAAGTTTCGCAAGGCCCACAAGGGCCGCATTCACGGCAAGGCCAAAGGCGGCACGACGCTGAATTTCGGCGCCTATGGCTTGAAGGCGGTGGACCCGGCGCGGATCACCGCACGCCAGATCGAGGCGGCGCGGCGCGCCATTACCCGTCACATGAAGCGGGCCGGCCGGGTGTGGATCCGCATCTTTCCGGACGTGCCGGTGAGTTCCAAGCCGACCGAAGTGCGCATGGGCAAGGGCAAGGGCTCGCCGGAATACTGGGTCGCCCGCGTCAAGCCGGGCCGCATCATGTTCGAGGTCGACGGAGTGCCGCTGGAAGTCGCCCAGGCTGCCTTCGAGCGGGCCGCCGCCAAGCTGCCGGTGAAGACCCGGTTTGTTGCCCGGCTGGGTGAATAAGGCGCGAGCGGACGAGAGAGACAGGCTTAGGGAACGATGAAAGCGTCGGAAATCAGAGACCAGAGCGACGATCAACTGGTCGATACGCTCGAAGAGCTGCGCAAGGAAGCCTTCAACCTGCGGTTCCAGAAGGCCACCGGGCAGCTCGAGAACACCGCTCGGGTCCGCCAGGTGCGGCGCGACATCGCCCGCATCAGCACCATTCTGCGCGAACGGGCGGCGGCCCACGTAAACGGGAACGGGGAAAGCTAGATCATGCCGAGACGAGTACTCCAGGGGCCGGTGGTGAGCGACAAGGGCGACAAGACGGTCGTCGTGCGCGTCGATCGCCGGGTCATGCACCCGATGCTCAGGAAAGTGGTGCGCAAGTCGAAGCGTTATCACGCCCATGACGAAAACAACGAGTTCAAGGTCGGCGATATTGTCCGCATCGAGGAATGTCGGCCGATCTCCAAGCTCAAGACCTGGCGGGTGATCGGCCGGGCCTAGGTGCCGGGGCGACGCGGACGTCGGGAAAAACAGGGTAAAGAGCCATGATTCAGATGCAGACCAACCTCGAAGTCGCCGATAATTCCGGCGCGCGTCGGGTGCAGTGCATCAAGGTGCTGGGCGGATCGAAGAAAAAGACCGCCAGCATCGGCGATACCATCGTCGTCACCGTCAAGGAGGCGATTCCGCGTGGTCGCGTCAAGAAGGGCGATCTGCACCGGGCGGTGGTGGTGCGTACCTCGAAGGAAATCCGCCGGCCCGACGGCTCGGCGATCCGCTTCGACGGCAATGCCGCGGTCTTGATCAACAACCAGGGCGAGCCGATCGGCACCCGCATTTTCGGGCCGGTGACGCGCGAGCTGAGGGCACGCAAGCACATGAAGATCATCTCGTTGGCGCCGGAGGTTCTGTGATGCCGATGCCGAAACGTCCCCCCCGCATGAAACCGCGCATTCGCAAGGGCGATCGCGTCGTCGTGCTGACCGGCAAGGACAAGGGCCGTACCGGCGAGGTGCTGCGCGTCATGCCGCGCGAAGGCCGGGTCCTGGTTCAGGGTGTCAATGTGATCAAGCGCCATACGCGCCCTTCTGCGGCCAGCCCCGGCGGCATCATGCAAAAGGAAGCGCCGATCCATATTTCCAATGTCGCCATTGCCGATCCCAAGGGCGGCGGGCCGACCCGGATCGGCTATCGGATTCTCGAAGACGGCCGCAAGGTCCGCTTCGCCAAGCGTTCGGGGGAGGTCATCGATGTCTGATCGCATCAAACCCCGCCTGAAGGTCCATTACGACGAGGTTCTGCGCCCGAGCCTCAAGGAGGAACTGGGCCTCAAGAACGATTACGAGGTGCCGCGCCTCGAGAAGATCGTCGTCAACATGGGCGTCGGTGAAGGCGTCCAGGACCCCAAGAAGGTCAAGGCGGCGGCCGCCGACCTGGAGCTGATCGCGGGTCAGAAGCCGGTGATTACCTATGCCAGGCGCTCGATCGCCAGCTTCAAGCTGCGTGAAGGCATGCCGGTCGGCTGCAAGGTGACGCTGCGGCGCGACCGCATGTACGAGTTTCTCGACCGTCTGATTACCATCGCGCTGCCGCGGGTGCGCGATTTCCGCGGCGTTTCGTCGAAGAGCTTCGACGGGCGCGGCAATTTCGCACTCGGCCTCAAGGAACAACTGGTGTTTCCGGAAATCGACTACGACAAGCTCGACGAGATCCGCGGCATGGACATTGTGATTTGCACCTCGGCCCGGACCGATGCGCAGGCGAAAGCGCTGCTGGCCGGGTTCGACATGCCGTTTACGCGGTAACTCGCCGAGGCAGGCCCAAGGGGCCAGGAGGAAGACTGTATGGCAAAGAAAAGCGCCATTGAGAAAAACAAGAGGCGACAGAAGCTGGTGGCCCAATATGCCGCCCGCAGGGCGCGCCTGAAAGCGATCGCCCGCGATGAGTCGCTTCCGGCCGAGGAACGCTTTGCGGCGCGCCTCAAGCTCGCCAAGCTGCCGCGCAACTCGGCGCCGTCGCGGGTACGCACCCGCTGCGAGCTGACCGGCCGGCCGCGCGCCGTCTACCGCAAGTTCCGGCTGTCGAGGATTGCGCTGCGCGAACTGGCGGCGCATGGCCAGATTCCCGGCATGGTCAAGTCGAGCTGGTAAGGGAGATTGAGCGATGACGATGAGCGATCCCCTCGGCGATATGTTGACCCGCATCCGCAACGGGCTGGCGCGCGGCAAGACGGTCGTGCGGGTGCCGGCGTCCAACCTGCGGGGCCGGGTTCTTGAGGTTCTTCAGGGTGAGGGCTACATCCGGGGATACAGTCGCGAGGATCTCGGCGGCGGCAAGGCCGATTACGTGATCGAGCTGAAGTACCACGAGGGCGAGCCGGTGATCCGCGATATCGCGCGCGTCTCCAAACCCGGTCGCCGCGTCTATTCGTCGGTCCGCAATCTGCCGCGGGTGCGCAACGGGCTTGGCATTTCCATCGTATCGACGCCACAGGGCGTGATGTCGGATGCCGAAGCACGCGCCCGCAACGTCGGCGGCGAAGTTCTGTGCACCGTCTTCTAGGCATGGGGTATCGGTGATGTCACGCATAGGCAAACAGCCGGTCGTTGTGCCGGACGGCGTAACCGTCGAGCTCCAGGGCCGTGAGTTTTCGGTCAGGGGCCCGAAGGGCCAGCTCGGCATGACGCTGGTTGACGAGGTTGACCTCGAGATCAAGGACGGCCAGATCACCGTGCGCCCGCGCGACGATTCGCAGCGGGCCCGTTCGATGTGGGGCATGCAGCGCTCGTTGATCCAGAATCTGGTGACCGGCGTCTCGCAGGGCTTTACCAAGGAACTGCAGATCTCGGGTGTCGGCTACCGGGCGGCGGTGCAGGGCAAGGCGCTGGAACTGCAATTGGGCTACAGCCATCCCGTCAGCTATCCGATCCCCGACGAGATCGAGATCAAGACACCGTCGCCGACGGTCATTCAGGTCTCGGGCATTGATCGTCAGCGGGTCGGGCAGGTGGCGGCCGATATCCGTCAGTTCCGCAAGCCGGAACCGTACAAGGGCAAGGGCATCAAATATGCCGGCGAATACATCTTCCGCAAGGAAGGCAAGAAGAAATAGGTGAGGGCGGCATGAACCAGAGTTTGGAACAGCGCAAGCGCCGGGCCCGCCGGGTGCGCGCCCGGCTGCGCAAGGAGGCGGGCGGACGGCCGCGGCTGTCGGTCTTTCGCTCCGGCCGTCACATCTATGCCCAGGTGATCGACGATCGCAAGGGCATCACGGTGGTGGCGGCGTCGACGCTGGAGAAGGACATGCGCGCCAAGCGCAAGGTCGGTGCCACCGTCGAGGCGGCGGCCGAGGTCGGCAAGCTGATCGCCGAGCGGGCCAGGAAGGCGGGCATCGACAAGGTGGTCTTCGACCGCGGCGGCTTTCTTTATCATGGTCGGGTCAAGGCGCTGGCGGACGCCGCCCGCGAAGGCGGCCTGTCGTTCTAGGACGGCGGCATGCAGACGAAACAGACAGGCGAGTAGGCAGCTCATGGCACGCGCGGAAAGATATGAACGTCAAGAAGACGACCTGGTTGATCGCCTTGTGCACATCAACCGGGTTGCCAAGGTGGTCAAGGGCGGACGGCGCTTCGGGTTCGCGGCTCTGGTGATCGTCGGCGACCAGAAGGGCCGCGTCGGCTTCGGCCACGGCAAGGCCCGCGAGGTGCCGGAGGCGATCCGCAAGGCGACGGCGGCCGCCAAGCAGCAGATGATCCGGGTTCCCCTGCGCGAAGGCCGGACCCTGCATCACGATGCTGCCGGCAGGCATGGCGCCGGCAAGGTGCTGATGCGCGCCGCGCCCCCGGGTACCGGAATTATCGCCGGCGGGCCGATGCGCGCGGTGTTCGAGGCCCTGGGCGTCCAGGACGTGGTGACCAAGTCGCTGGGCTCGTCCAACCCCTACAACATGGTGCGGGCGACGTTCAACGCGCTCTCCCATCTCGACTCGCCGCGCTCGGTTGCGGCGCGGCGCAACAAGCGGGTCAGCGAAATCGTTGCACGGCGCGGCGATGCGGCGCGTGAGGCGCCGCCGGCGCCTGAGACCGGGGGCGAAAAGTAATGACCGCAAAGAGCAAGACCAGGCGGGTGAAAGTCACCCAGATCCGCAGCCCCATACGGCGCCCCAAGGACCAGCGGGCGACGCTTGTCGGGCTTGGGCTGAACAAGATCGGGCGCAGCCGCGAGCTTGAGGACACGCCTTCGGTGCGTGGCATGATCGCCAAGGTTCAGCACCTGATCCGGGTCGAGGAACTGGACGGCTGAGGCGCGTGGAAACGCAAGAATTACCCGGGATATTCGGTGCTAGCCCGGGGTTTTCAGGGAATGCAAGGCATGAAGCTCAACCAGTTATCCGATAAACCGGGCGCCCGGCGGACACGCATGCGTGTCGGTCGCGGCATCGGCTCGGGCAAGGGCAAGACCTGCGGCCGCGGCCACAAGGGCCAGAAGTCGCGTTCGGGCATTGCCCTCAAGGGCTTCGAGGGTGGCCAGATGCCGATCCATCGGCGTCTGCCCAAGCGCGGTTTTGTCAATATTTTCCGCAAGCGCTATGTGGCCGTGAACCTCGGTCGCATTCAGGCGGCTATCGATGCCGGCAAACTGGATGCCAAGCAACCGATCACCGCCGAGACGCTGAAAGCCGCCGGGGTCATCAACCATCCGCGCGATGGCGTGCGGGTGCTGGCCAAAGGCGAGATCGGCACAAAGGTGACGCTGCGCGTCGCCGGCGCGTCGAAGGCGGCGGTGGCGGCGGTGGAAAAGGCCGGCGGTGCCGTCGAGTTGCTGGTCGCCAAGACTCCGGCGACCGGGAAAAAAACGGAGAAAGCGGCGAAAGCTGCTGACAACGCGGCCGAGCAGGACTAGGCCGTCACCGGGCGCGCGTGCGTCCGGATTTGGAGAACAGACATGGCGTCGGCAGCCGAACAACTGGCGGCAAATCTCAATTTCGGGGCTTTTGCCAAGGCGACCGAACTGAAAAAGCGCATCTGGTTTACGCTGGGTGCGCTGGTTGTCTATCGTCTCGGCACCTACATCCCGATTCCCGGCATCGACCCGGTGGCGCTGCAACAGCTGTTTCAGCAGCAGGCTGGCGGAATCCTGGGCATGTTCAACATGTTCGCCGGCGGGGCGCTGCAGCGGATGACGATCTTTGCGCTCAACATCATGCCGTATATTTCGGCCTCCATCATCATCCAGCTTATGACCACGGTCTCGCCGACGCTGGAGGCGTTGAAGAAGGAAGGCGAAGCCGGGCGCAAGAAGATCAACCAGTACACCCGTTACGGCACCGTGCTTTTGGCTGCGCTTCAGGGCTATGGCATTGCCGTCGGGCTTGAGGCCTCGCAGGGCGTGGTCATCGAGGGCGGGCTGTATTTCCGCTTCACCACGGCGATCACGCTGACCGGCGGCACCATTTTCCTGATGTGGCTGGGCGAGCAGATCACCGCCCGCGGAGTCGGCAACGGCATCTCGCTGATCATCTTTGCCGGCATCGTTGCCCAGCTTCCCCGGGCGCTGGTCGGCACCCTGGAACTGGGGCGCACCGGCGCCTTGTCGGGCATGTTCATCGTTCTGCTGCTGGTCGGCGTGGTGCTGGTGATCGCCGGGATCGTTTTCGTCGAGCGCGCCCAGCGCCGGCTGCTGGTGCAATATCCGCGACGACAGGTGGGCAACAAGATGTTTGGCGGCGATTCCTCGCACCTGCCGCTGAAGCTGAACACGGCCGGCGTGATTCCGCCGATTTTTGCCTCGTCGCTGCTGCTGCTGCCGATGACCCTGGCCAATTTCTCGGCCCAGTCGGGGCCCGGATGGGTGACCACGATCACCGCCTACCTGGGGCCGGGCCAGCCGCTTTACATGGCGCTTTATGCGATCGGCATCATCTTCTTCGCGTTCTTCTATACCGCGATCGTGTTCAATCCGGCGGACACCGCCGACAATCTGAAGAAGTTCGGTGGCTTCATACCCGGAATCCGCCCGGGCCGCATGACTGCCGAATACATCGATTATGTGCTCACCCGGCTGACGGTGGTCGGTGCCCTCTACCTGACGGCGGTGAGTCTGTTGCCCGAGTTCCTGATCGCCAAGTACCGGGTGCCGTTCTATTTCGGCGGCACCTCGCTGCTGATCGTTGTCAATGTGACCATGGATACGGTGGCGCAGATCCACAGCCACTTGCTGGCCCATCAATACGAAGGGCTGATCAAGAAAGCCAAGCTGCGGGGATCGCGGCGATGATTGTCATTCTGCTCGGTCCGCCGGGTGCCGGCAAGGGCACCCAGGCCATGCGTCTGGCGAAGCGCCACGGCCTTGCCCAGCTTTCCACCGGCGACATGCTGCGGGCGGCGGTTCAGGCCGGCACCGAGATCGGTGCCAAGGCCAAGGACATCATGGAGCGCGGCGATCTGGTACCCGACGATATCGTGGTGTCGATCATTGCCGAGCGGCTGGATGAGCCGGACTGCGCCAATGGCGCCATCCTCGATGGCTTTCCCCGGACCGTGGCGCAGGCCCGCGCCCTGGATGCCATGCTCGACGAAAAGGGGTTGAAGCTGGATCACGTGATCGAAATGAAGGTCGACGATGCCGCCCTGATCGAGCGAATCAGCGGCCGCTTCTCCTGCGCCAAATGCGGCGAGGGCTATCACGATCAGTTCAAGTGCACCCATGTCGACGGCGTTTGCGACAGTTGCGGCGGCACCGACTTCGTGCGCCGGCCCGATGACAACCCGGAAACGGTGAAATCGCGGCTCGCCGCCTATTATCAGCAGACGGCGCCGCTGCTGCCCTATTACCGGGATCGCGGCGTCCTGCGCCAGGTCGACGGCATGGCCTCGATCGAGGCTGTCGCGCAACAGATTGAAGATATCGTGGGGGCAGCGTAAATGGTTGACACTATTGGCCTAAAACCTATAATCCCGCATCCGCCGGGGCGCCGCGGACGTGCGGGCTAGAGCCGATCACGGGACATTCGAGGAGACGGAATCGTGGCACGTATTGCAGGCGTCAATATCCCGACCAACAAGCGGGTCGAAATTGCGCTGACCTATATTCACGGTATTGGCCGCACCCGCGCCAGGGAAATCTGCGAGCGCATCGGCCTGCCGCCCGAGCGCCGGGTCGGCCAGCTGACCGAGGCCGAGGTCATGCAGATCCGCGAAGTGATCGATTCCGACTATGTGGTGGAAGGCGATCTGCGTCGCGAGGTTGCAATGAATATCAAGCGCTTGATGGACCTTGGTGTCTATCGGGGGCTGCGGCACCGGCGCGGTCTGCCGGTGCGCGGCCAGCGCACCCACACCAACGCGCGCACCCGCAAGGGCAAGGCGCGGCCGATTGCCGGCAGAAAGAAATAACATTGGATTCGGGAAGGTAGACAGGCATGGCCAAGGACAAGACCCGGGTGCGCCGGCGCGAACGCAAGAACATCACCGCTGGTGTCGCCCATGTGACGGCGACGTTCAACAATACGATGATTACCATCACCGATGCCCAGGGCAATACGATTGCCTGGTCGTCGGCCGGGTCGCAGGGCTTCAAGGGCTCGCGCAAATCGACGCCGTATGCCGCCCAGATGGCCGCCGAGGACGCCGGCCGCAAGGCGATGGAACACGGTATGAAGACTCTCGAGGTCGAGGTCAAGGGCCCGGGCTCGGGCCGGGAATCGGCGCTGCGCGCCTTGCAGGCGGTGGGCTTCACGATCACCTCGATTCGTGATGTCAGCCCGATTCCCCATAACGGCTGCCGCCCGCCGAAGCGGCGCCGGGTGTAGCCGGGATTTAACATTCGCCCCGCGTGTATGCGGGCGCGTTGGTGGCGCGTAGAACAGGAAGCAAAGGGCTCCGGGGAACAGCGGCAGGGCCGCAAGAACCCCGGCCAAGTCCGGCGAGGTGGAAAGCGTGATTCAGAAAAACTGGCAGGAACTGATCAAACCCAACAAGCTTGATATCCGGGCGGGGGCCGACCCGACGCGCTCGGCGTCGTTCGTGGCCGAACCGCTGGAGCGCGGCTTTGGGCTCACTCTCGGCAATGCGCTGCGGCGCATTCTGCTGTCGTCGTTGCAAGGCGCGGCGGTGACCTCGATTCAGGTGGTCGGCGTGCTGCACGAATTTTCGTCGATCCCCGGCGTGCGCGAGGACATGACGGATATCGTGCTGAACATCAAATCTCTGGCACTGCGCCATCACGGCGAGGGGCGCAAGCGCCTGACGCTCAAGGCCACCGGGCCCTGCGAGGTCACTGCCGGCATGATCGAGGAGGTCGCCGACATCGACATTCTCAATCCCGAGCTGGTGATCTGCACGCTGGAAGACGGCGCCGAGATCAACATGGAGCTCACCGTCGAGACCGGCAAGGGCTATGTCCCGGCCGATCGCAACCGGCCCGAGGATGCGCCGATCGGCCTGATCCCGGTGGATGCGCTCTACAGCCCGGTGAAGAAGGTGGCCTATAAGGTTGAAAACACCCGTGAAGGCCAGATCCTCGATTATGACAAGCTGACCATGACCATCGAGACCAATGGCGCGGTCACGCCCGAGGATGCGCTCGCCTTTGCCGCCCGCATTCTTCAGGATCAGCTGCAACTGTTCATCAATTTCGAGGAACCGGCGCAGGTGCGCGAGGCGGAAGAGGAAGAAGAACCCGCCTTCAACAAGCATCTGCTGCGCAAGGTGGACGAACTGGAGCTCTCCGTGCGTTCAGCCAACTGCCTCAAGAACGACAACATCGTCTATATCGGCGATCTCATCCAGAAGACCGAGGCGGAGATGCTGCGGACCCCCAACTTCGGCCGCAAGTCCTTGAACGAGATCAAGGAGGTTCTCGCCAGCATGGGCCTCAAGCTGGGCATGGAAGTGCCCAACTGGCCGCCCGAGAACATCGAGGAAATGGCCAAGAAGCTGGAAGAAAACTACTGATAATCAGAACAGACCCGGGGCCGCGCGCCCCGGGGCCATTGGGACAGGAACCATGCGACACCGCATCGCCAGACGCAAACTCAACCGCACCAGCAGCCATCGCAAGGCCATGCTCGCCAATATGGCGGTGGCGCTGATCCGGCACGAGCAGATCACCACGACGCTGCCCAAGGCCAAGGAGCTGCGTCCCTATGTCGAAAAACTGGTGACGCTGGGCAAGCGCGGCACCCTGCATGCCCGGCGCCAGGCGCTCGCCAGGCTGCCGGAGAAGCGCGCGGTGGACAAGCTGTTCGACACCCTGGCCTCGCGGTATGCCGAGCGTGCGGGCGGCTATACGCGGGTGCTCAAGGCCGGCTTCCGCTATGGCGATTCGGCGCCGATGGCGGTGATCGAGCTGGTTGATCGCGACCCGGAAGCCAAGGGCCAGGATTCGGGCCCCGTTCCCGGCGACGAGGACGAGGAAGACGCGGCCTGACGCCGCTTCGCCTCGGGCGCTATGTGTTTTGGGGAGGGCAGCCCGGTGGGCTGCCCTTTGTCGCTTTGGCGACGGCACTGACAGATTTTCGACACTGCGGGAGAAGAGGCGTGAACATCGGATATCGCATCGCAACCTCGGGACGGCGTATCGCAGCGGTATTGCGCCAGGGGTGCATCGGCCGGCCGGCAGGCGCACGCTTGCTTGTCGCCCTCGGCCTTGTCGCCGTGGGTTTCGGCGCGGTCGCGCCGGCGATGGCACGCCAGGCAATCCAGCGCGTGGCACCGCAGGATCGCGCCCAGGTGGAAATGTCGTTCGCTCCGGTTGTCGCCAGGGCCGAGCCGGCGGTGGTCAACATCTACACCCGCCGGGTGATCCGCACGCCCGGCGTCTCGTCGCTGTTCGACGACCCGTTTTTCCGCCGCTTTTTCGGCGGTTTCGGGATGGGCGTACCGCGCGAGCGAATTCAGAACTCACTGGGCTCCGGTGTCATCGTTTCGCCCGACGGCGTGATCGTCACCAACAATCACGTCATTCGCGAGGCCGACCAGATCACCGTTGTCCTTGCCGATCGCCGCGAGTTCGATGCCGAGCTGATCCTTGCTGACGAGCAGACGGATTTGGCGGTGCTGCGGATCGATGCCGGCAAGACGCCGCTGCCCTTCCTGCAATACCGGCCATCCGATGAGGTGGCGGTCGGCGACCTGGTGCTGGCGATCGGCAATCCCTTCGGGGTCGGGCAGACGGTGACCAGCGGCATCGTCTCGGCCCTGTCGCGCACCGGTGTCGGCGTCAGCGACTATCAGTTTTTCATTCAGACCGACGCGGCGATCAACCCCGGCAATTCGGGCGGTGCTCTGATCGGTCTTGACGGGCGGCTGATCGGGATTAATACGGCGATTTATTCGCGCTCCGGCGGCTCGCTCGGGATCGGCTTCGCGATTCCCGCCGACATGGTGCGCAAGGTGGTCGAAAGCGCGCTTTCGGGCGGCGAGCTGATCCGCCCGTGGCTCGGTGCCAACAGCCAGGCGGTGACCGCCGAGATCGCCGAATCCTTGGGGTTGGAGCGCCCGGTCGGCGTTCTGGTCAATGAAACCTTCTCCGGCGGTGCGGCGGACCGTGCCGGGCTCAAGGTCGGCGACATCATTCTGGCGATTGACGGCCACGAGATCTATGACCCGCAAGGCCTGCAGTTCCGCCTGGCACTGGGCCGCATCGGCGGCACTGCCGAGCTCAAGGTGCGACGCGGCGATCGCGAATTCAAGCTCAAGGTGCCGCTGGAGCCGCCGCCCGAAATCCCGCCGCGCGATGAACGGTTGCTGCGGGCGGCATCACCGTTTCGTGGTGCCACCGTCGTCAACCTGTCGCCGGCGGTGGCAGTGGAGTTGGGGCTCGATGCCTTCCAGCGCGGCGTTATCGTGATTGCCATCAAACCCGGCAGCACCGCCAATCGCATCGGGCTGATGCCTGGCGATATTTTTGTCTCGATTGACGGCACCCAGATCCGGACGGTGAAGCAACTGGTCAAGATCATCGACGATCACGTCGGCGACTGGAGCATCCGCATTCGCCGCGACGGCCGGATCCTGAGCCTGACGCTGCGCCTGTGAGCGACCTGTTCGACAGCGACCGGAACGACGAGCAGGGTCCGCGCCCGCTGGCTGATGTCCTGCGGCCGGCGCGGCTCGACGAGGTCGTCGGTCAGGACCATCTGGTCGGTACCGAAGGGCCCATCGGCCGCATGGCGGCGGCCGGGCATCTGGCCTCCACCATCCTGTGGGGGCCGCCGGGCTCGGGCAAGACCACCATCGCCCGGTTGCTGGCCGACTATGTGGATTTGCATTTCGAGCAGCTTTCGGCCGTTTTCTCCGGCGTTGCCGATCTGCGCCGGGCGTTTGATGAGGCCCGCATGCGCCGTGCGGCAGGCCGCGGCACGCTGCTGTTCGTCGATGAAATCCACCGTTTCAACCGCACCCAGCAGGATGCCTTCCTGCCCTATGTCGAGGACGGCACCGTCATCCTGTTCGGCGCCACCACCGAGAACCCGTCGTTCGAGATCAATGCCGCCTTGCTGTCGCGCTGTCAGGTGCTGGTGCTCAACCGGCTCGACGATGCGGCGCTTGAAGCCCTGCTGGCCCGGGCCGAGGCCCATATCGGGCGCAGCCTGCCGCTTGACGACGAGGCCCGTGCCAGCCTGCGTGCCATGGCCGATGGCGACGGGCGTTATGTCCTCAACCTGGCCGAGGAACTGTTTGCACTGGGCCCGGATAAGCGTCTGGACACGGCGGCGCTGGTCAAGCTGGTGCAGCAGCGCGCGCCGGTCTACGACAAGGCCCGCGAGGAGCACTACAATCTCATCAGCGCGCTGCACAAGTCCTTGCGCGGGTCGGATACTGACGCGGCGCTCTACTGGCTGGCGCGGATGCTGAACGCCGGCGAAGACCCGCTGTACATCGCCCGCCGGCTGGTGCGATTTGCCTCCGAAGACATCGGCCTGGCCGATCCCAATGCGCTTGTGCAGGCGCTGGCGGCCAAACAGGCCTATGATTTTCTCGGCTCGCCGGAAGGCGAACTGGCGCTGGCGCAAGCAGTGATATATCTCGGCACGGCGCCGAAATCGAACGCCGCCTACCGGGCGCTCGGCAAGGCCACCGACTGGGCCCGCAAGCACGGCTCGCCGATGCCGCCCAAGCACATCCTGAATGCGCCCACATCGCTGATGAAAAATCTCGGTTACGGCAAGGGCTATCGCTACGATCACGAGGCGGCCGAGGGCTTTTCAGGGCAAGACTATTTCCCCGACGGCATGGCGCGCACCCGCTTCTACGCGCCGCGCGAAGTCGGCTTCGAGCGCGACATCGCCAAGCGCCTGGAGTACTGGGAACGCCTGCGCCGGGAGCGTGCAAAGGCGCCCGGGAACGGCGACTAGGCGCATGAACAGCCGGGTGGAGATCCGTACCGTCAGCGCCGATGAGGCCGGCATGCGGCTCGACCGCTGGTTCCGGCTTCATTATCCGGGGCTCGGCCACGGGCGGCTGGAGAAGCTGCTGCGCACCGGCCAGGTGCGGCTCGACGGGGCGCGGGCGAAGGCCGGTGCGCGGCTCGTTGCCGGCGCCCGCATCCGTGTTCCGCCGCTGGGCGAAGCGGCCGGAACCGCGCGCCGTTCGCCGCCGCCGCCACCGTCCGAGGCCGAAGCCGAGGCCCTTCGCCGGCGCGTCCTGCATATCGACAAGGCGGTGATCGTGCTGAACAAGCCGGCCGGGCTGGCGGTTCAGGGTGGCAGCCGCACGACCCGCCATCTGGATGCGCTTCTGGATGCGCTGACCTTTGATGAGCCGGAACGCCCACGCCTCGTTCATCGGCTCGACAAGGACACCAGCGGGGTCCTCGTGCTGGCCCGCTCGCGTGCCAGCGCCGCCCGGCTGGGCCGCGCCTTCCGCGCCGGGGAGGTGAACAAGCTCTACTGGGCGCTGGTCGTCGGCGTGCCCAGGCCCGGTGCCGGGCGTCTGGAGACGGAGCTCGCCAAGCAGGGCGCGCGGGGGCGCGAGCGCATGCAGGCGGGCAAGACGGGGCGGCGGGCGGTCACCGACTATGCGGTGATTGAGGCCGCCGGGCGCCGTGCCGCCTGGCTGGCCCTAAGGCCGCTGACCGGGCGCACCCATCAGCTCCGCGTCCACTGCGCGATGCTGGGGACGCCGATCGTCGGCGATGGCAAGTATGGCGGCAGCAACGCCTTTCTCGGCCCGCCGATCGCGAAAAGGGTGCATCTGCACGCCCGCGAAATTGAGTTTCCGCATCCCGCAGGCGGCCGTTTGCGGATTCGGGCGCCCTTGGAGGCACACATGCTGGAAAGCTGGAAACTGCTGGGGTTCGACCCCGATTATGCCGATGACCCCTGGGCCTGACCGGTTTGCGCCGGCGCGATCAAGCCGCCGACCTTGACATAGAACAGGCAGCCGCCCTGGGTCCACGGTGCGTGGCTGGAGCCGACCGGATAGCGCACCCAGTACCCCGGGCCGTAGCGGCCGTGCTCGTCTTCGAGATCGCCTTCGAGCAGGAACAATTCCTCGCCGCCGTCGTGGGTATGGACAGGAAAGGACAGCCCGCGGTTCACCCGGATCAGGTAGGTGCGATCGGCAAAGCCGTCCTGGGCATAGAGCTCCTTGACCGCCACCCCCGGCATCGGCCCCGGCGCCCAGGGCATTTCCCGGGCATCCACCTTCACCTGCTGGCGGCCTTCGCCGGCGTATTGGCGCAGCTTGACGAACAGGACGCAGCCGTTACGCGTGAACGGCGCATGGCGAAAACCGTCAGGGTTGAGCAGATAGGTGCCGGCCGGATAATCGCCATGTTCGTCGGAAAAGGTGCCTTCGAGGACAAAAATCTCCTCGCCGTCCGGGTGATCGTGGGCGGCAAAGGTCGAGCCCGGATCGTAGCGCACGATCGAAGTCACCCGGCCGCCTTCTTCCGGGCCGATGTGATCGAGGCGTTTGCGCCAGACGCCTTCGGCCGGGCTCGGCTGCCATTCCATGGCCGCCGTATCGGCCACTGCAAAGGCGCCGAGATCGGCATTGATCGCGTTCATGAGCGGCATCCTAGAGCATGATCCGGGCGGGTGGAAACAATTTGATGGCTCGGCTCGGGCGTGTTGAAACAACAGCAGTTTTTCGTGCGCGCCGGGCACTTTCACATCGGCTTGAGGGGCGCCGCTCTCTGTGCCACTCTGCGCGCCATGATTCGCCGCCTGAACCCGCCTGTCCGCCTTGTCGTCTTCGACTGCGACGGAACGCTCATCGACAGCCAGTACATGATCGTCACCGCCATGACCCGGGCGTTCGAAAGCTGCGATCTGGCCGCACCGCCGCCCGCTGCCATCTGCCGCATGGTCGGCCTGCCGCTGATCGAAGGCATTGCCCGGCTGGCGCCGGATGCAACGCCCGAGACCTGCATGGCGATCTCGGACGCCTATCGCCGGGCCTTCGCCCGCATGCGCGCCGAGGGCGACGATCACGAGCCCCTGTATCCCGGCGCACTCGATGTGCTTGATGCGCTCGAGGCGGCCGGCTGGACACTCGGGCTGGCCACCGGCAAGGGGCGCCAGGGGCTTGAGAATTCGCTGCGCCCGCATGGCATTTTCGAGCGCTTCGCCACCATCCAGACCGCCGACGACGCCCCCGGCAAGCCGGATCCGGCGATGCTCCATCAGGCGATGGCCGAGGTCGGTGCCGAGCCGCAGGCGACCGTGCTGGTCGGCGATACCACCTTCGACATGGAAATGGCGGTGCGTGCCCGGGTCGCCGGCATCGGCGTTGCCTGGGGCTATCACCAGGCCGCGGAATTGCGCCCGGCCGGAGCCCGCGCGGTGGTTGGCGAATTTGCCGAGCTGGTGCCGCTGGTGCTTGAGCTGATCGATGGCCAGGCGGTTCTATAAGGCGGTCTCGGTCGTCAGCGCGCCGGGCGGCTATGGCGTGAGGCTCGACGGGCGGGCGCTGAAAACACCGGCGCGTCGCCCCCTGGTCGTGCCGGGCCAGGCGCTGGCCGCCGCCATTGCCGAGGAATGGGACTGCCAGGGCGAGACCCTGGACCCCCGCACCATGCGGCTCACCCGGCTGGCCAATACCGCCATCGATCGGGTGGCCGGGGAACGGGCCCCGGTGATCGACGAGATCGCCCGTTACGGCCAGAGTGATCTGCTGTGCTACCGCGCGGTATCCCCGGCCAGCCTGCGGGCACGTCAGGACGCCGGCTGGCAACCGTTGCTCGACTGGGCGGCGGAACATCTGGGGGCTGCGCTGCGGGTCGCCGACGGGGTGGTGCCTATCGAGCAGGACCCGGCGGCGCTGGCCCGCCTGCGGGCCGAGGTGGCGGTTCTCGATGCGCTGGCGCTCACTGCGTTCCGCGAACTGGTGGGCCTGTCCGGCTCGCTGGTTTTGGCGCTGGCGGTTCTGCACCGGCACCTCGAAGCCGAGGCCGGCTGGGAGCTGAGCGAGATCGATGCCGTCCATCAGATGGAACGCTGGGGCGAGGATGCGGAAGCGGCGGCCGCCCGGGAATCGCACCGGCGCGACTTTCTGGCTGCCGCAAGGTTCCTTGCGCTGCTGAGAGAGGAATCGGACGGGCCGGGGACAAAATGACGCGGGGCAGGGCCTTGGGGCTTCTTTCGCGCCGGCCGAGGCCCTATCATCGGCGGGCAGTCCGGGGCAGGAAATGTTCTAACAGACGGTGGGCAGATGCAGGATATTCTTCGCCAACTCGATGCCAAGCGGGCACAGGCCAGGGCCGGCGGCGGTGAGCGTCGCATTGCTGCCCAGCACAAGCGCGGCAAGCTGACGGCGCGCGAGCGCCTGGATGTGCTTCTCGACGACGGCTCGTTCGAGGAATTCGACATGTTCGTCGAGCATCGCTGCACCGATTTCGACATGGACCAGCGCAAGATTCCCGGCGACGGCGTGGTCACCGGGCACGGCACGATTAACGGCCGGCCGGTGTTCGTCATCAGCCAGGATTTCACCGTTTTCGGCGGCGCGCTCTCCGAGACCTGCGCCGAAAAGATGACCAAGGTGATGGATCTGGCGATGCGCACCGGCGCGCCGATCATCTCGCTCAACGATTCAGGCGGCGCCCGCATTCAGGAGGGCATCGCCTCGCTGGCCGGCTATGGCGAGGTGTTCCAGGCCAACATCGATGCCTCCGGCGTGGTGCCGCAGATCGCCGTCATCATGGGGCCGTGTGCGGGCGGCGCGGTTTATTCGCCGGCGATGAACGATTTCATCTTCATGGTCCGCGATACCTCCTACATGTATGTGACCGGCCCCGACGTGGTCAAAACGGTCACCCAGGAAAGCGTCAGCCATGAGGAGCTGGGCGGGGCGACGACCCACACGACCCGTTCCAGCGTCGCCGACCTGGCGTTCGAGAACGATGTCGAGACCCTGCGCCAGGTTCGCCGCTTTTTCGATTTCCTGCCGCTGAACAATCGCCAGCAGCCGCCCGAGAGACCCACCGAGGACGATCCCGAACGCCTGATCCCGGCACTCGACACCTTGGTGCCGGACAATCCCAACAAGCCCTATGACATGCACGAGGTGATCGGCTCGGTCGTTGACGAGGGCGACTTTTTCGAAGTCCAGCCGGATTTCGCCCGCAACATCGTCACCGGCTTCGGCCGCATCGAAGGGCACACGGTCGGCTTCGTCGCCAATCAGCCGATGGTTCTGGCCGGCTGCCTGGATATCGATTCATCGCGCAAGGGCGCCCGTTTCGTGCGCTTTTGCGACTGCTTCAACATTCCGCTGGTGACCTTCGTCGATGTGCCCGGTTTTCTGCCCGGCACGGTTCAGGAATACGGAGGCATCATCAAGCACGGTGCCAAGCTGCTTTACGCCTACGGCGAGGCGACGGTTCCCAAGGTGACGGTGATCACCCGCAAGGCCTATGGCGGCGCCTATGACGTCATGAGCTCCAAGCATCTGGGCGCTGATGTCAATTATGCCTGGCCGACCGCCGAGATCGCGGTGATGGGGGCCAAGGGCGCGGTCGAGATCATCTTTCGCAACGAGGCGGACGATCCCGAGCGCCTCAAGGCCCGCGAGGCGGAATACCGGGAGACCTTCGAGAATCCGTTCATCGCGGCACGCCGCGGTTTTATCGACGATGTTATCATGCCGCACTCGACGCGCCGGCGCCTTGCCGGCGCGCTTCGCCTGCTGCGCTCCAAACGGGTGGAGCGCCCGTGGCGCAAGCACGGCAACCTTCCCCTGTAAGCCAGTCATCCGGTGCCCATGTTTTCCAAAATCCTGATTGCCAACCGCGGCGAGATCGCAGTCCGCATCATTCGCAGCGCCCGGCGTATGGGCATTGCCACGGTTGCCGTGTATTCCGAGGCCGACCGCAACGCCCTTCATGTCGAGATGGCCGACGAGGCCGTCTGTATCGGCCCGGCGCCGGCCGTTGAGAGCTATCTGGCGATCGACAGGATCGTCAGCGCAGCCCGCGAGACGGGGGCGCAGGCAGTGCATCCGGGCTACGGCTTCCTGGCTGAAAATCCCCGGTTCGTCACCGCACTGGCGGATGCCGGCATCGTCTTCATCGGCCCCGGCGCGGACGCCATTGCCGCGATGGGCGACAAGATCGTCTCCAAGAAGCTGGCCGAAGAGGCCGGTGTCGCCATCATTCCCGGCCATGTCGCAGCGATCGAGAACCCGGCGGACGCACGCCGCTTCGCCGAGGATATCGGCTTTCCGGTGATGATCAAGGCGGCCGCCGGCGGCGGCGGCAAGGGCATGCGCATCGCCCGCGATTCACGTGAACTGGAAGACGGCCTGGAATCGGCGGCCCGCGAGGCGGAATCGAGCTTTGGCGATGCCCGGGTGTTCATCGAGAAATACATCGAGACACCGCGCCATATCGAGATTCAGGTGCTCGCCGACGGGCACGGCAATGCCATTTACCTGGGCGAGCGCGAATGCTCGATCCAGCGCCGCCACCAGAAGGTGATCGAGGAAGCGCCCAGCGCCTTTCTCGACCCTGAGACTCGCGCCGCCATGGGGGCGCAGGCGGTGGCCCTGGCGCGCGCCGTCGACTACGTCTCGGCCGGCACCGTCGAGTTCATCGTCGATGCCGAGCGCAATTTCTACTTTCTCGAGATGAACACCCGGCTTCAGGTCGAACATCCGGTAACCGAGCTGGTCACCGGCATCGATCTGGTCGAGCAGATGATCCGAATCGCCGCCGGCGAGAAGCTGGAAATCCGTCAGGACGACATC
>CAZZKF010000038.1:19067-23590 GCA_964654995.1 uncultured Alphaproteobacteria bacterium | reverse complement strand
CTGGGGAGCATCGGGGTGATTTCCGCCGGCTTCGGCTTTACCGACCTGATCGCCCGGCTGGGCATCGAGCGCCGGGTCTACACCTCGGGCGAGCGCAAGGACATGCTGGACCCGTTCCGGCCCGAGAACCCGGGCGATGTCGAGCGCCTGAAGGCCATTCAGAAGGTCATCCACGGCCATTTCAAGGAGCTGGTCAAGGAGCGCCGCGGCCGGCGCCTCAAGGGCTCGGCCCGCAAGCTGTTCTCGGGCGAGTTCTGGGCCGGGCGCCAGGCCCTGGACCTCGGCCTCATCGACGGCATCGGCGACATGCGCACGGTGATGCGGGCGCGCTTCGGCGAGCGTGTGCGCTTCCGGGTGTTCGCCGGCGATCGGGGCTGGCTGCGCCGGCGCCTGCGCCCGGCCACCGAGGAAACGCCCCTGGCCTTCGGCACCTGGGCCGAGGACCTGCTCGCCGGCCTCGAGGCCCGGGCCCTGTGGGCCCGCTTCGGGCTGTAGAGAGACCTGGCGCCAATGTTCGGGCTCGGCCTCACCGAGATCACCTTTCTGCTGGTCCTCGTCGGCATCGTCTGGGTTCTGGTCAAGCGCGATCAGGTCCGCCGCATGACCCGGCGCAAGAACGCCAAGGCACAGAACAGCGAGGTGGATACGCTCGAGCCGTGCCCGGTCTGCGGCGTTTATGTGGCGCTTGACGCGGCCAGGCCCTGCGGGCGTCCCGACTGCCCGTTTACCGCATCCGGAAACCGGTGACCGCCGTGCCGGCCCGAGGCTTGACGCTCCCCGGGCCGGCCGCTACCTTGCGCCGGTCGGCGCCACCGGCGGCGCTGAAAATTCCGGATTCCCGATACGCCGATGGCGGCTAGAACAGTATCCCCTTCATTCCAGGACCTGATCGCCACCCTGCAGGCGTTCTGGGCCGATCATGGCTGCGTGATCCTGCAGCCCTATGACCTGGAAATGGGGGCCGGCACCTTTCATCCCGCAACCCTGCTGCGCGCCCTCGGGCCCGAGCCCTGGCGCGCCGCCTATGTCCAGCCCTGCCGCCGCCCGGGCGACGGCCGCTATGGCGAGAACCCCAACCGGCTGCAGCATTACTACCAGTATCAGGTGATCCTGAAACCCTCGCCCGACGACCTGCAGGACATCTATCTCGACAGCCTGGCGGCGCTCGGCATCGACAGCGCGCAGCACGACATCCGCTTTGTCGAGGATGACTGGGAAAGCCCGACACTCGGCGCCTGGGGGCTCGGCTGGGAGGTCTGGTGCGACGGCATGGAGGTCACCCAGTTCACCTATTTCCAGCAGGTCGGCGGCTTCGACTGCAACCCCGTGTCCGGCGAACTGACCTACGGGCTCGAGCGCCTGGCGATGTATGTGCAAGGCGTGGACAACGTCTTCGAGCTCGACTGGAACGGCCATGGCGTCACCTACGGCGACGTGTTCCTGCGCGCCGAGCGCGAATTTTCGGCGTTCAATTTCGAGCATGCGAACACCGAACGCCTGTTCCGCCATTTTGCTGATGCGGAAGCCGAGTGCCGCGAGCTGGTTGACGCCGGCCTCGCCCTGCCGGCCTATGACCAGTGCATCAAGGCCAGCCACATCTTCAATTTGCTCGATGCCCGCGGCGTCATTAGCGTCACCGAGCGCGCCGCCTATATCGGCCGGGTGCGGGCGCTCGCCAAGGCCTGCTGCGAATGCTGGCTGAACGGCACGGCGGGGGCCTGAGCCATGGCCGAGCTGCTGATCGAATGTCTGTCCGAGGAAATCCCGGCGCGCCTGCAGCCGCTCGGCGCCCGGCGCCTCGCTGATGACCTCAAGACACATCTGGCGGACGCCGGCATTGCGCTCGCCGAGGATGCGATCACGCCGTTCTGGGCGGCCCGGCGGATCGGTCTGGTCGCCACCGGACTGCCGGCACGCCAGCCCGATGTCCGCGAGGAGCGCCGCGGCCCGCGGGTGGATGCGCCGGACGCGGCGATTGCCGGCTTTCTCAAGTCGGTGGGCCTGGCGCGCCAGGCGCTTCAGGAACGCAGCAACGACAAGGGCACCTATCTCTATGCCGTGATCGAGCGTCAAGGCCGGCCGATGGCCGAGATCGTCGCGGACATTTTGCCGGCACTCATCCGCGGTCTCGCCTGGCCGAAATCGATGCGCTGGGGGGCGGGCACGCTCGCCTGGGTGCGGCCCCTGCACCGTGTCCTGTGCCTGTTCGATGGCCGCCCGATCACCGCCGAGATCGGTGATGGCCTGGTCTCGGGCGGCGAGACGGCGGGCCACCGCTTCATGGCGCCGGACGCCTTTGCGGTCAAGGATTTCGCCGACTATGAGCGGCGCCTGGAAGAGGCCAGAGTGGTGGTCGATCCGGCGCGCCGGCGCCAGCGCATCGTCGACGGCCTTGCGACACTGGAGACCGGCGCCCTGGTGATCGAGCGCGACGACGCCCTGCTTGATGAGGTGAGCGGGCTGGTCGAATGGCCGGTGGCGCTCCTCGGCAAGATCGATGCCGCCTACATGGATGTGCCGCCCGAGGTGCTGATCAGCGCCATGCGCCGGCATCAGAAATATTTTCCCGTCCGCGACGCGAAGACCGGCGCGCTTGCCCCGTATTTTGCGCTGATCGCCAATCTCGAATCTGCCGACAATGGCCGCGCCATCATCAACGGCAACGAACGCGTCCTGCGCGCCCGCCTCGCCGACGCCCGCTTCTTCTGGGATCACGACCGCGCGCAGCCGCTGGAAAGCCGGGTTGCGGCGCTCGACGGGGTGGTATTTCACGCCCGCCTCGGCAGCATGGGCGAGAAGGTGAAGCGCATCGAGGCGCTGGCCGGCGCCCTGGCGCCCTACGTACCCGGCACCGACGAAGCCCTGGCGCGGCGCGCGGCACGGCTTGCCAAGGCCGATCTGACCACCGAGATGGTCGGCGAATTCCCCGACCTGCAGGGCGTCATGGGACGCTATTACGCCGCCCACGACGGCGAGCCCGACGACGTTGCCCGGGCGATCGCCGAGCATTACGCGCCGGCCGGCCCCGACGATGCCTGCCCGAGCGCGCCGACAAGCGTCTGCGTCGCGCTTGCCGACCGCCTCGACTCGCTGGTCGGCTTTTTCAGCATCGGGTTGCCCCCGACCGGCTCCAAGGACCCGTTTGCCCTGCGCCGCGCCGCCTTGGGCGTCATCCGGCTGATCGTCGAGAACAGCCTGCGGCTTCCCTTGCGCGCCGCCTTCGGCCAGGCCGCTGCGCTTTACGGGCAATCGCTGCCGGGCGACGACTGGGGCTTGCTGGCCTTCATTGCCGAGCGCCTGCGCGTGCATTTGCGCCGCGAAGGCGTGCGCCACGATCTGATCGCCGCGGTGTTCGCCCGCGGCGACGAGGACGATCTGGTGCGCCTCTTGGCCCGGGTCCGGGCGCTCGAGGATTTCCTCGCCAGCGACGACGGCGCCAATCTGCTCACCGCCTATCGCCGGGCCGCCAACATCGTCCGCATCGAGGAAAAGAAGGACGGCGTGCGCTACGACGGCCGGGTCGACGAGCAGGCGCTGTGCGAGGCTGAGGAAATCGCCCTGTTCCGGCATCTGCAGACGGCGCGAGCCGAGGCCGATGCGGCCATGCAGGAGGAGCGATTCGCCGAGGCGATGGCGGCCCTCGCCCGTCTGCGCCGCCCGGTGGATGTTTTTTTCGATGAGGTCACGGTCAATTGCGAGCAGCCCGAACTGCGGGCCAACCGGCTTCACCTGCTGGCGCAGATTCGCGCTACACTCAACCGGGTTGCCGATTTCTCGCATATAGAGGGGTGATAGGGCGTGGCGACGAAATGGGTCTACAGCTTTGGTGACGGCGCGGCCGAGGGCCGCGCCGACATGCGCGATCTGCTGGGCGGCAAGGGGGCCAATCTCGCCGAGATGTGCCATCTCGGCCTGCCGGTGCCGCCCGGATTCACGATCTCGACCGAAGTCTGCGCCGCCTATCTGAACAACGACCACCACTATCCCGAAGGCCTCAAGGAGCAGGTGGACGCGGCGATCAGACATGTGGAGAAGCTGACCGGCGCCAGGTTCGGCGGCGTCAAGCGGCCGCTTCTGGTCTCGGTGCGCTCAGGCGGACGCGCCTCGATGCCGGGGATGATGGATACGGTGCTCAACCTCGGCCTCAACGACGCGACGGTCAAGGGCCTGGCGCGGATGAGCGGCAATCCGCGATTCGCCTATGACAGCTATCGCCGGTTCATCCAGATGTATGCCGATGTGGTGCTTGGCATCGATCACTATCACTTCGAGGAATTGCTCGAAATCCACAAGGAAGACGCCGGCGTCACCCTGGATACCGAGCTTGACGCCGACGACTGGATCGAACTGGTCGCCGCCTTCAAGAAGAAGGTCGAGGACGAACGCGGCGCGCCGTTCCCGGAAAAGGTTGAGGACCAGTTATGGGGGGCGATCGGCGCCGTCTTCGAGTCCTGGAACAATGCCCGGGCGCGGACCTATCGCCGGCTGCACCATATTCCCGACGACTGGGGCACGGCGGTCAA
>CAZZKF010000038.1:0-18967 GCA_964654995.1 uncultured Alphaproteobacteria bacterium | reverse complement strand
GACGGCACCACCGGCGAGATCATGCTGGGCCGGGTCGAGACCATCAATCCGGAGCTTTCGGGCGACTTCGGCAGGCTGATCGCCTGGGCCGACGAGGTCCGCCGGCTGGGCGTGCGGACCAATGCCGAGACCCCGCAGGACGCCCGCACTGCCCGTGACTTCGGGGCCGAGGGCATCGGCCTGTGCCGCACCGAGCACATGTTCTTCGATTCCGAGCGGATCGTCGCGGTGCGCGAGATGATCCTCGCCGAAACGGCCGAGGAGCGCAAGGCGGCGCTCGCCAAGATTCTGCCGATGCAGCGCCAGGACTTTATCGAGCTGTTCCGGATCATGGCCGGCCTGCCGGTGACCATCCGGCTCTTGGACCCGCCCCTGCACGAGTTTCTGCCGCGCTCGGACGAGGAGCTGGAGGAAATCGCCCGCGACGCCGGGGTCAGTGTCGCGACACTCGCCAAGCGCGCCCGCGATCTCGAGGAATCCAATCCCATGCTCGGCCATCGCGGCTGCCGGCTGGGCATCACCTTCCCGGAAATCTACGAAATGCAGGCCCGCGCCATTTTCGAGGCGGTCCTCAAGGTCGAACGCGCCACCGGCGAGACGGTCACCCCGGAGATCATGATCCCGCTGGTGGCCAGCGCCCGCGAGCTGGCAATTCTCAAGCGCCGCATCGATGACGTCGCCGATGCGGTCCGGCAAGAGCAGGGCGGCGTGCTGACCTATCTGGTCGGCACCATGATCGAACTGCCGCGCGCCGCCCTGCGCGCCGGCGAAATTGCCCGCTTTGCCGAGTTCTTCAGCTTCGGCACCAATGACCTGACCCAGACCACCTATGGTATCAGCCGCGACGATTCCGCCCGCTTCCTCGATGCCTATCTGGCCGAAGGGATTTTCGAGACCGACCCCTTCGTCTCGCTGGATACCGTCGGCGTCGGCGAGCTGGTGCGCACCGCCGCGACGCGCGGACGCGAGGCCAATCCCGAGCTCAAGCTCGGCATCTGCGGCGAACACGGCGGCGACCCGGCGTCCATCGCCTTTTGCGACTCCGTCGGGCTCGACTATGTGTCGTGCTCGCCCTTCCGGGTGCCGATCGCCCGGCTTGCGGCCGCCCAGGCGGCGCTTGCGGCCGACACCGACAATGCCTGACCTGACGGCGGCACGGCCCGGCGTTGTTTGCGGACGGCATGGCGCATGAGCAAGGGCGTCCCCGATCTCGCCACCATCCGCACCGGCGGCAAGGCGCCGCTGGCGACGGCGCTGTCGGTCATCGAGCGCACGCCCCATGCGCCCGGCGTTCTGGCGTTGCTCAAAGAGGCGTTCGAGGCGGCGCAGGCTCATGTGGTGGGGCTGACCGGGCCGCCCGGGGTCGGCAAATCGACGCTGATGAACGCCCTGATCGAAGCCTGGCGGGCGGATGGGCGCACGGTCGGGGTGATCGCCGTCGATCCCTCATCGCCGCGCACCGGCGGCGCGCTGTTGGGCGATCGCACCCGGCTGGTCGGTGCGACCGGGGATTCAGGCCTGTTCGTGCGCTCGATGGCGGCCCGCGACCGGCTCGGCGGGCTCGCCTCGCTGACCTATCCGGCAATGATCCTGATGCGCGCGGTGTTCGATATCGTCCTGCTGGAAACCGTCGGCGTCGGCCAGTCGGAAACCGATGTCGTCAATGTCGCCGATACCATCGTCTTCTGCATCCAGCCCGGCTCCGGCGACAGCCTGCAGTTCATGAAGGCGGGGATTACCGAAATTCCCGACATCGCCGTCGTCACCAAGGCCGACCTCGGCGCCGTCGCCGAACGCGCCCGGGCCGACATGCGGGGCGCGCTGCATTTCCGCACCGGCAATGCCGGGGGCTGGCAGATCCCGGTGCTTGCCGTCTCGGCCACCCAGGGCAGCGGCATCGATGAGCTGGTCGATGCCGTCGATTCGCACCGCACCTGGCTGGCGCAGGAGGACGGTTTGACCGATCAGCGCGCCCGCCAGGCCCGCCACTGGCTCCGCGACACGATCCGTGAAAGATTCGGCCGCGACGGCCTGCGGCGTGCACAGCGCCACTTCGACCTGGACGAGCCCGGTGCCCCCTTTGCCATCGAGGCCCGGGTGGCGGAGACGCTGGCCCACGATCAATGAAGACTGATCACCGCCAGCACGCCGACCAGAGCGATGGCAATGACGATCCAGGTGATCGCTTCGTTCCTTCTTTTTCTGCGTCTGCGTCGGGTCATCGCTTCCAGCTTCCACTTCGAAGGACCGGCCCATCATACGGCCTGATTGCGGCGCTGACAAAACACGCCGCGGCTGGCCCTGGCGCCAGCGCCGGATGCCGCCTTTCTTGATCGCCGGCACCGGCACCGCCATACTGCCGGGCAAATCATGTGACGATCAGCAACAACGGGGCTTTCAAGTGACCGACGCGACGCTCCGCACGGACGCCGCCTGGGCATTGCCGCAAAGCGGGCCGGAGGGCACCACCATCGCCATCGGCGGGCGCTGGAAGATGGCCCATATCGGTGCCCTGTTCGAGCGCCTGGCCCAGCTTGACCGGGTGGCGCAAAAGCCGGTCACTTTCGATCTCTCGGCGCTCGAGGCCCTGGATACGGCGGGAGCCTGGCTGCTCCACCGCACTGCCAAGCGGCTGCGCGACTCGGGCGTGCAGGTGCAATTTTCCGGCATCAGCGACAAGCAGAAGATCCTGATCGACGAGGCGGCGGCCAATGACGTGCCCTGCGCCATCGAGCCCGAAGAGCGCTCGGCCGTCGCCGATCTGGTGGCCGATGTCGGCGCCACCACCGTCGGCATTTGCACCGGCATGGGCCGGGCATTGGGCTTTCTCGGCGCGCTTGCCGAACGGTTCGGCGCCATTTTGATCCACCCGCGCCGCCTGCGGATGACGCCGCTGGTCCATCACATGGAGCACGTCGGCCTGCGGGCGATGCCGATCGTCGGCCTGATTTCCTTTCTGATCGGCGTCGTCGTCGCCTATCTCGGCGCCCAGCAGCTCAAGCAGTTCGGGGCCGAGGTGTTTGTCGTCGACCTGCTGGCCATCGCCATTCTGCGCGAGCTCGGGGTGCTGATCACCGCGATCGTCATGGCCGGGCGCTCGGGCAGCGCCTTTACCGCCGAGATCGGCTCGATGATGCTGCACGAGGAAGTCGATGCCATGCGCACCCTCGGCCTCGATCCGATGGAGCTGCTGGTCATCCCCCGGGTGCTGGCGCTGACGCTGACGCTGCCGATGCTGACCTTTTTCGCCGACATGGTCGGGCTTCTCGGCGGCGGGCTGATGGCCTGGCTGGCGCTCGATATCTCGCCCGGCATGTTCCTTCACCTGCTCAACCAGACGATGACCGACTGGACATTCTGGGTCGGCTTCATCAAGGCCCCCGTGTTCGCGATGGTGATCGCGGTGGCCGGCTGCTACGAGGGCCTGCGGGTCGAGGGCAGCGCCGAGAGCGTCGGCCGGCACACCACCAAGTCGGTGGTCGAATCGATCTTTCTGATCATCGTTCTGAACGCCCTGTTCTCGGTCTTTTTCGCGACCCTGGAGATCTGAGCCGTGGCCACCCCCGAAACCGGTCTGGCCATACGGGTGCGCGACCTCAAGGTCCAGTTCGGACCCAATGTGGTGCTCGACGGCGTCGACCTCGATGTCCGGCGCGGCGAGATCATCGGCGTCGTCGGCGGCTCCGGGACCGGCAAGTCGGTGCTGCTGCGCACCATCGTCGGCCTCAATGCGCCCAGCGCCGGGACCATCGAGGTGCTCGGCCATGACACCGCCCGGCTCTCGGGCCCGGCGCGGCGCGAGCTGGAGTGCCGCTGGGGGGTTCTGTTCCAGGACGGCGCCCTGTTCAGCGCGCTCACCGTGGCCCAGAACGTCGAGGTGCCGCTGCGCGAGCATCTCGCGCTGCCGCGCACCCTGATGGACGAGATCGCCGCCTTCAAGATCAGCGAGGTCGGCCTGCCGCCGGACGCCGGCGCCAAATACCCCTCCGAGCTGTCGGGCGGCATGCGCAAGCGCGCCGGGCTGGCGCGGGCGCTGGCGATGGACCCGGAGATCCTGTTCCTCGACGAGCCGACCGCCGGCCTCGATCCGATCGGGGCGGCCGCCTTCGACCAGCTGATCCTGCGCCTGCAACGCACCCTGGGGCTGACCGTGTTCCTGGTCACCCATGATCTCGATACCCTGCACACGGTCTGCGACCGGATTGCGGTGCTGGCCGAAAAGCGTGTTATGGTGGTCGGCGACATGGACACCATGCTGCGCCAGGACCACCCCTGGATCAGGGAGTATTTTCACGGCCCCCGGGCCCGCGCCGTCCAGGCGACGGCGTCCTGAGCCGAACTTCGCAGAGGCATGGAAACACGCGCGCATCATATCCTGATCGGCATTTTCATGCTCGGCATGCTGGCCGGCCTGCTCGCCTTCGTGCTGTGGGCGATGAAGATCAATATCGATACCGAGTTCGATTATTACGACATCTATTTCACCGAATCGGTGGCCGGGCTGACGGTCGGCGGCGATGTCACGTACAACGGCGTCAATGTCGGCGAGGTGACCCGCATCGCCATCGATCCCGAGGACCCCAGCCGGGTGCGGGTGACCATCCGCGTCGTTCACGACACGCCGATCCGCGAGGATGCCCAGGCGGTGCTCGAATTCCAGGGGCTGACCGGGCTTTCTTACGTGCAGATCTCCGGCGGCTCGGCCGAGGCGCCGCCGCTCAAGGCCAGGCCGGGTCAGGAAAATCCGGTGATCGCCTCGCAGCCGTCGCAGATTCAGGAACTGTTCGCCGGCGCTCCCGACCTGATCCGCCGCGCCATCATTCTGGTCGACCGCCTGACCAAGCTGGTCGATGAGCCCAACCGCCAGGCGCTGTCCCGCACACTGGCCAATCTCGAGACCCTGTCGGACCGCCTCGCCGCCAAAGCGGATACTTTGGCCCGGGTGATCGACAACGCCGATACGACGCTGGTGGAGTTGCGCCAGGCCTCGGCCTCGGTGCGCGAGCTCGCCGGCACCACGAATACGGTGATCGATCAGGACCTGCGCGCGCTGATTGCCGACCTGCGCACTACCTCGGGCTCGATCCGCGATCTCAGCGACGGGCTGAGCGCCACGGTCCTCGACAATCGCGAGGCGCTGGTCGCCTTCTCCTCGACGACGCTGCCCGAGGTCGCGCTTCTGGTCCAGCAGGCGCGCCAGCTCACGACCTCGATCTCGCGCATCGCCGAACGCTTCGAGCGTGCGCCGATCGACTTCATGCTGTCGGGCAAGAAGCCCGAATACCAGGCCAAGTGAGGGCGCCGGTGAGCAGATCTGATTCGCAACGCTTCGTCGCCGTCCGATGGATCGCTCTCGCCGCGACACTCCTGCTTGCCGGCTGTGCCCCCAAGCTCGATCTGCTGACCGGGCCGGCGCCCGATCTCTACATGCTGAACGCGCCGCAGCCAGCCGACTTTGCAAGCGCCGGGAACACCCCGACGGCCGGCTCGCTGCTGATCGAGGAGCCGACGGCGGTCGGCGCACTGGATACCGACCGCATCGCGCTCGCCCCGGCACCCTTCGAGCTCAAGTATTTCGCCGGCGCCCGCTGGACCGACCGGGCGCCCAGAATGCTGCGCCATCTCGTCGTCGAGGCGTTCGAGAACAGCGGCCGGGTGCGCTCGGTCACCGACCAGACCCTGGGCCTGCCGACCGATTACAGCCTGCGTCTCGAACTGCGCGACTTCGAGGCCGAACTCGGGTCCGGCCGCGCGGCGCCGGTGATTCACCTGCGTATCAAGGCGATGCTGCTGCGCCGCTCGCCGGTCGCCATCGCCGGCACCCGGATTTTCGATCTTCGCGTCACCGCCGCCGACGACGACATGAAGACCATTGTCGCCACCTTCGACGAGGCGCTGGCGCGCACGCTCGTCCAGCTCGTCGACTGGGTGGCGACGACAGCCAGCGCACCGCCCCCGGATTGATCCTTCGGGGCCACGGCCTGCGACCGTTCCGTCCTCCACCCCGCCTTTTCGAAGTGGATTTCAGTCATCATGGATTTTACCTACAGCGCCAAAGTCGAAGACCTGCGAGCCCGGGTGGCCGCCTTCATGGAGGCCCATGTCTATCCCAGTGAAGCCGTCTACCGCGACCAGCTCCGCGCCGCACCTTCGCGCTGGACGGTGCCGCCGGTGATCGAGGAGCTGAAGGCCAAGGCCCGCGCCGAGGGCCTGTGGAACCTGTTCCTGCCCAACAGCGAACTGGGCGCCGGGCTCACCAACCTCGAATATGCGCCGCTGGCCGAGATCATGGGCCGCTCGCCGATCGGCCCGGAAGCGTTCAACTGCTCGGCGCCCGATACCGGCAATATGGAGGTGCTGGTGCGTTACGGCACGCCGGCGCAAAAAGAGCGCTGGCTCAACCCCCTGCTGGCCGGTGAAATCCGCTCCGGCTTCGCCATGACCGAACCGGCGGTGGCCTCGTCGGATGCCACCAATATCGAGGCCAGCATCGTCCGCGACGGCGACGAATATGTGCTCAGGGGGCGCAAATGGTGGACCTCCGGGGCCATGGACCCGCGCTGCAAGGTGCTGATCTTCATGGGCAAGAGCGACCCGGAGGCGCCGCGCCACCAGCAGCAGTCGATGATTCTGGTGCCCATGGACACGCCGGGGGTCAAGGTCATCCGGCACCTTCCCGTTTTCGGCTATGACGATGCCCCGCACGGCCATGCCGAGATCGATTTCGAGAATGTCCGGGTCCCCGTCGACAACATGCTGCTCGGCGAGGGCCGCGGCTTCGAGATCGCCCAGGGCCGCCTCGGCCCCGGGCGGATTCATCACTGCATGCGCCTGATCGGTCTCGCCGAGCGGGCGCTGGAGAAGGTCTGCGCCCGGGTCGATGAGCGCATCGCCTTCGGCAAGCCGCTGGCCGAGCAGGGCGTGGTGATGGAGCAGATCGCCGAGTCGCGCATCGAGATCGAGCAGGCGCGCCTCCTGGTGCTCAAGGCCGCCGACATGATGGACAAGCTGGGCAACAAGGCGGCGCGGATGGAAATCGCCATGATCAAGGTGGTGGCCCCCAACATGGCGGTGCGGGTGCTCGACCGGGCGATCCAGATTCACGGCGGCGCCGGCGTGTGCGACGATTTCGGCCTGGCCGGGGCCTGGGCCGGGGCGCGCAGCCTGCGGCTCGCCGACGGGCCCGATGAGGTGCACCGCATGTCGGTGGCGCGCCTCGAGCTGCGCCGGGCGCGGCGCGCCCGCGACGAGGCCGGCGGGACCTGAAATCGCCTACTCGTGGGGGCGGCCGAAATCGGGGGCGTCGGTTTCCTGGCCGGCCTCGATGATGCCGCGGCGGATCTCGCGGGTGCGGGTGAACAGATCGAACAGGGCCTCGCCCTCGCCCCAGCGGATCGCCCGCTTGAGCGCGGTCAAATCCTCCATGAAGCGCTCCAGCACTTCCAGCACCGCGTCGCGGTTGTTCAGAAACACGTCGCGCCACATGGTCGGATCGGAGGCCGCGATGCGGGTGAAATCGCGAAAGCCGCCGGCCGAATATTTGATCACTTCCGCTTCGGTCACCGCCTCGAGGTCGTAGGCCGTGCCGACGATGTTGTAGGCGATCAGATGCGGCACATGGCTGGTAATCCCGAGAACGATGTCGTGATGGCGGGCATCCATCACCTCGACCTTTGACCCCAGACGCTCCCAGAACCGGGTGAGACGCAGAATCGCCGCCTCGGCCGTGCCCGGCGGCGGCGTGAGAATGCACCAGCGATTGTGGAACAGCGCCGCAAAGCCGGCGTCGGGCCCGGAATATTCGGTCCCCGCCACCGGATGGCCGGGGATGAAATGCACGCCGTCGGGCACCAGGGGTCCGACATCGCGGATCACCGCCTGCTTGACCGAGCCGGCATCGCTCAGGGTGGTCCCCGGCGCCAGGTGCGGGGCGATCGTGCGCGCGACCTCGCCGAAGGCGCCGACCGGCGTGCACAGAATCACCAGATCCGCGCCCGCCACCGCCGACTCGGGCGTCTCTTCCAGCACATCGAGAAGTCCCAGCTCGCCGGCGCGGGCTCGCACCCCGGCATCGATATCGTAGCCGACAAGCGCCCCCGCCGCGCCGCTCTGGCGCGCCGCCCGGGCAATCGACGAGCCGATCAGCCCCAGGCCGATCAGTGCCACCCGTTCGAAGACCGGGGCCGAGACCTGCCTGTCCGCCGCCGTCATGAGGCCGGCTCGGCATCATCGAGGCCGCCATTGACGAGATCATGAAAGGCGGCCAGAAGGCGTTCGTTTTCCGCCTCGGTGCCGAGGCTGAACCGCAGGCAATGGGGCAGGCCGTAGGCGTGCATGGGGCGCACCAGAAAGCCGCGCCGGGCCAAAAAATCCCGCGCCGCCGCCGCGGCTTCCTCGCCGTCGCCGGACAGCGGCCCAGGGAAGGGGACAAGCAGGAAATTGGTCTCGCTGTCGGGTACCGCAAAGCCAAGAGCGACGAGCGCGTCGCGCAGCCGCGCCCGCCAGCGCGCCGTATGGTCGCGGGCACGGGCGACGAAGGCCCGGTCGGCCAGCGCCGCGACGCCGGCGGCCTGCGCCGGGCCCGAGACGTTGTAGGGCCCGCGCACCCGGTTGAGGATGTCGATCACCGGCCGCGGCCCATAGGCCCAGCCCAGGCGCAGCGAGGCAAGCCCGTAGATCTTGGAGAACGTCCGGGTCATCACCACGTTGACCGCATCGCGGGCCAGCGAATCGCCGGCATCGTAATCGTCGCGGGTCACATATTCGGCGTAAGCGGCATCGAGCACCAGCAGCACGTCCTCGGGAAGACGCGCGTGCAGGCGGCGGATGTCGTCGGCGCCGAGACAGGCGCCCGAGGGATTGCCGGGATTGGTGAGAAAGACGATGCGCGTCTTCGCACCCACTCGGTCCAACCATGCGTCGATGTCGCAGCGCAGATCCGGCTCGGGCACCGGCACCGGCACCGCGCCGGCGATGCGCGCCGCCATCGGATAGACCGGAAAACCGTGTTCCGAGCACAGCACCTCGTCGCCCGGCCCGGCATAGGCCAGGCACACCAGATGGAGAATTTCATCCGAGCCGTCGCCGCAGACGATGCGCTCGGGCTCGAGCCCATGGCACGCGCCGATCGCCTCGCGCAGGGCATGGGCGCCGCCATCCGGATAGCGGTGCAGCGCGGCCGAGGCCGCCTTGAACGCCTCGATCGCCCGCGCGCTCGCGCCAAACGGCGATTCATTGGCCGAGAGATCGGCAAGATCGGGCTTGCTGCATGGCGGCTTGGTCCGGTAAGGCGCGATTTCCAGCACCTGCGGTTTGGGCGCCGGCCCGCGTGACGGCAACCGGGACGCGCTCATGACCCGGCACCTTCGCCCAGATGGATCGGGTCGGCATAGCCGCCGATGATCACAACATGGTCGACCGCGCCGTCCGAGACCTCGGCCAGGGGCTCGGAAATCTCGGCCGCCCTGTCCAGACAGCCGGGCAAACGCACCAGGTGCAGCCACGGCCCGTGGGCCGAGGTCTGACGCCGGCTTTCGATATGGGCGCGCGCATGCCCGGCCGCCTTGAGCCAGCCGACGAGGCGGGTGCGGCTGATCGCGTCGGCGCTGGTCATCACCGCCAATGTGGTGTCCGCCCCGCTTGCGCCCCGCGGCGCGCGGGCCACCACCAGGGCACCGCGGCCGCGCTCCGCCGGCGCCGTCTCGACGAAAGGCAGGCGGGCGACGATGCGCGGCGTGCTCGGCTCTTCGTTGGCCAGCGTCGGCCACCAGGGCGACGGCTCGTCGTCGGCGGGCAGCGGCAGGACGCCGATTACATGCTCGTCACGGGCCACCGCGCCCAGCACCCGGTCGGCGCCGTCGTGAAAGCGCACCGGCAGGGCGGCGCCGAAATGGGCCCGCACCAGATCAAGCTGGGCGAGCGGATCCTCGCCACGGCACAGATCGATGGACAGCGGCGCCTGAAACCGCAGGAAGACGCCGATCAGTGCCCGCCAGATCTGCGCCACGGCACTGGCCGGCAACGGCCCGGCATTTTCGGCCAGCCGCCGGCGCAGGATTTGCGCCTCGCGGGCCGGGTGGAAGATCGCCGACGCGCCGCCGGCCTGGGCCGCCTTGCGCGCCGCCACCGCCTCGACCACCCGGGCGCGGCGCTGGATCAGATCGTGTAGCGCGGCATCGATGCGGTCGATCTCGGCCCGCAATTCATCCAGGGACTGTCCCGACTCATCCATGATCAATCACATCCCGCCATTGCCCGCACCACCGTCCTGCTGCGCGCCATAGTACTATGCTCCGGGCCGGCCGAAATCAAAGAAAACGTTGACACGCCGGGGGCCGGCTCCGTAGCAATGCGAAGCATGGAGCCATCAGAGCAGGGAGCCGACAGGTCGCGATGATCCGGTCACCCGATGCGCCGAACCAGGAAACCGAGCTGCCTGGCGACCGGGTGATTCTGGGCGTCGAGCGCCCGCTCGAGCTGAGCAGCGGCGCCAGGCTCGGCCCCTTTGCCGTGGCCTACCGGACCTATGGCGAGCTGAACGCGGCGCGCAGCAACGCCATTCTGGTCTGCCATGCGCTGACCGGCGACCAGTATGTCGCCGAGACCCACCCGATCACCGGCAAGCCGGGCTGGTGGCACCTGATGGTCGGCCCCGGCAAGCCGATCGACACCAACCGCTATTTCGTCATCTGCCCCAATGTCATCGGCAGCTGCATGGGCTCGACCGGCCCGCGCGACATCGATCCCGAGACCGGCGCGCCCTATGGTCTGCGGTTCCCGACGATTACGATTGCCGACATGGTCAATGCCCAGGCGATGCTGCTCGACCACTTGGGGCTCGAGGATCTGTTCTGCGTCATCGGCGGATCGATGGGCGGTATGCAGGTTCTGCAGTGGGCGGCCGCCTATCCGGAGCGCGTGTTCGCGGCCGTGCCGATTGCCGCCGCGGCCCGCCATTCGGCCCAGAACATCGCCTTTCACGAGGTCGGACGCCAGGCGATCATGGCCGATCCCAACTGGCAGGGCGGCGATTATCTGATCAAGGGCACCAACCCGACGGCCGGCCTGGCGGTGGCGCGCATGGCCGCCCATATCACCTATTTGTCGGAACAGGCGCTGACCCGCAAGTTCGGCCGCAACCTCCAGGACCGCGATACCGTCAGCTACGGCTTCGATGCCGACTTTCAGGTCGAAAGCTACCTGCGCCACCAGGGCATCACCTTCGTCGACCGGTTCGACGCCAATTCCTATCTCTACATCACCCGGGCGATGGACTATTTCGACCTCGCCGCCGATTACGGCGGCGTGCTGGCCAACGCCTTCCGCGAGACACGCACCCGGTTCTGCGTCGTCTCGTTCACCAGCGACTGGCTGTTCCCGACCGCCGAGAGCCGCGCCGTCGTCCATGCCCTGAACGCCGTGGCGGCCAACGTCAGCTTTGTCGAGATCGAGACCGACTCGGGCCATGATTCCTTCCTGCTGGACGTGCCGGAGATGTTCGAGACCCTGTCCGGATTCCTTGACGGCGCCGCCCGCCACCGGGGGCTGTCATGAACCGCGACACCAGCTTGCCCGAGGCGCCCGAGACCCTGCGCGCCGATCTGCTGCGCATCGCCGACATGGTGGCGCCGGGCAGCCGGGTGCTCGATATCGGCTGCGGCGACGGCTCGCTGCTGGCCTATCTCGAGGTCGAGCGCGGCGCCGACGCCCGCGGGCTGGAGCTCAGCCAGGCCGGTGTGAACGCCTGCGTCGCCCGCGGCCTGTCGGTCGTTCAGGGCGATGCCGACACCGATCTGGCCGACTACCCCAGCGGCGCCTTCGATTACGTCATCCTCAGCCAGACCCTGCAGGCCACCCACCGGCCGCGCGAGGTGCTGCGCCAGTTGCTGCGCATCGGCCGGCGCGCCATCGTTTCCTTTCCCAATTTCGGCCACTGGCGGGTGCGCCTTCAGCTTCTCGTGCGCGGACGGATGCCGGAGACCGGCACGTTGAGCGCGCCGTGGTACGAAACGCCGAACATTCATCTGTGCACGATTCGCGATTTTGTCGTGCTGTGCGACGATCTCGGCATCGCCATCGCCCGCTGGCAGGCCCTGGGCACCAAGGGCCGGCCCTTGTCGATACCGCGCTCGTCGCTCGCCTGGGCCAATCTGTTCGGCGCTCACGGCCTGTTTCTGCTCAGACGCGCTGGCGGATAGGCCGGCGGCCGCCGGGCCCCCGGCTCGATCAGTGGGGAATCAGCGCCGGGCGCCGCACCCGGGCGCGGCCGCGTTCGCGCTTGGCGGCATAGATGGTCTTTTCGGCCTCGGCAATCAGCACCCCGGCGAAATTGCCGCCCAGGCGCCGGCCGATGCGCTCGAAGCCGAGCAGACTCCTGATCATCAGGCGATTGTCGCTCGGCGGCAGGGTCAGCGCCGCCGACCAGCGCAGCGGCGAGAACAGGCTGTCGTGGAGCAGCCGGGTCAACTGGCCGCGGCTGTACGGCCGGCCGAAGCCGAAGGGTGTGCGCTCGAGCCGGGCCCAGATGCCGCGCCGGTTGGGCACGATCAGCAGCAGCCGTCCCTGGGGCGCAAGGATGCGCCAGATCTCACGCAGCAGCCGTGCCGACTCACCGGTGTATTCGAGCAGGTGGGCGGCGACCACCAGATCGAACATGGCATCGGGGACCGGCAGCTCGCATTCGTCCGCCAGCGCCGCCAGATTGGCGCCCTCGCGCGGCCAGCGCACAACGCCCTGGGCGGCCGGCATCAGGGCCACGACCCGCTCGGCTTCCGACAGGAAAGGGGTGATGAACGGCGTCGCATAGCCGAGCGCCAGCACCCGCCGGCCCGAGACATCCGGCCACAGCTCGCGCAGGCTTCGCGAAATCAGCCGCCCGGCCACCGCCCCCAGGGGGCCGGCGTAGAAGCCGCGCAGCTCAATGACATCGAGATACATGTCCGCTCCCGTGCCGCCGGCGCGCGGCGTCCGTTTCCCGCCCGTCAGGGCGCCGGGGTGATGCCGCCGTCAGCTCTTGCGATAGCCGGCGATCTTGTCCTCGATCGCCGCGATGAGGCCATCATAGCCCTTGTCCTTGAGCACCGACGCGAATTCGGAGCGCCGCACCGCCAGCTCGCTGAACGTGCCGTCGAGATAAATGTCGAGAATCACCCACTGGTCGCCCTTGCGCCGCAGCAGGTAATTGAACCGCACCGCCTCGCCATTGCCTTTGATCAGGCGGGTCTTGACCAGAACCCGGCCGCGCCGGCCCTGTTGCGTGCCCAGCACCTCGAAGCGCTGCCCGGAATAGTCGTTGAACCGCCCGGCATAGGCCGCTATCGTCATCCGCCTGAAAGCGTCAATGAGTTGATCGCGTTGCTCTTCCGTGAACCGACCCCAGTAGCGCCCGGTTGCAATCCGAACCATGGCAGGCGCATCGAAGGTGGCGGCCACCGCCGGCGCCAGGATTTCGCGGCGGCCCTCGAAGCCCAGCGCCTGCGCGTTCTGCATGGCCCGGGACAAGGCATCATGAAAGCGTTCCACCACCTTGACCGGATCGTCGATTTGCGCCGCCACGGCCTGTGTCGCGGCAGTTTCTGTCGCCGGCACCGCCCCGGCCTTGCCCGCGGCTTCTTCGGCGCGCGCCGGGCCGGCGATCAAAAGGGCCGCCATCAGCAGCCCGCTCAGAAATCGTCCCGCCTGGATCGCCACCTGAATCTTGTGCATCAACGGCTTTGCTCCCGTCATGTCGGCGCCGGCCTTGGATAGAGTGACAAGGGCGCTGGTCGCCTGGGTGGCCGCGGTCGAGCGGATGAAGTGGACGGTGATCGCCGTGTTCACCGTTCTGACCGGCGTTTTTCTGTCCTACACGGCAAATCACCTGACGGTCAACACGGACACCAGCCGGATGATCGATCCCGATCTGCCGTTCAGACAGGTATATGAGGACTACAAGCGGCTTTTTCCACAACTGGTCGACAATCTCCTGGTCGTCGTCGATTCGGACGTGCCCGAGATCGCCGAGCAGACGACCGCGGCGCTGGCCGGCCGGATGGCCGCCAATGAGCGTCTGTTCAGCGACGTCTTTGCCCCTGTTGCCGAGCCGTTTTTTCGCCGCAACGGCCTCATGTTTCTGGATACGGACGAGCTTGCGGACGTGATCGACCGGCTGGCCGAGGTCCAGCCGCTGCTCGCCAAGCTGTCCGAGGACCCGAGCCTGCGCGGCCTGTTCGAGGTGCTCACGGACGCCGTCGACGATGTCATCGATTCCGGCAACGTGCCGGCCGGCATGGCCGATGCCTTCGACTCCATCGAGGCGGTCGTCCGCGCCCGCACGGCGGGCGAGCCCAGGTTCCTGTCCTGGCAGAGCCTGCTTGACCCGGACAGCGAGGACATCGGCAAGACCCGCTATTTCATCGCCGCCCGGCCGAGCCTCGATTTCTCGTCCCTGCAGCCGGCGCGCGCGGCGCTGGGTGAGATTCGCAGCCTCGCCGACGATCTCGCCGCCTCGGTCGACGGGCCGGTGACGATCCGCATCACCGGCCAGGCGGCGCTCAACACCGAAGAGCTGAGCAGCGTCTCCAAGGGCGCCACGCGGGCCGGCATCATTTCCTTCGTGCTGGTGGCGCTGCTGCTGGGCTTCGGCCTGCGCTCGGCCAAGCTGGTGCTGGCGACATTGCTCACGCTGGTCGCCGGACTGGTGTGGACGGCGACCTTTGCGGCCGTCGCCATCGGCTATCTGAACATGATCTCGGTCGCCTTTGCCGTTCTGTTCATCGGCCTCGGGGTCGATTTCGGCATTCACGTGTGTTTGCGCTATCGCGAGGAACTGGCCCGCACCGGCGATCGCCATCAGGCCCTGGCCAACATGGCCGGCGGCGTTGGCGTGGCGCTGGCGCTCTGCGCGCCGACCACGGCGCTGGCCTTTTTCGCCTTCGTGCCCACCGCTTACGTCGGTCTGGCCCAACTCGGCCTGATTTCGGGGGTCGGCATGTTCATCGCCCTGCTGCTCTCGCTTACCCTGCTGCCGGCGCTGCTGGCGGTGCTTGTGCCAAGCCCGCCGAATGGCGCCGGTGCGCGCGTCCTGCGCAGCCCGGAAGCGACCATCCGGCGTCATGGCAAATCGATCTCGCTGATCGCTCTGGCGCTGGGGCTGGCCGCCATCCCGGTGGTCGGCGGGGCCCGCTTCGATTTCGATCCGATGAAGCTGCGCGATCCCGGAACCGAATCGGTGCGCACCATCCTCACCCTGTTCGAGGACCCCGACACCGCCCCCTATACCTTGCAGGTGCTGGCCCCGGACGTCGAATCCGCCGACCGGATGGTCGCCCGCCTCGAGGCGCTCGACGAGGTTGACCGGGCGGTGACGCTGAGCCGCTTCGTGCCCGAAGATCAGGACGAGAAGCTGGACCGCATCGACGAGGCGGCGATGTTCCTCTTGCCGCTGCTCGAGAACGGCGTGACCGCGCCGCCCCCCGACGCGGCGGCGCGCGCCCAGGCGCTTGATGATTTCCGGGCCAAGCTCGGCGAGCTCGAGCAGACCCGGGTGGAGCCAGAGTTCGCGGCCAGCGCGGCGCGGTTGCTGGCGGCGATCGAGGCGTTCGAGGCCCGGGCCGGCGACCGCCCCGCCCTGCGCGCCGAGCTCGAGCGCGCGCTCATCCGCTTCCTGCCCTATCAGCTCGACAAGCTGCGAGAGCTGTTGAGCGCCGACGAGATCACCCTCGACGATCTGCCCGCGCACCTGCGTCAGCGCTATCAGGCCGCCGACGGAACCCTGCGCATCGAGGTGTTCCCGAGCGAAGACCTGCGCGACCAGCAGGCCCTGCGCCGGTTCGTGCGCGCCGTGCAGACGGTGGCACCCGACGCCACCGGGCCGACCGCCCAGATCGTCGAGTCGGGCGATGCGGTGGTCGCGGCAATCAAGAAGGCGACGCTGCTGGCGGCCATCTTCATCCTGGCGCTGCTGAGCGTGGTGCTGCGCAACCTGCGCGATATCCTGCTGGTGCTGGTTCCGCTGCTGCTTGCCGGCCTGTACACGGTGGCGGCAACGGTGGTGCTCGACGTGCCGTTCAATTTCGCCAATGTCATCGTCCTGCCGCTGCTGATCGGCCTCGGGGTCGACGGCGGCATCCATCTGGTGCTGCGCGCCCGCGAGGAAACCGGCAAGGCGGCGCTTCTGGAGACCAGCACGCCGATGGCGGTGCTGCTCAGCGCGCTGACCACCATCGGCTCGTTCGGAAGTCTGGCGGTCTCCAGCCACCGCGGCACCGCCAGCATGGGCGAGCTGCTGACCATCGCCATCTCGATCACATTGTTGTGTACGCTGGTTGTGCTGCCGGCGATGATGGCCTGGGCCGAACACCGCGCAAAGGCCCGGAAGACAAGCCCGAATCGGGATTGAGATCGGCACCAAACCGCTTTCTTTTTTCCCGCCTTTGGGTTACAGCAGTACCCCGACAGGAACGAGACAGGGCGATCCTGCTTAAATCGAGTGCATGAGTCGGGTATTATCCGGTCTTGATCCTGCCTCTGCCGAGCGCCCGGCAGGCGGCACAGGATCGAAAAGCGACAGGACAGAAACGGTTTTGCGGACACTGCGATGAAGGTCATCCTAGCCAAGCCCCGTGGATTCTGTGCCGGCGTCGAGCGGGCGATCGAGATCGTCGAGCGGGCGCTGGCCAAATACGGCCCGCCGGTTTATGTCCGCCATGAAATCGTCCACAACAAGCACGTGGTCGAGGACCTGCGCCGCAAGGGCGCCATATTCGTCGAGGAAATCGACGAAATCCCGAGCGGCGCGATTACCATTTTCAGCGCCCATGGCGTCGCCCAGACAGTCGAGGACGGCGCCCGGGCGCGCCAGTTGCCGGTGATCGACGCCACCTGTCCGCTGGTCGCCAAGGTCCACAAGGAAGGCCAGCGTTATGCCGATGCCGGCTATGAGATGGTGCTGATCGGCCACAAGGGCCACCCCGAGGTCGAAGGCACCATGGGCCGCATTCCCAACAAGATTCATCTGATCTCGAACCCGGAGGACGTTGATCGGCTCGAGGTCGAGCGCCCCGATCGGCTCGCCTATGTCACCCAGACGACGCTCAGCGTCGATGACACCCGCGATATCATCCAGGCCCTCACCGCCCGCTTTCCGGACATCGTCGGCCCGGATGTCAAGGACATCTGCTATGCCACCCAGAACCGCCAAGAGGCGGTCCGCCGGATGGCCGATCAGGTCGATCTGATCCTGGTGATCGGGGCCCGCAACAGCTCGAATTCCAACCGGCTGCGCGAGATCGGCGAAGAGCACAAGGTGCCGTCCTATCTGATCGACGATGTCAGTGCCCTCGATCCCGCCTGGCTCGAGGGCAAGACCGCGGTGGGCGTGACCGCCGGCGCCTCGGCGCCCGAGGAGCTGGTCCAGGAACTGATCGACGAACTGATCGAGCATTACGGCGGCAAGGTCGAGCTCCTGAAGGGCATCGACGAGCACGTCAGCTTCAAATTGCCGCCCGAGTTGCAGGACGTGGCGGCGGCCAGTGCCGGACATGGCGGCTAGGAAAGGATAAAGACGTGGCAGTTCCCCTGATCCAGCAGGCGCGGGTCGGCGCCTATATCCTCAAGCAGCGCCTCAAGGGCAACGACCGCTATCCGCTGGTTCTCATGCTTGAGCCCCTGTTCCGCTGCAATCTGGCCTGCGCCGGCTGCGGCAAGATCGATTACCCGGCGCCCATTCTCAATCAGCGCCTGAGCGTCGCCGAATGCCTCGAAGCGGTCGATGAATGCGGCGCCCCGATCGTCTCGATCCCCGGCGGCGAGCCGTTGCTGCACAAGGAGATCAAGGAGATCGTCGAGGGCATCATCGCGCGGCGCAAGTTCGTCTATCTCTGCACCAACGCGCTGCTCTTGAAGAAGAAGCTCGACCTGTTCAAGCCGACGCCGTACCTGACCTTTTCGGTGCATCTCGACGGCCTGCGCGACGAGCATGATGCGGCGGTCTGCCAGGAGGGCGTCTTCGACCGGGCGGTCGAGGCCATCCGCGAGGCCTGCTCCCGCGGCTTCCGGGTCACCATCAACTGCACCCTGTTCGACAATGCCAGGCCCGAGCGCGTCGCCGAATTCTTCGATTTCGTCAGCACATTGGGCGTCGAAGGCATCACGGTGTCGCCCGGCTATGCCTATGAACGCGCGCCCAGCCAGGAACACTTCCTCAACCGGCGCCAGACCAAGACCCTGTTCCGCGACATCTTCCGGATCGGCAAGAACCGCAAATGGCGGTTCAACCAGTCGAGCTTGTACCTCGATTTTCTTGCCGGCAACCAGGACTACCGCTGCACGCCGTGGGGCAATCCGACCCGCAACATCTTCGGCTGGCAGCGGCCCTGCTATCTGATCGGCGAGGGATTCGCGTCCTCGTTCAGGGAGCTGATGGAAGACACCGACTGGGACAGCTTCGGCACCGGCAATTACGAAAAATGCGCCAACTGCATGGTCCATTGCGGCTATGAGCCGACCGCCGTTCAGGACACCGTGCTCAATCCCTTAAAAGCCTTTCGCGTGTGGCGGCGCGGGGTCGATACCGAGTCCGAAATGGCGCCGGAGATCCCGCTGGACGGTCAGCGGCCGGCCGAATATGTGTTCGACTCAACGGTGTCGGATTTCCTCGCCCGTCTCGAGCGCGAGACAAAAGCCGAAGGGGACGATTCGCACAGCCACGCGGCGTAAGCTCCGGAACGCCGCCTGGCCGTCACGCCCCACACGCCACATCCCGGCGATATCGCCGGGCCGGCGCACCAACCCACCGACAAGCCGCCCCGGATGAATCCGGCCGTCGGCCCCGACGGCGGCGGCCGCCGCTGCCGGCACCGCCCGGCCCGCGGGGTCGGAGACCGCCCGGATGACCGCCAGCGGCACGCCGGCATCACAGGCGGCCAGTGCCACGCCGTAGCTTTCCATGTCAACCGCAATGGCGCCGCTGCGCCCGGCCACCCGGCAC
>CAZZKF010000037.1:0-23630 GCA_964654995.1 uncultured Alphaproteobacteria bacterium | reverse complement strand
CCCGCCATCAGCCCGGCGGCCAGGATCAGCCGCGGCAGGCGTGCGCGCAGCCGCGCATCCATCACCAGATGGCCGCGCCGGGCCAGCGTCGTCGCCATCAGGGCGACATTGACCCAGGCGGCTATGGCAGTGGCCAAGGCCAGCCCGACGTGCTTGAGCGGGATCATCAGAATGAGATTGAGGGTGGTATTGACGATCAGCGAGATGATCGCGAAGCGCACCGGGGTGACCATGTCCTTGCGGGCGAAAAAGCCGGGTCCCAGCACCTTGACCAGCACATAGGCCGGCAGGCCGGCGGCATAAGCCGCCAGCGCCATCGCCGTCGCCGCCGTCTTGTCGGGGGTAAAGGCGCCGCGCTCGAACAGCACCCGCAGGATCACCTCGGGCACGACAATGAGCGCGGCGGCCGCCGGCAGGGTCAGCGCCAGGGCAATCTCGATCGCCCGGTTCTGGCTGGCCAGCGCGTCCCGCCTCGCCCCGGCTTTCACCTGGCGGGCCAGCAACGGCAACAGGGCGGTGCCGACCGCCACCCCGACCACCCCGATCGGCAACTGGTTGAGCCGGTCGGCATAGAACAGATAGGCGAGCGAGCCGCTGGGCAGCAGCGAGGCGAGCACGATATCGATCACCAGGTTGATCTGCACCGCCCCCGCCCCGACGACGCCCGGCGCCATCAGCCGCAGCAGCTCGCGCACGCCGGGCGTGAGGCGCGGGCGCGGCAGCGAGAGGCGCACGCCGGCCCGCGCGCAGGCCCAAATGAGCCACAGGAACTGGACCATGCCGGCCCCCGCCACCCCCCAGGCCAGCGCATGCGCCGGTGTCGGTGTGTATGGCACGAGGATGAGCAGCACGCCGATCAGACAGAGATTGAGCAGAATCGGCGTCGCCGCGGCGGCGGCGAAGCGGCCCAGCGCATTCAGCACCCCGGCCAAGAGCGAGACCAGGCTGATGAACAGTAGATAGGGAAAGGTGATGCGGGTGAGATCGATCGCCAATTGGTACTTCTGCGGCTCGTCGACAAAGCCGGGGGCGAGCCCGTACATCACCACCGGCATCGCCAGCTCGGCCAGGGCAACGACGACGAGCAGCGCCAGCAACAGAACCGAGAGCGCCTCTTCGGCGAAGCGCCGGGCATCGGCGAGCGCCATTTGCGCAGCTTCCGGCGCCTCCCTGTCAGCGCCGTCACCGGCCACCATCCGCGATGAGACCAGCGGCACGAAGGCGGCCGAAAAGGCGCCTTCGGCAAACAGGCGGCGGAAGAAATTGGGCAGCTTGAAGGCGACGAAAAAGGCGTCCGCGACCCAGCCGGCGCCGAGGATCGCGGCCATCAGGATGTCGCGGGCAAAGCCGAGAACGCGGCTGATCAGGGTGAAACCGGAGACCGTCGAGACCGAGCGCAGAAGAGACATCGGGCGGTCCCGGATCAAGGCCGGGCGCCGGCGCCGGCCGGGGCGCGATGTTTGTCCGGAGCCGGGGCGTCCCGGGCCGGCGCCTGCAGGGCTTTCAAGAGCCGGCGCTCAATCGCCTTGAGCTTGCCGGCGTGGGTGATCTTGTGGCCGAACAGGTCACGGACGTAGAAGACATCGACCGCCTGCTCGCCATAGGTGGCGATATGGGCGCTGGAGATCGTCAGGCTGAGATCCGAGAGCGCCCGTGTCAGGTCATACAGCAGGCCGGTACGGTCGCGGCCGTTGACCTCGATCACCGTGTAGCGGTCGCTGGCCTTGTTGTCGATCAGCACCCGCGGCGCGACGGTGAAAATCTCGGTGCGCCGCGCCAGCGGCCGGCGCTCGGCCAGGACACGGCCGGGATCGATCTCGCCCGAGAGCGTGCGTTCGATCACCGATTCCAGCCTGGCCAGCCGGCGCTTGTCCGAGATCGGCGCGCCCTCGACATCTTGGATCGAGAAGGTATCGATCGCCATGCCGTCGCTGGTCGAGAAAATGCGGGCATCGACAATGCTGGCGCCGGCCACCGCCAGCGCCCCGGCGAAGCTGGCGAACAGGCCCGGATGATCGGCGGTATACAAGGTGACCTCGGTGATCGAGCGGAAATCATCGACATGGGCGCCGATCGCCAGCAGGCGTCCCTCGCGGTCGGCATCACGGATCAGGCGGGCATCACGGACCTGCGAATCGGTGTCCGACGACAGCCAGTAGGACGGAAAATGGCGGGCCGCATAAGCCTCGAATTCATCGTCGCTCCAGTCCCTGAGCCGCGCCCGCAGCGACTCCTTGGCGGCGTTCACCCGCTCTTCGGCGCTGCCGGTGGCGGCGTGCCCGCCCAGCAGCACCTCTTCGGCACGGTAGTAGAGATCGCGCAAGAGCTGCCCTTTCCAGCCGTTCCACACCGCCGGGCCGACGGCCCGGATGTCGGCGACGGTGAGGATCAGCAAGAGTCGCAGCCGCTCGGGGCTTTTGACCCGGTTGGCGAAGTCGGCAACCGTCTTGGGATCATTGATGTCGCGCTTGAAGGCCACCGAGCTCATCAGCAGGTGATGGCGCACCAGCCAGGCCACCGCTTCGGTCTCGGCCGGCGTGAGCCCGAGGCGCGGGCAGAGCTTTTCGGCGATCGCCGCGCCGATCTCGGAATGGTCGCCGCCGCGGCCCTTGGCGATGTCGTGCAGCAGCAGGGCGACATAGAGCACCCGGCGCGAGAGCACCTTGTGGATGATCTCGTCGGACAGCGGATGGTCGCCGGCGAGCTCGCCGTTCTCGATGCGCGACAGGATGCCGATCGCCCGGATGGTGTGCTCGTCGACCGTGTAGATGTGATAGGTGTCGTGCTGCATCTGGGCGACCACCCGGCCGAAATCGCGGATGAAGGCGCCGAACACGCCGGCCTCGTTCATCCGCCGCAGCGCCTGCTCGGGGTCCCGGCGCGAGGTGAGAATGTCGAGGAACAGGGCGTTGGCCTCGGGCGAATTGCGCACCGCGTCGTCGATGCGCTTCAGATTGCGGGTGATCAGCCGCAGGGCTTCCGGGTGGATGTCGAGACGGCGCGCCTGGGCCACCGCGAACAGCCGGATCATCTCGACGGGCTGGCGCTCGAACAGGGTCGGATCGGCCACCGTCAGGCGGTCGCCGTCGATCACGAAGGGGCCGATCTGGCGCCGCCGCAGGCCCAGGCGCGGCATGCGCAGGCGCCGCTTGCGCTGATGCTGGGCCTCGAGATGGGCGCAGAAGATGCGGGTCAGGTCGCCGACCACCTTGGCGACCAGAAAATAATGCTTCATCAGCCGCTCGACGCCGCGGGTGCCGGCGTGATCGCGGTAGCCGAGGCGGCGTGCGAGATTTTCCTGAACATCGAAGGTGAGGCGTTCCTCGGGCCGCTCCGAAAGGTAATGGAGCGCAAAGCGCACCGACCACAGGAAGCGTTCGGCCTTGGCGAACTGGCGGGCCTCGGCGACATCGAGCACGCCGAGCTCGACCAGGTCCGCCACCGCGTCCACCCGGTAAAGATATTTGGCGATCCAGAACAGGGTGTGAAGATCGCGCAGGCCCCCCTTGCCCTCCTTCAGGTTGGGCTCGACCAGATAGCGCGAATCCCCCATGCGGCGGTGGCGGGCATCGCGCTCGGCCAGCTTGGCCTCGACGAACTGCGGACCGGTTCCGGCCAGCACCTGGCGGTCGAAGCGCTCGCGCAGTTCGCGATAGAGGCCGTCGTCGCCGCAGACATAGCGGGCCTCCAGGAGACTGGTGCGGATCGTCAGATCCTCGCGGGCCAGCGCCACGCTCTCATCCACCGAGCGCACCGCGTGGCCGACGGTGAGCCCCAGGTCCCACAATACGTAGAGCATGAACTCGACGACCTGCTCGCTCCACGGCGTCTGCTTGTAGGGCAGCAGAAACAGCAGATCGACGTCGGAAAACGGCGCCATTTCGCCGCGCCCGTAGCCGCCCACCGCGACCACCGCCAGGCGCTCGGCGCTGGTCCGGCTGCCGGCCGGATAGACCCGGCCGGTGGTCACCTCGAACAGCAGGCGGATGATCTGATCGGTGAGATAGCTCTGGCTGCGCGCCGCCGCAACGCCGTCGGAGGTGGCCTCGAAGCGGGCGCGAATCTCGGCGTTTCCGGCCTCGAGCGCCTGCCTGAGCAGGGCCATCAGTTGCGGGCGCAGGGCTTCGCCCTTGCCGGCCTCGCTGGTTGCGCCGGCAAGCTCGGCGGCCAGGGCGCCGCGATCGATGATGGCGCGCGGGTTCTCGACGCTCGGCGCAACCGGCCCGCAGGCGCGCCGGGCGGTCGCCGTCTTGCGCGCCCTGGGCGCGCGCTTGCGCAGGCCGCCCCTAGCCATCGTTACCAGCCATCAGGGCTTGCAGCCGATAGATCAGATCGAGCGCCTGGCGCGGGCTCAAAGCATCGGCATCGACCTCCGAGAGCGCCTCCTCCACTGCCGAACGCACCGATGCGGCCGGGCCCGGTTGCGCCGCCGGCGCCGCGAACAGCGGCAGATCGCTCCCCAGGCGGGCCTGCATGCGGCTCGCCTCATCGGCTTCGAGGGCGGCCAGAACCGCGTGCGCGCGCTCGATCACCGCGCCCGGCAGACCGGCCAGGCGGGCCACCTGAATGCCGTAGGAGCCTTCCGCCGCACCCACCGCCACCTCGTGCAGGAACACCACCTCGCCCTGCCATTCCTTGACCCGCATGGTGCGCAGCGCCAGCGCGTCCAGCGAGTCGGCGAGCGCCGTCAATTCATGGAAATGGGTGGCAAACAGGGTGCGGGCGGCATTCACCTCGTGCAAGTGCTCAACCGTCGCCCAGGCGATCGCCAGGCCGTCATAGGTCGCGGTGCCGCGGCCGATCTCATCGAGGATCACCAGCGAGCGCCGGCCTGCCTGGTTGAGAATGGCCGCCGTCTCGATCATCTCGACCATGAAGGTGGAGCGCCCGCGGGCCAGATCGTCGGAGGCGCCGACGCGGCTGAACAGGCGGTCGATGACGCCGATATGGGCGGCCTCGGCGGGAACAAAGGCGCCGGCCTGGGCAAGCACGGCGATCAGCGCGTTCTGGCGCAAGAACGTGCTTTTGCCGGCCATGTTGGGTCCGGTCAGCAGCCACAGCCGCTGGCCCTCGCCCAGATCGCAGTCGTTGGGCACGAAGGGCTCGCCCGATGCCTCGAGCGCCGCCTCGACCACCGGATGGCGCCCGGCGCGGACCTCGAAGGCCAGCGACTCATCGACCTTGGGGCGAACATAGCGCCGGCTGCGCGCCAGCTCCGCCCAGGCGGACGCGACATCGATGCGGGCGAGCGCCGCGGCCGCCGCCATGATCGCCTCCCACTCGGCCATGACCCCGGCCACCAGGTCGTCGAACAGGGCAAGCTCGATGGCCAGCGCGGTATCGGCGGCGCGGGCGATGCGCGACGCCAGATCGGCCAGCTCGGTGGTCGAAAAGCGCACCGCCCCGGCCATGGTCTGGCGATGGATGAAGGTCTCGGACCACGGCGGTGCCATCATCCGCTCGGCGTGCGTCGCGGTAACCTCGATGAAATAGCCGAGCACGTTGTTGTGGCGCACCTTGAGGCTGGCAATGCCGGTCTTGTCCCGGTAGCGCTGCTGCAGCTCGGCGATCAGGCGCCGGCTTTCATCGCGCAGGCGCCGCTGATCATCAAGCGCCGCATCGAAGCCGGCGGCGATGAAGCCGCCGTCGCGCTTGAACGCCGGCGGCTCCGGCACCAGCGCGGATTTGAGCCGGCGGGCGATCTCGCCGTCGATGCCGAGCCCGGCCAGGGCTTGTGCGATCTCACCGTCGCCGGCGAGAAGTCCGGCCGGCCCGGCGGCCTCGCCGGCGGCGATCAGCAGGCGCCGCAGCGCAGCAGCCCGCTCCAGCCCCTCGGCCACGGCCGCCAGATCGCGCGGCCCGCCGCGCTCCAAGGCCAGGCGCGAGAGCGCCCGCTCGATATCCGGGCAGCGCCGCAGGAGCCCGCGCACCTCGCCGCGCAGGCGGTCGTCCTCGGCGAAAAATTCGACGGCATCGAGGCGGCGGGCAATCTCGGCCGTGTCCGTGAGCGGCGCCGAGAGCCGCGCCGACAGCAGCCGGGACCCGGCGCCGGTGACCGTGCAATCAACCGCGTCCAGGAGGCTGCCCTTGCGCCCGCCGCCGACCCCTTGCACCAGCTCGAGATTGCGCCGGGTGGCGGCATCGATCGCCATCGTCGCCCCGGCGGCCAGCAGCTTTGGCGGCTTGAGCCGCGGCATGCGCCCCTTCTGGGTCTCCTCGACATAGGCGATCAGCGCACCCAGCGCCGCGATCTCGGCCCGCTCGAAGGCGCCGAAACCGTCGAGCGTGGCCACCCCGTAGGCCTGCTTGAGCCGGCGGGCGCCGGCGGTGCTGGAGAACGACGGATCGGGCAGCGGTGAAAGCGCATGCGCCCAGTCGCGCAAGGCCGCGGCGAGCCCGCCATCGTCGATCAGCGCCTGGGCAATGATGATCTCGCCGGGCGCCAGCCGGGCCAGCTCGGCATCGAGGTCAGCGGGCTGAAGCGGCGCCGCCGCCACGTCGCCGGTGGAAAGATCGAGCCAGGCCAGCGCATGGCGCCCGCCGGCCCGCGCGATCGCCACCAGATGATTGTGGGCGCGCGGCTCCAGCAGGCCCTCTTCGGTCAGCGTGCCGGCAGTGACCAGGCGCACGACCTGGCGTTTGACCACCGCCTTGGCGCCGCGTTTTTTGGCCTCGGCCGGGTCCTCGACCTGCTCGCAGACGGCGACCTTGAAGCCCTTGCGGATGAGCCGCGCCAGATAGGTCTCGGCGGCATGGACGGGGACCCCGCACATCGGGATGTCGCGGCCCTCGTGCTTGCCGCGCTTGGTCAGCGTGATATCCAGCGCTTCGGCCGCCCGCACCGCATCGTCGAAGAACAGTTCGTAGAAATCGCCCATGCGGTAGAACAGCAGGCAGTCGGGATGCCCGGCCTTGATCTCCAGATACTGGGCGATCATCGGTGTCGCACCGCTGCGCCGCCCCCGCTTGCCGGGCGCCGGTTCCGGGCGGGCAGAAGGCTGTGTTATCGGCTCGGGCACATCGTTCATCGCCCCGGCATCATAGCCGATGTCGCGAGCCAGGGCAGTATCCCTCGTTTACGGCAGCAACATGCCGCGCAGCATGTAAAAGAACATGGCGCCGAGCACGGCGGCCAGCGGCACGGTGATCAGCCAGGCGGCGATGATGCTGTAGAAATGATAGCGCCGCACCAGGCGCCGCTTGCGCAGCTTCTTGAGCGCTTTACGCTCGTCCCTGGTGAGCAGCGGCCGGGCGCCGGCGTCGGCGCCGAGCACGGTTTCGGTGAACCGCGCCGCCGGGCGCAGCAGGTGCTGGCGCCGGCTCAAGGCCTCGCGCAGAAAGCCGACCCCGAAGATGGCGCCGACCGCGGTGTGGGTCGAGCTCACCGGCAGGCCCAGGGCCGACGCGATGAGCACCGTGATCGCCGCCGCCAGCGCCACCGCAAAGGCGCGGGCCGGGTCGAGCTTGGTGATCTTTTCGCCGACAGTGCGAATGAGCTTTGGCCCGAACAGGGCGAGGCCGGCCGAGATGCCCAGCGCCCCGACCATCATCACCCACACCGGCACCGGCGCCTTGGCGGCGACGTCGCCGGTGGCCGCCGCACGGACCACCGCGGCGACCGGCCCGACGGCATTGGCGACGTCGTTGGCGCCGTGGGCGAAGGACAGCATGGCGGCGGCAAAGATCAGCGGAATGATGAACAGCGAGCCCACCGACTTGCGCGAATTCTCGAGCGTCACCGCTGCCCGGCGCACGGCCGCATGGACCAGCGCCCAGCCGATGATGAAAGCGACGGCGCCAATGGTCAGAATCGTCGCGGCCTCGGCTTTCCAGATGCGCTTGAGCCCCTTCATCACCAGATACATGGAAAAGGCCGAGGCCATGACGGCAACGAACACCGGCACCCAGCGCCGGGCCGCCGCCACGCGGTCGTCCTGATAGATCACCAGCTTCTTGATCGACCACAGAAAAAAGGCGGCGATGATGCCGCCCATCAGCGGCGAGATCACCCAGGAGGCGGCAATCTTGGCCATCACCGGCCAGTGAACCGCGGACAGGTTGGCCGCCGCCATGCCGGCGCCGAGCACCCCGCCGACCACCGCGTGGGTGGTCGAGACCGGCGCCCCGACATAGGTCGCCAGATTGACCCACACGGCCGCCGCCAGAAGAGCGCCGAGCATCACCCAGATGAACACCTGCGGGTCGGTCACGGCGCTGGTATCGATGATCCCCTTGGAAATCGTCGAGACCACGTCGCCACCGGCCAGGAGCGCCCCGGCGGTCTCGAAGATGGCGGCAATCACCAGCGCCCCGAACATGGTCAGCGCGCGGGCGCCGACCGCCGGGCTCATGTTGTTGGCAACGTCGTTGGCACCGATGTTGAGGGCCATGTAGCCGCCGAACAGAGCCGCCACGATCACCAGCACATTGCCGCTGGTGATCGCCTGATTGCCGGTCACATAGAAAAACACGCCGAGCAGAAACAGCAGGCCGACGCCCAGCTTGGCGGCCTGAATGCCGGCCTGACGGGTCGCCGCCTCGAGCCGGCCGATTTTCTTCAAGTCCTTGTCAAGTACGGATTTTTTTGCGCCCGCCATGATCCACCCTGGTGTCGGCCTTGCCCCGGATTTTGGCCCCTATGTGCCACGCGACCGGCGCCCCTGTCGAGCCCCAATCGCCGCCCCGGCGAAAAAAGCACACAGAGGGCGGATGCCCCGTCAATCTTCGCTGCGGCGCGGCGCGTCGGTCTGGAAACCGGCCCGCCACAACCACACAAGCAGCAGCAGGCCGGGCACTGCCGCCAAGGTCGTGACAATGAAGAAGGGCACCCAGCCGAGCGCCTCGGCGAGATAGCCGGAGACGGTGGAGAGCCAGGTCCGCGCCACCGCGGTCAGCGAGGACAAGAGCGCATACTGGGTGGCGGTAAAGGCGAGATTGCACAGGCCCGAAAGATAGGCGACGAAGACGGTGAGGCCGATGCCGCTGGCAAAATTCTCCAGCGCCACGGCGCTGGCCAGTACGGGAAGACTGTGCCCCGAGACCGCCAGAACCGCGAAGAACAGATTGGTGACCATCATCAGGATGCCGCTGATCAGCAGCGCCCGGAACATGCCGGCCATGGCCAGCAGGCCGCCGCCGACAAAGCCGCCGGCAATCAGCGCGATAACGCCGACCAGCTTGTTGGCGAGGCCGATCTCGGTGTTGGTGAAGCCGAGCTCGACCAGCAAGGGCGAGATCATCACCGCGGCAAGTGCATCGCCGAGCTTGTAGATGGTGACAAACAGCAGCACCAGCGCCCAGCCGCGCCGGGCCATGAATTCGCGAAACGGGGCGATCACCGCCATATAGATCTGGGCCGCGGTTTCCGCCCACGGACCGGGCCGCCCGCTATCCGCCAGGCGGCTGCGAATCTCGGCTTCCTGACGCTCGGCCTCAGGCGTCGTGCGCACCCGCGGCTCGCCATAGAGCGCGGCGGCCGCCATGCCGACCAGAACCAGGGCGGGCGCGATCTGATAGACGGTGGCAAAGCCGAGCTGGTCGGCGAGGATCAACAGGCCGCTGGCCGCCACGATCATGCCCATGCGGTAGCCGAAATTGATCATCGCCGCGCCGGCGCCCTGTTCTTCGTCATTCAAAATCTCGATGCGGTAGGCATCGACGACGATGTCCTGGGTGGCCGAGCTGAGTGCCACCAGGAAGGCCATCACCGCGGTGAGCCCGACATGGGCACCGGGATCGCTGCGCCCGAGCCCGAAGATCGCCAGCATCACCAACGCTTGCGCCACGAACAGCCAGGCCCGGCGGCGCCCGAGACGCCGGCTGAGGCCGGGGAGCCGCAGCCGGTCGACCAAAGGCGACCACAGAAACTTCAGCACATAGGGCGTGCCCAGTGCGGCAAACAGGCCAATGGTGCCCTTGTCCACGCCCTCGCGCGCCAGCCAGACGGACAGCACCGAGAGCACCAGGACCAGGGGCACGGCGCTGGAAAAGCCGAGACACGCAATGACGATCTGTTGCGGCGTCAGATAGACGGCGAGCGCCCGGCGCCAGCGCATGTGCCGGGTCACGTGCGCACCGGCAGGATGCGCCGATAGCTCAAGGCCTCGGCGATGTGCATGCGGCGCACGCCGTCGACGCCTTCGAGATCGGCCAGCGTGCGGGCGACGCGCAACACCCGGTGGTAGCCGCGCGCGGTGAGGTGCATCCGCTCGGTGGCCTCGGTGAGCAGGGCCTGGCCGGCGGCATCCGGGCTCGCGACCTTGTCCAGAAGCGCCCCGTCGGCGGCCGAATTGGCGGCAATTCCGGCGCCATTCCCGAGCCGGGCATAGCGGGCCTGCTGGCGCGCGCGCGCATCGCGCACCCGGGCCGCCACCGTGGCGCTGTCTTCGCTCGGCGGTGGCAGTGCCAGGTCGCCGGCGCTCACGGCCGCCACCTCGACATGGAGGTCGAAGCGGTCGAGCAACGGCCCCGAGATCCGCGCCTGATAGTCGCGGGCGCATTTCGGTGCCCGCGAGCAGGCCAGCGCCGGATCGTCGAGATGGCCGCAGCGGCACGGGTTCATCGCCGCCACCAGCTGGACGCGGGCCGGGTACGTCACATGGGCGGCGGCGCGGGCGACCACCACCTCGCCGGTCTCCAGCGGCTGGCGCAGCGAATCGAGCACCTGGCGGGAAAACTCGGGCAATTCATCCAGAAACAACACCCCGTTGTGGGCCAGCGAGACCTCGCCGGGCCGGGCCCGGGCGCCGCCGCCGACCAGCGCCGCCATCGAAGCCGAATGGTGCGGTGCGCGAAACGGGCGCCGGCGCGAAATGCGGCCGTCCGAGAGCGCCCCGGCGATGCTGGCGATCATGCTGACCTCGAGCGCCTCGGCCGGGGTCAGCGGCGGCAGCAAGTCGGGGAGGCGCGCCGCCAGCATCGACTTGCCGGACCCCGGCGGGCCGATCATCAGCAGGTTATGGCCGCCGGCCGCCGCCACTTCGAGCGCCCGCTTGGCGCTTTCCTGACCCTTGATGTCGGCGAGATCGCCGGCGCCGCCCGGGGCCTCGGCGAGCCGCGGCTCCGGCGGGGTGAGCACCTGGCTGCCCTTGTAATGGTTGATGAGTGCGAGCAGCGAATCCGGCGCCAGCACCTCGATGTCGCCGGCCCAGGCGGCTTCGCCGCCGCACACCCCGGGACAGATGATGCCGCGCCCCAGGGCCTGGGCGGCAATCGCCGCCGGCAGGACGCCGGGCACCGGTGCGATGCGGGCATCGAGCCCGAGCTCGCCGAGCACACAGTAGGCAGCGACCTCGTCGCCCGGCAGCACCCCCATCTCGACGAGCAGCGCGAGCGCGATGGGGAGGTCGTAATGGCTGCCTTCCTTGGGCAGATCGGCGGGTGCCAGATTGACGGTAATGCGCTTGGGCGGCAAGGCGAGGCCGATGGCGCCGAGCGCCGCGCGCACGCGTTCGCGCGATTCCGCCACCGCCTTGTCGGCCAGGCCGACAATGGCGAAGGCCGGCAGACCGGGGCTCATCTGCACCTGAACGTCGACGGCGCGCGCATCGATGCCGAGAAAAGCGACTGTGTTGACGTGCGCGACCATGCGTTCATGCACTATCGAATGAGAACGGCCCCCCGGCCCGGAACCGGCGATTGTAGGCGAAGCCGCGGCCTCGCGCCAAGGCCCGAAAGTTTCTAGAAATAGCGGCCCAGGCGGATCTGAACGAAATCGTCGCGGCCGAGAAAGAACAGCGGATCAAAGGGCGGCACGCCCACTGCGAGGCGGGCATCGATGCTGACCAGCCAGCTTTGCCCCATTCGGCGCTGGCCTTCGATGTTGATGAACTTGGCGCGGGTGTCGAGATCGAAAATGGCGCCGGCCAAAAGCTGGCTATCCGCCGCATCATTGGCACCCAAACGAAAGCCGACGAACAGATCGTCCTCGAACGGCGAGGGACCGGCGCGCCCGCGATCATCGTAAAGATATTCGGCCAGGACCCCGAGGTCGGCGGCCGTGCCGAAGATCTGGTAGAGGGTGTACTCGAAGCCGCCGGCGAGCGCCTGATAGCGCCCGTCTGGGCCCTTGACGGTGACCCCTTCGAACTTGAGCAGCAGGGCGCCCAAAGTCGCCTGCAGATCGAGCGACGTCTGCCTGATCAGGTCATAGCGCGGGATCAGCACCGGCTGACCCGCAGAATCGAGCCCGGGCAGGAGGCGCGGCGTGCGCCCGGTGCCGGAAAAATGGGCGATGCCGATGTCGAAGGGCCCCAGACTGTGGGCCCAGCGCACGGCCCAGTCGCGGTGCCACCTGCGGTTTGCCGCCTCGAACTGGGTCTGCGAGGTATCGACACGGATGCCAAAGCCGGGGCGTCCTTTGGCGCCCGGGAAGGTGCGGGTGCGAAAATAGGGCAGGAAATAGCCGGTGACGGTGCCAAAGCCACTGTCGAAGGACAACGAGACCAAGGGCTGGCCGAGGCGGTCTTCGTTGTCGATGTCCTCGACGAAGTCCCACTGGTTGACGACATCGGCCAGATGCACCGATTCGGTCACCCCCCAGAACAGGCGATCGACGCCGAGGCGCAGCTCGAAGGCGCCGAAGCCGCCGACCCACTTCATCTCGCGGATATCGACATGGCTGCGGCCATCGTCGCGGGCATCGCCGCGCACGAAGGGGGCGAGCACGAAATAGCGCCGCCCGGTCCCGCCCTCGATCTCGAGGCGCGGGGAAAACGCGATCGAGACGTCGCTCTGCTTGCGCCCCGGCGGCCGGCTGGACTGCGGAAAGGCGCGGACCTCGGCCTCGATGAAGCCGCTGAATGTCACCCGCAGGCCCTGGGCGGCCGGGGCCCAGGTCTCGTCTTCGGCAAGTGGCGCCGGCGCCATCGGCGGTGGCGAGGGTGGCGGCACCGGTTCAGGGGCAGGGGCGGGTGGCGGCGGTGATGGTGTGGTTTTCTCGGCCACGCTCTCGGGACGGGTCACCGGCGCCGGCAGGGCGGCCAGGCGCTCGGGTGCCCCGGCCGGGGCAGGCGCGGGTTCGAGATCGATCACCAGGCGATAGCCGTGGCCGGCCTCGGGCTGGAGCAGAAATACGTCCCTGAGGCGCACCGGGCGGGCGGTCTCCAGCAGCAGCCGGCCGGCGCCGTCACCGGCGCCCGGTATCGCCCGGATGCGGGTGATCAGCCCGCGGCCCGGCAGCCCCGCATCACCGGCTTCGAGCTCGGGCGAGAAGTCGAGAGCGTCGAAGGCAACGCTGACGCCGCGCCCGCCAGAGAGCACCCGCACCCGATAGGGCGCCGGAGAGTCGAGCTCGAGCACGAAGCGCGTCCATTGCCCGTGATCGCCGGCCCGCAGGCCCTGCACCACCGGGGCCGCCTGCACCGGCCCGGGCATCAGGGCAAGGACGATCGCCAGCGCCGCACATAGGCGGGCGCATCGATTGAAAACCGCCGCGCGCATAAATCGTCCGGGCATGTCAGGCGTTGCCCCCATGGGAACTCCGAGGTCAGGATAGCCTAGAACACTGGCCTTTGATGCGGTTTTAATATCCCCTAAAACTCGCCTCGAATGCGGCTAAAATTGTCGCCCCGCCGGCACCGTGAAACCGGCAGGGAATCACTCCTCACAAACCCCGGCGGCGCTCGATCGCATCCCAGATGAGGCCGGCGACATTGGTGCCGTCGAAACGCCCGATCTCCTGAATGCCGGTCGGCGAGGTGACGTTGATTTCGGTCAGCCAGTCGCCGATGACATCGATGCCGACGAAGATCAGCCCGCGCTCCTTCAAGGCCGGGCCGATGGCGGCGCAGATTTCGCGGTCGCGGGCGCTCAAAGTGGCCGGCTGCGCGGTGCCGCCGACATGCAGGTTCGAGCGTGCCTCGCCGGGCGGCGGCAGGCGATTGATCGCACCCACCGGCTCGCCGTCGACCAGGATGATGCGCTTGTCGCCGTCGCGAATCTCGGGCAGGTAGCGCTGGACGATCAGCGGCTCGCGATAGAACTGGGTGAACATCTCGAGAAGCGCGTTGAGATTGTCGTCGTCCGGGCGCAGATGAATGACGCCGGCGCCGCCGTTGCCGAACAGCGGCTTGAGGATGATCTCGCCATGGGCCTCGCGAAAGGCGATGACATCGTCGCGGTTCGACGTGATCAGCGTCGGCGGCATCAAATCGCCGAAATGGGTGACGAACAGCTTCTCCGGCGCATTGCGCACATGCACCGGATCGTTGACCACCAGGGTCCCGGGATGGATGTGCTCGAGCACATGGGTGGCGGTGATATAGCTCATGTCGAACGGCGGGTCCTGGCGCATCAGCACCACGTCCATCTCGGCCAGATCGAGCACCTCGAGCGCGCCGGCGGTGAAATGATCCTCGGGGTCGGGGCGCACGGCGAGCGGGCGCGCCCGGGCCCAGACGCGCCCGTCCTGGAACGACAGCGCGCGCGGCAGATAGTAGTGCAGGTGATGGCCGCGGGCCTGGGCTTCGAGCGCCAGCGCAAAGGTGCTGTCGCCCGAGATGTCGATTCCTTCGATGGGGTCCATCTGGATGGCGACGGAAAGGCTCATGGTTCGGTTCCTAGCACATGTTCCGGTTTCGGGGAATCACCGCCGGTCCTGCACCTCGACCTGCCAGGCATCCTTGATGCGCCGGGGCCAGCGGCCCCGCGCTGCCAGGATCACGTCGAAGCGCATGGAATCATCGGCATACTCCGGATGGTGGGCGATGAACAGCCCGGCGGCCCGGGCAATGCGCGCACGTTGACGGGGGCCGAGCGCGGCGGCTGTATCGCCGGCCGCATCGCGATACTTGACCTCGACGAAGACCAGGGTCTTGCGGCGCCGGGCAACAATGTCGATCTCGCCCACCGGCGTGCGGTAGCGGCGCGCCAGAACCCGGTGGCCGGTGAGCCGAAGCCCCAGGACCACCAGCGTCTCGGCCCAGCGGCCGCGTTGCCAGGCCCGACGTTTGGCTGCGGTCATGATTTCGGCTCTTTATCGGCCAACGCCAGCGCCCGGGCATAGATCTCGCGCCGCGGCCGGCCGGTGATGTAGGTCACCGCCGCCACCGCCTCGCGCACGGACAGGTTCGCAAGGGCGGCCACGAGCGCCCGGTCGACCTCGTCGTCGCCGGCCACGGCACGCAGCGGCGGCGGGCCGACGACGATCACCACCTCGCCCTTGGGCGCCGGCTGGTCCGTGTAAGCAGCCGCCAGCACATCCAGCGGCCCGCGGCGCAGCTCTTCGTGGCGCTTGGTCAGTTCGCGGGCCACCACTGCCTCGCGCGGCCCCAATGCCGCCGCCATGTCGGCGAGACTGGCGGCCAGACGGCGCGCGGACTCGTAAAAGACCAGCGTGCTGCTCTGCCCGGCCAGCTCGGTCAGGGCCCGGCGGCGGGCGGCGGCACGGGACGGCAGAAAACCGGCGAACAGGAAGCGGTCGGTGGGCAGCCCGGCGACCATCAGGGCGGCGATCGCCGCGCACGGCCCGGGGATGGCAAAGACCGCGATGCCGCCCGCGCCGGCCTCGCGCACCAGCCGATAGCCGGGGTCCGAAACCAGCGGCGTGCCGGCGTCCGAGATCAGCGCCACCCGGCCGCCGTCCTGGAGCCGGCGCAACAGCCGCGGGCGGACGCGTGCGGCATTGTGATCGTGATAGGGGGTAAGCGGCGTGGCGATGCCGTAGCGCTTGAGCAGCGGCGCGCTGACGCGCGTATCCTCGCAGGCGATGACATCGACGCCGGCCAGCACCTCGAGCGCCCGGGCGCTGATGTCGGCGGCATTGCCGATCGGGGTTGCCGTCACATACAGGCCGGGGGCCAGCGCCGCCGGCCGGCCGGCCTCGGGTTTATCGGCCTCAGGTTTACTTGCCACGCCGGTCTCGCTACCCTCCGGGTTCGGCCGTCGGCCATATACAGTCCTGCGAGAAGTTTAGAGCGGTCATCATCGAGCCGGCAATGGCGATCCTGTCATCTTCACGCGCCCATCATGCATTGGCGTTCATCGGCCTGCTGCTGCTCGCCGCCTGCGCGGCCCCGGGCCCGCCAGAGCGCCCGGCACCCGCCGGCGCCCCGCCGGCACCGGAAGAAGCGGCTCCGCCGCTGGAAGCCCCGGCGCTGGCCGCCACCGGCGGCGTGCGGATCGGCCTGCTGCTGCCGCTCTCGGGCCCTGAGCGCGAGGTCGGCCAGGCGCTTCTGAACGCCGCCGAGATGGCGCTCTTTGACATTGGCGATCCGAATATAGAGCTGCTGCCGCGCGACACCAGGGGCACGGCGGAAGGCGCGGCGGACGCGGCCCGCGCGGCGCTCGCCGATGGCGCGCGGCTGCTCCTCGGCCCGCTGCTCGCCCCGGCGGTGCGGGCCGCCGGCGAGGTGGCGCGGGACCACGGCGTCAAGGTGATCGGCTTTTCCACCGATCGCACGGTGGCCGGTTCGGGCGTCTATCTGATGGGTTTCATGCCCGAGCAGCAGGTGCGCCGCATCGTCGATTACGCGGTCGGCGCCGGACATGAGCGGTTTGCCGCGCTGGTGCCTGAGAGCGCCTATGGCGATCTGGTCCTGCGGGCCTTCGCCGGCGATCTGTTCCGCGCGAACGCGGCGCTGGTCGCCATCGAGTTCTTCCCGACCGACGCCACCAAGCTGGCCGGCGCCGTGCGCCGGCTGGCCGATTATGATGCCCGGCGCCAGGCGCTGCTCGACGAGCGTGCGTCGCTGGAAGCGCTGGGCGAGGACGACAGCCTGGCGACCGAATTGCTCGAGGAACTCAAGCCCAGGGAGACCCTGGGCGATCTTGACTTTGATGCCGTTTTCGTGCCCGCCGGCGGCGCGCTTTTGCGCGCGCTGGCGCCGCTGCTCCCCTATTACGAGATCGATCCCGACACCATCAAGTTTCTCGGTACCGGGCTGTGGGACGATCTCGAGCTGGCCCGCGAGCCGGCGCTCAACGGGGCCTGGTTCGCCGCCCCGCCGCCCGAGGCGGCTCAGGCCTTCATGGCCCGCTACACGGATATCTTCGGTGAGCCGCCGCCGCGGCTTGCCAGCCTCGGCTATGACGCCATGGCGCTGGCCGCGACGCTGGTGCGCAGCGGTGGCCCGCAGCCGTTCTCCGAGGCGGCGATCACCAACCCCAACGGCTTCGCCGGCATCGACGGCATCTTCCGCTTCCGCGCCGACGGCATCGCCGAGCGCGGCCTGGCGGTGCTCGAAATCCGCACCCGGAAATTTGCCGTCATCGCGCCGGCGCCGAAAAGCTTTCAGCCCTTGGCCAATTGATCGCTCAGGCCAGCAGTTCGGCCAGCATGGAATCGAGTACCAGCATGCCGGCGTCGCTGGCCCGGATCACCGATCCGCGGCGCTCCAAATGACCGCTGGCGATCAGCGCCTGCAGGCGTGCCGGCGCAACGACCTGGCCGGCCGCCACGCCGGTGCGCCGCGCCACCGCGTCCAGATCGAGGCCTTGGGCAAGCCGCAGGCCCATCATCACCATCTCCTCGGCACGCTCCCGCGGGTCCACGGGCTCGATGGCGGCGGTGGCATGGCCGGTTGCCTCGACCGCCCTGAGCCAGGCCTTCGGCGCGGCGATCTGGCGACTGGCCCGCATGATGCTGTCCTTGCCGGAAATCCGGCCATGCGCCCCGGGGCCGATGCCGACATAATCGCCGCCCTGCCAGTAGACCAGATTGTGGCGCGATTCAAACCCGGGGCGGGCGTGATTCGAGACCTCATAGGCCGGCCGGCCGGCCTCGGCGCACAGGGCGCGGGTGACCTCGAACAGGGCAGCCGCCTGATCCGCTTCCGGCAGGCGCAGACGGCCCTGGCTGGCCAGGCGGTAGAACGGCGTGCCCGGCTCGAGGGTGAGCTGATAGGCGGAGATATGCGGCGTGCCCAGCGCCAGGGCGCGCTCAAGCTCGCGGCGCCAGGCGGCGACCGTCTGGCCCGGCCGGGCATAGATCAGATCGATCGAGACATTGTCGAACGCCCGCATCGCCAGAGCGATGGCATCTATGGCTTCGGCCACCGAATGCGCGCGCCCGAGAAAGGCCAGCGCCCGGTCATCCAAGGCCTGCACCCCGATCGAGAGCCGGTTGACGCCGGCCGCACGGTAGCCGGCGAAGTTCGCCGCCTCGGCACTGTTCGGATTGGCCTCCAGCGTGATCTCGCAGGCGCGCGCCAGCGGCCAGGCCGCGGCCGCGGCGTCGATTACCGCTGCCACCGTTTCGGGTGCCATCAGGGACGGCGTGCCGCCGCCGAAAAAGATGCTGACAAGCGGGCGCGGGCCGGTCAGCGCCGCGTAATGGGAAAGCTCGGCGATCAGCGCCCGGCGCCAGCGGACCTCGTCCGGGGCGGTGGCCGCGACATGGCTGTTGAAGTCACAGTAGGGGCATTTGGAGCGGCAGAACGGCCAGTGGACATAAAGTGCCAGACCGTCGGTCTTCGACCGTTCGGCGGCCCGCGCAGGTGCGGCCACGGCCACGGGTTCAGGACTTGAGACAGGCATCGATCATTTTCCTGAAAGCCCGGGCCCGGTGGCTGATGGCGTGTTTTTCCTCCGGCTCCATTTCCCCGAAGGTGCACGCGAAGCCGTCGGGCACGAACATCGGATCATAGCCGAAGCCGCGCCTCCCGCGTGGCGGCCAGATCAGCCGGCCGTCGATACGGCCCTCGAAGCCTTCCTCATGACCATCCGGCCAGGCCAGCACCAAAGCGCAGAAAAAGTGGCCGCGGCGCGCGTCCATGGGCACCTGGCGGGCCTCCAGCTCATCCCAGACCCGCGCCATGGCGCGGGTGAAATCGCGGGGGATCCCCGCCCAGCGCGCCGAATGCAGGCCCGGCGCGCCGTCCAGCGCCGGCACCACCAGCCCGGAATCGTCGGCCAGGGCCGGCAGACCGGCGGCCTCGGCCGCGGCACGCGCTTTCAGCCCGGCGTTTTCAAGGAAGGTCTGGCCGGTTTCCTCGGGCTCCGGCAGGCCGAGCTCGGCGGCCGAGACGGCGGCGATCCCGAAGGGGCGCAACAGATCGGCGATCTCGCGCACCTTGCCCGGATTGTGGCTGGCGACAACCAGGCGCTCGGTCTTCAGCCGCCGGGCCATGGCAACCGGGCGGGCCGCTCAGGCGTCCAGACCCAGAGCCCGGCGCTGCAGAGCGACAAGCCGGGTCACCCCGGCTTCGGCCAGCGCCAGAAGCTCGAGGTGCTGGGCCTGGCTGAACGGGCGCACCTCCGCGGTCGCCTGGACCTCGACGATGTTGCCGGCACCCGTGAGCACGAAATTGGCATCCGCCTCGGCCGTGCTGTCCTCGGCATAATCGAGGTCGAGCACCGCCACCCCGTTAATCAGGCCGCAGGAGACGGCGGCGACTTCTTCGCGGATCGGCATTTCCTCGATGAGGTTTTTTTTCAGCATGTCCTGAAAGCACTGGTGGAGCGCCACGAAGGCGCCGGTGATCGCCGCCGTGCGGGTGCCGCCGTCGGCCTGCAGCACGTCGCAGTCGATGCGGATCTGGCGCTCGCCGATGGCCTCGAGCCGGGTCACCGCACGCAGGGCACGGCCGATCAGGCGCTGGATTTCCTGGGTCCGCCCGGTCTGGCGGCCGCGCGCCGCCTCGCGCGGGGTGCGCTCGTGGGTGGCCCGGGGCAGCATGCCGTATTCGGCCGTCACCCAGCCCTTGCCGCCACCGCGCAGCCATGACGGCACATTGTCCTCGAGCGAGGCGGTGCACAGCACATGGGTATCGCCAAAGCGCGCCAGACACGAGCCTTCGGCATATTTGGCCACCCCCGCCTCCAGGCAGACCGGGCGCATTTCATCGGCGGCACGTCCCGACGGGCGCATGGCAATCCTTTCTTTTGCCGCCGGCCATGTCCGGCGTGCGTTGACGATGCCCCAGGGCGTTACTACATTCAAGCCGTGTTTTGGCCCGCCCGGGTGCGGGCCAGCGGACAGGCAGGTCGCATTGCCGATGACCGGGCGGTGCGCGCGACCAGGGCCCCCACGGAGAACCGCCGGATCATGATCGAGGAGCTGAACGAAAGATCGCGCGAGGTCTTTCGCCGGATCGTCGAGGCCTACCTCGAAAGCGGCACGCCGGTCGGCTCCCAGACCCTGGCGCGGACCACCGATCTCGGCCTGTCGCCGGCCTCCATCCGCAATGTCATGGCCCAGCTCGAGGCCGCCGGCCTGCTTTATGCACCGCATACCTCGGCCGGGCGCATGCCGACCGATACCGGCCTGCGGCTGTTCGTCGACGGGCTCCTCGAAGTCGGTGACCTGACCCAGGAGGAGCGCGAAACCATCGAAAGCCATTGCGCCGCGGCCGGGCGGTCGCTCGAGGATGTGCTGTCCGAGGCCACCACCCTGCTCTCGGGCCTCAGCAAGGGCGCCGGGCTGGTGCTGGCACCGAAGGCCGAGGCGCCGCTGCGCCACATCGAATTCGTGCCGCTGGCCGCCGATCAGGCGCTGGTGGTCATCGTCACCGAAAGCGGACTGGTGGAAAACCGGGTGATCGATCTGCCCATCGGCCTGCCGCCCTCGGTGCTGGTGCGGGCCGGCAATTACCTGAACGCCCGGCTCTCGGGCCGCACCATCGACGAGGCCCGGGCCGAGATCCTGGCCGAGATCGAACAGCACCGGGCCGAGCTGGATGCGATTTCGGCGCGCGTCGTCGAGGCCGGGCTGGCGACCTGGGGCGGGGAGAGCCAGGACACCCTGATTGTGCGCGGCCAGGCCAATCTGTTGAATGACGTTTCGGCGCTCGAGGATCTGGAGCGCATCCGCAAACTGTTCGAGGCGCTGGAGACCAAGAACGAGCTGATCCAGCTTCTCGATCTGTCGCGCCGTGCCGACGGCGTGCGCATCTTCATCGGGGCCGAGAACAATCTGTTCGGGCTCTCAGGCTCGTCGCTGATCATCGCGCCCTATGCCAACCGCAACGAAAAGATCGTCGGCGCCATCGGCGTCATCGGCCCGATGCGGATGAATTACGCCAAGGTCATTCCGATGGTCGATTATACCGCCAAGGTGATCGGCCGCATGTTGAACGGCCGGGTCATCCCCGGACGGCAAACCGAAAACGCATAAATCCGACGCGAATCTGATAGGGTAGTTGCATGAACGAACAGGACAAGACACCGCGCGAAAACGGCGAGGACAAGCCCGGCGAGACGCCGGAAACGACCGAGGCGACGGGCGATCCCTTGCCGGAGCCGGCCAACCAGGAGACCGGCGAAGCGGACGCGGCGCAAGCCGCCGAAGAGCAGGCTGAAGCGCCGGGAGAGCCGGCAGCGGCGTCCCTCGAAGCGGAGGTGGCCGCGCTCAAGGAGCGCCTGCTGCGCGCGCTGGCCGAGACCGAGAACCTGCGCGCCCGGGCCGAGCGCGAGCGCCAGGACACGGCGAAATATGCGATCACCGGTTTTGCCCGCGACATGATCACCATCGCCGACAATCTGCGCCATGCGATCGCCAGCATCCCCGAGGCGGCGCGCCAGGACGAGTCGCTCAAGACCCTGATCGAGGGGATCGAGGTGACCGAGCGGGCGCTCTTGCAGGCGCTCGAGAAACACGGCATTCGGCGCATCGATCCCCTGGGCGAGAAGTTCGATCACAACTTCCATCAGGCGATGTTCGAGGTCGAATCCGGGGAGCGCGAGCCCGGCACCGTGGCGGAGGTGGTTCAGGCCGGCTTCACCATCCACGACCGCCTGCTGCGCCCGGCGATGGTCGGCGTCGCCAAGGCCCGCAAAGGCGCGCAAAACAACGGCGATCCCGGCAAGACCGTCGATACGGTCGCCTGATCAACAGTTATTCCGGGCGGGCGCCCTTGCGCGCGTGCTCCGACTGGGAACGCACGCTCACGCGGGTCTCCAGGCTGGTGCCGTCGGCAAACCGCAGGCGCAGGCGAAACGTTGAGCCGGGCTCGAGATCGGGCCGGGGATCGAACAGCATGAGGTGCAGGCCGCCAGGCTGAAGCTGCAGCTTGCCACCGGCCGGAATCGCCACCGGGCCGGCCGGCTGCATCCGCACGATATTGTTCTCGTGGACGGCCGTGTGGATGGCGATCCGCCTGGCGGCCGGGCTTTCGGCGGCAACCAGGGTGACCGCCTCGGAGCCCTGATTGGTCAGCGTCATATAGGCGGCGATCGGCCGGCCCCGGACCAGCGGCGGCGTCGCCCAGGCGTCGCTCACCACCACCTGCGCGGCCGCCGTCGGCATTTGCGTGAGCGCCAGCATCAGCCCCGCCAATGCCAAGCCTAGCGCCCTGTTGATCCCCCTCGTCGCGTTTCGCATCTGCGGTTCTCCGTATCAGGCAGGGCCAGCATGTCGCGGCCCGGATCGTGCCGGCACACAGCCTGCGCGGCCCCTGCCGCGCTCGACACAGCATAGCAGTAGACGCAGCCCTGGGCGCAACTGTCATAAGAACCGATGTCGCGTGAGCGGGCGCATTCGCAGCCCGGCCGATTGCCCTTCACCGGCGCGGTGATCGGCCGGCCGGCGATATCGCTCAGGCGCACCGCGTCGATGCAGCGCGCCGCACGCACGCCGGGGATCAGCAAGCCGGGCTGGGCGCACAGGCTGAGCGTCATGTCATGGGCTGCGGCGATCCCGGCGAGCTGCTTCAGAAGCGCCGTCTTTTCGTCGTCCGGTGGATCCCGCCAGGTGAAACCATGGTCGCGGGCCGCGCGGGTCAGCCGGCGCCGGGTCTTGGCATAGATCTGGGCGAAAGAGACCACCACCTCGTCGCAGACACCGCGCAGCCGGGCGGCCAGGCCGGCAAAGGTGCGGGCGTGCCAGTCGGCCGGCGTCAGCGAGGTGAAGACCACCGGATCGTAGCGCCAGACCACCGCCCGCGGCCCGAAATCGCGGGCCAGCGCCTGCATCTGGGCCAGAGCCTCCCTGGTGGCGATCACCGAACGCTCGAGGGACCGGGGATAGCCGGTTGCCGTGAACTGCACCATGAACGGCTGCCGGCGGTCCTTGACCTCCCGCAGCGCCGCCATGAACGGCGCCACATTGCGGGTCCAGAAGACGAAGCCGTCGACCGCGCCCGCATCCAGCGCCACCCGGTAGGGCGGGCCGCCGTAGGGGCTGGCGACACGGCAATATCCGGCCGCCAGCCGGGCCAGAAACCAGCGCCCGTAGAAGGCCGGGATATCGGTGCGATAGCTGGCTGAAATGATCATCGCGCACGCCCGTTTTGCCGCTCGACCCGCCCGCTTGCGCCTCTGCTTCGCCTTGTAGCGGATTCGCGCGCACTTGCCCAATCCTGCATTTTTAACCCCGCCAGCGGTTGCGGCGGCCCCGGGCCGGCCTTATATAACGGGCGTTCACTGGCCGCAGTGGGGTTGTGAAACGACAAGGGGCCGGGGCCCTGGTGCCGCGGGCATCTGGTCGGGCCCATTGGGACATACAGAGACACAACGAAGCACACAGAAGTACGTAAAAGTACAAACAAGAGGATGACGATGGCTAAAGCAATCGGGATCGACCTGGGCACGACCAATTCCTGCGTCGCGGTGATGGAGGGCTCCAAGGCCAAGGTGATCGAAAACGCCGAAGGCATGCGCACGACGCCGTCGATCGTGGCGTTCACGGATGAGGGCGAGCGCCTGGTCGGCCAGGCGGCGAAGCGCCAGGCGGTGACCAATCCGGAAAACACGCT
>CAZZKF010000036.1:0-24395 GCA_964654995.1 uncultured Alphaproteobacteria bacterium | reverse complement strand
ACCTGTTTCGCGGGCCGCCCGGTGCCGCGTAGTCCGCCGGGATTTGGACCTTCTTGTCTCCCATAACTATTTACTATAGAATGCACTCACTTTTTTTGGGAAATTGGAATCTGGGAGGTGAAAACATGATGAAGTCAGTTGGGGTGAAATTGGTAAGTTTTTCAGTTGTCTGTTTGGTTGTACTGTTGATGTTTGGAGGCGTTGCTTGGGGAAAAGAGCTGCGCTACACAAAGTATAACATTCACGCTCAGTACAAGTCGGCTAAGGTTGTCCGGGCCAGTTATGCAAATTACACCAATCCAGGTTCTGGGCATGTCATCATTCCTGCCGGAACGGCTGTGACCGTGAAAGATAAGTCTCGGAGGCGTATTGTTTTTGCCTACGACGGTGGTGAAAAAGAAATTGTTTTTGAATATCACGCCCCACGTATGCAAATGAGTGTCGATGAATATCTGGAAAAGATTACGTCGCCAACTCCTGTTTCTCTTGACCACTTTTCGGCTTTGGATAAAAAGGGAATCTCTCAAGGGAAGGCTCTGGTAGGAATGAGCCGCGAAGGAGTGATGACTGCTCTTGGTTATCCTGCGACACATCGTACTCCTTCTCTTGATGCGACGACCTGGATTTACTGGACCAATCGGTTCAGGACCATGGCAGTGGAATTTGGTCCGGATGGAAAGGTGGTTGCTGTTCGTAATTGAAATTGATTGTTTTCACCAACTCAATTGAAGGGGGCGTTGATTGAACGCGGTCAAAAAACTTGCCTTGGTTACAGGTGGAAGTAAAGGGATTGGTGCAGCCATTGCGCGTGAATTGGCAGCAGAAGGTTTTGACATCTGGCTGAATTACCACAGAGACCATGCTGCGGCTGAGGCGGTGGTTGCGGATGTTTTGGCACTTGGACGACATTGCGAGCGCCTTTCTTTTGATGTTGCCGATGCCCAGTCTGTTGCGGCCGTTCTTGAAGAACGATTGCAGGAACAGGTTCCGGATGTGTTGGTCAATAATGCTGGTTTTGCCCGAGATGGCATTCTGGCCATGATGAGTCGAGAAGATTGGCAGTCGGTGCTTGATGTGCATCTGGGTGGTTTTTTCAACGTCACTCGGCCGGTTGTGGCGCGGATGCTCAAGCGACGACGGGGGCGCATTATCAATATTGTTTCAACTTCGGGTGAGACCGGAGTGGCTGGGCAGACCAATTATTCTGCGGCCAAGGCAGGTCTTATCGGGGCGACCCGTTCTCTTGCGGCCGAGGTAGCCAAACGTAATATTCTTGTCAATGCGGTTTCTCCCGGTTTTATTCACACCGAGATGACCGCTGATCTTCCGGAGGAGCGTATTCTTCCCCTGATTCCTCTGGGTCGGTTCGGTACGCCTGAGGAGGTTGCCGGCTTGGTTGCCTTTCTTGCGTCGGAAAGGGCTAGCTATATTACCGGGCAGGTTTTTTCCGTCAATGGTGGAGCGCACATTTCGTAAGAGGGGGAGGGGATGCCGCAGGTTGCCATTACGGGCGTAGGAATTGTCTCCTGTCTTGGTCGAGATCTGGAGACCGTGGAACTGGCGTTGCGGGAAGGGCGATCGGGAATAGGGATTGATCCTCGGCGGCAAGAGTTGGGGTTCCGAAGTCCTTTGACGGGGCAGATTGTCTTTAATGCTGTTCTGTCCCGCAAACAGCGCAAGAGCATGCCGGATTTTGCTCAATGGGCCCATGCGGCGGTACTTGATGCCTTGAGTGGCGCCGGGTTGTCAACCGAGGAGATAGCCAATCCCCGTTGTGGTCTGGTTTTTGGTTGTGATTCAAGTTGCTTGGCGGCGGTCGAACAGGTGGAATTGCTGCATCGGGTTGGTGAAACTCATGGCATAGGCAGCGGCTATATTTTTCGCTCCATGACGTCCACTGTCACCATGAATCTCAATACGCTTTTAAAGACGCAAGGAGCGTGTTGGAGCCTTTCTTCTGCGTGTTCAAGTGGTGGGCATGCCGTTGGGCAGGCGGCTGATTTGATTGCCAGCGGCCGGCAAGATCTGGTGATTTGCGGTGGGGCCCAAGAAATCAATCCAGAGTCGATGTGCAGCTTTGATGCTTTGGGAGCTTTTTCGACACGGGTTTCAGAGCCGGAGGCTGCCAGTCGCCCTTTTGATCGTGGGCGTGACGGATTGGTTCCGAGTGGGGGGGCGGCCGCGATTGTTCTGGAAAATTACGAACAGGCTCGACGGCGTGGCGCCAACATTTTGGGATTGGTTCTCGGTTATGGTTTTTCATCCGATGGCGAGTCTCTTTCGGTTCCGAGCCAGACGGGATTAAGCCGCGCAATGCAAATGGCCTTGCAACAGGCGGAAGTTGCGAAGGATCAGATCGATTATATCTGTGCTCATGCCACGTCGACTCCAGCTGGAGACCGGGCAGAAGCTATCAATATTCAACGTGTTTTTGGCTCGGAATCTCCTTGGGTCTCTTCTCTTAAAGGGCAGGTTGGGCATGAGCTGTGGATGGCCGGTGCCTCCCAGGTTGTTTATACCTGTCTGATGGCCCGGGGAGGCTTTATCGCTCAAAATCTCAACTACACTGATCCCGACCCCGATATGCCGCCGTTGCGCATTGCCCGGACGGTGATTGACCAAAGGCCCCAGACGGTTTTGTGCAACTCTGCCGGATTTGGAGGAACCAATGCGGCTTTGGTTCTTCATTTTGGGGTATGAAGCCGTCCTGCCTTGTCATAGGTGGAGGTCTTTCCGGGATCTTCTCTGCCGCGTTTCTGGCGCATTTGGGATATCATGTCGATTTGTTTGAGGCCGCACCTCAACTGGCACCTGTCGTGCGTGGTTTTTGGCGAGATAGCTGGTATTTCGATACCGGCTTTCATTATGCTGGTGGCTTGGGGGAAGGTGGCATTCTCAGGCGAATTTTTCGTTACTTAGGGATTATCGATGCCCTGCAAGTTGTCGAACTTTCTCCTCAAGGATTTGATGTTCTGCGTTTTCAGGATGGGGAAGAATTTATCTTCCCTGTCGGTATTTCAGAATTACGACATAAACTGACAGAACGTTTTCCTGCGGATGCCAAGGGACTTCATAGTTTTTTTCGTTGCCTAGAACAGGTCTGCCACAATTTGCCGTTGCTGAGTTTTGATCCCAGGGGGCAGGTGACTTCCGAAGTTCTGAAGGCTTTGTACCGCAGTCTTCAATCTGTGATTGAAGAACATGTTCGGGATGTTCGGCTAAGGCGCCTTCTTTCTTTGCATTGTATGTTGCATGGTGTGCCTGCCAATAAAGTTTCTTTGGCCTTCCATGCTGGTGTTGTCGGTTTGTATTATCAGGGTGCCCATACTGTGCGTGGTGGGGGGGAACGGCTGGTCAAGGTGTTGGAAACGGCTCTCAGGAAGCTCGGCGTGAAAATTCATTGTGGTGTGCCGGTCAAGGCTGTCGAGCTCAAGGAAGACCGTTGTTTCTGCGGCTTGAGCTTGCAAGATGGGCGATCTTTCACGGGCCAATCCTGTATTGTGACTTTGCATCCGCACGTTTTGCCAGAATTGTTACCAGAAAGGGCTTTGCGACCTATTTATAGCCAACGTCTTAAAAGCTTGCCGGCGACTCAGTCTGCTTGCTGCCTTTTTGGTTATCCCAAAGGGGCTTTGCCTCAGCTGAAAGGGCGCAATATGTACCTGGATTTTGATGCTTGTGGCGAACAAGCCCCCATCTATTTGACAAGAGGCAGTGGCGAAGATCATTCGGGCGTGGTGGCTATTTGTCCCGAATCGAACACCGACTGGAATACCCCAGATTACCAAGAACGCAAGAAAAAACGCTTGGCTGAGCTTCAACGAGCGATTGAGCGTCATTCTCCGGATTTGGCCCAGGGAATTTGCTGGGTGGATGGGGGAACGCCAAGGACTTTTCAGCGATATGCCAATGCGCCAGTTGCCGGTTTGTATGGGATTGCCCATTACCTTGATCAAATGAATCCTCAGCCGCGCACCAGAGTCAAAGGGCTATTTTTAGCCGGTCAGGCCGTGGTCGCTCCAGGGCTTTTGGGCACTGCCCTGTCAGCATTTTGGGCTTGCCAAGAACTGTGCGGTGACAATCGCCTCAGGGAGGAACTGTTGGCATGTCAATGAATCGGGTTGTTGTCACCGGTTATGGCGCTGTTTGTCCCTTTGGTGTCGGGGCAGAGCGTCTTTTTGCCAAACTGCACCGGATGGAAAGTGCCGTTCGTCGGAGCGTTGTAACGCACAGAGTCTCTGGACTTAGGACCGATTTGGCTGCGGCCGTTCCGGATGTTGACGAAAAGAGTATTCCGCGCAAGTTTCGACGTTCGATGTCAGCCATGTCGATTTACGCGACATTAGCGGCGCGAGAAGCATTATCAATGGCCAAAATGGCAGACAGTGACCTGACAGAGTTGGGTTTAGTCGTTGGTTCGACTGTCGGCAGCACTCAAACCACCGAGAACTTTTTTCGTGATTTTTTTCGTGATGAAAGTCTTGAGCGGATGCGCTCGACGACGTTTTTCCAAATCATGAACCATAGTGTGGCAGCCAATTTGGTTCAGGCACTTGGATTGGGGGGACGGGTTTTGGCGCCAGGAGCGGCGTGTGCCACTGGATGTCAAGCAATTGGATTGGCCTACGAATTGATTGCTGCCGGCCGCCAGGAGCGCATGCTTTGCGGTGGGGCCGACGAATTGCATCCGCTAACTGTGGCAACGTTTGACATCATGAATGCCGCTGCTTGCCAGGCCGAAGACCCCCAGGCTGCTTCTCGTCCCTTTGATCGGGGGCGACAAGGGTTGGTTTGCGGTGAGGGCGCGGGTTTTTTGCTGCTTGAAAGCCTGCAAAGTGCATTGCAGCGTGGAGCGACCATTTTGGGAGAGGTGGTGGGTTTTGCTTCTTTGGCGGACTCGGGGAACATTGCCAATCCCGATTCGGCGGCGATGGAGCGTTGCATGCGCCGGGCTTTGGCCGATGCGGGATTGGCGGCTGAAGAATTGGACTATATCAATGCCCATGCCACAGCAACGGAACAGGGAGATTTGGCTGAAGGACAGGCCATTGCACGTTTGGTCGGCGATCGGGTGCCGGTCAGCAGCCTCAAGGGCCACCTCGGCCACACTATGGCTGCCAGTGGTGCGTTGGAGTTAATCGCGACTTTGCAGATGTTACAGAACGGAATTTTGTTGCCGACTCGGAATCTCGAGAATCCCGATCCGCGTTGTGGATGTTTGAATTTGTTAACTGTCCCGACCGACTCCAATGCCAAAGTTGCCATGAAAAACAGCTTTGCGTTGGGAGGAATCGATTCATCACTTGTCATAAGGAGTTTTTCAGAATGACCGAAGAAGAAGTCATCGACCTCATCAATAAAACCCTGTGTGAGGAATTTGAGCTCGACCCAGAGATGATGTCTCCGGAAGCAACTCTCTACGAAGACTTGGAACTTGACAGTCTTGATGCTGTGGATATGGTTGTCGCTCTCGAACAGGCCTTTAAATTCAAAATTCGAGAAGAAGAACGGATGCGGCAGATTCGCACCTTGGGTGAACTGTATGCTTATGTGCTTGAGAAAAGTCGCGAACTAACGGCGTGAATTATGACGTTGGTTGTGCGGCAAACTCAGGTGAAGACAACAAACGGATGGTTGTTGGTTGTCTTGATGAATTTGTGGGTCTACCCCATTTTGGTGTTATGGACGCTGTTGGGAATTTTTCTTTCGCCCCTTCTTTATAGCCTGTGGCGGGTATTGACCTCTTGGTCCTCGGCAACTATCATTCGGTATTTTATCTGGTTGTATGGGCGGGGCTGGTTACTTATTTGTCGACCTTTCGTGCGTTTCAGTATTGAGGGGGCTGAGCATTTGCGGACGTTGGGGCCGACCGTATTGGTGGTGAACCATCTTTCGTTTTTCGACACCTATTGTATGGCGTTGCTTCCGGTGTCGAACATTGTTTTTGCCGTACGCGACTGGCCATTTCGAATGTGGTGGTATCGACGGTTTATGTTGTTGGCACGCTATCTCAATGTTGAAGCAAGCGACTGGAAAGATCTTCTTGCAGCCGCGTGTCAAGAGCTAAAGGAGGGTGGGCGCCTGCTGTTTTTTCCTGAGGGACATCGTAGTCGTGATGGCAGATTGCAGAGGTTTCATGCGGGGGCTTTCCAAGTGGCTGTTGCCGCAGGCGTTCCGATTGTGCCTCTTTGCCTGACGGGAACCGATCATTTGTTGCCTCCGGGTCGATGGTTGTTGCACCCGTGTTCAGTAAAGTTGCGTGTTTTGGAACCGATTCCGATTCCTGATTGGCTTGATGTGCATGCGCAGCCCCGTGAGATGCGTCGCCGGGCGCGGAAGGCCATCGCCGAGGCGTTGGAGTGCTTATGACTGACAGTCGGGGAAAAGTATTGCCGCAGCCCGTAGAGCCGTTCATGCCGCATCGTTTGCCCATGCGCATGGTTGACCGTTTGCTTCGTTGTTCGGATGAACGGGCCGAAGTGGAGGCTTGGCTCGACGCAAATCATTTGTTGATTGGCGAGGATGGCAGACTCGAACCGTTGGCAGCACTCGAACTTCTTGCCCAGGCTCAGGCGGCAGCACAGGGGTACCGCGACTGGCTGGCTCATAAACCTGTTCGCACGGGTTATTTGGTCGGCATCAGCAACTTCGAGCTGTTGGCAACGGCGGGTGTTGGTGAGCGCCTGTTGGTGCGGGTAACTACGTGTGCTGAATTGGGAGACTTTGCCCTGATCGAGGGGGAGATTCTCGCCGAAGATCGTATTCTGGCCCGCGGTTCTCTTAAACTCTGGCTTAAACCGGAGGATGGGGCGGGGCGGAATGATTAGGGTGTTTTTTTTCTTGCTGTTGGTATTGGGTTATCCGCTAGCCGTGGGGGCGGAAGAGGGGCCGCTGGCCACAGTTTTGGCGCGGTTGCAACGGGCAGCGGCGGGGGTCCAGAGTCTTGAGAGCGATTTTGTGCAGGAAAAGGAGTTGGCCATGTTTGCCACTCCTGTTCGCTCTCGAGGTCATCTTGCCTTCATGCGTGAACGTCGTTTGCGTTGGGAACTGCTCGAACCCTACCAGAGTGGATTTGTCCTTGATGGCGAGAGGGGGCGCCGATGGCATGCCCTGCAGGAGACTGATGAAGTCTTTCATATTGGCAGTGACCCACTGATGCAGGCGATTGCCGAACAGTTGCTTGCTTGGTTTCGGGCCGATTTTGTCCGGTTGCAGCAGCAGTATCAGTTCGAGCTTTTGGCGACAACGCCAGCGCGTATACGTTTGTATCCTCGTGATTCGACCTCTCCTCTGAAATCGATCGATATCAGCTTTGCTCCAGATGACCGCAGTATTACTCAGGTTGAACTCCAAGAGCCCGACGGAGACCGGACTCGGTTACGGTTCGAGCATACGGTTTTAAACCCGGATTTGGACCCGAGTTTGTTTCGTTGATGTCACCTGAGCGTTGGATAGCGGCGGTCCATGTTTGGCTTAGTGCCCGTTCTCAGGTGGTGCTGGGGGTCACTGTTGTTTTACTGGTTTTGGGGGGGCTGAGCTTACTACGTCTTGATTTGCGTGAGGATGCCCGGACGCTGATACCTGATAGGGACAAGCAGTTGGCAACAGAGTTCCATCTGTTGCAACAGATGCCTTTGACACGCAAGTTGGTCGTGATTTTTGAAGGCGGTGAGGGAGTGCCTCCTCGGGTATTGATCCAGGCTGCCGATCGCTTTTGTCGCCGTTTCAACATGGCGGGTGTTGGACGGTTGCAGGCACGAATGCAGATAAACTTGTCGGATCTATTGCGGCAGTTGGTTGCAGAACTGCCGCAACGTTTTTCGGCGGCTGAACTGCAGCAAGTTGCTTCCGAACTCAACGCAGAAGAGATTGCCCGGCGTTTACAGGTTGCCAAAGCTGCTTTGCTTTCCCCGGTGGGATTGGGGAGCAAGAATTTGATTCGGGTCGATCCTCTGGGGTTGCGCCATCGGCTTTTCAAAGATTTTTCCTATCTCAACCTTCTTGGCCAGGGGAAGATTGTTGCTGGACGGTTTTGGAGCCGGGATGGTCGGGGATTGCTCCTTGTTGGCGACACCGATATTTCGCTGACCGATGTTGAGGGGGCTGCGGCGTTGGAGAAGGCTTTTCAGGCGGCTTCGACAGAGCTGCCGGAGGCGGTTCACGCCGAATGGCTCTGTGGTCAACGCTACACTTTGGCCAATGCTGTTGCCATCAAACAGGACCTGCGCCGAATAGGATTTTGGGCGAGTGGCGGTTTGTTGGCGATTTTTCTTGTCTTTTTGCGTGACTGGCGTGCGTTTCCGGTTTTTCTTTTGCCATTGGCAGCAGTCGCTTTGGCCTTAAATCTGGTTGTGGTCACTGGTCGTGAGCTTTCGGGCATTACCCTTGGATTTGCCGCTGTGGTTCTTGGGGTGGCTCTTGATTATGGATTGCATGTCTATTTTGCTTTGCGACATGGGAGTCTGGAGAGTTCGCTGATCCTGGCCAGGCTAGTGCGTCCTCTGGGATGCGGAGCATTGACCAGCATTGGGGCCTTTGCGGTTTTGCTTGGCTCGTCATTACCCGTCCAACGCCAACTCGGTGGTTTTGCTGCCTTTGGGTTATTGTTGGCGCTTCTGCTCGCTTTGCTGGTGTTGCCTCTTGTGTTGAAAGGCCAACCCTTGCCTCTTGCGACAGGGAAGTTGCGCAAAAGAGGAAGGGCACATCGCCATTTGCTTTTGGTCGGCTGGGGAATTTTGTTGCTTGTTGGTTTGTGCGGCGCGAAACGTCTGCAGATCAATGGCGACTTGCGTCAAGTCAGTTTGGTGCCGCCCGAGTTGGTTGCCGCCGAGGCACGATTGCGCCAGGGGTGGGGGGATCTGCGCTCTCGCGCCATGTTATTGGTGCAAGGAGAGGATCTTGACACTGTCTTGGAGCGAAATCAGAAGCTTTTTGCAAGGCTGAGCCGAGATTTTGCACCGGGAGAGATGGTCAGTGTTGCCCCATTGTTGCTAAGCCGAGCCACCCGAAGCGCCAACGAGAAGGCGTGGCGAGAGTTTTGGCAGAGTGCAAATGGTCGCCGGATTGCGCTTGAATTGCGGACTCAAGCGCAAAAAATGGGATTTGCCGCGACTGCTTTTGCCCCCTTTTGGGACAGTCTCAAACAGTCGCGCTGGTCTGAGCCGCGAACGTTGTCTGGTGTGGATGAGCTGTTTGGCAGTCTGTTGCGTCAAGATGGCAGGAAGGTGCAGATTCTGACTTTGGTTGAGGATGGTCCGCGGTTGGAACAAGCGCTTTACCGTTTGTCTGGTGATGACGTTACCGTTCTGTCTCCCAGGTTATTCCGCCGCCGTTTGAGTCAAGCTGTTGCGACTGACTTTTTGCGATTGGCACTGTATGCAGGGGGCGCTGTTGTTGTGTTGGTCAGTTTGTTGTTGCGGCGACTACGTTTGATTTTGGCGGCACTGGCACCGGTTGTATCCGGGTTGGCAGCCATGTTTGGGGTGATGGGATGGGGAGGTTTGGAGTTTAATCTGTTTAACTCTGTGGCTAGTGTTTTGGTCATCGGATTGACCATCGATTATGGTCTGTTTATGGTCTGGCGGCAGCTGCGTGGGGGGGAGCGAGTAACGGAGCGTGCTGTGCTGACATCTGGATTGACAACTCTTGTTGGCTTCGGCTCTTTGGCTTTGGCCAGCCACCCTGCGTTATTTGCTATCGGAATCAGTGTTTTGGTCGGGATTGGTGCGGCGGTGCCGACAGCTCTTTGGTTGGTTCCTACGTTGGTTCCGGCGCGGGAGTCGAAAACATGAGGCGGATCGTTAGCCTCTTATTTCTGGTTTTGTGGCTCGGTAGCTGTTCGTCACCTCATATCCCTTTTCGACCCAATGCCGTTTCGCCTCCACGGATCGATGTCAAACGGTCGATGTTGGTGGCCGGAGACTGGTTGCGAACTTTGCCGGCAGGACAATGGCGCCAAACGGTGCTTTTTGAGTGGCATGGTCGAAAATTACCAATGGTCGGTTTGCTTTATCTCGACCGGGCCAATAGAAGGGTTCGACTGTTGGCTCTCAATGATATGGGAATGAAGCTGTTTTGGGCACAGTTTGACCATGATCTTTGGACGTTGCACGTTTTTCATCCAAACTTGGAACGCTATACTGGATTAAGCGATTTATTGAAAGATGCGTTGAAAAATCTGTTGTTGGTCCCTTCTTTTTCCTCTGAAGATCGCATGACTTTACAGAAGGATGGTTATTTGTTGCATTCATCCCTAAAGAACAATCATATCTGGTATCGCTTGACGGGCTCTCCCCCTCTATTGACCGCGTATGGCTCTGCTGTTGATGATTGGCGGGTCGATTTCTACCAGATAGAGCAAGTTCAAGGGTATCGTTGGCCGAGAGGGATGATTTTGCGGAATGATCGATGGGGATACCGTCTGATTGTTCGTAACGAGGAGTTTGTTATCGATGCCGGCGCAACTCATTAAGGAAATTCGCGCAGCCATTGAATACGTGGCGCCATGTAACAATGGCTTGTTAAAAGCGACCTGCTGTTTCAACCGGCGGTTTGTGGGATTTGCCGGGCATTTTCCCGAGGCGCCGATTCTGCCGGCCTTGGTGCAGGTGCTGTTGGGGCAAGAGCTGATTCGCCGGCAACAAGGGGAAGGCTTGCGGGTTGCGGTTGTTCGGGCAGCGAAATTCAAGCGGCCTTTGGGGCCAGATGAGGTGATAGAAGTGCGCTGTTTTCGGCAGGAGGCACCAGGGCATTTTGCCATTGAATTACGTGTTGCTGGTCGATTGGCTTCAAGTTTTCGTCTCGAAATGCGGTGAAGGATACCATGCGCAAGGCCTATTTCAAAAAAGACCCGGATGCCCCCCCCCCTTTGTCCATCATTGTCGAACGGCAAGTGCGTTTTGAGGAAGTCGATCCGTTGCAGATTGTATGGCATGGTCGTTATCCCAGTTATTTTGAGGATGCCCGGTTGGCTCTTGGTAACCGATATGGCTTTGGTTACCAAGATTTTTATCGTGCTCAGATTCCGACGCCGATTCGACGGCTGCAGATAGATTATCTTGGCCCGTTGCGTTTTGAAGAACGGTTTACTATCGAGGCGCGGCTGCATTGGTGTGAGGCGGCACGTCTTAACATCGAATACCTGATTCGCAATCAACAGGGGATTTTGGTAACCACCGGTTGCAGTGTGCAAATGATGCTCAACAAAGATTTTGAAGTTTTGTTAGAGCCGCCCGACTTTTATCGGGAACTCTGCCGTCGCTGGCAGAGAGGAGAATTGGAATGAAAAGGGTTGTTATCACTTATGCCGAGGTGAAAACCCCTTTTGGCGATCGCAGGCAAAGTTGGCAACGTCTTTGCGCCGGTGAAAGTGCCATGCGACAGGTGACGCATTTTGACGTGGCCCCATACGCGACGCAAAAAGCGGCCTGCATTTGCGATTTGTCGTCGGGGAAGGGTGGTTCGCGTCTGGATGGCTTATTGAAAACTGTGTTGGCAGATTTGCCTCCTTTGCCGGCCGAAACGGAGTTGTTACTTGCTTCCATCAAAGGACGAATCGACTTGATTCGCCCGGGACTTGCTGGGGATCGTGATGCTTTAGACCGGCTTGAGCCACAGTCTTTGCTGGAAGATCTTTTGCAATGGCTTGAACTGTCCTGCGGTGAAAATGTGCATGCCGCTTGTGCCTCTGCAACTGTTGCTCTTGGTCAGGGGGCGGCACGTATCGCAGCCGGGCGAACGCGTTCGGTTTTGGTTGTGGCTGCCGATTTGGTCAGCGAGTTGGTTTTTTCCGGGTTTGCCGCCCTCAAAGGGCTGTCAACCAGCGACTGCCGTCCTTTTGATCGTCGTCGTGACGGTCTTTTGCTCGGGGAGGGTGCCGCTGTTTTGCTCTTGACTGATTTTGAGATGGCTCAGCGTTTAGGTTGGCCGGTGCTGGCCGAGCTGGTTGGTTGGGGATGCGCCGGTGATGCACACCATATCACTGCGCCGGCGCGGGACGGTTCCGGCTTGGTTGCTGCGATTGAGCAGGCCCTTAAACGAGCCGGTGTGGCCCAAAGTGCGGTGACGGCCATCAATGCCCACGGAACGGGTACCATTTATAACGATGCTATGGAGTTGGTGGCCTTTGAGCGCCTTTTTGCGGGGCGCTCCCTGCCTGTTAATTCCCTTAAAGGGGCCTTGGGACATACCCTTGGAGCCGCAGGAGCAATTGAAGCCGCCTTGATGGTGAGTGCGTTGCAGCAGGGTTTTCTGCCACCAACGTGGGGGTGTACAGAACCTGAGGATACTGTGTTGCGGGTGGGGAAAGACATATTGGAATTTGCTCCCGGGTTGCTCTTGAGCACCAATTCGGGATTTGGTGGCATCAATGCGGCTCTGTTGTTGCGGAGAGGGGATATATGAAAGCGCGAATATTGGGTTGGAGTTCAATTACGGCCAGGGGCGTTGAATGCGGTCGTGACGGTAGGCTTGAACTGCCACAGAATACAAATTTTTTACCACCGGCGCGTCAATTGGCATTTCCAAAACCCTACTTGCGTTATGGGCGGCTTGATCATTTTTCTCGACTTGGGTTGTCGACCATTGCGTTGACTTTGCGGGACGCTGGAGTTGCAGAATACAAGCGGAAACGGGATATCGGGCTTTTTGCAGCCACCCGATGCGGTTGTTCAGCCACCGATCGGGCTTATTTTCAGACGTTGCTTGATGATGGTGGGGCTTTGGCAAGTCCCAATCTGTTTGCCTATACTTTGGCCAATAGTTTTCTTGGGGAAGCCGCCATCCATTTTGGGCTTACCGGCCCGGCTCTTGTTCTGAACGAAGCTGGGGTAAGACCGCTTGCTGCGTTGCGTTGGGCGTTGGCTGCATTGGCTGATGGTCAGTGCCAGGCCGCTCTTGCCGGTTTTTGTGAGTTGCCGCCGGATGATTTGGAGCGGGGAGGGGCACTGTTTGTGTTTTTGTCACTGGAGGGGGCCGCATCGTTGCCGTTGCTTTCTTTGTGTGAAAAGGGCTTTTTTCTGAATCAAAATGCCATAACCAGTTGGTCGGAGATGTTTCGACTCCTGCCACGACTTGAGGGTGTTGAGCAATGAAGTTGAAACTGATTTATCCGCGTTGGCCGAAATTACGGTATCAGACTGAGTTTCATCTGCCGCCGCATGGACCCGTTGTTTTTGCCGCCACATTGCCAGAGGACGTTGAACTGTGCTTTGTGGACGAAAATGTTGAACCACTGAGAACTGACGATGCTCCAGATTTGGTGGCTTTGTCAACGATGCTGACCTGTCAATTGCCGCGTGCGTTCGAGATCGCCAGGGAATATCGGGAACGAGGTATTCCAGTGTTGTTTGGTGGTATCGCAACCATGCTGCATTCTGAGGAAGTTCGCCAACATGCTGATGCTGTATTTCTTGGTGAAGCTGAAGGTCGCATGGCCCAAGTGTTGGCTGATTTTGAGCGTGGTGATCTCAAACCTGTTTACAACTATATGAATCAACATCCTCCCATTGAGAGTATTGGTCCAGCTCGACGCGATATTCTCAAACGAGATCTTTATAATTACCGCGGCGTGCAAATGCTCGATTTGGTTCATGCCTCACGTGGTTGTAAGTTTAATTGTTTTCCTTGCTGTACGGGTTTTCTTGGTGGTCGACAGTTTCGACCGCGTCCGATTGACAAGGTGATTGAAGAGCTTGAGACCATTCCCAACAACCGGTTATTTATTGTCGATAACTCACTGGCCCAGGACCGTGCTTGGCTCAGAGAGTTGTTCAAGGCAATGATTCCCCTGAAACGCAAATGGGTTTCGCATCCCATTCTTGATGATGACGAAATTCTTGACTTGGCTGCAGAAGCTGGATGTTGGTATGTCTATCAAGCCGTTTTTGATACTTCAGATGTCATTCGCCGTCGCATTCGCCGTTTGAAAGAACGTGGTATCGGGGTTGAGGGGACGATTATTCTCGGTACGGATGATCAGAGTGAAGATGATATCAAGCGTTTGGTCGACTTTCTTATGGAAATAGGCCTTGATGTTGCTGAGTTTACTATTTTAACTCCGTTTATGCATTCGCCAATTCGAGCTAAATTTGAACAGGAAGGACGAATCCTGAGCAATGATTGGCGTCGTTACACAGCCGATCAGGTTGTTTTTCAGCCGAAGCAGATGAGCCCCGATACTTTACAGAAGCTCTATGATTATGCGTGGGAAACCTTTTATGCTGGAAGCGGTCATCAGTTGAAAATGGGCGAATTATTCAAAAAGGTGATCGAAAAGGAGATGGCTGACGGGACCTATCGCCGCTACAATCCGCGCTTGCCACGCTCATTTAAAACGAAAGGGAGTTGAGTTTTGGCGCGGGTGCTGCTCTATTCGACGAACCGAACTCGCGAACCTTACCCGGTTTATCCTTTAGGGATGTCGATTGTTGCCGGGGCTTTGCAACGTGCCGGTCATCAGGTGGTGCAGTTTGATCTATTGGCTGCGGACGAAGATTGGTCGGTGCTGCAGGCGTTATTAAAAGAGTTTGCACCTGATGTTATTGGGTACTCTTTGCGTAATATAGACAACGTCGATTCATTTGCGGGAGAAAACGAGTGGTATCTTGAGCAAGCTCGACAGGCTATCACCTTTGTACGGCGTTTCAGTTCTGCCCCCATTATTATTGGGGGGCCGGTTTTGACCATTATGCCCGAAGAGATCTCGGCGTATGTTGGCGCCGACTATGCTGTGGTCGGTGAAGGGGAACGGCTGGTTCCGCAATTGGTTGAACGGTTGATGAACGGAGAAAACGTTCCCGCCATTTCCTATGCTGCAGAGGCGCCGCTTACCGGTGATGAGTTTGCTGAGCCTTTGCGAGTTCCGAAGTGGGTTCGCTTCTATCTTGACGAAAGCGACACGGTTAATCTGCAAAGCAAGCGGGGATGCCCTTTTCGGTGTTGTTACTGCACCTATCCAAACCTTGAGGGGCGCTGTTTTCGCTATCGGCCGGTTGGGGCGGTTGTTGACGAAATGGTGCAGGCGCAGAAAGACTATGCCGCTGATAATTTTTTCTTTACCGACTCGATATTTAATGATCCGCAAGAACGTTATCTTGAAATTGCCGAAGAAATTCTACGGCGCAACCTGAAGTTGAGGTGGAGCGGTTATTTTCGTCCTCATGGGCTTGATCGAACAAAGCTGGCCTTGCTGAAACGTTCGGGTTTAATGGCCGTTGAATTTGGGACCGATGCTGCTTCCGATGCGACTTTGGCTGGCCTCAATAAAGGTTTTTGTTTTTCTGATGTTTTGCAGGCCAATCAAGCCTGTGTCGTGGAAGGGATTCCGGCTGCCCATTTTGTCATCTTCGGAGGCCCCGGAGAGACGCTCACAACTCTGAAAGAAGGGCTGGACAATCTCGATCGCCTCGAACATTGCGTTGTTTTTGGGTTTTCAGGCATTCGGATTTTACCTGGGACCGGTATTGCCGAGCTTGCATTGGCAACGGGACAAATTGATAAAAATACATCGTTACTACGGCCGCATTATTATCAGTCGCCGCAGATTGCTTCTGAGGCGATGAATGACATCATCATATCGGCTTTCGCTGGTAAAAGGGATCGGATTTTCCCTCCGTCAGAAGGGCAAGCGCGATTGGCGGTCATGCGTGACTTCGGTTACCGGGGGGTGCTTTGGGATAAGTTGATACCGGCTGCTCGAAGACAGAGACAGGGGCGAAAGAAAGGGTAGGCATGTTCAAGGCCCAACGAATTTTGCTTATCCACCCTCTTGGTTACCATGCTGCTCGCGCCAACGCGGACATTGCCCGCAAGGCGAATGTCATGCCGCCCCTTGGATTGGCTGCCATTGCTGCGTATCTGCAACGCGCTGGTCACCATTGTTGGCTCCTCGACCTCAATGCCGATCCGGGGGGAGAGGCGCGTATGGTGGAATTATTACGAGATGAACAACCGCGTTGGATTGGCTTTAGTTGTACGACGTCCAGTTTTCTTGATGGAGTGCGTTTGGCACGCCGGGCTAAGGCGGAGTTGCCCGGAGTGCAGATCGTTTTTGGTGGGGCCCATGTTTCAGCATTAAGGGAAAAAATTCTTTGCGATTATGAGGTGATTGATTTTGTTGTTGTTGGCGAGGGAGAACAGACTTTACTGGAACTTTTGGCGGCCGGACCGGATCAGGCCGATCAGGTTGCAGGCCTGATTGGGCGTCGACGGGGGGAGGTTTTTCAAACACCTCAACGTGAACAACTGGTACTCGATCAGCTCCCATTCCCGGCTTACGCGCTTCTGGCGGGATATCCGCAGCGGTATCAACTGCCTATCTTCAATTATCCACGCACGCCCAACAGCAGTTGTATTTCCAGTCGTGGCTGCCCCTATGCCTGCAGCTATTGCGACCGTTCAGTTTTTGGCCGTAGTTTTCGATTTAATTCAGCTGAATATCTTTATGAACATCTTGCTTATCTCAAAGAACGTTTTCGGCTGCGCCATATCAACTTTTACGATGATCAATTTACTTTTCAACGGCAGCGCGTGGTCGATTTTTGCGAGAAACTTCTTCAACGTCCTTTGGGAATGACATTCAACTGTGCTGTACGTGCCGAACATATCGATCCCGAGTTGTTGCGGCTGATGAAGGAGGCTGGATGTTGGATGATTTCCCTCGGTATCGAAACAGGAGATCCTGAACTTTTGGCACGCCATCGCCAGAATCCCGATCTCGACATGCTGGCGCATAGGTTGTGGCAGATTAAGCAAGCTGGAATTCGGACAAAGGGTTTGCTGATGATGGGGTTGCCGGGAGAAACTGAAGCAAGCATTCGCCGTAGTATGGATTATGTATTTTCTTTGCCGATCGATGATTTCAATCTGGCCAAGTTTACTCCTTTTCCAGGTACACCGCTTTACGAACAGATCGATAGCCTGGGGACCTTTGACGAGGATTGGGAAAGGATGGACTGCATGCATTTTCAGTTTGTCCCCAAGGGGCTCAGCCGGCAACGGCTTGAAGTGCTTTTTATTTTGTTTTACAAGCGCCATTTCCAAAGGCCCAAAGTTTGGCTTGGTTATCTGAGCATGCTTTGGAAATCTCCCGATTCATGGCGACGCTTTCTCGGGAACCTGGGGGCTTTTCTTCGTTTCGTTGGTTCCCGGGGGAAGAGGGGAATCGAGAGAGCCAATGGCTGATGCACCTCATTTTAGTCGGGCCGACGTTTTGGTCATGATCCCTCTTTACAATCATGGCGGGACCGTACGACAGGTTGCCGAGGGGGTTTTGGCGCAAGGATTCGATTTGCTGGTGGTCGATGACGGCAGTGATGACGGTGGTGCTAAAAACCTGGCGGGGTTGCCCCTTATTTTGGTGCGCCATGAGTGCAACCGGGGCAAGGGCGCCGCTATTCTGACGGGACTTGCTCGGGCCGAGGCCATGGGAAAAACACATCTGCTGACCATCGACGCCGATGGGCAGCATGATCCAAATGACATTGCTTCGATTCTCAAGGTTCAAGAGCAGGATCCCCAAGCGATTGTGGTCGGAAAACGTGATTTTCAGCCAATATTTGTTCCCTGGGGCAGCCGGTTTGGGCGGCAATTCTCCAATTTTTGGTTGCGGGTTCAAACCGGGTGCAGGCTTGGAGATGTCCAAAGCGGTTTTCGTTCTTACCCGGTGGCGGTTCTGCGGCAACTCAGGTTGCGACAGAGTGGTTATGCCTTTGAGGTCGAAGTGCTTGTAAAGGCGGCCTGGGGGGGAGTGCCCCTGCGCGATGCGCCCATATCCGTTTATTATCCCCCTGGCCATCAGCGGATTTCCCATTTTGATCTGTGGCGCGACAATCTTCGTCTGACTTTGCTCAACAGCCATTTGACGATGCGTTCGTTTCTCCCTTGGCCTCATCGAAAGCTGGTGGGAGGAAATTCGACCGATAGAGTTAGTATTTTCAATCCTTTGCGTTCGTTGCGAGTGCTATTGGCTGAACACAGTACGCCGATACAGCTGGGGATGGCTGCTGCGGTTGGAGTCTTTCTTGGAACCTTGCCACTCATTGCCTGTCACACGATTGCAATTTTGGCGGTTTGCAGTTTTCTGCGCCTGAATAAGGTTGCGGCGGTGGCGACCAGTCAGCTTTGTATGCCACCGTTGGTTCCGGCTCTTTGTGTCGAGACGGGGTACTTGTTACGTCATGGTGAATTTTTAACTGAAATTTCTTTGCAGACTTTGGGCTATCAGGCGTTGGAACGTCTTTGGGAATGGTTGTTGGGTTCTCTGATATTGGCTCCAATTTTGGCTCTGGTTATTGGTGGTCTGGTCTATTTGATGGCCATAGGGTTGCGTTGGAATGCAGAGGAAGGCCTTGGCTGAGAAGAGAAATGGTTGGAACAGTCGGAGTATCGGCTCGGCTTGGCAGCATCAGTTTTTTTATCTGTTGTTGCGCCTGGGAGGGCGGCGGATCGCCTATCTGTTTCTTTACCTGGTGGTTGGTTATTATATGCTTTTTCGTCCCGATCAGAGGCGCAAGACCGAACCTTATCTGCGACGTCGGTTTCCTGGGACCTCTAGGATACGTCTTTGGGGACACAGCTACCGCATGTCACTCGGGCTTGGGCAGGCGCTGGTTGACCGGGCCGTGGTCGGTATTCTCGGTCCGGAGCATCTTCAGATCGAGGTTGGCAATCGCCATGAGCTTCTTGATCTTGTGGGAGAGAATCGCGGCCTGATTTTGATGACTGCCCACATCGGAAGTTGGCAGGCTGCCATGGCTCGGATCGATTTTCTCGAGCGTCCGGTCAATATGCTGATGCACCGGGAGGCGGGAGATATCGACCTGCACTACTTTGAACATCAGGGTTCGAAAAAACCTTTTCATACCATTGATCCAATGGGTTTTCTGGGGGGGACAGTGGAGATGCTTGCCGCCCTGAAAAGAGGTGAGATTGTTTCGGTCATGGGAGATCGCATGCTAGGGGCGGACCGTAACAGTATCATGGTTCATTTTCTCGGTGGCGAAGTTCCTTTCCCTTACAGTGCCTATAAGTTGGCATCGGCCAGTGGTGCCCCTGTGGCCGTCCTTTTCAATCACAAGACGGGCCCGAATTCCTATCGCATTGAATTGGTCCGGGTTTTTCGGATCCCTCGTGAGAAAGGCCGCCACGGAGAAGAGTTTCGCCCCTATGTGGAGGAGTTTGCCCAGGCCCTAGAAGCCTATGTCCAGGAGCATCCCTATCAGTTTTTCAATTTTTTTGACCTATGGAGACAGGGGTAAAAGGAGCGGAGAAGATGAGTGCAGATTTGAAACAACAGCTTAAGGTCCTTTTGATTCGCGAGCTTAATCTCGAAGATCTTAGTCCTGAAGAGATTGATGACGATGCGCCATTATTCGGTGAAGGGCTGGGGCTGGATTCTCTGGATGCCGTCGAGCTGGTGGTTCTAATCCAAAAACATTTTGGTGTTGAAATCAAAGACATGGAAGAAGGACGCCCTGCACTGCAGTCGATTAACAGTCTGGTTTCCTTCATTGAGGCTAAGCGCGGACAATGACTTCTCCTTTGCCAATCACCGGGCTCGGCTGTCTTTGTGCAGCCGGGGCTGATTTGCCAAGTTGTCTTGCGAGCATGTTGCGCGGCGAACGGCGGCCTGCGCCGGCACAACGCTTTACGACCGCACATCAGCCATCCCTGCCCGTTTTCGAAGTGCCGCCGGATTTTATTCCCGATGGGCTGCCCGAGGAATCGGAGTTGTTGCGGACCAGCCAGCTGGCTATTGTGGCTGCCGGGCAGGCACTGGCCGAGGCTGGCTATGGCCCCAAAGAGCGATTACGTTTGCGGGTCGGAGTCTGTATCGGCACAACTGTTGGCAGCGCCATGAACAATGAAGAGTTTTACCGCCAATTTCGCCTGAAGCAGCATCCTTCCATGTCCCCCATTGGCCGGTATCTCAGGAGCAATCCGGCTGCTTCGGTTGCCAAATATTTTGGTTTGCGAGGGCCGGTTGCAACGTTGGTCAACGCATGTAGTTCTGGAACCGATGCTATTGGGCTGGCGGCTTCTTGGTTGCGTGCAGGCCTTTGTGATGTGGCGTTGGCGGGTGGGGCGGATGAACTCTGTCGAACGACCTGTAATGGTTTTGCCTCTTTGCAGATTGCCGCCGCCGAACCGGTCCGGCCTTTTGCCGCGGGGCGTCGGGGACTCAATTTGGGAGAAGGAGCCGGTATCATGTTGCTCGAACGCCCTGACACAAACTTGGATTCTAAGCGGATATTGGGTTGGCTTAGGGGCTATGGTGCAGCAGCCGATGCTTTTCACTTGACGGCACCTGCCCCGGATGGGTCTGGTTTGCGTCGAGCCATTGTTGAGGCATTGCGGCAAGCTGCTTGCGAACCGAAAGATATTGCTTTTATCAATGCACATGGAACCGGTACTCCGGACAACGACAGGGTTGAGGCCCTGGTGCTGTCTGAAATGTTTCCAGGAACGCCTTTCGTTTCGAGCAAGGGATTTACAGGACATACTCTCGGTGCGGCGGGAGGGATCGAGGCGGTCCTGACCCTGGCGTGTCTCAATGCTGGTGAATTGCCCGGTACGATTGGGTGTGACCCACCAGATCCTGAACTGCCGGCTTGGCCTGTTTGTCAGAACCAGCGATTGCAGGGGCGTTTGGCTCTTTCTGAGTCTCTCGCTTTTGGCGGTCATAATAGCTTGCTCGTTCTTGAGGCAGGAGGTGCGGCATGCTCCCCGTGTTCATAACGGGTATTGGGCCGGTTGCCGGTTTTGGTTCTGGAGTGAAAACCCTACGTCATGTTTTGACCGTGGGGGGACGGCCGGAGGATTACCAGGTTGACCTGCAGCCATTGGAACAGTTTCTTAGCCGACGCGTAACCCGGCGTATTGACCGTTTTTCACAGATCGGTCTTCTGGGGGCCCATCTGGCATTACAAGATGCTGGTTTACTGGGAACGGATCTTAGTCGGGTTGGATTGGTTGTTGTCAGTGGTTATGGCCCATTACGAACAACTTTTGCTTTTCTGGATACGGTCATCGAGGATGGTGATAATCTTGCTTCGCCAACCCATTTTTCTAATTCGGTGCACAATGCCGCTGCAGCCCACATTGGTATTCAGCTCGGAATGACAGGGCCCAGCCTAAGTCTTAGTCAGTTTGAGTTGTCGGTTGCAGCAGGATTGCAGGCAGCACAGTGTTGGCTTGCCGAACAAAGGGTTGACGCCGTATTGTTTGGCGCCATTGATGAACGTTGTCCGGTGGTGGATTATTGTTACCAACGTTATTTCCCCGATATGCGAGAGGAACTGCGACCCTGGAATTTGAGCGAACAAAGTGCCCAGGCGGGTGAGGGGGGATGCTTTCTGGTATTGCAGTCGGAGACGTCTGCCACACAAAGCTATGCCCGTCTGCACAGCATTGAAGTTTCGGGCTGCCTCGAAAGTTTTGCGCCGGGCGAGTCTCATGATTGCTGGCTGCTCGGTTGTGATGGCCATGCGAATCTCGGCCCGATTTATGCGCAGATCCTGCCGGGACCGCGAGCTGTTGCAGCCTACGCCGGATTGTATGGGGCTTTACCGGTGGGAGGAGCTTTTGATGTTGCCATTGCCGCCTTGGGGTTGCAACAGGGCCACCTGTTCGCTTGTGACCCCATGCCTCCAGAGCTTCCCTGGAAGCCGGCCGGAGAGTTGCGTGGAGTTGGGGTAAGCTGTTTGAAATTGGCTGCTGGCGGTGGTTGGGGGCGTATCCGATTGACTGCCTCATGAGCCGTTGGGTTTTCTTGTTTGTCTGGGCCGGGTTTGTTCTCCATGCGGTGGCTGTTTCAGCGGCGGGGGAAGATACTGAGGCTTCGACAATGTATGGAGCCGGTTTTGTGGCCGGAGGCAGCTACGATCCGCACGGCCACATTCATTTTATGCAGCTGAATATGAGTGCCTTGTTTGATTATGAGCGTGTGTGGCCGCATCGTGCTCCGGCCCCTTTGCGATTTAAGATCGAAGGAAATTTCGGGTTGGCTGATTGGCCGAAGGGGCGGGCCCTGCTCTCTGGCAATATGTTTGCCCTTTACTATGTTGGCCACCGAACTCCTTCTGGCTTTCGTCCTTATATCGAAGGTGGAATAGGCCTTATTTATACGGATTTTCAGGTTAAAGGGCAGGGACTAAGGATTAATTTCAACCCTCAGCTTGGGGGGGGAGTTGATATCGAAAGCGATGATTGGGGACATTGGTATGCAAGTATAAGATTACATCATGTCTCCAACGGTGGTTTGTACCATGACAACCGGGGGGTCAATTCCTGGGGCATTCTTATTGGGAGGTATTTTTGACGTCATGAAGGTATCTGAAGTGCCGCAGGATGCAGCTCTGCTTGGAGGGCACCATGAAATCAGTTATGCCATTGATGAAAATGGACGTTATGTTCTGACGCCAAGCGCAGGCTGGGAACCGGCCAATCTTGCCAATGCCCAGGCCTGGGAAAAAATAGCCCAAGAGATTCGTGATGCCATGGTGCAGGTTAAATCCGGCCAGGCAAGTCCGTTACTTTTTCATATGGTGCGACACCAGATGGATATTGGCCTTTTGGCGGGATATATGCGACTGGCACGGTGGAAAGTGCGGCGCCATCTTCACCCTGACCATTACAAGAAATTGACACCAGAATTGCGGCAACGCTATGCCCAGTGTTTTGGCATTCAACCTGAGCAACTCGAACAACTTCCCACAGAGATTTGCTTGCTAGGGCTTCCTGATATTTGCCAAGAACAAGGAGAAGACGTGGCACTTAATTTTGTTCATCGCCAATCGGCCCATTGCGAAAGCGGTGTCACGGCCAATCTTTTAACCTATCATGGTCGCCCCATGACCGAAGCTTTGGCTTTTGGAATTGGTGGTGGGTATTTTTTTGGCTATTTCCCTTTTGTGCGCATTAACAATCTCCCTCTTATCACCTTTCGTAGAGCCCCTGGATCGATTTTCAAGTCGTGTTGCCGACGTCTCGGAGCCCGGGTGCGAACACGTACTTTCAAATCGCCGGAAGATGCGACAAAGGCTCTTGACCAAGCCCTTGCGACCGGGACTCCCCAGGGAGTGCAAACAGGTGTTTATTGGTTGCCCTATTTCCCTCCGGCGTTGCGGTTTCACTTTAATGCTCATAACTTGGTTGTTTATGGCAAAGACGGGGATGACTACCTGATAAGTGATCCGGTTTTTGAGAGTCCGGTGCGATGCGCCAAAGCCGATTTAGAACGTGCTCGTTTTGCCCGAGGAGCTTTGGCCCCGAAAGGACGCATGTATGCCATTGAGCACCTTGATACCAAGCGTGATTTACAGCCTGCGGTATTGAAAGGAATTCGTGAGGTTGCAAATCGCATGGTACGGGCTCCCGTCCCACTTATCGGAGTGCGTGGCATTCGTTTCTTGGCAAGGCAGCTCGAAAAATGGCCGGAGAAACTTGGACACAAATCTGCCCTTTTGCATCTTGGTCATCTCATTCGAATGCAGGAGGAAATTGGTACTGGAGGTGGCGGTTTCCGTTTTATTTATGCCGCGTTTTTGTCTGAGGCGGCCGATATTCTTGGTCGCCCTGCGCTTCGAGAGTTGGCAGAGGAAATGACCGAAATCGGTGATCTCTGGCGTCAGTTTGCTCTTTTGGCGGCCCGTCATTGCAAAGGGCGGGAGCAGAACCCTTCCTTTATGAATTTGGCCAACCAGCTACGTGCATGTGCCCAACGTGAAGATTCTTTGTTCCGGTCGCTTCTGAAGGCTGTCTAATGGATTCCCTTCTAGAAGTCAGAAATGTGCTTTATCGCTACCCTGGATCTGAGCAGCCTGCTGTTCAGCATATCAATTTTACGGTGCGGTCTGGTGAGATTTATGGCCTGTTGGGGCCAAACGGAGCTGGTAAGAGCACAACAATTGCTATCCTTTCAACTTTGATGCAGCCAACTTCTGGTGAGATCAAAGTTGCTGGTTTGAATCTATGGTCGCACGTGCGTCAGGTTCGAAGCTTGATCGGTTTGGTTCCTCAAGAGATAGCACTTTACCCAGAACTGAGTGCGCGTGAAAATCTGATGTATTTTGCTCAACTGCATGGTTTGCATGGTCGTACCTTACGAGATCGGGTCGATGAGTGTCTGTCCCTGGTTGGGTTGAAGTCAGCCGCAGATCGAAAAGTTACTGAATATTCGGGAGGTATGGCACGGCGTGCCAATTTGGCGGTTGGAATTGTCCATCACCCGCGGCTGTTATTTCTCGATGAGCCTACGGTTGGCATCGATGCTCAGTCACGACGGATGATTCTGGATAATCTCCTGCGGCTTAATCAGGAAGGAATGACCATGTTATACACAACCCACTATATGGAAGAGGTGCAGCAGATTTGTTGCCGCCTGGCCATCATGGACC
>CAZZKF010000035.1:0-24404 GCA_964654995.1 uncultured Alphaproteobacteria bacterium | reverse complement strand
ATGCCGCCCACCGCCGACGGGCCCGGTGAATGCGCCGCAAATGCGACGGCCGGGGGGCCTCGGCGCCGCTGCGGGTGCGGCCGTTGCGCACGCAGCGCAATTCGGTCTGGGTTGATTCGCGCACCAGCACAATGCCGCTGGCGCCATCGTCCTGTCTGTCGAAACCGTTGCTGTCAAACACCTTGAAATCCTCCGGCGTTAAAATCTTCATCCATCTCGCCCCTGGTATTGCACAGAGCGTGCCAAACTCGGAATCATCGCTAATGGATTGATTTATCGACCAAAAATCGTCCGCTTTCTTTTTTGTTGCCGCCCGGGGCGTTTGCGCTACACTTACGAATTAGCGAAAAATGATATTTATTGAGAATTTTTCAAATGGCTGAGCTGCGCGAACCCCCGCCGCTGATCGGTGAATCGCCGGCGTTCATGGAACTCATGGACCGGGTCTCCCAGGTGGCGCCGCTCGACCGGCCGGTGCTGGTCATCGGCGAGCGCGGCAGCGGCAAGGAGCTGATCGCCGCCCGGCTGCATTTCCTGTCGGGCCGCTGGGACCGCAGCTTCGTTCAGTTGAACTGCGCGGCGCTGGCCGAGAGCCTCTTGGAATCCGAGCTGTTCGGCCATGAGGCCGGGGCGTTTACCGGCGCGGCGCGCCGGCGCATCGGCCGTTTCGAGCTGGCCGACGGCGGCTCGCTGTTCCTGGATGAGATCGCCAACGCCAGCTTTCAGGTCCAGGAAAAGATCCTGCGGGCCATCGAATACGGCACCTTCGAGCGGGTCGGCGGCAATGACACGGTGAGTGTCGATGTCCGCGTCATCGCCGCCACCAATGTCGATCTGCCCTCGGCCGCCGAGGCCGGACGGTTCCGCCATGATCTTCTCGACCGGCTCTCCTTCGATGTGCTGACCGTGCCGCCGCTGCGCGCCCGGCGCCCGGATATCCCGGTGCTGGCCAACCATTTCGGCCGCGCCATCGCCCGCGAGCTGGGACGCGAGACCTTTGCCGGCTTTACCGACGCGGCGATGACCGCGCTCCTCGACTACGGCTGGCCGGGCAATGTCCGCGAGCTCAAGAACGTGGTCGAGCGCGCCGTCTACCGGGTGCCGGACCCGGACGAACCGGTCGACGAGATTCAGTTCGATCCCTTCGATTCACCCTATCGCCCGCGCCCGGAGCCGATCCGCGCCGGCGCAGCCGACGGGCCGGCCGGCGCCGGTGCGGCCGCGCCGCCCCGCGAGGCCCGGTTGGACGCGCGGGCGCCGCTCGACTATCGTGCGGCGGTGGCGGAGGTCGAAAAACGCCTGCTCGCGGAGGCGCTCGAAGCCAATCGCCACAACCAGCGCGCCGCCGCCGAGCATCTGGGGCTGACCTATCATCAGCTTCGCCATCAGTTGAAAAAGCACGGACTTCTGGAACATGTCGCAACATCCTGAGACCCTGTTTGCCCGCCTTCGCAAGGCGCCGGCGACCCATCGCCTGCGCCGGGGATTCGGCTTCGCGCGCCTGTGCGCCGGCCTCGCGGCGCTTGCCTTTCTGCTCCCCGCACCGCTCAACGGCGCCCGCGCCGAGGTGGTCTTGCGGGCGATTTCGGCGCTGCCCATCAGCATCGATTACACCAAGAGCTTCCTGCGCTTCATCGACAAGGTGAACACGGACGGCAAGGGCACCGTGCAGATCCGCTTTCTCGGCGGGCCCGAGGTGATCCCGCAGAGCGAGCAGCCGGATGCGGTGCGCCGCGGGGTGGTCGATCTGCAATACGGCCCGGCGAGCTTCATCACCGGCATCGTGCCGGAAGGCGACGCCCTGGTCGGCAGCCGCCACACCGCGCCCGAGACCCGGGCCAACGGCGGGCTGGCGCTTCTCGATTCGATCTATCGGCGCAAGCTCGGGGTTCACCTCTTGGGCCATTTCGACAGCGGCGTCGGCTTTCACATCTATTTGCGCAAAGCCCCGCACCGCACGCCCGACGGCGGCATCGACCTCTCGGGCGTCAAGCTGCGCTCGCAACCGATCTACCGCGAGTTCTTCCGGCGTTTGGGCGCCTCGGTGGTCTCGGTGCCGCCGGCCGAGACCTTTACCGCCCTGGGCCGCGGGGTGGTGGATGGCGCCGGCTGGCCGCTGATCGGCATTACCGACTTGTCCTGGGATCGTCACCTCAAGTACCGGATCGACCCGCCGTTCTTTCAGACCGATCTGATCGCGCTGGTCAATCTGCGGCGCTGGCAGAGCCTGCCGCAGGCGGCGCGCGATATCCTGGAAAAGGTGGCGATCCGCCACGAGCGCGAGTCTTACGCCTATTTTCAGGCCGAGCTGCCGAAGATCGACGCCCAGGTGCGGGCAAACGGCATGCAGGTGATCACGCTCGAGGGTGAGGCGGCGGAAAAGTACCTGGACATGGCCAATGCCGTGCCCTGGGAGCGGCTTGCCAAGCGCGATCCCACCTATTACCAAGCCTTGCGGGAAAAATTCTACGACAAGTGAGCGCCCCGGCCCCCGGCGGGCGCAAGGAGGCAGGAGAATGGACGAGACAAGCAAGAAGATCGCATTGCGCATGATTCCCTACGGCATCTATGTGCTGACCGCCAAAACGGAGGACGGCGAGGTGGCGGCGGCGACCGTCAACTGGGTGACCCAGACCTCGTTCGATCCGCCGATGCTGGTGGTGGCGCTGAAGGCCGACTCGGCCGCCCTCAGGGTGGTCGAGAAAGCCGGACACTTTGCGCTCAACATGCTCGGCAAGGGCCAGCAGTCGGTGGCCTTCGGATTCTTCAAGCCGGCCGAGCACGACGGCGAGCGGATCAGCGGCGAGCCCTATCACCCCGGCGCCACCGGCGCGCCGCTGCTCGAGGTGGCGCAGGCGGCGGTCGAATGCCGGGTGGCCGAGATCGTGGCCCGCGGCGATCATCACGTGGTCGTCGCCGAGGTCGTTGAGGCGCACGTCCATCACACCCCGGAAGGCCGGCCCGATGCCGCCATCCTCGAGATGAAGGACCTGGGCGACAACGTCTTTTACGGCGGCTAGGGGGCGCGCCAACACCGGAAAGGAAACCGTCATGAGCGATAAAGCCGCCCTGATCGTCGGCGCTCAGCCCTGCAGAAAGTCTCGCAAGGCGGCCACCACGGCGCGGTTTTCGTCTTCCAGCCCGACGGTGAGGCGCAGACACTGGGGCAGCCCGTAGCCGGCGACCGGGCGCAGGATCAGGCCGCGGGCGCGCAGGTATTCATCCGCCCGCACCGCCTGCTCGGCGCCGCCACCGAAGTGAATGAGGATGAAATTGCCGAAGCTCGGCGACACCGTGAGCCCGAGCGCCGTGATCTCGTCGCTCAGCCACGCCAGCCAGCGATCGTTATGGGCCCTGGCGCGGGCCGTGTGCTCGCGGTCCTCGAGCGCGGCGGCCGCCGCGGCCTGGGCCGGGCTCGAAACGTTGAACGCCTGGCGCAGCCGGTGCAGCACGTCGGCGATCGCGGTCGGGCAATAGGCCCAGCCGACCCGCAGGCCGGCAAGCCCGTAGATCTTGGAGAACGTCCGGGTCATCACCGTGTTGGCGCCCGCCGCATCGACCAGTGCCGTGCCGGGGTCGTAATCGTCGCGCTCGATGTATTCGGCATAGGCGGCATCGAGAACCAGAAGCACATCATCGGGAAGCCCGGCGCGCAGCCGTGCGACCTCGACCGCCGGCAGCAGGGTACCGGTGGGATTGTTGGGATTGGCGAGACAGACGACGCGGGTCTTCGGCGTGACGCGCTCGAGCAGCGCATCGACATCGGCGTGAAAGTCGCGCTCCGGCGCGCGCACCGGCGTGGCCCCGGCGGCCAGCGTCGCGATCAGATAGACGATGAAGCCGTATTCGTTGAACAGCACCTCGTCGCCGGGCCCGGCATAGGCGCGGATCAGGTAGTCCAGCATCTGCTCGGAGCCGTTGGAGCAGACGATGCGTTGGGGGTCGAGCCCGAAGTGCCGCCCGATCGCCTCGCGCAGGGGCGTGGCGCCGCCGTCCGGATAGCGCGCGATCCCGTCGCTCGCCCGGCGCAAGGCGTCGACCGCCCGCGGGCTCGGCCCCAAAGGCGATTCGTTGGACGACAGCTTGGCGACGTGATCCAGCCCTTCGACCTCGGCGCTTCCGGGTTGATAGGGCATGATGTCGAGAATGCCGGGGCGCGGGGCGGGCGTGCTCATGGGTGATTCCTCAAAGTTGCGGCTCAGGATGTCCGGGCGCCATCATTTCCGATTGGCCGCTGCCTGTAAACGCCTGTCGGCCGGGGCTCACGAGGCCACGGCGTAGCCGCTGTCCTCTTCCGCCAGGCCGCAGGCGAAATCGAAGTCGGGGGCAAATTCGGCATGAATCCGGTACAGGGGCTCGCCCCGGCGCACCGCATCGCCGCATTTCTTCAAGAGGTCGACGCCGGCGCCCTTGTTCATCGGCGCCCCGGCGGTGCGTGCGATGCGGGCGATGCGGAAACAATCGATGGCCGCCACGCGCCCGGCCCGGGGACTGCGGATCTCATGGCGCATCGGCCCCGGCTCGACGTTTGCCGGGGGCGGGCCCTGGCGGGCGATGATGCGCTCCATGGCGTCCAAGGCAGCGCCCGAATCGAGCAGTTCGCGGGCGCGGGCCTCGCCCTCGCCGCCGCGCAGGCCGGGGTCGAATTCCAGCACCCGGCCGGCCAGAAACACCGCCTTGTCGCGCAGGTCGGTGAGGCCGTCCGCGTCGCCGCGCAGGACCTTCATCACGTCGCGGGCCTCGAGCACCGGCCCGACGCCGCGCCCGATCGGCTCCTCGGCGCGGGTGATCTCGACATCGAGGTGCAGGCCGACATCATCACCGACATATTCGAACAGCTTGCGCAACTGGATGGCCTCGGCCTGGCTGCGCACCTTGACGCTCGGCCCGACGGGGATGTCGATGACCAGATGGGTGACCCCGGCGGCGACCTTCTTGGACAGGATCGAGGCGACCATCTGGCCTGGCGCATCGAGCCCGAGGGGCCGCTCGACGGAAATCAGGATGTCGTCGGCCGGCGACAGGTTGACATGCCCGCCCCAGGCCAGGCAGCAGCCCTCCCGGGCGACGACGGCGCGCATCTCCTCGATCGACAGATCGACCCGGGCCAGCACTTCCATGGTATCGGCGGTGCCGGCCGGCGAGGTGATGGCGCGCGACGAGGTCTTGGGCATGACCAGGCCGTGGGCGGCGACGATGGGGAGGATGATCATCGTCGTGCGATTCCCCGGCACGCCGCCGATCGAATGCTTGTCGACGACGAAGCCGTGATCCCAGTCCATGCGGGTGCCGACCGCCGCCATGGCGTGGGTCAGGTCGCGCACCTCGGGCGCGGTGAGAAAACCGGCGGAGGCGACCAGAAAGGCGGCGATCTCCATTTTCGAATAGCGGTTGGCGGCAATATCGGAAATGATCGCCGAGATCTGCTCGCGGCTCAGCACCTCGCCCATGATCTTGGCGCGAATCGCCTCGATGCTGGTCGGCGGCGCGGCCTGCGAGAGATCGACCTCGGCCCCTTCGGCAACCCCGAACTGATCGAACGCCTGCTCCGACAGGCCCACCTCCTCGGGCCCGACGATGGCGTCATCGTCGACGATGTTGAGCCACGCCAGAATGACGCGGCCACCGTGGCGCACCTCGAGCTTGGCCAGCGCCTGGAACTGCTCCGAATGGTAAGCGGTGCAGTTGCGGCTCAACAGCACGATGTTTTCATGGTGGGTGTCGATCGCCACCCGCTTCAGCCGAGGCATGGAACCCGGTCCCTCCTGTCATTGCCACCTGCCATCAGGATGGCCCAGGGGCGGACGAAAGCAAGCGCGAAAACCGGCCGGCGGCGCGCATATCGGCGGCGGCACATCGGATCGGTTGACAGAGGCTTTGTCGCTCAAGTATGGTCCGCCACCTGTTGCCGGCAGGCCCGGCCGACGATTCCCATGGCGGCACGCGACGGATTGCACGATGAAGGTCAAGAAGTCCCTCAAGTCCCTGAAGCGGCGGCACCGCGACTGCCGGGTGATCCGCCGCAAGGGCAAGGTCTATGTGATCAACAAGACGGTGCCGCGGTTCAAGGCCCGCCAGGGCTGACCTTTTCCATGACGAATTGAGCCGTCCGGCTAACCGCCGGGCGTTTTGTTGCGCGTATCGCGGATGCGTCTGGCCTTGAACTCGGTCCTCGGCAGGGTGCCGGGGGGGAGCACCTCGACGCCGACGCGGACCTCGCATTCGGCCCGCACGGCATCCGCCACCTGACGCACGACCGTCTCCGGCGCCGCATGATCGGCATGTTCGACGCGCACCGTCATGATGTCGAGGCCGTGCTTATCGGTGGACAGAACCACCTCGTATTCCTCGCCCAGCCCGGGGATGCCGCGCACCGCATCCTCGATCTGGGAGGGGAACATCTTGATGCCGCGCAGGTTGATGACATCATCGGCGCGCCCCGTCATGCAGCCCATGGCGCGCACATGGGTGCGCCCGCAGTCGCACGGGCGATCATCGAAGATCGTGTAGTCGCCGACCAGAAAGCGGAGCTGCGGGGCGCTTTCCGAATGCAGATTGGTGCATACCAGCACGCCGCGCTCGCCGGCCGGGACCGGCTGGTGGGTCTCGGGATCGACCAGCTCCCAGATCTGCCCGTCCTCCATCAGATGCGTCCAGATGACGGGGCCTGAATCGGGCTGGGCCGGACAGCCGAAGCCGCCGGCCGCCGGGGCCGCCTCGGTGCAGCCGAAGAATTCGGTCACCCGCGCGCCCCACAGCGCGGCAAGCCGCGCCCGGGTATGAGGAATGCCCATCGCCGGCTCGCCGCCGAGAAACAGGGTGGCGACCGAGCTGGCGGCCGGATCGAAGCCTTCTTCCTTCATCACCCGGGCCAGATGAAAGGCATAGGACGGCGTGCAGGCCAGCACGCTGGGACGGAAGCGGTCGATGAGGCGGGCGCGCCCGCGGGCATCATGGCCGCCGCCCGGCACCATGGCGGCGCCCAGCCGGGGCAGCGCAAAGGTCACCCCCCAGTGCCAGACGTGGGGACCGAAGCCGCTGACCAGCATCACCGTATCGCGCGCCCGGATGTCCATGGCATAGAGGGCGCGGGCATTCTGCCATTCCATATACTGGCGGTCGATGTGCGAGAAGCGGAACAGGCGCGGGCGCCCGCTGGTGCCCGAGGTCGAAAAGGCCATCCAGCCGCGCGCCTTCCAGAGCGCCTCGGTCATCGTCGAATAGGTCCCGAAGGGGGGGTGGGCGGCGGCGTCCTCGGCCATCTCGCGGCTGGTCACCGGCGGCCATTTGGCGAGATCCTCGACGCTCCGGATGTCGTCCGGGGTGAGCCCGAGCGCGTCGAACCGGCGGCGGTAGAACCGGCTGTTTTCATAGAGGAACGGGGTGAGCGCCCTGAGCTTGTCGTTCTGGATGGCGGTCAGCTCGTCACGCGATGCGGTCTCCAGCGACGGCGACCAGAAATCTTCCGAGGCCGGGCGCTCGAAGTCCCGGCGGTGGCGTTCCAGAACCTCCAGAAAGACCCGCCGGGTGGCCTCGGCCCGGCCCGTTGCAGCCATCATCATCCCCCCGTTGTCATGGCCCGATCGGTCAGCTCCCGGCCACACCGTACGGGTGCTCCGGCTTGCCGTCAAACGGTTCCCAAGGCCCGGATAAGACGCTAGTCTCTCGGCAACAATCGGAACCGGGGGAGATCATCATGATACAGCGTTCTGTCTCGAGGGAATGGATCCGAATCGCAGCCCTCTGCGTTCTGGCGGCGGGCGTGCTGGCGCTCGGCCCCATGGCCCGGGCGCAGGATACACCTGCCGGCGAGGCCCCGGCGAGCGCCGAAGCGACACCCGCCGGCGAGACCGGGACAAGCGTCGAATCCGCAGGTCCCGAGGCCACCAGCGCAACCGCCGCAACGCCGCCCGCGGCCTTCGACCCGGTGGCCGAGACGACACGCTATCTGGCGACGATCAGCGCCGAGGACCGGGCCCGCTCCGACGCCTATTTCGAAGGCGGCTACTGGATCCTGCTGTGGGGCGTGCTGATCACGCTGCTGATCAACCTGTTTCTGCTCAAGAGCCGGTGGTCGGCGCGGATGCGCGACTGGGCCGAGCGCGTCACCGGCAAGAAGCCGGTGCACAGCTTCGTCTATGTCGCGCAATATATCGCCGTGACCACCGTGCTGTTTTTTCCCTGGACGCTTTACACCGGTTATATCCGCGAGCACCAGTACGGTCTGGCGACCCAGACCTTCGGCCCCTGGTTCCGCGATTTCGCCGTCAACTTCGGCGTCAACATCGTGCTGCTGGGGCTGCTGCTGGTGGCGATTTACGGCGTCATCCGCAAGGCCCGTCAGACCTGGTGGCTGTGGGGCGCCGGCGTGACCGTGGTCTTCTTCGCCTTTGTCATGCTGATTTCCCCGGTGTTCATCGCGCCGTTGTTCAACACCTATACGCCACTGGAAGAAGGCCCGGTGCGGGCCGCCGTGCTGTCGATGGCGCGGGCCAACGGCGTGCCGGCCGACGAGGTCTATCTGGTCGATGCCTCGCGCCAGACGACGCGCATCAGCGCCAACGTCAGCGGGCTTCTCGGCACCATGCGCATCTCGCTCAATGACAATCTGCTCAATCAGGCGAGCCTGCCCGAGATCAAGGCGGTGATGGGCCATGAAATGGGCCATTATCTGCTCGGCCACATCTATGTGCTGCTGACCTGGTTCGGGCTGGTGATCGTTGGCGGCTTCGCCTTCGTTGCCTGGGGCTTCAAGCGGGTCTGCGCCCGCTGGGGCCGGGCCTGGGGGGTGCGCGATATCGGCGATGTCGCCGGCCTGCCGCTGATCGCCGCCCTGATCGCGGCCTACTTCTTCGTCATGACGCCGGTGACCAATACGATCAGCCGCGTAAGCGAGCGCGAAGCCGACATCTTCGGGCTGAACGCCGCCCGCGAACCGGATGGATTTGCGCAGATCGCGCTCAAGCTCAGCACCTATCGCAAGATGCACCCGACGCCGCTGGAAGAGTTCGTTTTCTATGACCATCCGAGCGGCTATAACCGGATTCTCATGGCCATGCGCTGGAAGGCGGAAAACCTGACCCAATGAGCAAGACCGGACCGATCGACAGCGCCTCAGGACCGGCGGACGCCGGCGCGGCGCCGGCGCTCGCCCTCGCGCCGGCGGAGATCGACATCGAGCGGCGCGACGGCGGCGTCATGATCCTGCGCTCGCCGCGCAAGCTGGAGGCCTATCCGCCGTCGCTCGGCGTGCTGTTGCGCCATTGGGCCAAGGTACGGCCCGATACCGTTTTCCTGGCCGAGCGCGATGGTGCGGGCTGGCGCACGGTGACCTATGGCGAGGCGCTGGATGCGGCCGAACGCCTGGGCGAGGCGCTGCTGGCGCGCGGCCTGTCGCCCGATCGCCCGTTGATGATCCTGTCGGGGAACAGCATCGATCATGCGCTCTTGACCCAGGGTGCGATGCTGGCCGGCATTCCGGTGGCGCCGATCTCGCCGGCCTATTCGCTCATCAGCCAGGATTTCGCCAAGCTCAAACACGTCTTTTCGCTGGTCGAACCGGGCCTCATCTACGCCAGTCCGCTGGACCGTTTTGCCCGGGCGCTCGATGCCCTCGATCTTGCGGGTGTGGACGTGGTGACCGCCGGCGGCGAGGCGTCCGGCGACGCCATCCCCATCGACGCCCTGCTGGCAACCGAACCGGGGCCGCGGCTGGCCGAGGCGCAAGCCCGCGTCGGGCCCGATACGGTGGCCAAATATCTGTTCACCTCGGGCTCCACGGGCGTGCCCAAGGGGGTGATCAACAGCCAGCGCATGCTGTGCTCCAACCAGCAGATGATGGCCCAGGTCTGGCCGTTCCTTGAAGAAACGCCGCCGGTCCTCGTCGACTGGCTGCCGTGGAACCACACCTTCGGCGGCAACCACAATTTCAACCTGGTGCTCTATCACGGCGGCACCCTTTACATCGACGACGGCAAGCCGACCCCGGACCTGATCGAGCGCACGGTCGAGAACCTGCGCCTCGTCTCACCCACCATCTATTTCAACGTGCCGGCCGGATACGCCCAGCTGGTGCCGATCATGGAGCGCGACGAGGGCCTTCGCGACCGCTTCTTTCGCCGCCTCCAGATGCTGTTCTATGCCGCCGCCGCCCTGCCCGAGGATCTGTGGCAGCGCCTCGATGCGCTGTCCCGCGCGGCCACCGGCCACAGCGTCTTCATGGCCGCCGGCTGGGGCTCGACCGAGACCGCGCCGGTCGCCACCACCGTCCATTTCCCGACGGCGGACGTCCGCGTCATCGGCCTGCCTCTGCCCGGCATCGAGCTCAAGTTCGTGCCCGCCGGCACCAAGCTGGAGATGCGGCTGCGCGGGCCCAGCATCATGCCCGGCTATCTGCGCCAGCCGGAGGCGACCGCCGCCGTTTTCGACGACGAAGGCTTCTACTGCATCGGCGATGCCGGCCGCTTCGCCGATCCCGAGCACCCGGAAAAGGGCATCGTCTTCGACGGCCGGGTGGCCGAGGACTTCAAGCTGCTGACCGGCACCTGGGTGAACGCCGGCAAGCTGCGCACGCAGGTGCTGGCCGCCACCTCGCCGGTGCTCCAGGACGCGGTGATCACCGGCCATGACCGGGAATTCATCGGCATCATGGCGTGGATCAACGTCACCGCCTGCCGCGACCTCTGCGGGCTGGGCGAAGAGGCGGATACGGAAACCCTGATTCGCCACCCACGCGTGATCGCCCGCATCCGCGACGGGCTGGCCCGGCACAATCGCAGCCATTCGGGATCGTCGATGCGGATTGCGCGCGTCCTGCTGCTGGCCGAGCCGCCGGATACGGACGCCGGCGAGATCACCGACAAGGGCTATATCAACCAGCGCGCGGTCCTCGAGCGGCGCGCCGATCAGCTCGCCCGGATCTATGCCGAGCCGCCGGACGCCGAGGTGATCGTCATCGACAAGTGACGGCCGGGCCCGGGCTGTGCTATAGATCGTCCCGGGGGAGATGCGGGGACGTCGCGCGCAAGCCTGGGAGACCGGCCGATGTCCACCGATCCTGATTTCACGCTCGATGCACCCGCCACCTATGTGCTCGACCTCGCCCGCGTGCGGGCCGGCTATCGCCTCAACAAGCTCGCCAGCACGCTCACCGACCCGGACAACCGCCAGGCCTTTCTGGCCGACGAAGAATCCTATATGGAAAAACTCGGCCTCAGCGAGGCGGAAAAGGCGCTGGTCCGGGCCCGCGACTGGAGCGGCATGATCGCCCGCGGCGGCAGCATCTATCTGATCCTCAAGATTGCCGCCACCCTGGGGCTCACCCTGCTGCAGATCGGCGCCCGGATGCGTGGGCAGAGCCTCGACGAATTTCTCGCCACCCGGCCGCCGGGGCCCACCGGCGTCGCCAACCGCGAGGCGCTGCCCTGACGCCGCCGGCGGCGGCGAAACATCCGAATCAGCCGGGTCCGAACGCCGAATTCGATCGTTTTCGGGCGCTTCTTGGCGCGTTTTTGTCCGTTTTTGTGCGTTTTTGAGTCGTTTTGCGGCCGTCTTGTGCGCCCCGAACCAACAAGAACTTGACCGCTCTGCAAAACAGTGTTTCGATAAGGGAAACAGAAGGCGCGCACAAGCGGGCCCGGAACCTGTTCAGGAGCGAAGCGGATGGCACGGATCGTCGGCGGCATCGCCACCTCGCATGCGCCCTCCATGGCCTATGCCTACGACAAGGGGTTCGAGCAGGACCCCCGGTGGAAGCCGCTGTTCGACGGTTTCAGGCCGGCCCGCGCCTGGCTCAAACAGGTGGCGCCGGATCTCCTGATCATTTTCTACAACGACCACATGGACCGGTTCTTTTTCGACGCCTACCCGACCTTTGCGATCGGCGTGGCGGAACGCTTCCCGCTGGCCGACGAGGGCTGGGGCAAGCGCGCCTTTTCCGAACTCACGGGCGATCTCGATTTCGCCCGGCATGTCACCCGGGCCCTGATCCGCGACGAGTTCGATCTCACGGTCTGCCAGGAACTGACCATCGACCACGGGATATTGTCCCCGCTCCCCTACCTTTGTGAGGACCCGTGGCCGGTGAAAATTCTGCCGCTGGCCGTCAACGTCATACAGCACCCCGTGCCGACCGCACGCCGGCTCTACAAGCTGGGCCAGGCGTTGCGCCGGGCGGTGGAAACGTATGACCGGGATCTGAGCGTCGTGGTGATGGGAACGGGTGGCATGTCCCATCAGTTGCATGGCACCCGCTTCGGCTTCGTCAATCCCGACTGGGACAATTATTTCATGGACACGCTGGAGAGCGACCCGGACAGTCTCGCGGAATACAGCCATGAGGACTTCATGCGCCTGGGCGGGGCGGAGTCGGTCGAGATGATCATGTGGCTGGGCATGCGCGGCGCCCTGGCGCCGAAGGTCCGGCGCATCCACCGCGCCTATTACGCCCCGCAGATCACCGGCTACGGCCTGCTTGTCTTCGAGGACGCCGACTGACGGCGCGCTTATTCAGAGGAAAGACCGATGGGGATCAGAACCGGACAGCAATATCTCGACTCGCTGCGCGACGACCGCGAGATCTGGATCGATGGCGAGCGGGTCAAGGACGTGGTCACCGACCCGCGTTTTGCCGGCGCCGCCCAGAGCATGGCCGAGCTCTACGACATGCAGCACGACCCGGAGCTGATCGACATCATGACCTATGAATCGCCGACCAGCGGCGATCGCGTCGGCCTTTCCTACATCCAGCCGAAAAGTGCCGACGATCTGGCCCGGCGCCGGGCCATGGTCAAGACCTGGATGGACGCCACCTGCGGCATGTTCGGCCGCAGCCCCGATTTCATGAACATCCACCTCTCGGGCTTTGCCGCCGCCCGCGACGAGTTCGGCAAGAAGGACAAGCAGTTCGGCGACAACATCTGGAATTTCTACGAATACTGTCGCGAGAATGACATCTGCATGACCCACACCCTGATCAACCCGCAGGTCGATCGCTCCAAGCCGGTCGAGCAGCAGGACAAGGACCTGGCGGCCAAGATCATCAAGGAAACCGATGCCGGGGTGATCATCCGCGGCGCCCGGATGGTGGCAACCCTGGCGACCTTCTCGCACGAGATGATGGTCATGCCCTCGACCTACATCTCGAACACCCCGGAAGCCGCGCCCTATGCCTTCGGCTTTGCCGTGCCGCTCGACGCCCCGGGTCTCAAGATCATCTGCCGGCCCAGCGTCGTGCACCGCCAGGCCGGCTCGCCGATGGATTATCCGCTGTCCTCGCGCCTTGATGAGCAGGACGCCATGGTCATCTTCGACGATGTGCTGATCCCCTGGGAGCGGCTGTTCATCCACCGCGACGCCGACATGTGCAACGGGCTGTATTTGCGCACCGGCGCCATGCCCCAGATCATGCACCAGTTCTCGACCAAGAACCTGGCCAAGGCGGAATTCATGATGGGCCTCGCCTTCGCGATGGTGAAGACCACGAAGGTCGACCAGCACCTGCACGTTCAGGGCATGCTCTCGGAGCTGATCAATTTCGCCGAAATGGTCCGCGCCTGTCTCAGGGCCAGCGAGGCGGATGCCGAGCCGTCGCCGTTCGGCACCGTGATGCCGAACCGGAACCCCCTGTGGGTGGTGCGCATGACGTTTCCCAAGATGTTCATCCGGATGTGCGAGATCATCCAGACGCTGGGTGCCGGCGGCCTGGTTGCCGTCCCCTCCTACGCCGAAACCCAGGGCGGGGCGGCCGAAGCGGTGGACAAATATTTCCAGGCGGTGAATGCCGATTCGAAATCGCGCATCAAGCTGTTCCGCCTGGCGTGCGATGCCTCGATCACCAGCTTTGCCGGCCGCCAGCAGCTTTACGAGCGCTATTATTCCGGCGATCCGGTGCGCCTTGCCGGCCAGCAGTACGCCATGTACGACAAGGACGATTACATCGAGCGCATCTGGAATTTGCTCGACGACCTGGAATCGAGGCAGAATACCTCCGGCGAAGGCCCGGCCTTTTTGCCGCGATCCAAGGCCGCCGAGTAGCCGATACCAAGGGGGGATGCGCAAGATGACGGTTCCGACCATCGACTGGAGCAAGATCGACTGGCAGCCGGTGCGCGACGGCGTCGATCGCAAGGCGTTCAGCGGCGAAGGCGCGACGCTGGCGTTGCACCGCCTGAAGCCCGGCCATGAACCGCGCCCGCATTCGCATCATTACGAGCAGATCGCCTATATCCTTCAGGGCCAGGTCGATTTCCATGTCGGTGACGACGTGATCCGCCTGGGGCCCGGCGGGGTGATCGTGATCCCGCCCGATGTCACCCATCACGCCGAGGTGGTCGGCGACGAGGAAGTCCTCAATCTCGACGTCTTCACGCCCAGGCGCCCCGAATACGCCTGAGACGCGGAATGGCCGTCGCCACCGCGGTCCGCATCGGCGCCATCCGGCTCAAGAACCCGCTGATCTGCGGCGCCGGCGAGCATCTGATGACACCCGGCGGCATTCGCGCCGCGCTCGAAGCCGGGGCCGGCGCGGTCATCGCCAAATCGTTCAACGAAAGCGCGGCGGCGCGCGACCAGCTCGATCGCACCGACTATGTGCTGCTGGATTCGCGCTGGAACCGTCTGGCGTGGGATTTTGCCCCGCCTCCGGACGCCCAGTTGTTCTGCCGCTCCGGCCTCATTCAGCGCGACCCGGAAGAGTGGATCGCAACGCTGGCCGAACTCGACAAAGAAGCCCGCACGCACGACGCCTTCGTGATCGCCAGCCTGATCCTCGCCGATCTCGAGGCCGCCTGCGCGCTGGCCCGTGAGGTCGAGGCCGCCGGCATCCGCATTCTCGAGCTCAACATCGGCGCCCCGCACGGCGACGAGGCGGCCAGGGGTTCGATTGCTCTGGAGCGCCGGGCCGAGCGGGTGACCATGATCGTCCGCGCCGTGCGCGCCGCCGTGACGATCCCGCTGTGGGTCAAGCTCACCGGCCAAAGCGAAGACGTCGCCGGTCTGGCCGCGGCAGCGCAGCGTGGCGGGGCGGATGCGGTGACGCTGGCCGGGCGGTTCATGGCCTTCGTGCCCGACATTGAGACCCAGGCGCCGATGCTCGGCACCCGGGCGGCCATCGGCGGGCCCTGGGCGCTGGCGCTGACCTGTCGCTGGCTGGCCGAGGCACGCGAACACCTCGGTGCCGGCTATCCGCTGATCGCCACCAATGGCGCGCGCACCGGGCTCGACATCGTGCGCTTTCTTCTGGCCGGCGGTACGGCGGTGCAGATGACTTCGGCGGTACTTACCAGCGGCTTTCAGGTCGTCGACGACAGCCTCGAGGAATTGGCCGCCTATCTGGCCCGGCACAAGCTGGCGGCGGAAGACTTGATCGGGCGCGCCGCCGACCGCCTTCAAGGCTATCAGGAGCAGCCGGCGCGCCCCGGCCACTGGCGCGCTTTCGTTCCGCCCGAGGCCGGCGAGCCGGAATAGGCCGCCGCGATCACCCGTTCAGGGCATTTCCTCGCCGACCCGGGCGATGCGCAGGATGTTGGTGGTCCCCGGGGTGCCGAAGGGCACGCCGGCGGTGACCACGATGCGCTCGCCGCGCCGGGCGAATTCCTCGCGAAAAGCAACCCGGCAAGCCTTGTCCACCATGTCCTGAAAACTGTGGGCGTCCTCGGTCAGCACGCAGTGCAGACCCCAGAACAGCGCCAGACGGCGCGCCGTCGAAATCCGCGGAGTGAGCGCCAGCACCGGCACCCGGGCGCGCTCGCGCGCCGCCCTGAGCGCGGTCGAGCCCGAGCTCGTATAGGTGATGATGGCGGCCGCACCGAGGGTTTCGGCGACCTGGCGGGCGGCGGCGCTGATCGCATCCGCGGTGGTCGCTTCCGGCACCGAATGCTGGGTCTCCAGCATGTGCAGATACATCGGCTCGCTTTCGACCTTTTCGGCGATCCGGTTCATCATCGCCACCGCCTCGACCGGATAGGAGCCGGTGGCGGTCTCGGCCGACAGCATCACCGCATCCGTCCCGTCGAAGATAGCGTTCGCCACATCCGAGACCTCGGCCCGGGTCGGCACCGGTGCATGGATCATCGATTCCAGCATCTGGGTCGCCACCACCACCGCCTTGCCGGCGGCCCGCGCCGCGCCGATGATCCGCTTCTGGCTGCCCGGCACATCCTCAAGCGGGATCTCGACGCCAAGATCGCCGCGCGCCACCATCAGCGCGTCGCAACGCTCGAGAATCTCATCGAGCCGCGCCATCGCCGCCGGCTTTTCGATCTTGGCCAGAATGCCGGCGCGCCCGGCGACCAGCGTGCGCACGTCATCGAGGTCCTCGGGCCGCTGCACGAAGGAGAGCGCAATCCAGTCGGCCTCCATCTCGAGGCCGTATTCGAGGTCGGCGCGGTCTTTCTCGGTGAGCGCGGCGAGCGGCAGCACGACACCGGGAATGTTGACGCCCTTGCGGCTTTTCAGATCGCCACCGCTGACCACAACCGTCTCGACGCAATCTTTGCCGACCTTTTCGATGCGCAGGCGAATCAGCCCGTCATCCAGCAGCAGATCGGTTTCCGGCGCCAGGGCACCGTAGATTTCCGCATGCGGCAGCGCCACCCGGGTGGCATCGCCGGGCTCCGGCGACAGATCGAGCCGGAAGCTAGCGCCGTCGTCGAGATGGACGGTGCCGCCGGCAACGTCGCCGATACGGATTTTCGGCCCCTGCAGATCAACCAGTACACTGATCGGCCGGTCGGTCTCGGCCTCGACCTCGCGAATCGCGGTGCACAGGGCGCGAAGGTCATCGCGGCTGGAATGGCTCATGTTGATGCGAAACACGTCGGCACCGGCAACAAACAGCCGGTGGACCATCTCCGGCGAGGCGCTCGCCGGGCCCAGCGTGGCGATGATGCGGGTCTTTCGGTTGCGTTTCATGGCGCGAGATTAACGCCGTCGACCACGCGGCGCCAGAGGCTTGCAAAATGGTGAACCGCGCGTGACCCCGGGACCCGATCCGGCCAAAGCCGGCTTGGGCCGCCGGCGAGTTCGGATATAGTAGCCCCATGAACGATCATGACCCGCTTCAATCGCAGGCGCCTCACCCGTTTCCGCCGGTCCTCGACGGGCCGGCCTTTGCCCGCATCAACGGGACCGGCAGGTCGCCGATTCTGCTGGCCTGCGATCACGCGTCCCCCGCCGTGCCCGGCGAATACGGCACCCTGGGCCTGGACCCGACGATGTTTCACCGCCACATCGCCTATGACATCGGCGCCGCCGAGCTGACCCGGGCGCTCTCGGAACAGCTCGACGCCCGCGCCGTTCTCGCCACCTTTACCCGGCTGCTGATCGATCCCAACCGGGCCGAGGACGACCCGACGCTGATCGTCAAGGTCAGCGACGGCGTGTTTGTTCCCGGCAACCAGACCCTGGATGCGGACGAGATCGAGCGCCGCCTGAGCCGCTATCACCGCCCCTACCATAAGGCACTCGAGGCCGAGCTGGCGGTGCTTCGCGGCCGCCACGACGTGCCGCTGTTCATCGGCATTCACAGCTTCACGCCGATCATGGAGGGCTTCGAGCGGCCCTGGGAGGTCGGCGTCCTGTGGAACCGGGATGCGCGCCTTGCCGATGCCCTGCTCGAACGCCTCGAGCGTGAGCCCGGCCTGTGTGTCGGTCGCAACGAGCCCTATTCGGGGCGCATCGCCGGCTACTCCATGGACCGCCACGGCGGGCGCACCGGCCTGCCCCATGCCGTGGTCGAGCTGCGCCAGGACCTGATCGACACCCACCACGGGGTGGCCCGCTGGGCCGGCCGTCTGGCCCGGGTGCTCACCGACGTGCTGGACGATTCGCGCCTCACCGCCGGGAGCGGATAGCCCATGCCGATACCCTCTGCACCCGAATTCACCGTCGGCATCGAGGAGGAATATCTTCTCGTCGATCGCCAGACCCGCGATCTGGCGGCGACACCGCCGCCGGAGTTCATGGAGGAATGCGAACGCCTGCTGGCCGACCAGGTGACTGCCGAGCTGCTGCGCAGCCAGATCGAGGTCGGCACCCGGGTGTGCACCAGTCTGGCCGAGGCGCGCGCCGATCTGGTGCAGCTTCGCAGTACTGTCGCCAAGGTCGCCGAACAGTTCGGGCTGGCGCCGATCGCCGCCTCGACCCACCCGTTCGCCAGCTGGGTGAGCCAGGTGCACACGCCCAAGGATCGCTATGATGCGCTGCTGCGCGATCTTGCCGGGGCCGCCCGGCGTCTGCTGATCTGCGGCATGCATGTGCATGTCGGCATCTCGGATGACGACCTGCGCATCGATCTGATGAACCAGATCGCCTATTTCCTGCCGCACCTTCTGGCGCTCAGCACCTCATCGCCGTTCTGGCGCGGCGAGGACATGGGCATGATGTCGTATCGCCTGCTGGTCTTCGACAGCCTGCCGCGCACCGGCCTGCCCGACTATTTCTCCAGCTACGCCGAATACCGCCGGCTGGTCGCCCAGATGGTTCAGGCCGGCGTCTTGAGCGACGCCACCAAGATCTGGTGGGATATCCGGCCGAGCGAACGCTTCCCGACGCTGGAGATGCGCTCGACCGACGTTTGCACCCGGCTCGATGACTGCATCTGCGTCGCCGCCATCTATCGCTGCCTGCTGCGCAAGCTCTATCGCCTGCGCCAGAGCAACCAGCGCTGGCGCATCTATCCGCGCACCCTGGTCGACGAAAACCGCTGGCTGGCGCAACGTTACGGCACCGACGGCTCGCTGGTCGATTTCGGCAAGGGCGAGCGCATCCCCTTTGCCATCCTGCTGGACGAAATCCTCGACCTCATCCGCGAGGATGCGATTGCGCTGGAGTGCACCGCCGAGGTCGAGCACGCCCGGGAAATCCTGCGCCGCGGCACCAGCGCGCATCGCCAGCTTCACGTCTACAGCGCCGCGCGGGCCGCCGGCGCCGATGAGACGGAAGCCCTGCGCGCCGTGGTCGACACGCTGATCACCGACACCATGGCGGATGTCGCGGACGCCGGCGGCGCATCGGCGCAAGACGGCTCCGCTGAGGCAAGCGGGCGCCCGTAAGAGCGCAGCCCGGGCAAGCGCCGCGCCGGTCAGCCGCGGTCTTCCGAGCCGTTGTGGAGACCCAAGTCGGTGACCTTGCGATAAAGCGTCGAGCGGCCGATGCCCAGCCGCCGGGCAATCTCCGACATCCGCCCGCGATATTTGCGCATGGCAAAGGCGATCACCTCGGCCTCGATCTCGCGGATGCGGCGCAAATTGCCGGTTTCATCGACCACCGGCACGGCACCCGCCGTTCGCGGCGGCAGCGCGCCGGCGCCATTGTCGGAGGCCGCGGGTTGGTCCGGCTTCAAGGTCTCGACGGGATCATCCGAAAGGCCGCGCGCGGCGCGCTCGCGGGCCTTGACGATCTGGGGAAAGTCGCGCGTCGTCAGCTCCACGCCCTCGCACAGGACGACGGCGCGAAAGACCGCGTTTTCCAGCTGGCGGACATTGCCGGGCCAGTCGAAATCGCGCAGCAGCGCCAGCGCATCCGGCGTGATCCCGCGCACCTTCTTGCCCTCGGCGACCGAGATCTGGTTGATGAAGTGCTTGACCAGCTCGGGGATGTCGTCGCGGCGCTCGCGCAGCGGCGGGATGCGCACCGGAAAGACGTTCAAACGGTAGAACAGGTCCTCGCGGAAGGTGCCTTCGCGAACCATGTCCTCGAGGCTGCGGTTGGTCGCCGAAATCAGCCGGATGTCGACCTTGACCGGTGCATCCGCCCCGACCGGATCGATCTCGCCGTCCTGCAGCGCGCGCAGCAGCTTGACCTGGATGTCGGGTTTCAGCTCGCCGATCTCGTCGAGAAACAGGGTGCCGCCGTCGGCCTCCTGAAACTTGCCGCGGTGGCGCTCGATGGCGCCGGTAAAGGCGCCCTTGGCATGGCCGAACAGAATGCTTTCGACCAGGTTCTCCGGCAGCGCCCCGCAGTTGACAGTGATGAACGGCCCCTCGGCGCGATCGCCGCAGCTCTGGATGGCACGGGCGAACATTTCCTTCCCCACCCCGCTTTCGCCTTCGATCAGGATCGGCACATTGGTGTCGGCGGCGCGGCGTGCCAGATCCATCGCCGCGCGCAGCTCGGGGCTGTTGCCGATGATGTCGGAAAACCGCAGCCGCCCGGTCTGGCGCCGCGACAGGCGCGAGATTTCACCGCTCAGGGCGTTGAGCTTGAGGGCGTTGTCGATGGAGACCTTGATGCGTTCGGGGCTGGCCGGCTTGACGATGTAATCGATGGCCCCGGCCCGCATCGCCTGGACGATCAGGTTGACGCTGCCGTGCGCCGTCAGCATGATCACCGGCAACGACGGCAGGTGGGGGTGAATGCGCTCGAGCACCTCGATGCCGTTCAAGTCCGGCATGACGATGTCGAGCAGCACCAGATCGATCTCCAGCGCCTCCCGGCTTTCCAGGATTTCGATCGCCTCGTGACCCGAGGCGGCGCAGCGCACCTGATAGCCGTGATGGCTGACCGCCGCCTCGAGAAGCCGGCGCTGGGTCGGATCATCATCGACAATCAGGACGGTTTTGGTCATGCTGTCAGTGGCGCTCATCCGGGGCCGGCCATTTGCAGAATCTAAGGCGGACAGGGCCTCATGTTTCATTACGGGACAATGGTTAATATTTCGGCAATGATAGCGATCGGCAGACGCGCCCTGAGGGCCGTGCCCGCGTTGCTCATCGGCGCCATTCTCGGCCTGGTGATGGCCGCTCACCTCGCCGCCGCCGCGCCGCCGGCCAGCCGCCCGGCCGACTGGCCCGGGCCGCTGGTGGATGCCGCCTGGCTCAAGGATCACCTGGGCTCAGACAACCTTGTCGTGGTCGAGATCGGCATCAACCACGCCGGTGCCTCCTTCATGGATTTCACCTCCGGCCATATTCCCGGCGCGGTGTTCACCAACTATCTGACCGCCGGCTGGCGGCAGACCGATGCCCGCGGCATTCCCGGGCAGCTTCCGCCCCCGGACGTGCTCGAGCGCCTGATCGGCGGCCTCGGGCTCGATCGCCGGCGCGGCGTCGTGCTGGTGGCGATCGAAAGCAATGTCGCCGGCATCGCCGCGGCGGCCCGCATCTACTGGACCCTGAAGGTCGCCGGGCTGGACCGCCTCGCCCTCCTCGACGGCGGCAAGGCCGCCTGGCGCCGGCTCGCCGGCGCGCCGCTCGAGACCGGGCCGGCGCATCCGCGCCCGACCCGGTTCCGCGTGCAACTGCGCCGCGACATGATCCTTTATGCCGATGATGTCGCACGACTGCAGGCGCGCGCCGGGGCGGTTCTGATCGATCACCGCTCGCCGGCCGAATACCGCGGCGAGCGCCCGGTCCGCGGCACCGGAGCGCGGGGCACCATCCCCGGCGCCATCAACATTCAGCAGACCCGCCTGCTCGGCGCCGACGGCCGCTTCCGGCCCCGCTCCGAGCTGCGGGCGCTCTATGCCATGGCCGGGCTGCCGGCGCCGACAGCGGAAGTCGCCTTTTGCGCCAGCGGCCATCGCGCCGCGCTCGGCTGGTTCGTGGAACGCGAGCTGCTGGGCCACGACAGCTATCTGTTCGACGGCTCGATGGAGGAATGGAGCCGACTCGGCCGGCCGGTCGTTCCGGGACGCACGATCGTCCCGCCTGCACCCTCGCAACCCCCTGCGTCGAACGACTGAACCGGCCGTCCGGGCGGCTTCGGTGCGGCTTTTATGTCATCGTCAGGCAAATTCCCGGAGCCGCTGCGCAGAACCCCTTGCCCCGGCCGATTCATCTGATATCTTGGCGCCCGAACGCGGCCGAGGCCGCCCACCGAATGGGGGTCGTAAAAGATGAAAATTGCCGTGCCCAGGGAGCGCCGCCCGTATGAGCACCGGGTGGCCGCCACTCCCGATACCGTCAAGAAATATGTTGGACTGGGGTTCGATGTCGTCGTCGAGTCGGGTGCCGGCGACGGCGCTTCGATTTCGGACGAGGCCTATGCGCAAGCCGGGGCAGCGATCGCCGACGACGAGGCGGCCGCGCTGGCCAATGCCGACATCGTGCTCAAGGTCCGCGCCCCGATGCATGGCGGCGAGCCTGACGAGCTGGCGCTGCTGCCCCGCGGCGCCACGCTGATCGGCATGCTCTCGCCCTATGACGAGCGCGAGACGGTCAAGGCCTATGCCGAGGCCGGCGTCGACGCCTTCGCCATGGAGTTGCTGCCGCGCATCACCCGGGCCCAGGCGATGGACGTGCTGTCCTCGCAAAGCAACCTCGCCGGCTACAAGGCGGTGATCGACGCGGCCGCCGAGTTCGGCCGCATCCTGCCGATGATGATGACCGCCGCCGGCACCGTGGCGCCGGCGCGCGTCATGGTCCTCGGCGCCGGCGTTGCCGGACTGCAGGCGATCGCCACGGCGCGGCGTCTCGGCGCCATCGTCAGCGCCACCGACGTGCGCCCGGCGGCACGCGAACAGGTGGAAAGCCTGGGCGCCAGCTTCGTCATGGTCGAGACCGAGGAGACCAAGCAGGCGGAAACCGAAGGCGGCTACGCCCGGGAGATGAGCGACGAATACAAGCGCCAGCAGGCGGCGCTGATTGCCGAGACCGTCGCCAAGCAGGACATCGTCATCTGCACGGCGCTGATTCCGGGGCGCCGCGCCCCGACGCTGATCGACGAGGACATGGTCAAGTCGATGCCGCCGGGTGCCATCATCGTCGACCTGGCGGTCGAGTCGGGCGGCAACTGCACACTCTCCAGGCCCGGCGAGATGATCGTCGCGCATGGTGTCAAGATCATCGGCCACATGAACGTGCCGGCCCGGGTGGCGGTTGACGCCAGCGCCCTTTACGCCCGCAACTTGTACAACTTCCTGAGCACCTGGACGGATGCGGAGACCGGCACACTCAAGCTCGACTGGGAGGATGAACTGGTCACCGCAACGGCATTGACGCGCGATGGCAGCATCGTTCACCCCGCGTTCAAGGAAGGGGACAACTGATCATGGATATGACGGTCTTGCAGCAGGCGGCGGAGATCGATCCGTTCATTTTCCGTCTGTCGATTTTCGTGTTGGCCATTTTCGTCGGCTATTACGTGGTGTGGAGTGTGACCCCCGCCCTGCACACGCCTTTGATGTCGGTCACCAACGCGATCTCCAGCGTCATTATCGTCGGCGCGCTGATTGCGGTGGGCGCCCGGATGGAGGGGCTGGCCGGCCATTTCAACCCGTCACGCATCCTCGGCTTCGTCGCCGTGGTGCTTGCCTCGGTCAACATTTTCGGCGGCTTTCTGGTCACCCAGCGGATGCTGGGCATGTACCGAAAAAACAAGTAAACGGGGGCCGACATGTCAGCGAATCTGGCGGCGATCGCCTATCTGATCTCCGGCATTCTCTTCATTCTGGCGTTGCGCGGTCTGTCATCGCCGGAATCGGCGCGCCGCGGCAACCTGCTGGGCATGCTGGGGATGGCCATCGCGATTCTCACGACGCTCACCCTCAAGCTCGGCGACAGCGGCTGGCTGACCTGGGAAATGATCCTCGTCGGCATGCTCATCGGCGGCGGCATCGGCACGTTGATCGCGCGGCGCATCGCCATGACGGCGATGCCGCAACTGGTCGCCGCCTTTCACAGCCTGGTCGGCATGGCCGCCGTTCTGGTGGCCGCGGCCGCCTATTACTCGCCCCAAGCCTTCGGCATCGGCACGGTCGGCAACATTTATACCGGCAGTCTGATCGAGATGAGCCTGGGCGTGGCCATCGGGGCGATCACCTTTTCCGGCTCGGTGGTGGCGTTCACCAAGCTGCAGGGGCTGGTCTCGGGCGCGCCGGTGGTGTTTCCGGGCCAGCACTGGCTCAATGCGCTGCTCGGCCTTCTGGGCATTGCCCTGATCGTTCACCTGACGCTCACCGGATCGGAAACCACCTTCTGGACCCTGACCATCCTCGCCTTCGTGCTCGGCGTGCTGATCATCATCCCGATCGGCGGTGCGGATATGCCGGTGGTGATCTCGATGCTGAACTCGTATTCGGGCTGGGCGGCGGCCGGCATCGGCTTTACGCTTGAGAACACGGCCCTGATCATCACCGGGGCGCTGGTCGGCTCATCGGGCGCCATTCTTTCCTACATCATGTGCAAGGCGATGAACCGGTCGTTCTTCAGCGTCATTCTCGGCGGCTTCGGCGGCGAAGACAGTGCCGGCCCTTCGGCTGCCGCCCAGGACCGGCCGGTGACGCGCGGCAGCGCCGAAGACGGCGCCTTCATCATGAAGAACGCCGGCTCGGTGATCATCGTGCCCGGCTACGGCATGGCGGTGGCCCAGGCCCAGCATGCGGTGCGCGAAATGGCCGACGCCCTCAAGGCACACGGGGTCAAGGTGCGCTATGCCATCCACCCGGTGGCCGGGCGCATGCCGGG